>JBNKEE010000044.1:0-10635 GCA_050288625.1 Sedimenticolaceae bacterium | reverse complement strand
AGCAGTACTGATTAATCTATTTGTCCTGGCCAGCCCCCTGTTTGTGATGAATGTGTATGACCGTGTGGTTCCGAACCATGCGGAGGAGACTCTATGGGTATTGGCCATAGGCGTTAGCATTGTGATCTTTTTTGATTTTATTTTAAAAACACTGCGCACCTATTTCGTAGATAATACCGGCAAAAGAATAGATGTGCTTCTTTCCAGTAAGATCTTTGAGCATGTTCTGAACATTAAACTGCATGCACGACCTGAATCCTCAGGATCCTTTGCCAATCGTTTGCGTGAGTTTGAGTCACTACGTGAGTTTTTTAGTTCCGCAGTACTGGTAGCGCTGGTGGATTTTCCCTTTGTTATTCTGTTTTTGATTATTATCTATATGCTCGGTGGTGTGGTTGTGGTGGCCCCGGCGCTTGCGGTGCCTCTGGTTCTTGCTACAGGGATTTTTCTGCAGTGGCCGTTGCGGCGTGCCATAAGTAAGGAGATTGACCAGAAGTCACAAAAGCATGGAGTGATACTGGAGACAATTGGTGCGCTGGAGACGGTAAAGTCCCTGGGTGCTGAGAGCAAAATGCAGGGTGACTGGGAAAGATTTGTCGGGCGTGCCGCCAAAACAAGTCTGGGTGCGAGGTTGATCGCCGGTACCGGTATTAATTTTTCCCAGGCCGCCATGCAGATGGTAACTGTTGGTGTGATTCTTATCGGTGTCTACCAGATCATGCGGGGAGAGATGACTGTAGGCGGGCTGATTGCATGCACCATCATCTCCGGCAGAGCTATGGCCCCTTTGGGGCAGGTGGCTGTACTGTTGAGTCGCTATAACCAGGCGATGGTCGCCCTTGATTCATTAAATGAGATAATGCATCTCCCGGTTGAGCGCGGTCCAGAGAAGAGGTTTCTCAGTCGCCCGGATGTAGAGGGCGACATCAAATTTAATTGCGTAAAATTTTCTTATCCCGGGTTTGATGTTGCGGCAATTGACGATGTTTCATTCCACATCAAACCGGGGGAGAAGCTGGCATTTATCGGACCGATCGGTTCCGGTAAGACCACTATTTCACGCCTGATTGCCGGTCTGTACGAGCCAACGGCAGGTTCGGTGCTACTGGACAATACTGATCTGCGCCAGATAGATCCATCGGATATCCGTTCGCATATCGGGGTGGTGATGCAGGAGGTGATTCTGTTTCAGGGCAGTGTACGTGACAACATTGCCATGGGCGCCCCCTTTGCGGATGATGCGATGATCCTGGAGGCAGCCAAACTCGCCGGGGTTCATGAATTTGTTTCTCGCCATCCGCAAGGCTATGACTGGGTGGTGGGGGAACGTGGGCAGGCCCTTTCCGGCGGGCAGCGCCAGGCTATCGGTCTGGCGCGAGCACTCATCACCAACCCACGTATTCTAATCCTGGATGAACCTACCAGCATGATGGATATGCAGGCGGAGAAGCTATTCATGCACCGTCTGGGCAGGGTCCTGGCAGATAAAACCATGATTCTGATTACCCATCGCCCCACACTATTATCTCTGGTAAATCGGGTTGTTATCCTGGGTAACGGCAAAATAGTCAAAGATGAATCCAGAGATGACGTGTTGAATATGGCGCAGGCTGCGACCCGCGAACAGATGGCTAAAGGGGCAAAAGGTTCGTGAAGAAATTTGCTAACAACTTTATTGGTGCTGTCGCTGGTAAATTTGAGGATATCTCCTCCAACAAATTCTGGTCCGACACCAGGAGTCTGTTTTCCAGTAAGTATTGGGCGGATGCCGATTATGCGGCAGATGTCGATGCCGCATATATGCAGGGACCAAGCCCTTACTCCCTGACCATGCTGATGCTGATCCTGCTGTTTTTTGTTGTGGCAACGATCTGGGCCTGGTTTGCTGTGGTGGATGAGGTGACCCATGCGGAGGGGAAGGTAATCCCGTCATCCCGGGTTCAGGTTATCCAGAACCTTGAGGGTGGCATACTGAAAGAGATTTCGGTGTCTGAAGGGCAGTTGGTAACGAGTGGTCAGGTGGTTATGCGGATTGATGATACCGGGTTCTCCTCCAGTTTTGGCGAGATGCAAGCCAGGTATTACAGTCTGATTGGCGAGATCGCCAGGCTCAAGGCCGAGGCGGAGGGTGTGGCTCCGAAGTTCAGTCCAGAGATGGTGAAGGATCATCCCCGTATTGTTCAGGATCAGCAGGCCCTGTATGCAGCGAGAAAATCTGAATTGGAAACCCAGGTAGCTATTCTTGATCAGCAGCTGGATCAGAGAAAGCAGGAGAAGGATGAGCTGTTAGGTAAGCTCAAGCAACTACAGGCCAGCCTCAAGATCAGTCAAGAGGAGTATGACATTACCGCGCCACTGGTAGAGAAGACCATTGTGCCTAAGATAGAACTGCTGCGATTAAAACGACAAATAAACGATATGGAGGGGCAGATAAGCGCAGCGGAATTGTCTCTGCCAAGGGTGGAGTCGGCGATAAATGAGGCGCAGGGCCGCAAAGAGGAAAAATATAAACACTTTAAGTCGGTAAGTGCCGGCGAGTTGTCGCAACGCAATGTGGAATTCGCCAGGATTAAAGAGACAATCCTCGGGGCGAAGGATAAGGTTTCCAGGACTGAGATACGTTCTCCGGTCAACGGTGTGGTTAAATCGATTAAGAAAAGCACCATCGGGGGTGTTATCAAGCCGGGAGAGGATTTGATGGAGATCGTACCTCTGGATGATACCCTGCTGGTAGAGGCCAGGGTCCGGCCGTCTGATATAGCCTTTTTGCATGCGGAGCAGAAGGCGCGGGTAAAATTCAGTGCCTATGATTCCTCCATTTATGGAGGGCTGCCAGGTAAGTTAGAGCAGATCGGGGTTGATACTGTGTTGGATGAGCGCGGCGAAGCATATTATAAGGTAATGATAAGAACAGAAAAAAACTATCTTGCCAGTGGCGGCAAGAAGTTGCCAATTATCCCGGGTATGGTGGCGGTGGTGGATATCATAACCGGGCAGAAGACCGTTCTTATGTATATCCTGAAACCTATCATTAAGGCAAAGCAACTGGCGCTGACTGAGCGCTAATACGTTGGCTCCTGAGTTGTCGCTATATCAATCTACCCAAAGAATCCAGGCATATTCTATTCATTTCGGCTGCTCGCTCCTCACTGTCCGCCTCGGTGTAGCAGCGTAGTTCGGGGGCATTTCCGGATGGTCGCAAATGGGCTATTTCACCACTCTCGAAGCTGATCCTCAGACCGTCGGTCTGATCTATCTCCTTGGCCGCCCCAAAATGAATCCTGAAGATATCATTGATGCAGGAGAGGTTGTTGTCGTCATTTGGGGTGAGTTGCCGCAGTATTCGTTTGCTTGTATCCGTGGGAAAATCCTTTAAGCGGTTACTAAATGTATAACGCATCGGCAGCAGGTTCAGCAGCCGGGAAACAGCCACCTTCTGTTCCCGGGAAAACAGCAGGACGCTCAGGATAACGATCAAGGCATCACGGGTCGGCAGTGATTCGAGGGTGGAGTTGCCTACTGCTATTTGGTCGCCGGTCAGAAAGCCGCCGTTCGCCTCATAGCCGGCAATAGAGCTACCGCCATCTGAGATGAGTTGTTGTATCGCTTCAATTACGTAGGGTGATCCAATGCGGGTACGTACCACCCGGTCAAACCAGCCGCATCTTTCAACAGCAGAGTTGCAACTGACCGGGGTTGCCAGATTTTTTATCCCAAGATACTTGGCGCAGAGTACTCCTGCTATGTCGCCACGCAACCAGTTGCCTGCTTCATCGCTTATTAGTGGGCGATCAGCATCGCCATCGGTTGAGACAATGCAGTCCAGTCCATGCTCGGTTGCCCACTGCTTTGCCAAGGCAATATCCTCGGATCTGACCGCCTCGGTATCTACCGGGACGAAGATGTCAGAGCGCCCCAGTGGAACTACTGTTGCCCCAAGGCTTGCAACTACCGCACTCAGGATATCGCGGGCAACCCCGGAGTGTTCATATACTCCGATCCTCATCCCTTCCAGACACCCAGGAGGGAAAAAGTGCAGATAGCGGTTTATGTAGGCAGTCTTCGCCGCTTCGGTCTCGACTGATAAGGGGTAGCTGGCCTTGAATTGGCCGCTGTCAGTAAATAGATCTTCCGGGACATCAACCTCTTGTTGGCGCATAGAGGCTTCATCCTGCTTCATGATCTCACCGGCAGGGGTGTTGAATTTGATGCCGTTTCTATCATCCGGGATATGGCTGCCTGTGACCATGATGGATGGTATTTGTTTCTCAATTCCATACAGCGCGATGGCGGGAGATGGCAACAGGCCGCAATTCAGGGCGGTAAATCCGCAATCTGTAACTGCTTTGGCTGCAGCATGCATGATCCTGGGCGTGCTTGGCCTTAGATCGCCGCCTATGGCTACATGCAACTGCTGCCCAAGTTGTTTCGAAGCTACGAGATGCTGCAGGAAGGCGACTGTATAGGAGTAACAGATTCGGTCGGTCATGGCCTCTGCCAGCCCCCTGGCGCCACTGGTGCCAAACCCGACCCCGGATTCCGTCATGATTGCCTGTATTTGCTGTTTATTGTGCTGTGTTGGCATGTTGTTATTTGTGTCCGGATCTAATCGTCTGGCCTGGGCTGATTTAAACGTGATTACCTTAATTCCTATATAGATATCAATCTATTACTCAAATGAGTGATGTGGGGGAAACCCTGAGTAGACCATAATATGACTCATAGTGCGGTGGAATGTAAATGTAGTACTACCGTTAGGATGAAAATGAGTTCTTAAATGCTGCGAATTCCGTGCGGCTTACGCTATTTTAAGGTGCTAGTTTTGTGTTATTATTTCATCTATGTGGAATCGGCTTGGTGATGCTGGCCGGTTTGGCGTGGTGATTGGAGATAGGTTGTGAAAGCCTTTTTAAGAGTAGTTAGTGTGTTTGTTCTTGGTCTTGTTATGGCTGGGAATGCATCGGCGTACTACCTCGATGGAGGTATTATCAGGAACAACGCTGGCACTGACAGTGGTGATTATTTGGGCTATCTTGGTGACGTTGATGTTGGCCTGCCAGCCGGCTATGTCGCGGGCCCCAACTGGATAGGCACCGACATTACAGTGATAGATCCCGCCGGTGATTTGTCGAGCACTGGGAACTATACGTTGAATCCAAATTATGTGGGTTTTGGATTAGGCGACCAGACAGTCGTGCAGTGGTTTAGGTTTTCCTCTAGTCAGCTAGCTTCTTTAAGTGCTTTCTTTGAGTTGGGATCTTACGTGGATCTGGGCAATTTCAAGATTAATTTCTTTCAAGGCACAGATGAGACTGCGACCGCAGGTCAGCAATCCGGTAGCGGCCATCTCTATCTTTACGACTTTGGCAATTTCCCTGTAGATGAAGTCTGGTGGATGAGGGTTGAAGGGAATGCTACGGCCGTAGGTAAAGATAGCGGCTATAAGGTCAGGCTGTTTACGACTGCAGTACCCCTCCCACCTGCCATCCTGCTGTTTGGTTCTGCATTAGCGGGTTTTGGCGTTCTGGGGTGTAAGAAGAGGCAGAACATTTCCGCATAAGGTTAAGCGCAGAGGAATACGCAAAAAGAGGGGCTAGCCCCTCTTTTTTTATTCACAATATATCAATCAGATAAGATTGCGCGTAGCTCAAGGCTGCCCGGATTGTCATGATGATGTTTATTGTTCGAAGATAGTTGGGCTGATGTGTTAGTTGCGGGTGTGGCCGTTCTGAATTATTAGTGAGAGTATTTGGAAATAAGCATTTACTGTTAATAGCTTATGCTTTCTTGTTAATGTTGTTTATATAATATATATTTATTGAGTGCTAATAGGTGGAGTTAGTTTTTCGGTGTGTGTGGTCGGTCTCGGGCAAACATGCCAACTAATCAGGGGATGAAGATCATGTTTAGTTCGCGAAACATACGGTTTGATTTGGTAGTGATTGGCCTGTGTCTGGCGTTGGTGTCTCTGAATGCATCGGCTATTGAGGGTTACTCGCTACAGCCGGGAGATATCCTGGAGATTTCGGTCTGGAAAGAGCCGGATTTGCAGCGGGAGGTGCTGGTGCGTCCTGATGGTGGTATCTCTTTCCCTTTGGTTGGAAATATAAAAGCAAAAAATAGTTCTGTGCAGGATGTAAACAAGGAGATAACTGCGCGGTTGCAAAAATATATCCCTGATCCGGTTGTTACTGTAAGTCTCAAGCAGATGCTGGGAAACAGGGTCTATGTTGTGGGTAAAGTTCTAAAACCCGGCGAGTTCCTGATAAATAGAAACGTTGATGTAATGCAGGCCCTGAGTATGGCCGGTGGCTTAAACCCGTTTGCCGCCGGTGATGAGATCAAGATACTGCGTCGGGTAAATGGCGTACAGCAATCAATCCCATTTCGCTATGAAAGCGTAGTTGAGGGTAAGGATCTGGCGCAGAACATTGTGCTTAAGCCAGGTGATGTCGTTGTAGTTCCTTAATCAGCGGTATGCACGCAAGCAGATCTCTTAGGTTTATCCATGGATGCGCAAACTGATATGTCAGTTAACCAGGGAGCAAAGCAGCACGGCTTGATCCGGCAATATCTTACCTTTGTCTTCGTCTGCTGCTGTTTTACCTCAAGCCAGGCCATGGCAGAGAAATGGTATTTTGAACCGGCAGTGAGTGCGCGTCTGGGCTATAACGATAATACTCAGCTCTCTACCAGTTCAGAGATCGAAACATTTACCTCTGATATTACGGCTGATGCAGCATTGGGCTTCCGTACTGAAGTCAGCGATGTCAGTGTCACGGCGAAGATGGTAGACAAGCGGTTTGATGATAACGCCTACCTGAATACAAATAATCAGTTTTTGAACTTGCAGTCATCCATCCGGTCAGATCTCAATCTGTTTGGACTGGGAGCTGACTATCAGCGGGAGAGTACGCGTACCAGTGAATTTGATTTTAGCGGATACTCAAGTACCAATAAGATCAGAATAACCAAGTCAATAAATCCATACTGGGATAGAACCCTGACTGAGAGAACATCAATCAGATTAGGGGGAGGTTACACCGATGTAACCTATCAGGATGCGGAGTTTACCGGCCTGAGCGATTATACCTATAAGTCGGCCTATGTCTCATTACAGCACCGGCTAACTGAGAAAACATCGCTGCAGGCGGTTGCGGCTAAGTCACTATATACCTCTGGTAGCACTGAGTTTGATTCAACCAGTCTACAGTTCGGACTAAACCACATGTTTTCCGAGACCTTCAGCGTAAACCTATTGCTAGGCCCCAACTACACCAAATCCAAGTTTATGAGTGGTGGAGTGGAGGATGAGACCAGCGATGTTGGCAGATTGATAGATGCAGGATTTCGCAAAGAGTTCGAGCTCACCTCGTTAACAGGATCTTTAACCACATCCGAAAGCGCCGGGGGTGAGGGAAAGATGATCAGAAGGACCAGTCTGGATCTATCTATGCAGCGCAAGATATCTGCGCGTACCACGTTTGGCATGTCAGGAAAGATGCAGCAAAACAGCAGTGGTGGGGGGCGAACAGATACCAGTGACGATCGAACTTATCTCTCTTTCGAACCTAGACTTAGCTGGAGAGCTTCTCCCTGGTGGACTATTAGTGGGTCCTACAGATACCAGCAGTCAGAATACACCTCGTCAAATGCAGGTAAGGCTGAATCAAACGCAGCCTATATCACCCTTAGATATGTCTGGCCCAAGGAGTCGCTGGGCAAGTTTATGGATCTATAGCCCATTATTCTCCGGCGCGTTTGGTTGGGGTATGCCATTTTAGGCTTGGAATCACTACAGTCGGGCAGAAATGGTGTGATTCAGTGTTCAAGAAACGGCTGTCCGATGCCGATTTAGGCTATTGGAGTGTCAGTTCTGCTTTATTGAAAGTACAATATACACTCTTCAGGAGTTTGATGCTTCTGGTGAAAGATCCGGTTCGGCGCAGCTTATAGTTAGATTAAATTTGGGTAAGAAATGGAAGAGATGGAAGATATTAAAGGGCTTGGCGACTACCTATCCATTCTTGGAAGGAGGAAAAGACAGCTCATTATTCCGGCTATTGTAATTCTGGTTGCCAGCGCCATGCTGGCGTTTGGTTTGCCCTCAATATATCAATCCAAAGCCACCATTTTGATTGAGCAGCAGGAAATTCCGGTTGATCTGGTGCGCTCGACGGTCACCTCATATGCGGGCGAACGTATTCAGATGATCAGTCAGCGGGTCATGACGACAGAAAATCTGAGTAAGATTATCGAGAGTTACGGCCTATATAAAGATGATCGTAAGACTACGAGCATGTCCATTCTGGTTGAGGAGATGCGTAAAGAGATCAACCTGGAGATGATAAGTGCCGACGTGGTTGATCCGCGTAGTGGCAGGCCTACTACCGCTACTATAGCATTTACCCTATCGTTCAATAACGAGAATCCACGCACTGCCCAGAAGGTGACAAGCGAACTTGTTTCGCTGTTTTTGAACGCGAATCTTGAGCGCCGGACCAAATCAGCGATTGAGACCTCAGGATTTCTCTCTACCGAATCATCAAAGTTGGAAGATAAGGTGGCGTCGCTTGAAGCTAAATTGGCGGAGTTTAAAGAGAGAAACATAAATAATCTCCCGGAGATGCAGCAACTGAATATCCAGCTTATGGAGCGTTCAGAGCGTGAACTTAGGGATGTGGAGCAGCAGCTTAGGGCATTAGAAGAGCGCAAGGTATACCTGACATCCCAGTTGGCTCAGGTCGACCCGAATACCGAAATGATCTCTGCGGATGGCAGACGTATCATGGGGTCGAAGGACAGACTGAAGACGCTGCAGTCTGAGTTTGTCACCCTCTCATCCAGCTATTCGCCTACCCACCCGGATGTCATCAGGATGAAAAAGGAGATTGCTGCTCTGCGTAAAGAGGTAGGTATCACAGACGAGGCGGAAGAGCTCAGACTGCAGATAAAAGATCTTAAGACTAAAGAAGCCACGATGCGTGAAAATTACTCGGAGCAGCATCCGGATGTGAAGAAGGTACAGCGTGCTCTGGCCAAGGCACAACAGGGGCTGAAGCAGGTGGTAGAAGCCAGGAAGACGGAAGAGAAAGATTCTGGGATTGAACCGGATAATCCAGCCTATATACAGCTGCAGACACAACTTGAGGCGGCTGAGGGTGACATAAGATCTCTTCGTAAAACAGAGAATGAGTTGAAGGAGAAGCTGCGTGACTTCGAGGCCCGTCTGACCAAGAGTCCGCAGGTCGAGCGTGAGTATCGAGATCTATCCAGGGATTATGATAATGCCATGGGTAAATATAAAGAGGTGAAGGCCAAGCAGTTGGAGGCGGAGCTGGCAGAGGCATTGGAACGCGAAAACAAGGGTGAACGTTTCTCTTTGATTGAGCCGCCACAACTACCGGAGAAGCCCTCCAAACCAAATCGCCTGGCCATACTGTTTTTGGGTTTTATCTTCTCCCTCGCCGGCGGAGTTGGGACCGTTGCGGTGGCCGAAGCCATGAGTGATGCGATCAAGGATGCTGGCGGCCTTATGCAGGTAACTGGTGAGCCTCCCCTTATAACCATCCCTTACATAGAGGTGGAGGCGGAGCAGGACAAGCGGGATATGCTCCGGAAAAAAGCGCTGGCTGCAGGCATTATTGCGGTCGTGATCGTCGTGATCCTGTTTCATTTTCTGGTAATGCCGCTGGATGTGCTTTGGTATGTGGTTTTGCGGCGGCTTGGGTTTGAGGCTAGTTGATGTAATCGCCGCAGGCATCTGATAATTGACATGATTGGTTTAATTGAATTAGAGACAACCATATGGAAAGAATTCAACAGGCACTGAACAAGGCTGAGGAGCAGCGTCGCAAGATAGCCGATGGGACGCGCGTTAAAGGTTCTGGCAGGGATAAGGCAGCGGGTGTCGAAGGCGAGAGTCACGCGGCAATTACATACTCCAATACCAGGACCATAGCGGTATCACGCAAGACTATGCTGGATAATCGGCTGGTTGCCGGGGTCAAGGATCATCCGCAAGCAGACATATTTAAGGTCCTGCGTACCAAGATTTTGCACAAGATAAGAGCTGCTGGCATTAACACTATAGCCGTAACCAGCCCAAGTAAGGGAAGTGGAAAATCTATGGTATCAGCCAATCTCGCGGTAAGCCTGTCGCTGGAGGCCAATCATACAGTACTGCTGGTAGACATGGACCTGCGTAGACCATCAATCCATAAATATTTTGGATTTGAGCCGGAGCAGGGTCTTGCTGATCATCTGACCGGAGATGTGGAGATATCTTCGCTGCTGGTTAATCCTGGAATTGAGCGTTTGGTGATTCTGCCATCCGGTAATCCGGTGCAACACTCATCCGAGTTGATCTCAACTCCGATGATGGCAGATCTGATGGAGGATATAACCAATCGCTACACATCACGCATCATCATCTTTGATCTGCCTCCATTGCTGCATATTGACGATGCGCTGATTTTTCTGCCCAAGGTACAGTCAAGCTTGCTGGTGGTAGAAGAAGGGGTAAATACTCCGGGCGAAGTGAAAGAGTCATTGCGTCTGTTGGAGAACACAACACTATTAGGCACTGTCTACAACAAGGCCCAATTGCACAAGCACTCACCATATTAAAAGCTG
>JBNKEE010000043.1:0-46084 GCA_050288625.1 Sedimenticolaceae bacterium | reverse complement strand
AGGGAGAGGGAGTATCAACGACGAACATAAAGTCATATTCCCCAGGGGAGAGGGAATCTACTCAGCAGCCGCAAAAAACTCCCGCACATCCCCCAACTCCCTAGTCCGCGCCATCGCCGGCATGCTATTGAGAAAGGTATGTCCATAACCCTTGGAGAGCAGACGCGGATCACAGATCACCAACACCCCGCGGTCGGTCTCATCCCGGATCAGCCGCCCTGCCCCTTGCTTCAGGGCAATAGCCGCCTGGGGCACCTGGAACTCCATAAAAGGATTGCCACCACGCTTTTTCAGGGCATCGATCCTTGCTTGTAGCACCGGGTCCCCTGGTGAGGCGAACGGCAACTTGTCTATAACCACACAGGAGAGGGCCTCCCCACGCACGTCCACCCCTTCCCAAAAACTGGCGGTGCCCAAGAGTACGGCATTACCAAGTTCACGGAATCGTTCCAGCAGTTCTGTCTTGGGGGCGCTTCCTTGCACCAACAATGGAAATTCCACCCTCTCTTCCAATTTTTCTGCCGCCAGACGTAGGGAGCGATGACTGGTAAAGAGGAGGAAGGCGCGACCGGCGCTAGCCTCAACCACCGGGACGATGATCTCCAACACTGCATCCAGATAGTCTGGAGCACGCGGCTCCGGCATGTTGCGCGGCACGAACCACAGGGCCTGATTGGGATAGTCGAAGGGGCTGTCCAGACACAAGGTCTCGGCCTCATGCACCCCCAACCGATCCTGAAAGTGACGAAAGCTCTCCCCCACCGCCAGGGTGGCGGAGGTGAAGATCCAGCTGCCGGGTCGTTGCTGCATCTGGGACTGGAACATCTCCGATACATCCAGCTGGGTTCGATTCAGATTGAAGCTCTGGCTGTAGGTCTCGAACCATCTGATGCTGTTGTCATCGTCCGGGTCAAACAGCTGGTCCAGCTTGGACAGCATCTGTTCGCAGCGCGCATGACAGCTCTCAAGCCCTTTGCCCCGCTCTTTGATCTGCTCCAATAGCCTTTGCAGACCAACCAACTCATTCTGCATCCGATCCAGCGCGTTGGTGATGCGTTCATCACCACTTATCTCCGACCAGGGGCCACGCCGCAGATCCAGGCCAAACACCAGGCGCAGATCCCGCACCGCCTTGCTCAGGGCCGATACCTGGGCCGGGATCTCCGGTATATCGCCGGCTTCACGCAAGTATTCAGTCTCGCTGTCTCGCGCCAGCTCCAGCAGTTGTCTGCCGGTTACGCTGACACCGAAAAAGTTGCTTGCGGTATCCGGGAGTTGATGCGCCTCGTCCACGATAAAGCAGTCTGCTTCTGGCAGCAGTTCACCGAATCCTTCCTCTTTCAGTGCAAAGTCGGCGCAGAGCAGATGATGATTAACCACTACCAGATCCGCCTCCTGTGCCCTACGTCTCGCCTCCACCAGGTGACAGGTGCTGTAGGATGGGCAATCAGCCCCCAGGCAGTTATCCACCGTGGAGGTAATGACAGGCCAGATGCCGGAATCCTCTGGGATACTGGACAGTTCCGCAATATCACCGTTCTTGGTCTTGCCGGACCAATCCCGTACCTGCATTAACTGATCAACCTGTTCTCTGGAGCGCAGACGGCCTTCTTGCGTAGCATTTTCCATACGGTGGATACAGAGGTAGTTAGAGCGCCCTTTGAGAAGAGCGACTCTAGCTGGAACGGCCAGGATGTCTTTTATCAAGGGAAGATCGCGATGATAGAGCTGGTCCTGCAGATTCTTGGTGCCGGTGGATACGATTACTTTGAGACCGGATAGCAGTGCGGGAACAAGATAGGCAAAGGTCTTGCCGGTACCGGTACCGGCCTCAGTGATCAGCACCCCTCCTGCGGCCAGAACCTGCTCCACTCTCTGGGCCATCTCCAGCTGCTGGTGACGAAATGAGAACGCTTCTATGTGTTGGGATAAGAGCCCGTCCGGACCCAATACTTCGGATAGGTCGCTCATATATGCCTAGGCTTGGTTGTCCCACACCTCGGATTCGAGACCATCCTCTCGGGTCCAGGCCAGCCGACCTATAATCCTGAATCTGGAGATAGACAACACACCACGCTTGGCGCGACTGCTGCTGCTTTTATCCACAAACTCTAGCAACTCATCCCGATCCACCTCATAGATCTCGAAGGGCTCATAATTATCATCCATCAACACCAACACAACAGAATCCCATGCCTGATCGACCTTTATCTGCCCTATGCGTTGACTACCGAAATTCTCGTCAAAGATAGTGCGGCTCTTGATCTGAATACGCTTGTTATCCCGCTCTGGATCCAGGGCATCATATCCTCCGGCATCCGTCTCTGCGGGTACCAGCTGCAGCAGACGCATGGCATCATGCAATGCTATCTCATTACTGACCCCTGGAAGAGGCTTCCCCATGGTTCTACGGTAATCCGCTGCTAGTTGCCGTGCCTGGCTTATCAATTTTTCTTCTGCGTAGATGTTCAAGACACCACACCTTTCCATTGTTGTGAAACCGCTAATAGCAGGATTGTATATGAATTTATGATAAAAAACGCCGCCTTAGATATATAGGGAAATCAGTTATTTTAGTAGATTAATCTAGTCCAAAGTAGACAAAACGACAAACACTCACGTAAAAAGCATATATTATGTTGAATAATCCCTATTATTTGGAATTTATCCACATGATGTGGAAATACATGCGCGACATACCGGTATTTTTAACATTACCGTGGGTTTATTGGTAGGTTATCTCTGTTGCCTTGTATTCCGCCCTGGCTGCGCCATGCTCGTCACCTGAATCGCGCCTGACCCTTGCGATAAGACGCCAATTCTCAGCCTTAAGCTTGCTATCAGCACCAGCCAAACTCGTTGATTTTGCAGCCAATTCCTCTGCTCGCTTACCCTGCCCCTGATCCAACCGCAAACGGGCAAGTCTATTCCAGAGATAGGCATTTCTTGGCTCAATACGCAAGGCGCGCTCAATACTTGCCACCGCTCCGGCAAGATCCCCATCACCCTGTAATCTATGGGATTCTTTCAATAACGACTCCACTGGAGTGCTATATGTAGGTTTGATCTCAACCCGCTGTGGGGATTGATATGCTTGCACTACCACGTCTGAACCTTCAGATGTCACAGGTGCTGGCTCGTCCCTGTAGCCGTAGCCACAACTGGCAAGAGTTATACAGGATGTGATTATGGTAAGCGCATTCGATCTTTTCATTTAAGTAATCCACGCAGGAATTGTCCAAAACCCCCACCCACACAGGGAGACTCCCTGGTCGGCTCCGTGCCTATTATAAACGGATAGACATCGGTATCACCGCAATTTTGATCAGCCAGTAGGAAATTTTCATTATCTAACAAGACTTGAACCACTTGCTCCGGCTTGACCTGATCACCAGTCGCCAATGGCAGTCTGCCCATCATATCCCCCCAAACCTCAAGGGCACCGCTGGATCCAGTCAGCTTTGCTGGCTTATTGTCGTCCCGTCCTACCCAGACCACTGCCACCTTGTCAGCGCTAAATCCTGCAAACCAGCTATCGCGCAGGTTATTGGTTGTCCCGGTCTTACCAGCAATCTTTTTATCTGTACTTATATACTTAGCCAAGCGTCTGCCGGTACCCTGTTTAACCACCTGTTGCAGACTCCAATTAAGCAGGTAGGCGGCCTCGGCTGGAACCGCTTGTTTCACTGTAAGAGGGTATCGCTGCAAAGTCTTACCATCTGGTGTAAGCACCTCTCTGATCGCTCGAAGGGGCGAACGGAACCCACCTGCCGCCAGAGTTTGATAAAACTGTGTTACCTCAATTGGCGAGACCGAGAGCGCACCTAAAAACATGGATGGAAACACATTGAACTCTCTCTCAATACCCAGGGCCTTTATGGTGTCAGCAACTCTCCTCATCCCTAGATCCATACCCAAACGCACACTTGCCAGATTGTAGGATTTGGCCAGAGCCTCGTACAGTGGCACCTCTCCGTGGGACTGACCATCATAATTGGAAGGCTGCCACACCTTACCATTCGGCGTTGTAATAGACAGTGGGGCATCTTCCAGTGTTGTGGTTACGGTATAACTGCCTCCGTACTTCAACGCGGTAAGATAGATCGCAGGCTTTACCAGTGATCCGATAGGGCGGACTGCATCTAGCGCCCTGTTGAACCCGGCAAATCGCTGGTTTCTACCACCGACCACAGCCAACACTTCGCCACCTTCAACGCCTGCGATGATTGCAGCTGCCTCCAGCTTGCCACGCGGAAGCTTATAGTCCTTTTCCAATCGGCCAAGTCTTTCAGTCACAGCCATCTCCGCCTGCTTCTGCGCCCATGGATCGAGGGTAGTGAATATGCGCAATCCTTCTGAGGCAAGATCTTCGTCCCTATAATCACGCTGCAACTGCCTACGTACCAGATCAAGAAACGCATAATAGCTACCAGCAAGCTCGTTACCCTTGGAAGTAACACCCAGCCCGGTCTTTACCGCCGCATCTCTCTGCGCCTTGTCGATAACTCCACGCTGAAAAAGAACATCCAGCACCAGGTCCCGTCTCTCCTTTGCACGCTTGGGATGCCGTCGCGGGTCATAATAGGAAGGACCACGCACCAATCCCACCATAAGCGCCATCTTAGGCAGGTCCAACTCATTCAGGGGACGATTGAAATAGAAGAGGCTTGCTAATCCGAAACCATGTATGGCGCGGTTTCCATCCTGGCCTAGATAGATCTCATTGGCGTAGGCCTCGAGTATCTCATCCTTGGAATATCGCGCATCCAGCAACAGGGCCATCACTGCCTCAACCAACTTTCTCCGCAGAGTGCGTTCGCTGGTGAGATAGAAGTTCTTCACCAATTGCTGGGTTAATGTACTTCCACCCTGCACCATTTTCCCTGCTGTAATATTTGCCCATATCGCCCTGGCTATCGCTTTTGGGTCCACGCCAAAATGGTCACGAAAATCCCGATCTTCCATCTCCATTAATATGCGCACCAGCATATTAGGCAGCTCACTGTGCTTTACCAGCACCCTGTCTTCATTGTGGGTCGGATGGATACTCCCTATCTCCGGAGCCTCCATTCTAACCAACGCTATGCTACGTCCATCGTTACCTTTTATTGCACTCAGCCCGTTAGGCGAGAAACTAAGATCAAGATACCTTCCGTATTGCCTGCCATCCCAGAAATCAAAGTCTCTGGTACGCACCACAATACGATTGCCATTCTGCGACCAGGAACCGGATTTTCTGGTACTGGGCACTTTGCTATAACCCAGAAACTGCAACTCGGTCTGAAACTGTTTCTGGCTGATCGGTGCTCCCGGATATAATTCCAGGGCACGTCCATAAAGACGTGCTGGAATGGCCCAGCGGTTGCCTTCAAACTTAGTCTTGATGGTTTGGTCCAGATACACCAGGGAGATAACCCCGGCCAGACCGAATAACAGCAGCAGTGAAATCAGCTTGGCCCTATGCCGTTTTATACCTGAACCTACTCTTGCCCAGATAGAAGTTCCGGTTTTACGCCTTCTTTTAGTAGCTGTTTTCTTTCTCTTTTTGGTAGATGGGGGCTTTTTTGCCATTTATTGATACTGCCCTGGTCCTGTATTAAACATCATTCGAAAAGCGAGATATTACACTTATAAGCCTCACCTCGCTATTCAGGTAAATGAACTGTTTGAGCAGAAATTAGTACATTTGTTCCTTTATCTCAAAAGATATCCCTATAATATTTCGAGTTATTAACCCCCAAATCATTTTAATTTTACAAGATCATAATTTTCTTATATAAATGCTGGGTCTTCTAAAATACAATAATTTAATCAGGGAAATGATAAGCGTAGATATAACAACTTTCCGAAGAGGAGAATCGCATGGCTCATGTGGTAATTATTGGTGCTAGCACCGGGGGGCTGCCAGCCGCTTATGACGTTAAAGAGAAACTAGGCAGCAATCATGAAGTTACTGTAATCAATGTTTCACCTATATACAGCTTTGTACCATCCAACCCGTGGGTTGCGGTGGGATGGCGCACCAGAGATCAGGTCACATTCGAAATTGAACCTTATCTCAAAAGGAAAGGTATCAATTTTATTGCGGCTACAGTTACTGAAATCAAGCCAGATGATAACAGCGTAATCCTGGACAACGGTTCTTCAGTTGATTATGACTATCTGATCATTGCCACCGGCCCCAAACTCGCTTTCGATGAGGTAGAAGGGCTTGGTCCAGATGATGGGCACACTCAGTCAGTATGTACACTGGGACATGCTGAAGAGGCCTATGAAAGATGGCAGGATTTTATCAGATCCCCAGGCCCGATCGTTGTAGGCGCCGCCCAGGGGGCCTCATGCTTTGGCCCAGCCTACGAATTTGCCATGATCATGGATACCGCCCTGCGTCGCGCACGCATCAGGGACCAGGTGCCTATGACCTTCGTAACATCAGAGCCATACATCGGTCATCTCGGGCTTGGTGGCGTAGGTGACTCAAAAGGCCTGTTGGAGTCAGAACTGCGCCAGCGTCACATATCTTTCATCACCAATGCAAAGATCACCAAGGCAGAAGCTGGAAAGATGTTTGTAGTGGAGCACAACCGCAAAGGAGAAGAGATCGAACATCATGAGTTGGACTTCGACTTCTCCATGATCCTCCCTGCATTCAAGGGTGTGGATGCGGTAAACGCGGTTGGAGAAGACCTGGTCAATCCACGAGGATTCGTTAAGGTAGATAAGTTTCAACGCAACTCTAAATGGCCCAATATCTACAGTGTTGGGGTGTGCATCGCCATCCCGCCAGTTGAGACAACGCCGATCCCCACGGGCACCCCCAAGACCGGATACATGATCGAATCCATGGTTAGCGCCACGGTGAACAATATCTGGCATGACATCAATGGAGGTGAGCCTGAGGCCGTGGCCACGTGGAACGCCTTCTGTCTGGCAGACATGGGTGATGTAGGCGCAGCGTTTATCGCACTACCTCAGATTCCACCACGGAATGTAACCTGGGCCAGGCGTGGACGTTGGGTACACTGGGCCAAGGTCTTGTTCGAAAAATATTTCATTCGTAATATGAAGAAGGGTACCACGGAACCACTCTATCAAAAATACGCCCTGCGCCTCATGGGTATTGATAGACTGAAGCCTGGTAAATAGTACACCCCACGCTACATTTACATCACACCGCCCTTAGGACTAGCTTTTATCAAGCATGGTTCTAGGGGCGTTGTTGGTAAGGCAAAATAATGAAGATAGTAAACGGCCTGCATTTCAACAATATCCGGGGAGATATATTCGGAGGTTTGACTGCTGCCGTTGTTGCTTTGCCCCTGGCGCTTGCCATGGGGGTAGCATCAGGCGCCGGTCCCATCGCTGGTATCTATGGCGCCATATTTGTTGGGCTGTTTGCATCTCTGTTTGGCGGCACCCCAGCACAGGTATCCGGACCTACAGGTCCGATGATGGTAGTGATGGCTGCGGTCTTCACCAAATATACCGCCATGTTTCCAAATGATCCTGCGCACGGAGCAGCACTGGCATTCACCGTAGTGATCATGGGGGGGCTATTACAAATAGTCTTCGGTCTGATGAAGATGGGAAAATACATCAACCTTATCCCTCATCCTGTGGTATCCGGTTTTATGAGTGGTATCGGAGTGATAATCATCCTGCTTCAACTCCCTCCCCTGCTTGGTTATGAAGCGGTCTCAGGACCTATGGCGTCTGTAGAGGTGCTACCGCATATCCTGGCCAATCCGATGTCAGAGCCGTTAATCATGGGATGTCTGGCCATGGTCATCGTCTATTTTCTACCGAATCGCATCAATCAGTTCATGCCATCACCGCTGCTGGCACTTATCCTAGGCACCGTAGTGCTATATCTATGGCAAGGTGGAGATATTACTGCAACGGTTGAAAACAGCAGAGATATCTACAAACTGGGGGCAGTACCGGTATTGGGAGATATACCAACTGGTCTGCCTATACCTATATGGCCTGCCGTTGAGCTGGACCTATTACCTAATATGATAAAATCGGCCCTAATGTTGGCGGCACTGGGTAGTATTGACTCCCTACTTACCTCCCTGGTAGCAGACAACGTTACTCGCACCTATCACGAATCCGACCGTGAACTTGTAGGTCAAGGCATCGGCAATTCGCTTGCCGGTATCTTTGGCGGACTGCCGGGAGCGGGAGCCACAATGCGCACCGTAGTCAATGTGCGCGCCGGAGGTCTCACCCCCATATCTGGAGCCCTGCACGCACTAGTGCTTCTGGCCATTGTGCTTGGGGCTGGTACTGTAGCACGCTATATCCCGCATGCGGTGTTGGCAGGTATCCTGGTAAAGGTCGGTACCGACATAATTGATTGGGACTATCTGAAGCGCCTGCGCTCAGCACCTATCGCCGGCATTGTTGTGATGGTGACGGTCTTCCTTATAACCGTGTTTATCGACCTGATCACAGCGGTAGCGGTCGGTATGATAATGGCTTCATTTATCTTTATGCAGCGCATGGTTGATCTGCAACTGGATTCAGTTACAGCCATCACCGACCCGCATGATGAAGCACCACTATCCGAAGAGGAGGCGCAACTCCTGAGAGAGGCGCAGGGTCGTATCCTGCTGTACCACATATCAGGACCCATGAGTTTTGGTGCCGCAAAGAGCATGGCAAGGATGTTGGCGGCATTCGAAAAATACGACGTGCTTATTCTAGATCTATCTGATGTGCCGCACATCGACTTCACTTCTTGTCGCGCCCTGGAAGATATCGTACATAACGCCTGGTCCATCAACAGTGAAACCTTCCTGGTAAACTGCAAAGATCCGGTCTGCCATACGCTCAACAAGCACGGTGTTATGACCAAATTTCAGGAACATCAACTAAAGGCCAAACGTATTGACGCCCTGAGAGATGGATTAAAATTCATACAAGAGCGTCAATCTGCGTGACCCTGCCGATCAATCAAGACGTTAGGCTGGATTGATAACGTCGATTAGGGATATAGTTCCCGCATGGACGGGACAACAACAACCCTGCTTTGGGACATCTTCAAACATGTCCGTTCCTGGCTGGCCAATCTGAATCGCGCAGGCGTGTCCAGAAAGAAACAGTCGATAAAAGCGCTGCGCGGCGTTATCACTGCGGCTAGAGCGACCGCTGTCTATCTTCGTCACATCAAGGACTCAGGCCAACCCAATCACCAAACTGAAGCACATCTCTCCGTATTATGGACCGAACTGGGCTTTGCCCTGGAAGATATAGGAATAGACAAACTGGCAAAGCGATGTCAGATCAAAGGCATGCTGTGGGCCAACCCAAAACAGTATGACAAAGACTTCATCATCAAGGCCGACGTTAGTCTGGAACGGATGGAACAGTTGGCGCGTCAGATATTAAATCAGGTAAAACAATAAGAGGAGATAGCTTATGAGCATCATGTCACTGCTTATATTCTTAGTCATAGGGGCCGTAGCTGGATGGTTGGCCGGAAATATCATGAAAGGACGGGGTTTCGGGCTGGGAGGAAATATAATTGTTGGAATCATCGGCGCGCTTATCGGAGGTTTTGTATTTAATATACTCGGCATTTCTGCCGGAGGATTGATCGGTTCCATAATAACCGCAGTGGTGGGTGCTATTATCCTGCTCTATCTGGTGGGAGTAATAAAGAAGCTCTAGTCGTTGATGTAGTGGCCTAGGGGTTTCCTCCTGCGCCAGAAACGGCGCAAAGAGTTTGCATCAACCCTGTAGACTTGACCGTTACATGGGTAGATATCGATACCATCCAGTTGTTTGGATCGAACTGCCTGTAGTAGCGATTCAAGCCATCTGTCGAATAGTTCTACCGACTCACCCCAGCCGTATGGGTCAGCATTCAATACCGATCGTTCCAATGCATCGTACACCATCAGAGATCTTCCACTTTTAGATACGAATTCCATGCTGTTTCGCGGCAGTCTAACCGGATCCTTCCCAGAGGCCAACGCCATTCCCCGAACCAGCGGCTCATCGGCGAATATAGAGGTGTAGACAGTCCGTTCTACCGATTGAAAACTACCTCCGCCATGCAACCATATGCCATTTATAGGCAACTGTCCTCCGCCTTCACGCTTTTGGTTTACCCCACCCATATGCAACAGCATTTGCATCTCATTCATCAAGGAATGCCAGAACATTGCTTCACTACCCACAGGCAGGAAACTGTCGATGTTTCTTCCGATCACGTCAGAGAGCGGATAGGTCTTTATATCAGGCTGGTGCTCCAGACCGAGATACCAGCGCTGCGGATCATATATCTCCAGCTTCCAATCTCGATCACTAAAGTGCTCTTGCACCAGATCGACAAGCTGCCTTGCTTCATCCAGAGTTATATCCAACACCTCAGCATCGAACAACAATAGCCCGTCGCCGTCCGGACGCAGATATACAGGAGACGCCTGTAACCAATAAATGTCATCGTGCATTGCACCATCGGCGAGACGACAGAACGGAGCCGTAGGGAGATGTCTTGAGTCGCTTGCAGTAATACCTAACAGGTGAAATAGGGTTGCTGCATAACCGTGTGCATCGATTGAGCCTACATCGGCCCGGGAGAGAGCGCTTTCAAGAAATTTCGCCTGTGGTGATACTTCTATCTCCCGCAACGCAGGCATAGGTCCCAGCAGCCCCGGGACCAACAGATCTATGGCTGATTGCTTGGGCATAAGCCGAGAGGATGACCTTACCCCTCCAACTGCTCCATGCGAATACGGGTAACATCACCATTTATGCTATCCATTGCCTCAATCTTGCTAATGGCCTGGTTCATCTGACGTTCCAACACCTTTTGGGTGAGCATGACCAATGGAACGTGGGTTTCACCTTCCGCTGGCTCTTTCTGCTGCATTGCTTCAATGCTTATCCCCGCCTCACCCAAGATGCCGGTAATCTGCGCCAATACACCTGGTTTGTCTTGGGCTTGCATACGCAGGTAGTAGGAGGTCTCCACATCCTCCATAGCCAGGACTGGCAGATCTGACAGTTCTGTCGGCTGGAATGCGAGATGCGGTACGCGATTCTCTGGGTCTACCGTCATGGCACGAACCACATCCACCACGTCCGCCACCACGGCAGACGCAGTGGGTTCTGATCCAGCACCAGCCCCGTAGTAGAGAGTAGGACCAACAGCGTCCCCCATCACCAATACCGCGTTCATTACACCATCCACGTTGGCGATAAGGCGTTTTTGCGGAATAAGGGTAGGATGTACCCGCATTTCAATACCACGCTCGGTCCTGCGGGTAATGCCCAGGTGTTTAATGCGATAGCCTAGCTCGTTGGCATAGGCCACATCCGATCCTGTTATCTTACTGATACCCTCGGTGTAGGTCTTATCGAACTGCAGCGGAATACCAAAAGCGATAGAGCCTATGATGGTCAACTTGTGTGCGGCATCTATACCCTCCACATCGAAGGTGGGGTCTGCCTCCGCATAGCCCAGTGACTGGGCCTCGGCCAATACCTCAGCGAAGTCACGCCCCTTGTCCCGCATCTCGGTGAGGATAAAGTTGCCAGTACCGTTGATGATACCTGCGGCCCATTGAATCTGGTTCGCTGCCAGGCCTTCACGGATAGATTTGATGATGGGGATGCCACCGGCCACCGCTGCCTCAAAGGCCACTATCACGCCCTTATCCTGGGCGGCGGCAAAGATTTCGTCTCCATGCAGAGCGATCAAGGCCTTGTTGGCAGTCACGACATGCTTGCCGTTCTCGATCGCCTTCAATACCAGCTCCTTGGCCGGGGAATAGCCACCAATGAGTTCAATGATGATATCCACATCCGGATTATCCACCACCTCGAATGCATCTTCCGTCAGCTGAATATCCTCAACCCCAGGTAGTGTGGATGGATCTAATCCCTTCGCCGCGGCATGGGTGATACTAATGCCGCGTCCTGCGCGGCGCGCTATCTCTGCTGCATTCCTGGACAAAACCTTAAAGGTGCCGCCGCCAACCGTACCTAAACCTAACAGACCAACTTTTACCGGATTCAATCTTACTCTCCCACACTCTTAGCGGTTGCAAAAAAACCAGCCTTTGTATCATTTCTAATCATGTCTCTGATCCCGCGCACCGCCTGTCTGGTACGGTGTTCATTTTCAATCAGGCCAAAGCGCACATGGTCATCGCCATATTCACCAAAACCTATGCCGGGTGAAACGGCAACCTTGGCGTCAATCAAGAGCTTCTTACTGAACTCCAGTGAGCCCATCTCCCTATATTGTTCAGGAATCGGCGCCCACACAAACATGGTGGCCTTGGGTCTGGCCACCGGCCAGCCAGCAGCGGTAAGTCCATCACACAGGACGTTGCGTCGGCTCTCGTACATGGAGCAGATCTCCCGCACGCAATCCTGCGGACCCTCCAAGGCGGCAATAGACGCCACCTGAATCGGAGTGAACATGCCGTAGTCCAGATAGGACTTAATACGGGCCAGGGCAGCCACCAAAGTCTTGTTGCCGCACATAAAACCGACACGCCAACCAGGCATGTTATAGCTCTTGGACAAAGAGAAGAACTCTACAGCTATATCTTCCGCGCCGGGTATCTGCAGGATGGAAGGCGCCTTATAACCGTCAAACACTATATCTGCGTAGGCCAGGTCGTGGATCACCCAGATGCTATGTTCTCGTGCAATGTCCACCACCTTCTGAAAAAACTCCAGGTCGACACACTGGGTGGTGGGATTTCCCGGAAAGTTGATCACCAGCATCTTGGGACGTGGCCAGGAGTCAGTGATTGCCTTCTCCAGCTTGGCAAAGAAATCCACCCCAGGAATCAGCGGTACATGGCGAATATCGGCACCGGCAATCACAAAACCATAAGGATGAATCGGATATGACGGATTGGGCACCAGCACCGAATCCCCTGGCCCCACACAGGCCATAGCCAGGTGAGCCAGACCTTCTTTGGAACCGATGGTCACTATGGCCTGGGTCTCGGGATCCAGCTCCACATCATAGCGATCCTTGTACCAGTTGGTAATAGCGCGCCGCAGACGCGGAATGCCCTTAGACATAGAGTAGCGATGGGTGTCCTTACGCTGAGCCACTTCAACCATCTTCTCTACGATATGCTGCGGCGTAGGCTGGTCAGGATTACCCATACCAAAATCAATAATGTCTTCGCCCCGCGCTCGCGCCGCCGCCTTCAATTCATTAACGATATTAAAGACATAGGGCGGCAGCCGCTTGATTCTGTTGAACTCTTCCATCTCGGGCGTGGACACTTTGACCTCTACTAGTGTGGGTTAGAAAAAACAAACGAATAAGGTAACTGAGCAGACAACAAAAAGTCAAAATAATTAGGCATGTAGAAAATATTGTTTTCCATAATTCCCTCTCCCCTTGGGGAGAGAGGGCGAGTGGGAAATAAGCAGATAACAAATTACATCTTTCACCCCCGCCCCGGTCTTTATGCCCTTTAGGGTGCTCTCCTTAAAAGGGAGAGAGAGGTGCTTAAGCTTGCCGCCCCACCCAGCATTAGGTATCTTGAATTCATGAAATTTACTCTGGCAGACGAAGGCGACAACTATATCATCCGCTCATACGACAACGGAGAGGTGACGATAAACGAATATCGCTACACCAGTAGCGTAATAGTAACGCCAAAGCAAATCGTCGGCGACTGGAAGCCTCAGTCGTTTGAAGAAATTACTTCTGAACACTTTATAGCCCTGACAGAACTCAGGCCACAACTAGTCATTCTAGGTACAGGGGCTACCCAACGACTCCCAAACCCGGCCTTATACGCAGAACTAATCAAGTGCGGTATCGGAATTGAGGTGATGACAACAGCGGCAGCGTGTCGCACATATAATATACTGGTTGGTGAGGGACGTAGTGTGGCTGCCGCTCTAATATTAACTTAGTACTCAATTAGACGAATCCCCTGAACTGCGATCCCAGTCCTTGATCCCGACTCGGAATAGATGTAATTATAGAGGGGATAACTACTAGAACTATAAAAAACAAGAAGGAGTCCTCATGAATAAGAGAGCTTTGCTTCTACTAATCGCCTTTACCCTACCTACTTTCTGCTGGAGCGGAACCATCACCATTACCAAACCAGTTGCTGGCCAGCAATATTGCATGTACAAACCGCAATCTATTCTCTGGAATATATCTGGTGGCATGGCAGATACTGCGCACATCTACCTGATGCGTCCAAACGGCCAGTCGATCATACGAACAATTGCTATGAACGCCCCAAACAACGGCCACTACAACTGGGACGGCGGGGTATCAGACCCTGGCGATTACATTATTCGAGTCAGCGTATCTCCCACTGCCCAATATCCTGACCCAGTCAAGGGCGATTCTGGTGTATTCACATTCAGAAACTGTGATCAGCCTGATCTCCAGGTTGGTGTAATTAAAGTAACCCCTCAGAATCCAGGAGAAGGACAAACCGTAACCTTTAAAGGCAATGTGATGAATTACGGCAATGCGCCGGCGCAAAACCCGGTTGCCGTTCTTAGGGTGAAAAGACCTGGAGGACTACCTGATAAAATTTTCAGACAGGAGTTAAATGTTACTCTACAGAAAAACCAGGGTGTCACCTTTGCGCAAAACTTCTTAGTTCCAAAACAGGGGAACTACACATGTCAGTTCTCGGTTGATCCTGCGGATATGATTCCAGAGACCAATAACAACAATAACAAAAAAGATTGGACCTTCGGCGTTCATGCCTTACCTGACTTGATCGTATGTGTAGACAATGCCAAACGACCACCTGTTGGCGGCAAAAGAGACATCAGCGCTGTAGTAAAGAATATTGGGAGTGGAAACGTCAGCTCCATGTCACACACAAAGTTGCGTTTCTATGTCGAAAAGAAAGGAACAAAAACCTACGACATCCCACCGCTTGCATCAGGAGATTCACACACCGTAAAAAGGAGGCATAGCTGGGGACTTTCAGGGACTAAAACCATCTCTGCAAATGTGTTGTATAACAGAAATGAAAGCAACTCGCACAACAATGAGGCACATGGATCGTATTTCGTCAGATTACCCCATCATGATAAATACAGCGCAGCCCCTAAGGTAAAATGCTCTACTGGTGAGAGCTTCAATAATTGGACGCAGTTTGAGCAGAAGTATTAACCAAGGCACAACTGATTAACCCTATTCCATCTTCCCGGCACATGTCTGGGATCTCGGTTTATTGTTCCTCACCCAGGCCCAAGCGAAAAGCGGTCCCAACACCCAGAAAGAGGAATAGGAAATCCAACAAACCAAGGTTTCCTAACATAACATCAAAGGCGGATAAATCCTCCAGCTCTTGCGTTAAAGTATTATTCTTCCAGTCATCAAAACTTTGAGGATTGTCTATCATTTCTTCCAGATCTGGTTGTTTGTTCTCTCGAAAAGACTCAATCTCTTCGTAGGTGACCAGTTCCGGATTTGTAGACTCACTATAGCCACGCTCAACCATGAATTTACGCAGGCTTTTTTCATCACTTACCGTTTCGGAGAATTGTTTTGCATCCAACTTCACCTCTTCGAAAACCGTCTTCAGACTGACTCCTTCAACTTCATCCCCTCCTGAAACCGCCGCCATGGCATCTGATATTAAAGATGAGGTTGCCATATACTTGCCGCCCATGATTGCCAGTAATGCCAGCACTGCGCAGAGTGTCGCCGTATTGTGACCTTTGGCTCCTATCGTTGCCGCAGAAAACCCAATTGCCCCACCAATCAACCAAGCTATCAAGCCTAACTCATAGTTGAAGGTAACTGCGATAAACTTCCATAAAAGGGCTCCCAGGAGTGCTGTGATCGCAGGGACCATGAGCATTTTTAAATCTGAAGAGTCTCGCTCAACTGAATACCCAGATTGACCTGAAGTTGCGGTTTGTTGCGATTTAGCAGTAGGCGCATGGCTGGCAGATTGGTTGTCCAGTTCAGTTTGATTAACCTTGTGAAAGAAAACACCACATCCCGAACACTGATCGGATTTAGATTGCTCCAGCTGGCATTTAGGGCAAACAATCGCATTAGTAGATGTGATTGCAGGATCTGCTGGCTCATTGGCCTGCTTCTCATCGATCGGAACCAGCTCTAATATGTCTTTTTTCGGCCTAGTTACCTGCGATAGTTTCACCTTATCCTGGGTTTCACCAGCTTTTACCAGAATAACATCCAGACCGATTGACTTAAGTTTATGCTGATATTGTTTAGCCTTGTTCTCACTCACATCCTTTTTCAGAATCTTGCGTGTTCCTACTATATTTTTTGCTTTATCTAAGGGAATCTTAAAGATATCCGCAAAGGACCTAACAACAAGATCCGGTTCATAACCCGATCTGATTATTGGACTGAGTACTACATGGTATTTTTCTATATCCGTCATAGCAGCAACATAAAACCACTTTCTTTATAATCAATCTAATTTCGAAGAAAGGATACTCAAACATTGACCTTGATGGCATCAGTCATATGATTGATGGTAGCTACTACCAGATTGGCGGCATGTATTTTACAATTTATTTCGCTCCACCTTCACACAACTAACCGTCCTGGTATCACTCAACCGCACAGCCTCTGGGTAGGCTTGTTGGCACTCCGGCATCGCCTCCGGGCAACGTGGGTGAAAATGACAGCCGGCCGGTGGATCTGTCGGGGATGGCATATCTCCCTCCAGGCGCATCACCTCCCGTTTGCTTTCCAGGTCTACCACCGGCACCGCGGACAGCAATGCCTTGGTGTAGGGATGTTGCGGTGACTCCAGCACCTCTTGCACCGTCCCTCGTTCCACTATCCTGCCAAGATACATAACCGCCACCTCATGGGCCAAATATGCCACAACTGAGATGTTATGGGTGATAAATAGATAGGAAAGATCTAAATCATCTTGTAGGTCTTTTAGTAGATTCAGTATCTGAGCCTGTACCGATACATCCAGCGCGCTGGTAGGTTCGTCACACACGATTAACCTAGGCCTAACTGCAAGGGCTCGTGCCACACAGATACGCTGGCGCTGCCCCCCGGAGAACTCGTGAGGATAGCGCCTGGCGGCATCAGCCGACAGGCCGACCTTGGTCAACAGCTCCGCCACTCGCTCACTGCATTCCTGCTTGTTGCTGCCGATGCCCTGCGCCTGCATGCCCTCGGCGATGATGTCCCCCACCAACATGCGCGGATTCATGGAGGCCATTGGATCCTGGAAGATGATCTGCATATCGGAGCGTCGACGACGCAATGCCTCACCCTTAAGTCTGGTCAGTTCATCGCCGTCGAAGTTGGCGCTGCCTGCGGTAGGACGGATCAGTTGCAGTATCCCCTTCCCCACTGTAGTCTTGCCGCAACCTGACTCTCCCACCAGGGCTAAAGTGCGCCCGGTATTGATCTCCATGGAGACACCGTCTACCGCCTTCACATGACCCACGGTGCGACGCAGTATTCCCTTATGTATTGGAAAATGCACTTTCAGATCGTCTACCCTTAACAGTGGCATGGAGGGTCTTTCTTTGCTCTCTTCGTCGCAAAAAACAACGCTGACGCTTATATCGTTCTCCGGCACTATATCTATCTCATGCAGATGACAGCGCACTCCCTGGGTCTCACCAAGACTGCTCCATAGCGGTATGCGGTCGTGACAGATTGTCATTACCTCTTCACAACGATCAGCAAAACGGCAGCCTCGAAACTCCTGATTCAGATCCGGCACCACACCCTTGATCACCGCTAACGGCTGTCCGCGTCGTGTCTTGCCTGGGAGCGAATCGAACAATTTACGGCTGTATGGGTGCTGAGGGTCTCTAAAGAACTGCTCTTTTGTCGCCACCTCTACGATCTGACCGGCATACATCACCGCCACTCTTTCCGCCACCTCGGACACCACACCCAAATCGTGGGTGATCAACATAATGGCCATGCCGGTTTCCTGCTGCAGATTCTTTAATAAACCAAGAACCTGAGCCTGGATTGTCACATCCAATGCGGTAGTGGGCTCGTCTGCAATCAGTAGTTGCGGCTTTCCGGCCAGGGCGATGGCGATCATAACCCGCTGTTTCATTCCTCCAGACAGTTGATGAGGGTACTCATGCATGCGTCGCTGTGGATCAGGTATCCCTACTGCCTTGAGCAGTTCCAACACACGACCATCGATATCAGACCTGGCTGCTGCATCATGCACCTTGACCGACTCAGCTATCTGATCACCTATAGTGAGCACCGGGTTAAGAGAGGTCATGGGTTCTTGAAAGATCATGCCCATACGTCCGCCACGTTCGCCACGCATATCAGACTCAGACAGGGCCAGGATGTCGGTATCACCCAAACACACCGAACCTTGCACGATACGTCCTGATGACGGTAGCAGACGCATCATACTTAGGGCCGTCATAGACTTGCCGCATCCGGACTCACCCAGCAGAGCAAAGGTCTCACCTCTGCTGATATCCAGATCTAGCCCATCCACCGCCTTAACCGGATCATCCTTGCTGCCCAGCTGGACCTTGAGATTTTCTATGTGCAACAGCGGTTCGTTCATACGGATCGCTTCCCTCTTAACAATTTCTATCTACTACCGCGTAGGCGTGGATCAAAGGCGTCCCGTACCACATCGGAAAACAGGTTGGCAGAAAGCACCAGGGTAAACATAAACACTAGCGCAGCCATCAACGACCACCAGACGATAGGCTCACGCGCCATCTCCATACGGGCGCTATTGATCATGTTACCCCAACTGTTCATGGTTGGATCAACACCAATATTTACATAGGAGAGCACCGCTTCCGCCAGCACTAGACCGGAAAAATCCAACACTACCGTAATCAATACGATGTGCAACACGTTGGGCAAAATATGGCGAGAGATGATCTGAAAATGACCCACGCCGAAGGCGGTGGCGGCCTGCACATAGTCCACTTCACGCAGTTTGATAGACTCGCCACGCAGCAGACGGCACAGCCCGGTCCAACTGGTAACCCCAAGGATCATGCAAAGAAACAGTAGACGCATGTCAGCCCGCTCCAACAGGGTATTAAACTGGTCGGCGTGATTGCCCATATAGATCTGCAACATCAGGATAGATGCGGCAATCAGCAGTACACCGGGTATTGAATTAAGCGTGGTGTAGAGGTACTGGATTACGTCATCCACCCAGCCCCGGAAGTAACCAGCCATGATCCCTAGCATAATGGCAGCCGGCAACATTACCAGGGTAGTTAGAGTGCCGATCATAAGTCCGGTACGGATGCTCTTCAGTGCTTGATAGAATACATCCTCCCCCACCTTGTCTGTCCCCAGTAGATGATATTTCACGCTCAATTCAGCGCTGATCATGAGCGCTATCAGAATAACCGTAAGTGTGGATATGGCAACGCGCCAAGGGATGTCGGTCTGACCGGAGAATATCCTTCTGGCCTGACCGCCATAGCCGCATGCTGAACTTTTAGAGGTAAACATAATCAGGATGTTTATCATCACCATACTGAGCAAAGCACCTTTAAAGATACCTATTGAGACGGTACGTACAATATCCGGCAGCCACTCTTTTGCAGGGTCCTGTAGATGGGCGCCGCCGTATTGCAGCCTGGGAAAATCACGCATCTGGGTCCCGTCCGGCAATTCGATGGTCTCCTTAGCGTAGAGATGAGTGGCCAATGGGGATGAGTAGGTCTTTTCCTGACGGATGCGCAGTGGTGTGACTATCTGATCAAACAGACTAACTACCTCAGATGAATGGGTAACTCCATTGCTCTGTTCCTGTTGTGGTAGGACTGGATGAAAATGGATGGAGTCGAGTAGCCCGATGGTCACATAGAACAGCAATACTACCATAGTGCCGATACCAACCCTACTCTCTACTACACTGCGCCATGGACCGCGTAGATGCTCTTTGCTTGCAGCATAGAAACCGAAGCCACCAGTCATAATCAGTAACAGAAAGATCAAGCCATCGGTCCAGAGTACAACAAGTTGCGGCATCAATATTCCCCCGTCTCACGCATGCAGAGTTTCTCTTCCACAGCTATGACTGCAGCGTCCACTCTTGAGTTTACCTTCAATTTACGCAGAATAGACTTCACGTGTAGCTTTACTGTGCCATCTGATATTCCAAGCTCTTTGGCAATAGCCTTGTTACTCTTACCAGCGGATATGTGACAAAGTATCTCCAACTCTCGCGGTGTTAATCCAGCCAGGGCCGTTCTTTCTCCGGAGATGTCCAGCTCGCCATTTAGTATCCGGGTAAGGATACCGGTGAACTCTTTGGCCAATACCAGATTGCCAGCGATCATGTCTTGCATAGAGGTAATCAACTCATCTGGATCGATGGTCCTGAGGAGATAGCCATTAGCTCCCGCCCGCAGCGCCTTAATCAGGTCATCCTGTTGCAGGCTGAATGTAAGCATGGCCACCGGCAGATTAGGGCGACTCTTACGCAACTCTCGCAACACCTCTACCTCGCTCATACCAGGTAGCTGCAGATCTAACAACATGGCATCAGGTCGATCACTCACGGCCAGTTCTATACCCTCCTGCCAACCGGAGACCGCCGCCGTGACCTCAATACCGCGTTGCTGCAATAACGCCTTAAGACCATCACGAAACAAGGCATGATCCACCACCAGCAAAAGCCGCATGGGTCTTTCTTCCGCCTGGACTTGATCATGTTGCATTGAGCTATTCGGCATGGTGTTTACTTTAGCATGAAAGAGAATTGCGCACCGCTTCCAACCTGAGACGTTTAAGCTCAGCGCCCAATGCCTTACCATCCAGCCCTTGTCTCTGCAGGTCGGCAGTAGATATATAGCTGATAGCATCCAGCGCCTTAGTAATATTGGGATATGCGCGTTTCATTAGATCCGGCCAGATCGCGGAAGTGGACTGAAGAAACTCTTCAAATCTATCTGGCCGTTGATCCGCCCGAAGGTCGGTAATCAGATTGAGGATTACCTCTGCGTCGGCATCCGCAGCCAGCTTCATATCACCAGCATGGTATACCAACGCATCCAGGAGTTTTGTATAGTCTGCGGGTAGATTTAATGCACCCTTCAGGGCCTGAGAACCACCAATGGAGGCTGCAGACAGATACAGTGCAGCAGCAATCCGCACCACCGGATTCTGGGTTATCTTCTCTGCCCGCATCAGACAGGTAACGGAGCGGGAAATATCTGGGACGGCCAGATTTAGCGCCTGAAGGGCACCGCACTCATGCAATACCTCAAAAAACAGCCATGGAGCCTTGCCCGTGATGGCATCCAACATCTCTTTCCAAAGACGCTCACGTTTGATAGTAGCTAGCTCACCAGAAGAGACCATCTGTTGCAATAGTTCCATGGTCTCTGCTGCCACGCTGAAGTCCAGTTTAGCGGCAAAGCGTGCAGCACGTAGCACTCGCAAAGGATCATCAATAAAGGCTGGCGAGACATGCCGCAATCTTCTGTGCGCCAAATCGTTGCGGCCACCAAACATATCGATCAGATTGCCGTTCTCGTCTCGAGCCATAGCGTTTATGGTGAAATCACGCCTAGCTAGGTCCTGCTCTAGGTTGATCTCAGGATCCGTATCCACCTCGAAGCCTCTATAGCCACTGCCGCTCTTAGTCTCAGTTCTAGCCAGGGCATACTCCTCACCCGTATCCGGATGCAGGAATACAGGAAATTCCGCATCGGCCCGATGGAAACCCTGGGCCAGCATCTCATCTTCACTACCGCCTACCACCAGCCAATCCCGCTCCTTAGGAACGATTCCCAGCAGACTATCGCGCACCGCGCCACCTACCAAATAGGTCTTCACCGCCACACCGCCACTATTTTATCTCTTTCCATCCTGATCATCTTGCTGCAATCGCCTCTGCTCTGGACTATCATATGCCTCCTATTCTATAGCATTGAGACTGGATATTCGGCTCCCAGTATTATCCAGTGATAATTAGCTATTCACAAACAATAGGAACCTTGCATGACCCAAGACTGCAGTTATAACGAGCTTTACGCACTTCAGGTACTAGACGACAGCATGGAACCGGAATTCCCAGAAAAGTGCGTGATAGTGATTGAACCGTCCCGAGTGTGTACCAGCGGCGCCTTTGTGGTCATTACTGTGGATGGAGAACGCTGGTTTCGCCAGTTTATTACAGATAGTGACAACAAAAGCAGACTGGTGGCACTAAAGGATGGGCACCCAGACATAGAGCTTGAAGGGACCAATTACCAGATCGAAGGAGTGATCGTGCAGCGCAATATCAGACGTGAGATTAAACACTATCGGCCGTATGAGTCGGATAATGGGGAATGATGGCGTCATACTATTCCAACACTGCCAGATCAACCTTACCTTAAGAACCGCACCACTACATTAACACCACATCTTTAACCTCCCCCCACAACTCCTCATAAGCAATAGCCGCTGCCCCCTTGGGAGAGTAATCAGCCAGCGGTTTACGATACATACCCATGCGTTCCACGTCGCTGGCGTAGGGGATATGGGTTGTTAACAGTTCGGGATGTAGTTTGGGCAGTTCCTGCGTTATCTCCAAATGCATACGCTTACGTCGATCAACCATTGAGAAGAATGGCATGAGTCGCAGTCGGTCTAGATCGTGGTTAACTACAAAATCAAGCAATTGGCCATAGGTGCGCAGGGAGAGCGTGGTCGGTATGGTTGGTATCAGCAAGGCATCAGCCGCCTGGAAGATGTTTTCCGATACCAGAGAGATGCTGGGTGGGCAATCCAGGATGATCAGATCATATTCATAGGAGAGTGGCCGCAATAGTTTTAGCAGACGCATGGCGGGTTTTTTAGCCTCATCCAACAACAGGTCCATGTTGCGATAAGAGAAGTCAGCTGGAAGCAGGTCTAGTCCCAAGTAATCAGTGCCCTTGATCAGATCATCCAGATCCTTTTTGCCCCGCAGCATCTTTTTACTTCCGCCCTTGACCTTCGGCTTTATACGAAAGTAAAAGCTGGCCGCCCCTTGCGGATCAAGATCCCATACCAACGTCCTTAGCCCTTCTCTTGCCGCAAGGTAGGCCAGATTAACTGCAGCAGCCGTTTTTCCAACACCACCTTTAATATTATATACACCTATGATTCGCATCAGCCTTTGCCTTTCTCTGTTGTGGCTGCAAACAGCTCCCGGAAGATTTTTGCATTTGCTGGCCGAGAAAAACTAGCGAAGCGATCAGCAAACTCAATACGCGTCTGTTGCTGCCGGTTAAACAACCCATCCACGAGCATACCCATCGCTAGCAGGGTATTATGTGGAGCATCCCCCTCTTCTGCCATCTGACGGGCATAGTCTCTTAGCGTATAAGCTTGTACCTCCAGATCCTGATAATCCCCTAAGTTTTCCAAAAGCTGTTTTAACGACTTTATAAGTTTCTCAATCTTCTTTTTTGGGTAGAGGCTGCGAAAAAACTCCATTAAATAACGTAGTTTCTTACACTCTTTACGTAGTTCATGTAGATGTTCCGCAGGAGAGTCATCATCTATCGCCTGTCCGTCTCTCATAACTCGACGATACATCTTAAATATTCTTTTGTTAGCCAGATCTGATAATGGGGTGGCGGCCTCAGGAGCATCATTTTGTACTTCAGTAGTTTCCAGAAAGGTACGCAACTCTTTAATCAGGCGACGGAAATGCGGTGAGCTCAGCTTCTTCACCATATCGCCATGTTCTTTTTCTCGATGGCTTTCGAGGAAATCATGCAGGGGATCGAGGTCATCACGAAACCTCTCTGGTAAACACGCACGATATTGGTTGAACCCCAATAGATAGACGTCCATATCCCTGGTTGGACCCGTAGCCTGCCCTACCCAGGCCAGACGTGATTTAAATCTATTTATATCAGCAAGACTGAAAACGCCCTTTATCTGACTCAAGGCAGACCTCATACGACGGACTGCCACGCGCATATCGTGCAAAAATTCAGAATCCAGATTCGCCTTAACCCCGGGGAGATTTGCTTCAACAATATCTAACAGATGAAGGTGAATCTCTCTAGCTGCCATATCCGAGCGCATATCCGGGGTAAACTTAAAACTGATCTTGGAACTATAGCTGCATGGTTCTTTCCCAATGACACTAAGGGCCTCTTCAAACAACCCTTGCTTAACTCGGGCCATACCTGCATTGCCTAGGATCTTGACAACTCCATTCTGCTGATCCGAGTATCCCTTGACCGGCTGCAGTATCAGACGGCTACCACAATTTTTAAACTCTCCGCTGTCTGGAGCCCTACTTGCATTCTCTTCTATATAGAACCGCAGAACGGTCTTCTTCACATCATCCAGAACACTGAAGCAACGCACAATGCTTTTGATCTCAACCTGAGGCAACAAGACCCTCATCTCCAATAATCTGGAGATCTTCTTTCTAACGGGACCGTGGGGAAGATCATCAGTGGTCGTAGGAGCAGTATCCGTGTGGACAATCATTCTAGCTGGAGAGGTGTTAGCAATCCCTTTTTGGCAGAGCCAGGTTGCTCCACTCTTCCGCTCAATCCAAAGATGTACACCGCCAGAATAGAGGCGCCAGTCAAAGCTATCCAGAAATATACGATTGACCTTATAGACAGGAGTCTCTTCCAGACCATACTTTTCCCGGATACGACATATAACGTCATCCAATACGGATCCGTCCGAAATATAATAACCGATTTCCAGGCGCAAGTTACCTGCCCCCTACACACATATTTAACCAGCTTCTTCTATAATCCATAGAGTCGATTCGATTTTTATAGGCAGCCATAGGAACGCAAGTACTAATACGCATCCTAATCTAAACTTAGATCGAATAAAACATGATTATACCTAAATGCAGCATATACAATTGAAACGGGTATTTGATATAAAGTTAGACTCCAGAATTAACTTATTAGTATTGGCATGTACCACGACCGGATAATCTTTATATAAAGCAGGAAGCGGTGTTAATTACTAGTACGACAACCAGATCATTATTTAATGAAATCAAACTAGGCATTGTCCTTATAGTATATGTATTCATTGCCTCATCTATATCTTATGCCCAGGCAGCAGAATCACCCAATCAGGTCACGCTCAATTCTAAAACCGTTCAGTCTCTACAACTTGACAATCTGAAGTCCAAGTATACGACAAATAGCATCATGGGATACGGTAACCTTGAGTACTACCTCTTACCACCAATTATTCTCGTTCTCATTCTCAGCCTTTCCTATTCAATATACCGCTTAAGATCTTCAAAACTCGTCCTACACACGAGAGAGAACCGCATGCGTCACGCATTAGAAGGCACTAACAGCGGGCTATGGGATTGGAATATTGAAGAAAACAAACTCTATTTAAGCCAACATTTCGAATCCATGCTTGGTTACGCACCAGGCGAGATAGGCGATAGCATTTTTAGTTTGAAGGCTCTAATACATCCAAAGGATTTTGAACATACAAGGACTAGACTTCAGCAGCATCTAGCCGGCAACTCGGATATATTTGAAAGCGAGCATAGATTAAAACACAAAAATGGCGACTGGATTTGGATGTATGGACGCGGAAAGATCGTAAATAGGGATACAAAGAACAAACCCACCCGCATGGTAGGAACCCAGACAGATATTTCTGAACGCAAAAAGACCGAAGAACAGCTACGGCAAACTGCTCTGGTATTTGAAACTATTGCCGAGGCAGTAGTCATCTGTGATGAGAACAACCGCATTATCTCAGTCAATCAAGCCTTCTCTGACATAACCGGCTATACCAAGGATGAAGCTATTGGGGCAAACCCAAGCATTTTACAGTCAGGCAAACACGATACTGTCTTTTACAGCGAGATGTGGAACAGCATAATCAACAACGGCTCGTGGCAGGGAGAGATATGGAATAGAAACAAAGAAGGTGAGATTTATCCTGAATGGCTTTCTATTGCCACTATACGTGGGACAGATGGAAATATCGATCGCTACATCGCAGTTTTCAGCGACATAACCAAACGCAAAGAAGATGAAGAACTAATTCGCTATCAGGCAAACTATGACGCCTTGACCGAGTTGCCCAACAGACACCTACTAATGGACAGGCTTGGTTTCGAATTACAGCGAGCAAACAGAGATAACACCATGGTTGCTTTGTTATTTATTGACTTGGATCGATTCAAGCCCATAAACGACACATACGGACACATGGTTGGCGACCAACTACTATGGGAAGTATCCAAGCGGCTAACCAGCCATGTACGTGAATCCGACATGGTGGCCAGACTTGGCGGAGATGAATTCACCATAATCCTACCTAACATTGCTGACATAAGTGAAGTTGAGCATATGACTTCACGCATACTCAACGAGATTGCCCATCCATTTGATCTGGATGGACGAGAGCTGTTTATATCCGCCAGCATTGGTATAACCATATATCCAGATGACGCAACAGACATCTCAACACTCATGACAAATGCCGACAACGCAATGTACCAAGCTAAAGAAGACGGCAGGAATACATTCTGCTTCTTCACCGCAGAGATGAATGAACACGCCAAAGAGATGCTACGCATAGAAAATGACCTGCATCACGCAATACAGAAAAATGAACTCATACCATATTTCCAACCGATATTGGACATCAATACCAATGAAGTAATTGCTGCAGAGGTATTGCTGAGATGGAAACACCCGGAGCTAGGCATAATAATGCCTGAAAGTTTCATACCTATCACGGAGGCTGCAGGCCTAATAGTGTACATCGGCAAATGGCTACTGGAAGTAGTATGCTGCCAAGTTATGCGTTGGCGTAACCAGGGAATAAACCTGCAGCGCATATGCGTAAATATTTCTGGAAGGCAGTTCAGAGACAGTCTGCTTTATATAGTGGAAAACGCCCTTAAGAGCAGCGGCCTCGAGCCAGAATGCCTGGAATTGGAAGTAATCGAAACAGTATTACTGGAAGAGAACAGACAGAATGCAAATATCCTAAACAGCTTGTATGAAATGGGAGTCCGCCTCTCCATTGATGACTTCGGCACAGGCTACTCTTCACTCAGCTACCTTAAGAAATTTCCATTTGATGTTCTTAAGATAAATCGCAGCTTTATTTCTGGATTACCTAACAATAAAGACGATTCCGCCTTGGTTGATACAATGATCAGTATGGCTCATAAGTTGGATCTTGAAGTTGTCGCAGAGGGAGTGGAAACAGAGGAGCAGCTAGATTATCTGCGCAGCCAGGGCTGTAACATGGCTCAGGGCTTCTACTTTGCCAAACCGATGCCGGCTAAAAAGTTTGAAAAATGGCAAACAAAAAACCATAAGCATTCAACCTAGGCTAGGATCTTAGCAGCCACCTCATATACGTCCTTTGAGACCCTTTTTTCCGAGCTCACAATCCGTTTTAGCTGCTGCAGCATCAACTTCATTCTTGTAGCATCGTACCTTCTGCAGCGCGACATCATCCGCAGCATACGCGCAGCTATCTGAGGATTGATCTCATCCAACTGCGCGACCGTTTCACCAAGCAACGCATAACCTGAACCATCAACTGCGTGAAAATTAATCATATTTGCGCTGCAAAAGACACCAACCAAAGACCTCACCTTGTTTGGATTTTGTATATTGAACTCCGGATGCTGCATCAACACCCTCACCTGCTTCAGGGTATCACTTCGCTTCGATATGGCTTGGACGGTAAACCATTTATCCAGCACTAACTGGTCATGCCTCCAACGCAAATAGAAATCGGACAATAGCTCTTCGCGCTCATCCACATTGCTATGCGCAACCAGACCAAGCGCAGCAATCACATCGGTCATATTATGTTGTGCTTTATACTGCGCAACACAAAGCTCATTCATAACAGGGTCTTGCAACTGCATCAGATAATCCAATGCAAGGTTACGCAAACTTCTCCTGGCTATAGATGCCGGAGCTATATCATAAGCACCATCCTCACGATTATCTTGATACACCCTAAGAAAATCATTTCTTAGCTCTGTAGCAAGATGCAGCTTCAACGACTCCCTGGCGTCGTGAATAGCATCCACGTCCACCACCTCCATCTGATCGCCCAGATATGACTCTCCAGGCATACTCATGATCTCAGCTAGCAGCGCCTGATCAGAGTCTGTATCTATAAGGACTTGGCGAAACGCTTCTGTGAATCCAGACGGCACGACATACCCAGGATCATTGATCATGCATAATAATATTTTCTGGCTAATCCTCTGAGCCGCATCCCAACGATTAAAACCATCGTTATCGTGCGCCATAAGAAATAGAAGTTCATCATCTGCATAATCGAATCCAACCTTTACCGGGGCTGAGAATCCGCGCAACAGAGATGGAACCGGCCGTTCCTCCACATCTATGAATCTAAACTCTTCCCTCTCCCTGGTCAGTTCCAACACTCTGCTGAATTGATCTGACGAGCCGTTTTCTCCAGAAAGCCTTAAAGGCATATCAGAGCCATCAGCTGCCAGTAGCCCTATGGCGAATGGAACATGCAACGGTTGTTTATCTGTCTGGTCAGGGGTATCTGGACAAGTCTGCTCAATAGTAATGGTGTAGCTATTCTCGGACTGCGAATATTTACCGCTACAAAGCAGCTCAGGCGTGCCTGCCTGGCTATACCAGAGCCTGAACTGCGCCAGGTCTCTACCACTCGCATCTTCCATGCATTTGACAAAATCATCAGTGGTGACGGCATTGCCATCATGTCTTAGAAAATAGAGATCTGTCGCCTTCCTATACATCTCCGAACCCAGCAATGCGTGTTGCATACGCACCACTTCCGCGCCTTTCTCATACACGGTCAGGGTGTAAAAATTATTGATCTCCATGTAAGAATCAGGACGCACTGGATGAGCCATGGGTCCGGCATCCTCGGCAAACTGATGAGATCTGAGTATACGTACATCTTCAATACGCTTGACACCGCGTGATCCCATATCTGCGGAGAATTCCTGATCACGAAATACCGTTAGCCCCTCTTTAAGACTGAGCTGAAACCAATCCCGGCAGGTGATGCGGTTGCCGGTCCAGTTATGGAAATACTCATGAGCGATAACCCCTTCTATACCCTGAAAGTCTCTATCAGTGGCGCTATCCGGGCGAGCTAGGACATACTTGGAATTAAAGATATTTAATCCCTTGTTTTCCATAGCGCCCATATTGAAGTCATTTACTGCAACGATCATGAATATATCCAGGTCATACTCTCGCCCGTAATTTTTCTCATCCCACCGCATAGCATGTTTCAGCGACTGCATGGCGTGATCACACTTATCTATATTCTCCGGTTCCACATAGATACGCAGGTCTACCTCTCTACCCGAGGCTGTGGTGTAGCTATCACGCTTATCCAAAAGGTCACCCGCCACCAAAGCAAACAAGTAACATGGTTTGGGGAATGGGTCATGCCAGGTGGTAGAATGAAGATTGCCTTCCAAATCAAGATGCTGAACCTGGTTGCCGTTCGATAACAACACTGGAAATCTATCGCGATCTGCAACAACGTTGGTGGTAAAGACTGACATCACATCCGGACGATCCAGATACCAAGTGATCTTGCGAAATCCCTCAGCTTCACACTGGGAGCAATACATATCTCCAGATTTATACAATCCTTCCAGCGCGGTGTTGTTTTGAGGATATATCAACACCTCTGTTTTGAGTTCAAACCTGTCTGGCACCCTATGGATAGTCAACCCTTCTGTATCTAGCTCATATTCATCGGGGTTAAGTCTGGAACCATCTAGCTCTATATAAACGGATTCTAATTCTTCTCCGTCCAGTCTGATACCCTCAGTATTAGACTCTGACTCCAGGTTTCTACGTATACTCAGGGTTGATACTACCCTGGTCGCCTCTTCACCCAGGATGATCTGCAGATTGACCTGATCTATCTGGTACTTCGGTGGCCGGTAATCTTTAAGATATATAGTTGCTGGTTTTTTATGCACCACGGTACTGCCTCACTATCAACATTCATTGGAATATGGACCGGCATCAGACGGATTGATAGGATATAGAGATATGTTCACTAATTAAAGAGATTACCCATGTCAAAGGTTGTTGTATACAGCACAAAATTCTGCCCCTATTGCGACCGCGCAAAATCCCTATTGCAGCGTAAAGGCGTAGCCTATAAAGAACTAAAGATTGATCAGGATATGGCCCTGATGCAGGAAATGGTGGAACGTAGCAAACGCCGCACCGTTCCCCAAATCTTTATCGGTGATTATCACGTAGGCGGCTATGATGACATGGCTGAACTAGACTCCACAGGTAGACTGGATACTTTACTGGGGATACCGCCACAGGAGAGAGATGAGATTACATGACCCGGCCTGAACATGAAGCGCAGGAAGGTATGCGCCTGGATAAATGGCTCTGGGCAGCGCGCTTCTTCAAGACTAGAAGCTTGGCGGCTGAGGCAATAAACGGAGGTAAGGTTCACCTAAATGGTAAACGCACTAAACCAGGGAGGCAGATAAATCCTGGCTCGCATCTGATAATCCATAAAGGTCCCTATGAGTGGGATATCACAGTAAAGATTGTCCCCAAGCAAAGGCGCCCCGCTTCGGAAGCTATGAACTTCTATTCAGAGACCGAAGAGAGTATTAAGCTGCGACAGCAATTGACCGAGGAGCAACGCCGGATACGCGCCAATACTGCCCATTCTGACAAAGGTCGCCCCACTAAGCGCGACCGCAGGCAGCTAGATCGTTTTATCGGTAAGGATGACTGATATTCACATATCACATCCATAGAGTTAACATAAGGATCCCAAACGGTAACAATTATATTTTATGGACGATGACCACCCCATAGCGGTCAAATTTGTTTTACATAACGAACCCAGGACCCTAGAAGTCGTTTTTAACAACGGCGACAAGTTTATGCTGTCGTGGGAATATCTGCGCGTCTACTCTCCCTCGGCCGAAGTTCGCTCAAGAGTAAAACAGCAGCAGAAACTGGTGACCAATAAACAGTCGGTAGCCATCACCGATCTAAAACCCGTGGGCAACTATGCAATCAAACTCCTGTTTGATGATGGCCATAACACCGGGATCTATGACTGGCGTTATCTTTACGAGCTGGGATCAAACTACGACCGATATTGGCAGGAATACCTGGAAAGGTTAAGGAGTACCTAATCCTCTCTAGGAGGTATGTAAGTCTCGTCATTCGGGTTCATAAAGATAAATCTGAACTCCCCCGATTCAATCTCCACATAATCCATGGTGGCGCCCTCCAACAATACACGGTATTCCGGTGCAAACACTATTTCAATATCACCACACTGGACACGGATATCATCATCCTGGGCAGGATCGAAACCCATCAGATAATCGATAGATCCGTCTTCCTTTCTCCTCGCGGCTATACGTAATGGATCTCCTTCAGAGTCGCCCCGTTCATACGACACCTTTACCTGTTCCTGAGCTGCTTCGGTTAGTGTAAACATAACTACCCCTGGTTGAGTTATTTTGACATTAGTTCTCGCACATGCGCGAGAAAACGTCTAGTCCAATGGTTGCCTATTACATCACGCATATGCGTGTAATTTGCCAACAGGTTCTTATATACAATTCCATCGTGCTCTCCATCTATCCCGGTACCGCGCAATACATCATAGGCGTAGACCAGATCAGAATTAAGATTTTCCAGCGCCGAGTAGTGAAACTCGTGGGCCGCGATCTCCGACAGTTCGTCCGACTCTCCTGGCCATGGAACATTGGAGGTCTCCCGCAGACTCACATACCCCCTACCCTGAGGCCGCTCATGCATAACCACGTCGCCCGCTATGGCCCCCACCATGGAGCAGGTCTTGCCACCCCAACTTATGCTGCGGGCCAGATACATCAGGCCGCCACACTCGGCATACACCGGCCCGTCGTTCTCAATGAAATCCAGAATCTCCTGGCGCAGATTGGAGTTGGCCTCCAGCTCTTCCATAGCAGTTTCCGGGAAGCCTCCGCCCAAAAAGAGTCCATCTACTTCCGGGAGAGTCTGATCATTAATGGTATCTATCGGGACCAGCTCCGCTCCGTTCTCCCGCAGAGCCTGCAGGTCGCCCGGATAGTAGAAGCCAAAGGCACGATCTCTGGTATAGCCGATGCGTACCGGCTCTCGGGTTGCAGAGATAGATTCTGGCCCTGGTTCCAATGCCGTCGGTGGGGACGCGCTAGCGGCAATCTCCAGGATCATATCCAGATCTACCTGGGAGGCCACGGCCTGCCCTAGAGATTTTATCTTTTCTTGCGCCGCATGCGCTTCGTTACTCGGCATAAGACCCAGGTGGCGCTCTTCGATTATCAACCTGGGATCGTTGTGCACCACCCCCACCACAGCCACGTCGGTATGATATTCGATAACCTTACGCAGATTGGCCTCGTGGCGACTTCCCCCTACCTTATTCAGGATGACGCCGGCGATATTCAACTTCGGATCGAAGGCCTGATAACCCAGGATCAGCGGCGCTATGCTGCGGGCCATGCCCTTGGCGTCGATAACCAGGATAACCGGAGAGCCTAACAGCTTGGCCAGGGCAGCATTACAGTCGCTTCCTTCTATGTCCTGTCCATCGTACAGCCCCATATTGCCTTCGATAATCCCCAGATCGGCTCCCTGCATGGCGCAGGCAAACCCCTGTTCGATCTCAGGCTGCTGCATGGTGTAAAAGTCCAGATTGAGGCAGGGACGGTCACAGGTAGCACTCAGCCACAGCGGATCAATATAGTCCGGACCCTTCTTAAACGGCTGCACTACTAAACCGCGCTCCCGCATAGCCGCACTCAAGCCTATGGAAAGGCTGGTCTTGCCAGATGATTTATGGACGGCTGATATGAGAAAGTGGGACATAATATCTATATTATGCGAGATATCGGTAAAAATCAGAAAGCCCTATGAACACATAGGGCTTTCTTGAATCATATTGATATACAAAACTGCTGCAAGATTACATCTCGTCAGGATCTTCCAAATGATCAGGCAACATCGGCAACATACGTGCGAGGATTGCTACGATAGTCATGGCGATAACGATACCACCAAATCCCAGTAGCGCCTCCGACATGGTCGGAACATAACTGTTTATGGCGCCGTCAAAGAAGCTACTCTCCACCACCTCCTTGCCAGGGAATACGCTCATGGGGAAGGCCTGCCCGCCTATGACAATCACATATACCTGAAAGAACCCACCCAACAATACCAGAAGCGAGGCAGCAAAAATGGTGAAACGTGAATTGGCAAAGGCCGGTGAATAAATCAAAAACAGCGGGATGATGCCACCTATCAGCACCTGGCCGATCCAGAACATCTTGGTATATATGCCACCGTTCATCAGAATAAAGGCTTCTACCCCATGATGCTGAGTAATATAGAGATTGGCCAGATGAAAGACCACAGCAAAATAGAGTACGGATGCAACAAACACACCAAGCAGATTTTTCAGCTTGGCCAGACGTAGATCACCGATGGTACGGTCGCCCCACCAGTAGGCCGCCATCAAGGTAATGATGAAGAAGGCCAGACCGTAGCTGAAGGACATTATGATAAACATAGGCGCCATAATAGCTGCATCATATGCCTCGCGTGCCACCAGGAACCCAAAGATAGAACCGGTACCTGTGGTCAATGCCAAACGCCATAGGAAGGCGGTAATACCCAACGGTCGATAGAGGGATTTAATCTTACGGTCCATCATCGCCCACAGATAGAGACCGACAATCACAAAGAACCCGGTATACAGATAGATATTCCAGGCGAAGATCGACTTGAAGTTGTACTTGGTCATGGCCACCAGCAGACGATCAGGACGCCCCAGATCCAGCACCAACACTGCCAGCCCCCCAGCCAGAAGAGCGATAGCCAACACGCTGGAAAACCTACCAAGCGGTTTGTACATGGGCCCACCGAACACCGAACCTATGGAAGCCACGTTGAGCGCCCCGGAGGCGGCAACGATCAAAAAGATAGCAAACACATGGGGCAAACCCCAGACGATCTGGTTGGTCATTCCTGTTACATAGTGACCGTGGTGTTCCATATGGTATACACCAACCATGGCCAGCAGGATCAAAAAGACCAGCAGCCCCAGACCACTCCAGAAACGGGGGGATTCACACTCTAATTCGCGATAGTTTATTTTTTCCATCGAACAGGCCCCTATACGGCTATACGTTGGCGTAGCGAACGCCGGTATTCAACATCAGATCCTCACGCAACTGACGACTGCTTTGCTCATGCAACGCCTTGGATACCGCGCTATCTGGATCATTTAGATCACCGAAGACGATTGCATTATGACCTTCCCGTGCACAGGCCTCGGCACAGGCGGTATTGTCCTCACCCGCATCGATACGATTGGCGCACAGGTTACATGACTCCACACAACCCTTACCGCGTGGCGCCTTTACCACCTGTTCAGCCACATCGGCATGGATAAACGAACGCGCCTTGTATGGGCAGGCCATCATGCAGTAACGGCAACCGATACAGATGTGACGATCCACCATGACGATGCCGTCGGCCCGTTTGAAGGATGCGCCGGTCGGACATACATCCGCGCAGGGTGGTGACTCACAGTGCTGGCACATCAGGGGCAGATTGGTCATCTTCCCGGTCTGGATATCCTTCAGCTTAACCTTACGTATCCACTGAGGGCGTTGTTTTTCCCACATATCTTCTGAGTGCCCTTCTGGCTTCTTCACCAAGTCGATGCCGTTCTCCAGATCACACGCAGAGACACAAGCACTACATCCATCGGCGCACTTATTGGTATCTATAAGCATGCCCCAGCGATTCGCGCTGGACACACCTTTGGCCTCTTCACTTGCGTTTGCGACTGTCAGAAACACACAGGGAGCCACAGTTGCTGCAGATGCAGCCAACGCGCTCTTGCTCAGAAACTCACGCCTTTTCATATCTGGTTGTTGTTTGCGGTCGTTCATACTCACTTCTCCTCCGGCACCTTGCGGTGGCATTGGAAACATGTGGGTTTCACCGCCGCATAACTATGACATGAGTCGCAAAACTGGTGCTCTGCGTTTACCGGAATATAGGTGCCCGCCTCATCTTTGGATGCATGACAACTAACACAATCGGCAATACTGTATTTGCCGCCACGAATACCCTCGTGCACTGTTTCATCCCGCTCGTGCTTCAGATATTCCATATGGTTGCGCCGCATCTCTGCCGTGGGTGCTACACAAGACTCCATACCAGCAGCCTTGGAGCCAGCAACAACAGCCGAACCACTCATGGAGGCGGCGGAAAATGAGAGCAGCAGTGCCCCCAAGACCGTCGCCACTATTCGTTTAAAGCCAATTAACCTGTGCATTACAGCTAAGCTCCTATTCACTGGAGATGTTTATTCTTCGGATTCCGACTCGGCTGCGTCGTCCGCCTCGTCGTCCTCGGTAACCTGCCCGGTAAGGATAAGGGCGTTACTGACCAACTGGTGCAGACTCACGATCTGGTCCATCTGCATTCCGTAATAAGGCAGCACCTTGGTGAACTGACTCTTACAGATGGCGCAGATAGCAGCCATGTGGGTCACGCCCTTCTCCTGCATAACCTTGTTCAACTCAGTCATTCTGGGCAAAGCACCTTTGACGCGGATCTCCATCAACTCGTCGGTCAACAGACCGCCGCCGCCACCGCAGCAGAAGGTCCTTTCGCCGATGGTGTCGTGATGCATATCCACATAGTTGTTACATACCGCCTTGATTACATTACGCGGGGTCTCGAACTGGCTACCTGGATAATCACCGATCCTGGTGGCGCGCGCCACGTTACATGAGTCGTGGAAGGTGAGGGTCATGTCGTCATTCAGAGACTTGTCGATATTCAGCTTACCCGCCTGGATCTGTTCCCAGGTGTACTCCAGCATGTGCTGGGGTACCGGATACTTGGGATCCAGAAAGTCCCATGGCCCGACTAAAGTATTCAGGAAAGCATAGGCGATACGCCAGGCATGGCCGCACTCACCGAAGATGATGCGTTTAACCCCCAGCTCCATAGCCGCTTCACGGATACGCATGGAGACGCGACGCATGTTCTCATAGTTGCCGATGAACATTCCGAAGTTACCGGCCTCGGAGGCGTGGCTACTCATGGTCCAGCTGGCGCCGGTCTCATGGAACACCTTGGCGTAGCCGATCAGGCCGTCGATATGGGGCTCGGCAAAGAAGTCGGCGGAAGGGGTAACCAGCAGGATATCCGCGCCCTTTACGTCCAGCGGGAATTTGACCGCTACGCCGGTATCATCTTCCACATCCTCTTCCAGACCCTCCAGGGTATCTTCCAGAGCGGGGCCTGGCAGACCCAGGTTGTTACCAATCCTGTGCACCTTAGCGATGATCTCGTTACAGTACTTCTGGCCGTAACCGATGTTATCCAGGATATCGCGCGCCGCCATGGAGATCTCTGCGGTATCTATTCCATAGGGACAGAACACCGAGCAACGACGACACTGGGAACACTGATGGTAATAGTTGTACCACTCGTCCAGGGTCTCTCTGGTCAGATCCTCGGCGCCCACCAGTTTGGGGAAGTATTTACCGGCAAAGGTGAAATAACGCCGGTATACCTTGCGCAGCAGGTCCTGACGACCCACCGGCATATTCTTAGGATCTTTGGTGCTGAGAAAATAGTGACACTTATCGGTACAGGAACCACACTTTACGCATGCATCGAGATAGACCTGGAGTGAGCGATAGCGGCCACGCAGGTCATCCAGCCTCTCCAAAGCCTTGTCATGCCAATCTTCTACCAGTTCCCCGGGAAAACCGAGATCTGTATTGTGATCAGGTTTGGCCAGATATGACTGTTTGGTCTCAGCCATGGTGCCTTCCTGAATATCAGGAACGTCCACATACTCCTGGAGTTCCGGTACATCAAAATCTGCCTTAGCCATGGATTATCCTCTTCGGCCCAGTTCAGTATTAATTCTGCTCTTCTTCTAGCGCCTTGGCCCAAGGTGAGATGTGACGCTTCTCCCTTGGGTTGTCCACCATATTTCTGGTCGGGCTAAAGAATACCCCAGGCACATGCAACAGCTTGCTAAAAGGAAATAGCAACATCAGCAAGGCAACCAAAGAAAGATGAACGACGAGCGGCTTGTCAAACGGTAGTTGACCGCCACTGAAGGTGAAAAATTGTTTAATGGCAACAATGTCTGTATGCGCCACGAATGACATCATCAGACCGCTAAAGCCGATCATGCCCAACACTATCAACCACAGGTAATCGGATGGCGCTGAAATGTAGCGTACGCGATCGACAAAGATACGACGCGCAAATAGCCCGGCCAGCCCAAATACCATGGCAAAGCCGGCATACTTACCAAACGGCTGCACCAACTCAATCGCTGTCCAGAAGATTCCAGGGACCCAGAACCAGTTGGGATCGATGAAATAGCGCAGATGCCTAACCAGGACCAGCAATAGGGCCATATGGAAAACCCAGGAAAATATCCAGGTCCACTTGGTGCCCTTAAACAGGCTTTCGAAAAACACCACTTCCCGGAACATGCGCATCACCACGCCACTCTTGGTGATGGGGGCTGGAGTAGTTGCTATCTTTAGGGGAGCCGGGGTCTTGGCATACTGGACAATCTTCAACGTCAAGCCCACTACAAAGACAAGGCTTGCGAAAATAAACAGTAGCGCAAAGAATAATGACATGATCCTGCGATCCTCCATCGGGTTTAACCAGCCCTAAGAGTACGCACCACATGACAGGTGTTGGCTTATAGACTTATAGACAGAAACCGTATCTATTATTATTTGGCTATCCAAGAGATGACAATGATAGCCTAGCCACGTACTTATTTAGGTCCTGGTATAAACTGATCGGCGATAGCCCTTACGGACTATCGCCAATCAAATTATTTACTGCTTAGATACAACCGGTCGGCTTAGGCAACCCGGCATAACGACATGCCTGCTTACCTGGGCCATATGGGAACAGTGCATACAGATACTTGCTGTTGCCCTTTTCCTTGCCCAATTTCTTACCGACAGCCTTGGTCAGAACGCGAACTGCAGGAGCGATCTGATACTCGTCGTAGTACTCACGCAGGAAGTTGATGATATCCCAGTGTTCATCACCCAATTCCAGGTCGTCCTCGGCTGCCATAACATTGGCAACACCAGGAACCCAATCCTCCAGATTTACCAGGTAACCTTCCTCATCTGTTTCTAAACTCTTACCATCAATTTCGATAGCCATGCAATTTCTCCTAGCTTTACTCTTAATCAGGAATCTGGATTAGACCCAGGCCTGTACTTTGTCATGATCTGCGGACAAATCGACGAAGCCTGCGTAGTCGACAATCTCCACTCCATCAATCAGTTTATCATCACTGATGCCACGCGCCTTCAGATCTGGACCGAGGGCATACAACTTAACCCCTTTGGCGCTCGTCATCAATTGTTCGATACTCGCACCCTTAATGGTCGCATATACCGCATCCTCATAAAAGAGTATTGAACTACCCTCCAGAGCATGGGCCAGACAGCTACCAACCGAGTTTTTCTCATAAGGTGACTTATTTACAGTGTGTAAAATACTCATATCTATGCCCTACCCTAGAAACTGAAAATGACGTCTTGCTGATCAAGGATCTGACTGAGTTCATCACGACTTACCAGACGAATAGAGTCTTTTTCCGCCCAGTCGTCATCCTCATCTTCCCATTTAAGATCCATCAGATCATCAAGTGTCAGGCCACGTTCTTCCAGGGACTCCTTCTCTACATACAGCTTGGTGACATCATAGTCCCCCAGGGCCGCGTAGGTTGGCGAGAAGTTCTTGGTTTCAATACCAGTGGTATCCTGACTCTTCAGCAGCTGATATACACCATCATCCAGAAACGCCAGACTGACGTCCTGATCAAAGGCGGCACCGATCAATACAACCTCCAGAGACTCCCAGGCATAGATAGTGCCATGGGGGGCGCGGCGGTTGATGTACATGAATTTTTTTATATCTTCAGACATTTCTTCAACCCCTACGCTTAATCACCGAAAACGACCAGACGGTCCGCTTGTATACCAGCCTCAATCAACTGGCCAAGACCAGAGATACGGAATCCGTCGGCAATATTTTGGGCATCTTTACCGTTACGCTGCATCTCACCTTCGTCCACGATACCGCGGCGCTGGGCTGCTGCAACACAAACCACCAGATCCAGATCATGTTCCTGCGCCAACTCACTCCAGCGCTTGACGATGTTACGGTCGTCCTGCGGAGGGGTGGTCAGATTGGTGCCGTTATTCACGCCATCGTGGTAGAAGAAGACACGAAAGATCTCGTGCCCCTTCTCCAGGGCCGCTTTGGTAAACTGGTAGGCGGAATCGGTAGCCTGGTGCTGATAAGGCCCCTCATTAATTTGAATCGAAAACTTCATTTCTTATCCTTTTATAAGTAGTCAGTAGTCGTCAAATCAACTTAGAAGCGAACATGGTTGGACGCATTCAGGTTCGCGCGGCCACCACGCCAGTTATCAATGTGGTATTTGGTGAACGGCAGTCCGGTCTTTTCGAAGAATGCACCCCAACCGATGCGGGTAGCCCACTCACCGATACGCTCGTAGTCCTTGGCATCCTCTTTATACGCCGCCAGGATCTTCTTAACGATCTCAGAAACCTCTGGCCAGCGTGGTGGATTGTTTGGAACATTAGATGCCACCAGCTTGTGGAAGGTAGGCTTGCTACGGGCGTTGGAACTTTTGCCGCCAACCCAGATAGCGAAGTTTGAGTTTACCGGATCGTTGATCTGCATCGGTGGGCATGGTGGAAAACAGGCACCACAGCATACACACTTACGCTCATCCACTTCCAAAGAAGGTTTGCCGTTAACCATGGCAGGACGAATGGCCGCTACTGGGCAACGAGCCACAACGGCCGGACGCTCACACACGTTTGCTACCAGATCATGGTTAATCTTTGGCGGCTTGGTGTGCTGAATATTTATAGCGATATCGCCCTGGCCGCCGCAATTGATCTGGCAGCAGGAGGTGGTGATCTTCACCCGATTCGGCATCTCTTCCTTCTGGAACTCATCGATAAGTTCATCCATCAGGGCCTTAACAGCGCCAGATGCGTCGGTGCCCGGGATGTCGCAATGCAACCAGCCCTGGGTATGAGCAATCATGGATACGGAGTTACCGGTACCACCGATCGGATAACCTTCAGCGGTCAGCTTGTCGATCAGAGGTTGTACCTTGGACTCTTCGCTAACCATGTACTCGATGTTGGAGCGTGAGGTAAAACGGACATAACCTTCGGCGAACTCGTCACAGATATCCATTAGTTGACGGATCATAGTTACATCCATCTGACGTGGAGTACCGGCACGCACGGTCCAGACCTGGTCTCCGCTATTGGCCACATGGCGCAGTACGCCAGGACGCGGACGGTCATGATACTTCCAGTCGCCATAGTTTTTCTTCAGTACCGGATGCAGGTACGGATCCATCTCCGGTACACCACTCTCAATTGGCATGCGAGGTTGGGACATAATTATCTCCAAATATCTCTTATCTTAATTCATTATAAGTGGCGTTGGATTGTTACATCTGTCACGCCACATCTAAACCTTAAAACCGGTGGTAGCTTTATTAGCTGGCAGCTTTACGCGCTTCCCACTTAGCCACTTCATCATCCCAGCCATCCATACGGACATAGGAGTTCATACGAGGACTGTTGACCATGTTCGGATCAACCTCAAGGCCAACACCTTCAAGGAAGTTTGCCAAGCCAATACGCTCTATCATCTCACCAGTACGCTCATGCTCCAGCGCATTCTCGGCGAAGAAGTCGATGATCTCTGTAGCCAGCTCTTCCAGGTCCTCGAAATCGTCGTCTGACTCGAGCTTCATGAACGGTACGATAACCGTGCCCATGAGGTCTCCGATCTTCAGTGTACGCTTACCACCGCACAAGATAGTTACGCCCTTGTCGTCGCCCGGAGAGAGGGCTTTGGTCATTACGTTGAGACAGTGCATGCAGCGAACACAGTTCTTATTGTCCACTTCCAAGGTGTCGTCATCGTTCAGTGACAGGGCCGTGGTGGGGCAACGTGTGATTACGTTATCGATAACATACTTGCGTCCCTTCTCTGCAACATAGGCCTTAACCTCATCCTGGTCGACCTTCATATCGTCACGCCAGGTACCGATCACTGAAAGGTCAGAACGCTGAATGGAGTTGGTGCAGTCGTTACCGCAACCGGACACCTTGTACTTAAACTTGTATGGCAAAGCGGGACGGTGCATGTCATCCAGTACGTTGTTGACCAACATACGCATGGTACGGCCCTCATCAAAGCAGGACATCTCGCAACGCGCAGCACCTACACATGACATGCCCGTACGTACAGCAGGTCCTGCGCCACCCATATCGAAGCCCATTTCGTTAACCTCGTCAAAGGCCTCTTGAACCTTATCGGTGGTACAACCCTGCAGCATGATATCACCAGACTGGCCGTGCAGAGCGATCAGGCCGGAACCGTGCTTCTCCCAGATATCGCAGAACTTACGCAGGGTGTTGGAATCATAGTGCATGCCAGGAGGAGGCATGATACGCAAGGTATGGAACTCTGCACATTCAGGAAACAGAGGCTTGCCATCGTCTCCCTTAAGCTCGGTAAAACGGGGAATAACACCACCGCCATAGCCGATAACGCCAACGGTTCCACCCTTCCAGTAGCCCATTCTGGTCTCGTATGAGGTCTCAAGCTGACCCAGAAGGTCAACAACCATGTCACTGTTCTTTGCAAGACGTTTCAGACCGGTTACGAAACTCGGCCATGGGCCGCTTTCGAGTTGGTCAAGCATCGGAGTATCATGCAGTGGTTTTGCCATTACTATTATCTCCCAATTATCACTTTAATATATGGGTAACCGCATCAATCCGGGATATCTCTAAAACTCAAAATATCCTGGGCAATCAAACTATGCGGTATGGAATCTTAATCGCCCTGGCCTCGGGGCCAGCTATTTCAGAATGTCGAAAGTTTAGAATTTCCTAATGCAGTAAAATATCCCTATGATGAGATGTTTGTTAGTATACATTAATATCCCATAAGAGATATATTTAGATCAATAATGGCTGCATTATTTTTATTTAGCGAGCAATTAGCTTCTTGATATCATGTGCGATTTCTTGACCACCCCTACAATTAATACTGCCCCGCACTCGGCTTTCGGCTAAATTCTTCCTATTCAACGCCCACTTGCTAACATCCGTTTATTAGAGTTGAATAACTTTGTTTACTCAAGCATCTGACACCGGATGCCACCTGAATCCAACCGACAGAGGTCTTGATCCGAATGTTGTACTTAAGTGAGATAATGATCCAAAACCCGGATTTGGAATCCTTTGATGAACTGCTCGCAACGGTAAAAGAGCGTTCTAAAAGTGAAATGTTCTTCCGTATAGATGTCAAACCTCAATATTTCGACACCCCGGAAGACTGGGAAGACCGCCTGGAATCGGCGTTTACCTGAGATGGTATAGATAGTAATGAAACACCTGAAAAACGAATTTGTCTTGGGCGAGAGCGCTGAAGAAGAAACTCAATCTATCCAACATCTGGAGGCCAAACTTCTGGGTATTCAGAATGACATAGAACGGCTGCCAAGGGAGGCGGACACATACGAGCGACTCAAACTCACCATGGACAGCTGTTATCTCATGCTAGACCTGGAACGCCAGAATGAAGCCTGGAATATAGCCAGAGAGTGTCTTGACCAGGCACTGGCGGAGCAGCTCTGGACACAGGCGGTGGAGGCCTGTGATGTGATGTATCAGGCAGATCGCGAAAACTCCATCCAGGCCCTGGCCCATGGCATCTGGCTAGGGGTCACCTTCCCCATCGAACCAGATCTAAGCGTTGCCATGCTGCAACATCTGGTTGATGAAACCCAGGATAAAGATGACGGTGCAGCAGTAGCAGCAGCCACCGCATGCTATCTGGTGGACCTACGCGCCAACGGCGATCTGGAAGAGCTGCGCTTTTTTACCAGGCAGCTTCTGGGCCAGGTAGCCAGGCGGCATAGTCAGGTAGAGGATCAGGAGATCTTTGAATTCTGGGTGGAACAGCTAGAGCTGAACGATCCTGACAAACTCCTGCCGCGCCTAGCTAGTATTCTGGATGTCCTGACCAACGACGACTGGTGGTACGACCGCGACCGCTTGCGCGATCTAATACCGGCATAACCACGAAGGCACAGATATGTGGCAGGACGAAGAAGAGGCTGAATACCAGATCCCGGATGACGTGGTTGACCTGGCTTTCAACATAGAGTGCCCATCCATACCGGTGGATCACGCCTACGCCCTATCCTCTGCCATCATCGGTATATTACCCTGGTTTGCCAACGAACCTGAGTGCGGTCTACATATCATATACGGCGGCGCATCAATGCACGGCTGGCAACGCCCGGAGTCACAGGATGCAACCATACTGCTCCCAAAACGAACCAAGCTGCGCCTGCGCTTGCCGCAAGAGAGGATAGAGGATGCCCGTAAACTGTGCGGCAGGACCCTGGATATATCCGGTCACAAAATGGAGATAGGCCAGGCCAAGGCCATGCATCTGGTCAGCAGCAATACCTTCTATTCTCGCTACGTTTACTCAGACATTGTGGAAGACGATGAGCAGTTTACCCAGCGTTCGATACAGGAGTTGCGCGCTATGAACCTGAGATTCACCAAGGCCCTGTCAGGAAAAGGGCACACCATCTCCACTCCGGACGGACAAATCCACACCAAGTCACTGATGGTGAGTGGCATGTCGGCACAGGACGGAGTCAAACTTCAGATCAATGGGCTAGGTAAATATCGACAAATGGGAATCGGCTTGTTCGTTGCGTCAAAGAGCATATAATAATTAGTTTAGGATAATTTAAGGAATCTCTGATTAACCCCATTTTTTCGACGTCATGGCGCATACCGAGATCTAGAAAAATTAAACAGATAGATTCCAGAATACGGGCTAATCAGATCTTCCTTAATTAACCTTTTTGCCCATTCCATAAAATGGCGTGGTCTAATCAGACAAACAAAAACAGATCAATTTAGAAATAGAAGTAAGGAGAAAAGATATGGCATACGAGGTAAACGGTACCACCATTGCAACCAACGCCAATGGCTATCTGGAAAATCTTGATGACTGGAGTGAAGACCTAGCCAAGGTGATTGCCGCGGAAGAAGGCGTGGAGTTGACCGACAAGTCTTGGGACGTAATCAACTACCTGCGTGATGAGTACTTCAACAACAATGAAAACCAGCCGAATGAACGTCACATGGTAAAACACTTCAAGAGTATCTGGACCGACCTGGACAAGGTGGACACCAAGGCCCTCTACGTCCTTTTCCCCAGAGGACCGGCCAAAGAAGCAGGCAAGATAGCCGGACTACCGGAAACCCGTCGTAAGGGTGGCTATTAATATCCTCTAACTATTGTGCCTGCCTATTCACTGGCAGGCACAATGGAGACCTCAATTGGCAGTAAGAATCAAGAGTCACTGGCACAAGGAAGAGAGAGAGAGGTCTACCGCAGAGACCGCCGGCGCTATCGCCTTCAACGGCTGGCGCATTGCCATGGATAAGGCCATGGTCCTGCACAGTGAACGCTTCATATACGACTCGGACGAACAGCGTCTAGGCGTCATCCAGGAATATCTCATCTTCCAGATCCAGATAGTAGACCGCCTGGTGCACGACCGGCTAGATCAGGAACAACGCACCGAACTCATCACCTCACTGGTGGGCAGACTGGCGGAACACGTGCAGGAAAACAGTATAGAACTTTTGGGGGATGGAGACTATCGTTCACCTTTTATAGCAAAATTCAACCGGCGCTCGCAAGAATACTCGGAACTCGGCTTCACCGATGAAGGACCTAGCTATCCGTTCATGCGTCACCTCGGATTTGAGATACAGCAGATAATGGGCTTGGAGGATGAAAACCGCTGGGTTATCGATCAGGTGATGGATAAAGATGGACTTGAGGTCTATAAACAACTTAAGAGGATTGTTAAAGATCTAACCTAAAATAACTAATGTACAAACAACGTTGGGAGGTTAAGAGCATGGCAAACAGGAATCACAGTGTCAGTTTAACTCTTGCTGGAGTGCTTCTCCTGATTTCCGCAGGCATGTTCGGTTGTAGTGAAACCAACACCGAAACCAATAAATCTGCCGCTCCAGCCAAAGGCACCATGCCTGAGCTAAATATCACCAAAACCCCAACCAAACCAGCACCTACTGAACAAGCCCCAGTTACAGAAAAAGCTCCTACCGAGACAACCCCAGCCGAAGCTGTACCACCCACAACACCGGCCGTTGAACCAGTTCCTCTGGGTGAGAAGGTTTTCAAGTCCGGTTGCATTGCCTGTCACGGCACAGGTGCGGCAGGTGCTCCCAAATTTGGCGATGCGGCACTGTGGAAAGACCGTATAGCCAAGGGCAAAGGTGCACTGGTTAAAAACGCCATAACCGGTTTTACCGGCGCAACTGGAACAATGCCGCCCAAAGGCGGTTTTACCCACCTCAGTGACGAGGAGATTGCTGCGGCGGTTGAGTACATGATGAAGGCGGCGCAGTAGGTTGTTGTCGTCCATCCGCCTGACCGCAATACCAAGGAGTTTGTGTGATGCAGATACGTTTTTCATACCCCATTGTTCTTCTAGTCTTCGCCGCACTGATTTTGTTGCCGCTACTGTTTTGCCCTGATGCGGCCGAACAAACATCCCGCCACTGGCTTTATGGAGTTAAACACGAATCCTGGCCTGGTCCGGTTATTGCCGGGAGCGTAGGTGCTTTCATGGTTCATTGGGGATCACAGCGTGGTGACGCCTCCGCATATCTCGGCTATCTCATACTCATCGTTGCGGTGATCGGTGCGTTTAGGCTTTGTTGAGAGGTGTTTCCGCGCATCTGTATCTGTATCTGTAACAAGTTTAGTAGCCACCTTTCCACTCCCTCTCCCCTGGGGGAGAGGGAGCTTCTGGACCACGCGGTCAAGACGCGGGATGACGCCTACAAATACCTAAACCCAGTCCCATCCACCCGATCATAATAGCGTGCCCGATACAACAGACGCTTAT
>JBNKEE010000042.1:0-19109 GCA_050288625.1 Sedimenticolaceae bacterium | reverse complement strand
ATGGTCCTGGGAAAACACTCTGGTAGTGGGGCGGTTGTGCACGCCTTTACCGAGTTGGGTATCGAACTGTTGCCCGGAGAGTCCGAACAGATCCTGCAAAGGATCAGGCGTTTTAGCGGGGCAAGGAAACAGTCGCCGGATAAGTTTCTGCTGCTTCAGTATTATCTCGAGGTGCACTCGAACAGTCCGGGAAGTGTTTGGCAATGAAGCGGGAGCAGATGTGATGACAGAAGAGATCGAAATGGATATGGAAGAGTTGACCAGTGCCGAGGAGTTTCTGGATTACTTCCAGGTGCCATACGAACCCAGCGTGGTGCAGGTGAATCGCCTACACATACTGCAGCGTTTTCACGACTATCTGGAGATGACCAAGGATGATCTACCCAAAGAAGAGACGGCCTTGCGTGCTTTTTATGCCGAGTGGCTGAAAAAGGCCTACACAGACTTCGTTAATTCCGATGCCCGCACCGAGAAGGTGTTCAGGGTGTTCCGCACTATGGGACCTGGGCAGGCGGCGGTGCCATTAAGTGATCTGACCATGGGGATACATAGTGCAACCTCCAAGGTATGAATTCGGCGCCGAGGTACGGGTAACCAGGACCATCCGAAACGATGGCACCTTTCCCGGCAAGGCCAGGGGCGAGCTGTTGGTGTCCCAGGGCAGTGTCGGCTATGTGAAGGATGTGGGTACCTTTCTGCAGGATCAGGTTATTTACTCGGTCGATTTTCTCGAGAGCGGATGTCTGGTGGGTTGCCGTGAACAGGAGATACAACCGGCGAGCGCACCCTGGACCCCCACCAGGTTTGAGTTTCGGGACAAGGTGACGCCGAAGATACAGCTGGCGTTCTGTGGCGAGGTGATAGCGGAGCCGGGAGATGCCGGAGAGGTCGAGAAGGTGATGCGGGAACATGAAGGAGGCCCCCTCTATCATGTGCGCTTTGCCGGACGTACCTTCCAGATACCTGAAGGTTCACTGGAATTTTTATATCCAGAAGATGGAGAGGAGAAATGAACTTGGCCGAGAGGATGCCTGAGTCATCTGCGGAATTCAGTTACCATCTGTTGCGTAATGCCCTGAACGATTTTGGCAAGGATCTAACCCAATTGGATTCAGATGAGTATGAACAGATCTATGCCAAGGCGACCAATAGTTACGAGTTAGAGTCGTTGGTTATCGCCGCCCCGGAGAGCGAAGGGTTGGTGATACCTGAAGAGTGGCTGAGAAACTCTATTGCCAGTATCGAACAGCGTTATGATAGTCGCGATGAGTTTTTAAATGATCTGCAGGCCAACGGTCTGGATGAGGAGGTTCTGCGTCATGCCCTCTACCGTGAGCTTATGTTTGATGCCGTTATGCAGCGAGTAGTGGAAGCGAGCAGCCCAGTGACCGATACCGACGTTCGTCTTTTTTATGAGATGCATCTGGACCGTTTCGAACAGCCAGAGCTGCGGGTGGCCCGACATATCCTAATTACAGTGAATCCAGAGTTTTCGGAAAACACCCGAGAGGCGGCCCTGGCTAGGATAGAGCAGGTGGCGGATAAGTTGGGAGATCGTGCTAATCGTTTCTCTCAGTTCGCTCAGCGCTATTCCGAATGTCCCACCGCAATGGAAGGAGGTAAGCTGGGTGAACTAAAGGCCGGCCAGCTCTATCCGGAACTGGACACCGCGTTGTTCTCTATGGAAGAGGGAGAGATAAGCCCTATCATCGAATCGGAGATGGGTTTCCATATCCTGCTGTGTGAGAAGATCAAGCCGAGCAAACGTACCGCTTTCGCCAAGGTCGAGATGAAGATACGCGCTATCCTGGAACAGCGACACCGCCACAGTTGTCAGAAGGTCTGGCTGGATGAGTTGAAAGGCAGATAAGTAAATTTCCCAAGAATCTTGGAAAAAACAATTAAATAGAGTATCATTCACGCCACTTGAGGAGGGGCAGCGCCACATGGAGTGTTTATTTGGGAATTGCTGTCAATATAGAATTTTGAGAAACCCCGAATTCGGGGTTTTTTTTGGAGACCGGGTTTTGGTGTGAGCCAATGTAGGCGGTATAATACCTCTCCGGTTATCATGGTTTTTGAGAAGAAGTGGGCCTTTGGCCCATTTTTTCGTTGTGGTGAATGCAGAGCACTACACAAGATATGCAAAGTGCGCCAGATAGATTGAATCAACTCATTGGACAGGTCGTGGAGCCAATGGGGTATGAGCTGGTCGGGATTGAGTACCGTCGCGGTGGTGATTCCGGACTGTTACGCGTTTATATAGACCGGGATGGAGGAATCATGTTGGACGACTGTGTTGCTGTAAGTCGTCAACTCAGTGCCATGCTGGATGTGGAGGATCCACTGCAAGAGGCCTATCAACTGGAGGTATCTTCTCCAGGTATGGATAGGCCGTTGTTTGTAAAAGAGCATTTTGAACGTTTTTCCGGCAGTAAAGTGCGCATAAAACTACGCATGAAGTTGCATGGAAGGCGTAATTTTGAAGGTATTTTAAAGGGCGTCCAGGATGAAGGAGTTATGCTGGAGATGGATGGTGAAATGGAGTGCCTGCCGTTGGAGCAAATAGATAAGGCACGGCTGGTACCGGAATTCTGATTTGGGAATTGACTGATGAATAAAGAGATTTTGCTTGTCGTTGACGTGGTTTCCAACGAGAAGGATGTAGAGAAAGATATTATCTTCGATGCGATCGAGGCCGCTCTGGCATCCGCCACGCGTAAAAAGAACGGTGGCGATATAGACGTGCGGGTCGCGATCGATCGTGAGACAGGCGACTACGCCAGTTTCCGTCGCTGGGCTGTGATCGAAGAGCCGGATGAGGACGGCTTCAACGAAAAGACACAGATCATGTTGGAAGATGCGAAGAAGGATAATCCGGATATCCAGGTAGGCGACTATGTAGAAGAGCCGATGGAGTCTATTGCCTTTGGGCGCATCGCAGCCCAGACCGCTAAACAGGTGATCGTGCAGAAGGTGCGCGAGGCCGAGCGGGCCAAGGTGGTTGAAGCGTATCAGGATCGTATCGGTGAGCTGGTGACCGGCGTGGTTAAGAGGATAGAGCGGGGTAACGTAACCCTGGACTTGGGAGCCAATGCCGAGGCCATCATACCTAGAGAAGAGATGATCCCCAGGGAGTCTGTACGCAGTGGTGACAGGATTCGAGGATACCTATTTGATATTCGCCCGGAGAATCGTGGCCCCCAGCTTTTTGTAAGCCGTACCTGTCCAGAGCTGTTGATCGAACTTTTTAAGCTGGAAGTGCCTGAGGTAAGTGACGGTCTGATTGAGATTATAGGTGCTGCACGTGATCCAGGACTGCGTGCCAAGATCGCAGTTAAGGCACATGACCAACGCATTGATCCGGTCGGTGCTTGTGTTGGCATGCGTGGTTCCAGGGTGCAGGCTGTATCCAATGAGTTGAACGGCGAGCGTGTTGATATCATTCTTTGGAACGAAACACCGGCCCAGTTTGTGATCAATGCAATGTCACCTGCTGATGTCTCTTCCATTGTAGTGGATGAGGAGAAGGGCAGCATGACGGTGGCGGTTGAAGAGGAGAACCTCTCTCAGGCCATCGGCAGGGGCGGACAGAATGTGCGCCTGGCCAGCGAGTTGACCGGTTGGGAACTCAACGTCATGAATGAGGACGAGGCCACGGAGAAGAGCGAGGCCGAGGCCCGTGAGCTGGTGGATAAGTTCATGGGATGGCTGGATGTAGACGAAGAGGTGGCAATAATATTGGTCCAGGAGGGTTTCTCCACTCTGGAAGAGGTTGCCTACGTTGACATAGAGGAGATGTTGGCAATCGAAGAGTTTGATCAGGATATCGTCGATGAATTGAGAGAGCGAGCCAAGGATGTGTTGTTGACCTTGGCAATCGCTAAGGAAGAGAAGCTCTCAGACGCTGAGCCGGAGGAAGATCTGCTTAATATGGATGGTATGGACCGCAAGCTGGCCTATGAACTGGCCCAGATCGGCGTTACCAGCATGGAAGATCTGGCGGAACAATCAGTGGACGAACTGATGGTGATTGACGATATGGACGAAGAGCGCGCAGCGCAGTTGATTATGACGGCGCGTGCTCCATGGTTTGCGGATGAGGAAGACAAGGCCTAAATTTTAGGCTGTCTTGGAGGCCCTAGCATGAGCGAAGTAAAAGTAAAACAACTTGCCGGAGATGTTGGCATACCGGTCGAAACTCTACTGTCACAGCTAGAGAAGGCCGGGGTGAAGAAAAAGGATGGCGAGGACATGGTAACGGAGGCCGAAAAGTCCCAACTGTTGGCTCATCTGCGGGAAAGTCATGGTAAGAAAGGGAGTGATGGCGCTGGGTCCGGTCGTAAGATAACCCTGAAACGCAAGAGCGTAAGCGAACTGCGTCAGCCAGCGGCTGCCGGGCGTACGCCTGTTAGAGGGACTGCGCGTGGCGGTAAGACCGTAAGTGTAGAGGTGCGTCGTAAACGTATTATCTCCAAGGTAGAGTCAGAGTCAGAGAAGGAGAAGAGGCTAAGGGAGGCCGAGGCAGCCAAGAAGGCACTGGCGGAACAGGAAGAATTGAAGAAGCAAATCGCCGCTGAGGCAGAAGCCAGACGTAAGGCTGAGCAGGCAAAGCGTGAGAATGAACTGAAGGAGAAGCAGCAGGCAGAGGAGCAGAAACTTAAGCAAGAGGAACAGGCTGCCAAGGTTTCAGAGGAGAAAGAGAAGGAAATAGAGACTAGCGCCAAGCCAGAAGCCAAGGAGAAGACAAAGCCGGCAGAAAAGGAACTTACCGAAGAAGAGGCTATGGAAGAGGCGAAAAAGAAGGTGATTGAGGCTGAAGCCCAACGTGTTGCCGAAGAAAAGAGCGGTAAGAAGACTGCACACAGAAAAGATGAGCCACCCCGTGGGCGACATAAGGACAAGGCCACGCGTCATGGTCGAGAGGAGCTGCATGTTGCAAAGGACAAGAGTGGTCGGCGCAAAGGCAAGGCACAAAAGAAGCGCCCGGTTCAAGTGCAGCAAGAGACACAGCACGGTTTTGTTAAACCAACCGCACCAGTGGTACATGATGTAGAGATCCCTGAAACCATCACGGTCGCCGATTTAGCGCAAAAGATGTCGGTTAAGGCGGCCGAGGTGATCAAAGAACTGATGAAGATGGGTATGATGGTGACCATCAACCAGCCGTTGGATCGAGATACATCTACTCTGGTGGTGGAAGAGATGGGCCACAACCCTGTTATGCAGAAGGCCGGAGATATTGAGGCCGAGGTCATTAGTGCATTGGATGATGAGGTTAAGGGGGAAGAGGTTAGTCGTGCCCCGGTAGTAACCATTATGGGCCATGTGGATCACGGTAAGACCTCGCTGTTGGACCATATCCGCGCAACCAGAGTGGCGGCAGGCGAGGCCGGTGGCATTACCCAGCATATCGGTGCCTATCATGTGGAAACAGACAAAGGGATGATCTCTTTTCTGGATACGCCAGGACACGCAGCGTTCTCCGCTATGCGTGCCCGTGGCGCCAAGGTAACGGACATCGTAATTCTGGTGGTGGCTGCTGACGATGGTGTGAAGCCCCAGACGGTGGAAGCGATACAACACGCCAAGGCGGCCGAGGTGCCAATCATTATCGCCATCAATAAGATGGATAAACCCGAGGCACAGCCAGATAAGGTCACACAGGAGCTGACCCAACACGAGATTGTCCCTGAAGACTGGGGAGGCGATACCATGTTTGTGCAGGTGTCGGCCAAGACTGGTCAGGGCATTGATGACCTGCTAGATGCTATCCTACTGCAGGCCGAGGTGCTGGAATTGAAGGCCGTGGCAGATGCGCCGGCTCGAGGCATCATCGTAGAATCCAGTCTGGATAAGGGACGCGGTCCTGTGGCAACTGTGCTGGTTCAGACCGGCACCCTTAACGCTGGTGACATCCTGGTCAGTGGCCAGGAGTTTGGTCGGGTACGCGCCTTGCTGGACGAGAATCGTCAAAACATCGAATCGGCTGGACCATCCATGCCGGTTGAGGTATTGGGGCTTTCCGGTGTGCCTAATGCTGGTGATGATGTGCTGGTGGTTAGGTCTGAACGTCAGGCGCGCGAACTATCTGATATGCGCAAGGAGAAGAACCGTGATAGCCGTATGGCGGACCAGAAGGCGGCTAAGATGGATGAGTTCTTCTCACAGATGACCGAGGGTGAGACCAACTATGTCAATCTGATAATCAAGGCCGATGTGCAGGGTAGTGTGGAGGCCTTGAAAGAGTCTCTGCTCAAGATCGAGGCCGATAACATCAAGGTAAAGATCGTTGCTGCCGGTGTAGGCGGAATCAACGAGTCAGACGTGAACCTGGCCCTTACCTCAGGTGCATTCATCATCGGGTTCAACGTACGTGCCGATGCTACGGCCCGCAGAGCAGCGGAAGACAAGGGCGTGGATATTCGCTACTACGGCATCATCTACGAGATCATGGACGACGTTAAGAAGGCCATCTCCGGTCTGCTTACCCCCGAGATTCGGGAGGAGATCATCGGTCTGGCCGAGGTCAGAGAAGTGTTCCGTTCATCCAAGTTCGGTGCTATTGCCGGCTGCATGGTGGTGGAAGGGACGGTCAAACGCCACAACCCGATCCGTGTGCTGCGTGATAACGTGGTTATCTATGAAGGTGAACTGGAATCTCTACGTCGCCACAAGGATGACGTCAATGAGGTCAAGGCCGGAACCGAATGTGGTATCGGCGTTAAGAACTACAACGACGTCAAAGACGGTGATCAGATCGAGGTGTTCGAACGTACCGAAGTGGCGCGCGAAATCTGACTGGACCGTACAATTTAATGGCAAGAGAATTCAGCAGAACCGACCGGGTTGGTTCCCAGATTCAGCGTGAGCTGGCACAACTGGTGCGGGACGAACTGAACGATCCGCGCCTGGGTATGATCACAATCCAGGCAGTCAAAGTAGTGCGCGACTTTTCCCATGCCAAGGTCTATTTCACCTTTATCGGTGGTGAGATGGATGTGGCGGAGACCACCCATGTCTTGAAAGAGACGGCCCCATTCTTCAGGCACGAGTTGGGTCATCGCCTGAATATCAGAAGCCTGCCACAACTCCACTTTGTCTATGACGAGTCCATAGAAAAGGGTGCTCATCTCTCTGCATTGATTGAACAGGCGGTGGCGAGTGACAAAAAGAGACACAATGAAGATGAGTAGGCAATAAGAATGGGAAGGCGTCGTAAAAGCGGCCGCAATGTGCGCGGCATTCTGTTGTTGGATAAGCCTCTGGGTATCACCTCCAACAAGGCACTACAGGATGTGAAGCGCATCTTCAAGGCGCAAAAGGCTGGCCATACCGGCAGCCTGGATCCACTGGCCGACGGTCTGTTGCCCATCTGTTTCGGTGCCGCCACCAAGGTGTCCGCCTTCCTGTTAGATGCTGATAAACGCTATCAGGTACGTATCAAGCTGGGGGTAACCACCACCACTGCCGATGCGGAGGGCGAGGTGTTGGAGACCAGGTCGGTGGACGGCATCACAGAATCTGACATACAAAAGGTTCTTACTGAGTTTGAAGGTGAGATCGAACAGATTCCTCCTATGTACTCTGCCTTGAAGCACAAGGGTGAGCGTCTGTACAAGCTGGCACGTGACGGCATCGAGGTGGAGCGCGAGCCGCGCCGGGTGACTATCCACCAGATCGCCATGCAGGGCTATTCAGAGCCGGAATTTAATCTGGATGTGCACTGTTCCAAGGGGACCTATATTCGCACTCTGGCGGAGGATATCGGCAATAAACTGGGCTGTGGTGCCCATGTTACGGCTCTACGGCGCACCGGGGTTGGGCCTTACGGGGACGATAACCTGGTGACCATGGAGCAGATTAACCGGTTGGCTGAAGATGGCTTTTCTTCCCTGGATGGACTATTACTCCCGATAGATAGTGCTCTGTCCAGTTGGCCGGAGGTGAAGCTGTCCCCTGATGCAACTTTTTATCTGAAACAGGGACAGCCGGTGCTGGTACCCAATGCTCCCACCGAAGGGATGGTAAGGATATTTGACGCCAACGGTTCATTTATGGGTGCGGGTGAAATCCTGGACGACGGCAGGGTGGCACCGCGCCGTATGATGTAAACACACGGTGATCCCCTCTCCCATGATTGGGAGAGCACCCTAAAGGGCATAAAGGTTAGGGTGAGGGTTGATTGGCTTTTAGGATTACCCCCTCACCCCGGCCCTCTCCCCAAGGGGAGAGGGAGAATGGCGCTACTATTTGCGGTTTTAAATTTGCTTGGTTTGCCTAAACCTAGCATAATGCACGGCTTATTTTTGTAGTAGGCGGATCCTGAACGGCTGTGCCGGCTGATCAGGTATCTTTGAGAGGCCTCCTTGGGAGGTCGAGGTTCGTACTCTGAACCCATTGTCGGGGTGCGGATTATCGGTGGGAAACACCACCAATTAATCATCAATGAGGAGAAATAGATATGGCAATGAACGCGGAAGAGAAGAAGGCGATTGTTGAGCAGTATGCTCGTTCCAATGGCGATACCGGATCACCTGAAGTGCAGGTGGCCTTGTTGACCGCCAATATCAAAAAGCTCACTGAGCATTTCGCAGAACACAAGCATGATCACCACTCCCGTCAGGGTCTGGTACGGATGGTAAATTCACGCCGCAAGCTTCTGGACTACCTGAAAGCCAAAGATGTAGAGCGTTATCGCTCCCTCATCTCCAGTCTTGGTCTGCGCCGTTAAGTCGCTCATCTCAAATATACGAGGATATTCAAGTGAGTTTGATAACCAAAGAGTTTCAATATGGTGACCACAAGGTCGTTCTGGAAACCGGCGAGATCGCTCGACAGGCCGATGGCGCCATCATGATCAACATGTCCGACACCGTAGTACAGTGCACCGTAGTCGGATCTAAAAACGCGATTGAGGGACGTGATTTCTTCCCTCTAACCGTAGACTATCAAGAGAAGACCTATTCCGCCGGCGTAATCCCCGGCGGTTTTTTTCGTCGTGAAGGACGTCCCAGTGAGAAGGAGACCCTCACTTGCCGCCTGATCGATCGTCCTATTCGTCCACTGTTTCCCAAGGGATACACCAATGAGGTGCAGATTATTTGTACCGTTATGTCCCTCAACCCCGCCGTAGATCCAGAAATCCCGGCGCTGATCGGTACCTCTGCAGCCCTGGCTATATCAGGCCTGCCGTTTCAGGGCCCGATAGGTGCGGCCCGTGTTGGCTACAAGGATGGTCAATACCTGCTGAATCAGGACCAGACCGGCCTTAACGAGGCCAGCGATCTGGACCTGGTAGTGGCTGGTACGGAAGAGGCCGTGTTGATGGTTGAATCCGAGGCCAACGAGCTGTCGGAAGAGGTCATGCTTGGCGCAGTAATGTTCGGTCATGAGCAGATGCAGGTTGCTATCAAGGCCATCAGGGAACTTGCCGCAGAAGTGGGTAAAGAGGTTGCTGAATTTGTACCACCTGCTGTCGATACAGAGCTGGTTGATGCAGTGGCTGCTGCCGCTACCTCCGGCCTTACCGAGGCATACTCCATCGCCGACAAGATGGATCGCTACAGTCGTGTGGATGCAGTTACAGCTGAGGTAGTTGAGCAGCTCTGTGCCGGCGAAGAGCCAAAGTGGAGCGAGGGCGAGGTAAAAGGCGCAGTAGATGGCCTGAAGAAAAAGATCGTGCGCGGCAGGGTATTGGCCGGAGAGCCGCGTATCGATGGCCGTGACACCAGAACCGTGCGTCCCATAACCGTACGCACTGGTGTTTTGCCACGCACCCACGGTTCAGCCCTGTTTACCCGTGGTGAGACCCAGGCCCTGGTTGTAACCACTCTGGGTACCGAGCGTGATTCCCAGATCATCGATGCCCTGGGCGGATCATATCGCGAACCATTTATGCTGCATTACAACTTCCCGCCATTCTGTGTGGGCGAGACCGGCCGTGTAGGTTCTCCCAAGCGACGTGAGATAGGCCATGGTCGTCTGGCCAAGCGTGGTGTTTTGGCCGCTATGCCAACCATGGAAGATTTTCCTTACTCCATCCGTGTGGTCTCAGAAATCACCGAGTCCAACGGCTCCAGCTCCATGGCATCTGTATGTGGTACCAGCCTTGCTTTGATGGACGCTGGCGTTCCTCTTAAGGGTCCGGTTGCCGGTGTGGCCATGGGGCTGATCAAGGATGAAGACAAGTTTGCGGTACTGACCGATATCCTGGGTGACGAAGATCACCTGGGTGATATGGACTTCAAAGTCGCAGGTACACAGAATGGCGTTAATGCCCTGCAGATGGATATTAAGATCAACGGTATAACTAAGCAGATCATGGAGATCGCTCTGGATCAGGCCAAAGAGGGTCGTCTGCACATCCTGAGCGAGATGAACAAGGTTATCAATACGCCGCGTGAAGAGATGTCAGAGCATGCCCCACGCATCATCTCCATAAAGATAGATCCAGATAAGATCCGTGACGTGATCGGTAAGGGTGGTGTAACCATCCGCTCCATCACCGAAGAGACAGGCGCCACTGTAGATGTAACCGACGACGGTATGGTCAAGATCTTCTCTGTAGACAAGGCCGCTGGTGAAGAGGCCAAGAAGCGCATTGAGCTTATAACCGCCGACGTTGAAGTAGGCCGTATCTATGAAGGTAAGGTTGCTCGTCTGATGGATTTCGGTGCCTTTGTAACCATCCTGCCTGGAAAGGACGGACTGGTGCACATCTCTCAGATCTGTGAAGAACGGGTCGAGAAGGTAAGTGACAAGCTGTCTGAAGGAGATGTGGTGAAGGTGAAGGTCCTAGAGGTGGATAAGCAGGGCCGTGTTCGCCTTAGCATGAAGGCAGTACAGGAAGAAGAAGCTTAAGCTTTTTTATACTGTTAACGTAGAGATGGGGAGCCTTCTGGCTCCCTATTTTTTTTGCTCCTCCCCTAGAAATATCAGCAGGTTCAGGTCTGGTTCAGGTAATGAATCATATAGTTTATATAACGCCCGAATTTACAAATAAGCTGATCAAGCCAAGGAGGTAGGAACAATGAACAAAAGATTAATCACAACTATATGTGTCTTGGCACTTGTCGGTTCGTCCCCGGCTTATGCCTGGCGCCATCATCATAGCCATCACCACCACCATAGAGGAACTGCCGCCGCCCTGGGGTTTCTCGGGGGGTTTGCTGTGGGGCGTATAGTAAACAGGCCAGCGCCACCGCGTACAGTGATATATTCAACTCCCGTCTATTCAACTCCTGTCTATTCAACACCGATCTATACAGCTCCGATATATCAGACCCCTGCTGCACAGGCATTTAGGAGCCAAAGTAGTTTTGTACGTCACCAGCTTCAGGCGAAACTACAGCGGATGGGGTTTTATCACTCCTATATAGATGGAACTTGGGGTCCGGGAACCCAAAGTGCCTTGGAAAACTACGCTTCAAGTACAGGTAATATCCAACTGTTAACAAGCTATACCGGGGTGAATGAGATAATACGTATGGTGTTAAGCGATGGAGCTTAAACATCTCAACGATGCCATGGCATAAATGGGGGGTCTGGATGCTCCCTATTTTTTGCAATTCAGGATATTCGTGCCATGCTTAAAAGATCAAACTATCAGAAATATCTGCATGGCCAGGTAAAGGGTGATATTTTTAAGATAAAATATCCCATTAGCTATTAAGTTACTAATAAAACATAGAGGTAGGAACAATGAAAAGATGGATTACCCTTATATCTATTTTGGCTCTTGCCACCTCATCACCGATCTATGCCGGTAAGACTACCCGGGCTGCGGTACTGGGGTTTATCGGTGGGTATGCCGTAGGAAAGTATACAAGTAGGCCCACTTATAGCGCGCCCAGGTATAGAGGATATAGAGCACCAAGGTATGTTGCATCACCAATGGAGCAGGCATTCAGGAGTCAAAGCAATTTTATCCGTCGCCAGCTTCAGGCAAGATTGCAAGAGAAAGGGTTCTATTATTCCTATATCGACGGGGCCTGGGGGCCAGGAACCAGAAGCGCCTTTGACAGCTTTGCATCAAGTTCCGGCCAGACACATTTGTTGACTAGCTATTCCGGTGCAAACGAAATAATGCGTATGCTGCTAAGTCCGGAAGAGGTGCAACAGGTAACATTCACTGAAGAGCCGGAAAATAGCGCCCAGGCGGGCGACACTGGAGATGCGGCTGGCGATGTTGCGGACAATACTGCACAAGACTCTGAGGCGGCGCAACAGAGACTTAAGATAGCGAATGATCAACTGGCGCTCCTGAATGAGGTTCTTAGGGTAGAGAAAACACAAGGTGGTAGCGGTGATTTTCACAATGATAAGGTTAATGCGGTTAAGGAGCGCATAGCTGTAATTGAGGAGTTTAAGGGGCAGTCTGTTACCGATGCAGGTGCAACTGCAGGAACCACAACGATGCCCGTTGCCCTTTCAGCACAAAAGGTTGCTGGGATCTATCCCTTAATTCCATTTTATACCCCAGGATCCGGCCAAGTGGGTGAGTTAGAAGTGGCGCCGCGTGCGACCGGCAAGGGCGTAGTTTATGATTTTAAGTTTGTACAGCACATCGCCGGCTCATCCGATAGCAGCAATATCATTTCCATTAACAGTGCAGACATAGGTCAGATTAACCACGGTATCCAGAAGAGCCACGAGTGGAGTGGTGTAGCAAAGAAGAAAGGATTACGTCAACTCCATCAGAAGGTCGCCAGCTGTTTCCCAGAAGATATGTGCGATGATGATAACTCTGATACCCCAACCAAGGTGCTGTTTATGCTGTACGAAGATGGTTCAACTGCGGCGAAGATACAGCAAAAGACCAGCAGTAACCTGTTCGGTTATAACCTTTCTATAGATTCCGCACTTCTTCTTGCCTCATACCTGGATTATATGAAGGCAAAAGGTGAGGCTGAGTACAGCGTTGGAACCATGACAGATGCGGATCTTAATTCTGTATTTAAATAGCTGTAGAGAAATGCTAAAAGCATACGGGGAGCCAGATGGCTCCCCTTTTTTATGGGGCGGGTATGGGAAATCTTTTGTGGATGGCTTCAATCTGTTCCAGGACAGCATCGTCCAGTTGCAGGTCAATGCTGGAGATATTTTCCCGTAGCTGCTGCATACTGGTAGCGCCGATAATGTTGCTGGTCAGGAATGACCTGCTATTTACATAGGACAGCGCCATCTGGGCCGGACTAAGATTCATACTACGAGCCAGAGCTACATACTCTCTAGTGGCTGAGACTGCCTCATGGTTGGTGTATCTGTCGTATTCCGGGAATCGGGTGAGGCGATCTTCTGGTTTACCGCCGCCATCCAGGTATTTGCCAGAAAGGACTCCGAATCCAAGGGGAGAGTAGGCCAGCAGTCCTATGTTTTCTCTATGGGCGATTTCGGCCAGCCCTACCTCAAAACTGCGATTGAGCAGACTATATGGGTTTTGGATAGAGACTACTCGTGGCAGGTTTAGCTGTTCTGCTATTTGTAGGAACTTCATTGTTCCCCAGGGAGTTTCGTTAGATAGACCTATGTGGCGTATTTTTCCCTCCCTGATGAAGTCGGCGAGTACTCCAAGTGTTTCTTTGAACGAGGTGAACTCACTATCATCGTGGCTGTATCCTAGTTTCCCGAAACAGTTGGTGTTGCGTTCAGGCCAATGCAGTTGATACAGGTCTATGTAGTCGGTCTGCAGTCTCTTCAGACTGTTGTTGAGTGCTATCTCGATATTCTTCCGATCGAAACGACTCTCGCCGTTACGTATGTGATCGACCCAACCCTTTCCTGGACCGGCTATCTTGCTGGCGATGATCACCTTATCCCGATTACCCCTGGCTTTGAGCCAGGTGCCGATAATCTCTTCCGTGCGGCCGTAGGTTGCGGCCTTGGCAGGTATGGCATACAGCTCAGCGGTATCAATGAAATTAACACCCTCAGCCAGGGCGAAATCCATCTGTTCATGACCTTCTGTCTCAGTGTTCTGCTCGCCCCAGGTCATGCTGCCCAGGCAGATAACGCTTACCTTGATATCTGTGTTTCCAAGGGTTCTGTATTGCATGTCGTCCTCAATTCCACACCAGAATGATTTCATTAAATTGTATACAATGGTAGGCAGTTTATAAAATCCTGAGGATGAATTAGGCATGCATGAAATCATCTGCCCCCACTGTGGGAAGGCATTCAAGATTGACGAAGCCGGATATGCGGACATCCTGAAGCAGGTGCGCGATAGTGAGTTCGAGCGGCAGTTGCATGAGAGGCTGGAGCTGGCCGAGAAGGATAAGCGAACCGCGGTTGAGCTTGCCAGAGAACAGGCTAGTAACGAGATGCAGAAGACCGCTGCAGCCAAGGATGCTGAGATTCAAGATCTGAAAGCGAGACTTGGGTCCAACGAAGTTGCGCAGAGGCTCGCAATCACTGAGGCGGTCAGCGCGGTCGAGAAGGAGCGCGACGAACTGAAGAATAGTCTCAGGCAGGTAGAGCTGGAAAAGCAACTCGCCGAGAAGTCGCTCAGGGATAAATACGAAACGCAGATCAAGGATCGCGACGATGCGATTGAGCGTCTGCGTGATATGAAGGCACGTTTGTCGACCAAGATGGTTGGCGAAACCCTCGAACAGCACTGCGAGACCGAGTTCAACCGTATTCGAGCTACAGCCTTTCCGCGGGCCTATTTCGAGAAGGACAATGATGCAAGCTCCGGCAGCAAGGGCGACTACATCTTTCGCGACTCGGATGATGCAGGTACCGAGATCGTTTCGATCATGTTTGAAATGAAGAACGAAAGCGATACCACGGCAACCAAGAAAAAGAACGAGGACTTTCTAAAGGAACTGGACAAGGATCGCAGCGAGAAGGGGTGCGAGTACGCAGTGCTGGTCTCTCTGCTCGAACCAGACAGCGAACTCTACAACACCGGAATCGTTGACGTGTTTCACCGCTACCCGAAGATGTACGTGGTTCGACCGCAGTTTTTTATCCCTATTATTACGTTGCTGCGCAACGCGGCGATGAATTCGCTGGAATACAAATCAGAGCTTGCCCTGGTTAAGGCGCAGAACATCGACGTCACAAACTTCGAAAGCGACTTGGATAAGTTTAAGACTGCTTTTGCCAAGAACTATGATCTTGCATCCAGAAAATTTCAAACAGCGATAGATGAGATCGACAAGTCAATAGATCATCTGCAGAAGACGAAAGACGCTCTACTCAGTACGGATCGGAATCTTCGTCTTGCAAACGACAAGGCGCAGGATGTTACGGTCAAGAAATTGACTCGACACAACCCTACCATGGCCGCCAAGTTTGAGGAGCTCGAAGACCAAGAGGGTTCTGATACTGAATAAAAGGTTTGTTAACCTACCCACCGCGGTCAAGCTGCGGGATGACGTATACTTATCTCTAGTCCCTATTACCACCACCTAACAACGACGCACGTTCTCGACCCTGGGCTTTACGTGGGCGCCAGGTCTGCGGTTTAGCAGTGGTGCTTTTACTTTTGCGCTTCACCTGCTTGTTAGCAGGTTCCCTTTTGGACTTGCTTGAGTTTTGGGAGCGACCACTATCATTCCTACCATTTTTGATGGGTTCTGCCTTGATGTTGGGGTCTGGTTGATAGCCATCGAGTGTTACCTTGGGGATCTCGCTCTTAAGTAGCCGTTCGATATCCCGTAACAGTTTGTGTTCGTCTACACATACCAGTGAAACTGCCTCGCCCTCGTTGCCTGCGCGACCGGTACGACCGATGCGATGTACGTAGTCTTCCGGCACGTTGGGGAGTTCAAAGTTTACTACATGGGGCAGTTGGTCAATGTCCAGGCCGCGAGCGGCGATATCGGTGGCGACCAGTACGCGGACCTCACCACTCTTGAAATCTGCCAGAGCGCGGGTGCGGGCACCCTGGCTTTTATTGCCATGGATGGCGGCGGCACTTAGTCCATCTCTTTCCAGTTGTTTGGCTAGACGGTTGGCGCCGTGTTTGGTACGAGTGAATACCAGAACTTGCTTCCAGTTGTTAAAGCCAATCAAATAGCTAAGTAGCTCTTGCTTACGTTTTTTGTCCACTGGATGCACCACTTGTGCGATCCGCTCTGCGGTTGTGTTGCGGCGTGCAACCTCAATCAGTTCTGGGCGGTTAAGCAGGCGGTCAGCGAGTTGTTTAATCTCGTCTGAGAAGGTGGCGGAAAACAGCAGGGTCTGGCGGGTGGAACTTTTCGGCATCAGGGCCATTACCTTGCGGATATCGTGAATGAAGCCCATGTCTAACATGCGGTCGGCTTCGTCCAGTACCAGGATCTCGACCTGTGACAGATCTACAGTTTTTTGACCGGCGTGATCCAACAGTCTTCCCGGTGTTGCCACCAGGATATCGACACCCTGTTTGAGTTTGGCAATCTGGGGATTGATCTTCACTCCGCCAAAGACCACGGTTGATCTCAGAGGAAGATGCCGTCCGTATGTCTCTACGCTGGCACCCACCTGAGCGGCCAGTTCACGGGTGGGGGTAAGGACCAGGGCCCGTATGGGGCGACGTCCATTCGCTGCAGGGTTTTGGTTTAGGCGTTGTAGCAGGGGTAGGGTAAAACCGGCGGTCTTGCCGGTACCTGTCTGGGCGCCGCCTAATACGTCTTTGCCTTCCAGAATAATAGGGATTGCCTTGCTCTGGATAGGGGTTGGTTTGGTGTAGCCCTGTTCGCTGATCGCGCGCAGGAGTTCAGCCGCAAGGCCGAGTGAATCAAATGACATTGGTTATAACTCCAGTCTCGCCCTCCCTGTTACAGCAATTGCTGACGGGGTCCGGTCTGGGCTGGATAAATGAATTGTTACTAAGCGGGAGGTCCTGAAATGGGGGGACAAACGGCTCAAAAACTCTTTCAGCGACCTTATTGTCGCTAAGGATGCCAACCGGTCAGCACCCGAAGACCGGCATTGTACCTAAGTATTGGCTGGTTGTCTGTTTTATTTGTTTTTATTCCATATTTACTCACTATGGGGCAGAATCATTCCAGCATTACTGGCATATACATAGGGGACACTATGCACGCCCATTACTTACAACACGTGCCATTTGAAGGACTTGGCAGCATAGAGTCCTGGCTTGAAACAGCCGGGTATTCAATCACCAGCACCCAACTTTATACGTCAGCGAGTTTTCCCAATCTCGACGAGATTGATCTGGTTATCGCCATGGGCGGTCCCATGAGCGTGAATGATGTGGATGCATACCCCTGGTTGGTTGCGGAAAAGGAGTTTATTCGCACTGCCATAGAACAGGGTAAGCCTGTTCTGGGGATTTGTCTGGGTGCGCAGTTAATAGCAAGCGCTATGGGCGCCAAGGTATACAAAAACAGAGAGACAGAGATCGGCTGGTTTCCGGTGCAGGGCGTGTCTCACGACTCATCCTCACTATTCAGCTTTCCGGTGTCAACTCAGGTGTTCCACTGGCACGGTGAGACCTTTGATCTGCCCGCTGGCGCTACGCTTCTGGCTAGTAGTGAGGGCTGTGTAAATCAGGCCTTTCAATTAGGTGCTTCCGTGATCGGATTGCAGTTTCACCTGGAAACTACGCCGGAGTCAGCGCATGGATTGGTCAATAATTGTCGGGCTGAACTTGTTCCATCAAAGTATGTGCAGACCGAGGAAGAGATGCTGGCGGTAGATATAGATAGCTATGCATCTATCAACAGGCTAATGGAGAGTATCCTGAAATTTATTACCAGGTAAGGTCGTGGTCTAGGATAGGGTCAGCTCAATTGGCGATATCTCTTTATACAGGATTATGGTCGGTTTTTTTGGCGAGAAGGTGACGATCCTGGTACGGGGCGGGTAACAGAAGTGGCTGGTCAGAAACATATGTAATGTCTTATGTTCCCTTACATATTCGCAAAATCTCTTGGCCCCGGCGAGTTCTCCCTTGGCAAATTCATACTCGATCTGATTTACTATCACCCCAGTTTCGGACAGTTTGACTGTGGGGACTTCGTATCTATGCCTGAGTAGTTCCCTAAATAGTGGCTTGGTTTTGTCCGTGGAGACCACGAAACCCATCTGTGATTCTCCTTCGACCCAGTTAATGGTCAGGTCTTCGTCGTAACTAATATGGTGTTCGCCAAATGCCAGACACCACCCCTGGTAGTAGGATGAATATCTGGCGATTGTCCGATGCACTTTTCCCATAGTATCTATTTATAGATTAGCAATTACCTCCGGTAAATGTAAAAGATGTGTGTTAGGGATAGATTAGTTATTGCTGGTCTATTTGGCATACTGGTGTCGTAATTTTATCTACGTCTAGCCCCAGTCCTTCCAATTCGTCTGCGCTGAATACTCGCGAACGTGTGTGGAAGGCCTTGCCTTCTGGCCCTTCCAAAGAGAAGGTGCCGCCTGTACCTTCAATAACATCGATGATCAGTTGGGTGTGTTTCCAGTATTCGTATTGCGATTTGCTGATATAAAATGGGCAGCCGCCGATGTCGCCCAGATATTCATCGTTTGGTCCAATGGTGAGTTCTCCCGGCAGGAAACAGTTGGCGGCACTGTTGTCGCAACAGCCGCCTGACTGATGAAAGAACAGGTCGCTGCCATGTTTATGTTTCAGTGTTTCTATCAGTTCCAGTGCCGCATCAGTAGCTATCACCTTGTCTACCATGGTTACCTCCAGAGAAAAGCGGGGCGCAGGCGCGCCCCGCTAAGGGTGCCTACCAAGGCTCAGAAGAAGCCGAGTTTCTCTTCGCTGTAACTGACCAAAAGGTTCTTGGTCTGTTGGTAGTGATCCAGCATGATCTTATGGGTCTCACGCCCGATACCGGACTCTTTGTAACCACCGAAGGCGGCATGTGCCGGGTAGGCATGATAGCAGTTGGTCCACACGCGACCGGCCTTGATGCCACGGCCCATGCGGTAGGCGCGAGCACCATCACGCGACCACACACCGGCGCCCAGACCGTACAGGGTGTCGTTGGCGATCTCGAGGGCCTCCTCGTCGGTCCTGAACGTGGTCACGGCCAGCACCGGTCCGAAGATCTCTTCCTGGAAGATGCGCATCTTGTTGTGGCCCTTGAAGACCGTCGGCTTGATGTAGTAGCCCTCGGCCAGCGAACCGTCCAGGCGCG
>JBNKEE010000041.1:0-14898 GCA_050288625.1 Sedimenticolaceae bacterium | reverse complement strand
GCACACCTATTGAGCGGTATCGTAATGTCGGCATCATGGCGCATATTGACGCCGGTAAGACGACTACCACTGAACGTATTCTGTATTACACCGGCATATCGCATAAGATTGGCGAGGTGCACGATGGTGCTGCGACCATGGATTGGATGGAGCAGGAGCAGGAGCGTGGAATTACGATCACTTCTGCGGCAACCACCTGTTTCTGGAGTGGTATGGATAAGCAGTTTCCTGAGCACCGTATCAACATTATCGATACCCCGGGACACGTGGACTTCACGATTGAAGTAGAGCGTTCCCTGCGTGTGCTGGATGGCGCTTGTGCAGTATTCTGCGCGGTCGGTGGAGTTGAGCCTCAGTCTGAGACTGTATGGCGTCAGGCCAATAAATATCATGTGCCGCGCGTTGCCTTCGTAAACAAGATGGACCGTATGGGTGCAAACTTCCTGAAGGTGGTTGGCCAGGTTAAGGAGCGCCTGGGTAGCTTTGCCGTCCCAATCCAGATTCCCATCGGTGCCGAAGAGAACTTCGCAGGCGTGGTTGACCTCATAAAGATGAAGGCGATCATCTGGGAAGAGGAAAACATGGGTATGCGCCATGAGGAGCAGGAGATCCCTGCTGATCTGATGGGCCTGTGTGAAGAGTGGCGCGAGCACATGGTTGAGGCTGCGGCCGAGGGAAGCGAAGAACTCATGGAGAAGTACCTTGAAGGGGGCGAGCTAACTGCGGAAGAGATCAAGTCCGGTCTGCGCACCCGCACCCTGAACAATGAAATCGTTCCCATGATGTGTGGCTCCGCCTTTAAGAACAAAGGCGTGCAGGCCATGCTGGATGCCCTGATCGAATATATGCCATCCCCTGTGGACGTGCCTGCAATCAAGGGTGTTCTCGACGATGCTGCTGAAACCGAGTCAACTCGTCCATCCAGTGATGATGAGCCATTCGCAGCCCTCGCGTTCAAGATTGCTACCGACCCGTATGTTGGGACCCTGACCTTTTTCCGTGTTTACTCTGGCGTTCTGAAGTCGGGTGACACAGTTTATAACCCGGTTAAAGGCAAACGCGAGCGTATTGGTCGTATCCTGCAGATGCACTCCAACAATCGTGAAGAGATCAAAGAGGTGCGTGCCGGCGATATCGCAGCCGCCGTTGGTCTAAAGCAGGTCACCACAGGTGAGACCCTGTGTGATATGGAAAACGTCATTACCTTGGAGCGTATGGAATTCCCAGAGCCGGTAATCTCCGTCGCTGTAGAGCCCAAGACCAAATCTGATCAAGAGAAGATGGGCGTGGCCCTGGGTAAGCTGGCTCAAGAGGACCCGTCATTCCGTGTGGCCACAGACGAAGAGTCCGGCCAGACCATCATCTCAGGTATGGGTGAGCTGCATCTGGATATCATCGTCGACCGCATGCGTCGTGAGTTCGGTGTTGAGGCCAATGTTGGCGCTCCGCAGGTTAGCTACCGTGAGACCATCCGCGCGATGGTTGAGCAAGAGGGCAAGTTCGTACGCCAGTCTGGTGGTCGTGGCCAATACGGACATGTCTATCTCAAGATCGAACCACAAGAGGCCGGCGCCGGTTTTGAATTCGTCAACGCGATCGTTGGCGGTGTAATCCCCAAGGAATACATCGGTTCCGTTGAGAAAGGTGTAGAGGAGCAGATGAAGAACGGCGTGATCGCCGGGTTCCCTGTGGTCGATGTGAAGGTAACCCTGTATGACGGTTCCTATCACGACGTCGACTCATCCGAGATGGCGTTTAAGATAGCCGGCTCCATGTGTTTTAAGGAGGGGGCCAAGAAGGCCAAACCGGTGCTACTGGAGCCTATCATGAAGGTGGAAGTGGTTACGCCGGAAGAGTATATGGGTGATGTCATGGGTGACATCAACAGCCGTCGCGGTATGGTGCAGGGGATGGAAGACTCCACCTCAGGTAAGCAGATCAGGGCAGAGGTGCCGCTCTCGCAGATGTTTGGTTATGCGACCGATCTGCGTTCCGCCACCCAGGGGCGTGCGACTTATAGCATGGAATTTGTGAAGTACAACGAAGTGCCGGCAAGTATCGCCGAAGCAATCATTAACAAACAGTAATTCAGGGGTAGTTAACAGTGTCCAAGGAAAAATTCGAACGTACGAAGCCGCATGTTAATGTAGGTACAATTGGTCACGTCGACCATGGTAAGACCACACTCACGGCGGCGCTGACCAAGGTGATGGCTGAGACTCACGGTGGTGAGACCAAGGCCTTCGATCAGATTGACAATGCCCCGGAAGAGCGTGAACGCGGCATTACGATTGCTACCGCACACGTAGAGTACGAATCAGCGATCCGTCACTACGCGCACGTAGACTGCCCGGGCCATGCTGACTATGTAAAGAACATGATCACTGGTGCGGCGCAGATGGACGGAGCCATTCTGGTTGTATCTGCGGCCGACGGTCCTATGCCCCAGACCCGGGAGCACATTCTGCTGTCACGTCAGGTAGGCGTACCTTACATAGTTGTCTACATGAACAAGGCGGACATGGTAGACGACGCAGAGCTTCTGGAACTGGTAGAGATGGAGATCCGCGAGCTTCTGGACCAGTATGAATTTCCGGGCGACGACACCCCGATCATTTCTGGATCGGCCCTTAAGGCCCTGGAAGGAGACACCAGTGACATAGGTGTACCTTCAGTGATCAAGCTGGTAGAGGCCATGGACAGCTATATTCCAGAGCCGGAGCGTGACATTGATCAGGCCTTCCTGATGCCGATTGAGGACGTATTCTCCATTTCTGGTCGCGGAACCGTGGTAACCGGCCGTGTAGAGCGTGGAGTTATCAAGGTAGGCGAAGAGGTGGAGATCGTAGGTATTCACGATACCATCACCACCACCTGTACAGGTGTAGAGATGTTCCGCAAGCTGTTGGACGAAGGTGTGGCTGGAGACAACGTAGGTGTGTTGCTGCGTGGAACCAAGCGAGATGAGGTAGAGCGTGGTCAGGTATTGGCCAAGCCTGGCAGCATTACGCCGCACACCCACTTTGAGGCTGAGGTGTATGTATTGAGCAAGGACGAAGGTGGGCGACACACCCCATTCTTTAATGGTTATCGTCCGCAGTTTTACTTCCGTACTACTGACGTAACCGGTGCATGCGATCTGCCAGATGGCGTAGAGATGGTAATGCCTGGTGACAATGTAAAGATGACGGTAAAGCTGCATGCGCCGATTGCTATGGAAGAGGGTCTGCGTTTTGCAATCCGTGAAGGTGGCCGTACTGTAGGCGCCGGCGTGGTTTCTAAGATTATCGAGTAATTAATATGGGCAACCAGAACCAGAGAATCCGAATTCGACTGAAGGCTTTCGATCATAGGCTGATCGATCAGTCTGCGCGCGAGATAGTTGACACCGCCAAGCGCACCGGCGCTCAGGTACGTGGACCTATCCCGCTTCCGACTAGAAAAGAGCGGTTTACCGTGCTGATCTCTCCGCACGTAAACAAAGATGCCCGTGACCAGTACGAGATTCGTACCCACAAGCGCATTATGGACATCATCGATCCGACTGATAAGACGGTGGATGCCCTGATGAAGCTGGATCTCGCGGCGGGTGTCGACGTTCAGATCAAGCTGAACTGAGGTTAAGAACAATGGCGATTGGAATTGTAGGACGTAAAGTGGGTATGACCCGCGTCTTCACCGAAGCCGGAACATCGGTTCCTGTGACGGTGATTGAGGCCGAACCAAATAAGGTTACCCAGCTTCGCACCATCGAAAATGATGGATACAGCGCCTTTCAGGTGACTACCGGAAGCCGCAAGGCCTCCCGTGTAAACAAGGCCGAGGCCGGTCATTTCTCCAAGGCGGGTGTAGAGGCCGGACGTGGTCTTTGGGAGTTTCGCCTGGAAGAGGGTGAAGGCGAAGATATAGCGACCGGCAGCGAGATCAAGGTCGACCTGTTTGCGGAAGGCCAGATAGTTGATGTCTGTGGAGTCAGCAAAGGTAAAGGTTTTCAGGGCGGAGTAAAGAGACACAACTTCCGTATGCAGGATGCAACCCACGGTAACTCCATCTCGCATCGTGCGCCAGGCTCTATTGGTCAGTGTCAGACCCCTGGGCGTGTGTTCAAGGGTAAGAAGATGGCGGGGCACATGGGTAGCGAGCAAGTGACCACGCAGAATGTAGAGATTGTCCGGGTAGATGTCGAGCGCAACTTGTTGTTGATCAAAGGCTCTGTCCCTGGCGCGAACGGCGGTGATGTAATCGTCACCCCGGCCGTAAAGATGTTGAATAAGGGGTAATAGATATGGACCTCAAGGCACAAGCAGGCAGCTCCGGCAAAGGAAAGACTCTAAAGGTCTCCGATGCTGTATTTGCTGCGGATTATAACGAGGCCCTGATTCATCAGGTGGTCACAGCCTTTATGGCAGGTGCCCGTTCTGGAACCAAGGCGCAGAAGAGTCGCTCAGATGTGGCCGGGGGCGGAGCCAAGCCGTTTCGTCAAAAGGGTATGGGTCGAGCACGCGCCGGTACCATCAGCAGCCCGATCTGGCGTTCCGGTGGTGTTACATTTGCGGCCAGGCCGCGTAACTATGAGCAGAAGGTAAACCGCAAGATGTATCGCGGTGCTCTGCGTTCTATCCTCTCTGAGTTGGTGCGTCAGGATCGTTTGATTCCGGTTGCTAGATTTGAGGTTAAGGCGCCTAAGACCAAGGAACTGGTAGAGATACTGAATAAGCTGGATGTGGAAGAGGTGCTGATCATTACAGTTGATCCGGACGAGAATCTGTATCTGGCCTCTCGCAATCTACACAAGGTTTATGTCTGTGACGTAAACGAGGTCGATCCGGCTAGTCTGGTTGGGTTTGAGAAGGTTTTGATCACTGCTGATGCAGTGGAGAAACTTGAGGAGCGCCTGGCATGAACAAAGAGAGACTGATTGAGACCCTGCGTAGTCCGGTGGTATCTGAGAAAAGCACCATCTCTGCTGACGCAAACAGACAGTTCGTGTTTGAGGTCGCGCCAGATTCGACCAAGCCTGAGATCCGTAAGGCGGTTGAGATGATGTTTGACGTGAAGGTTGAGAATGTTCGCGTTGTTAACATCAAGGGCAAGACTAAGCGCGCTGCGCATAGAATTGGTCGCCGCAAGGACATACGCAAGGCGTATGTGCGTCTGGCGCCTGGGAACGATATCGATTTTGGCGGCGCATAAGCGTAGCCGCATAAAGAACTAAATCGGAAGCACTAACATGGCTATTGTTAAAACAAAACCAACTTCTCCAGGCCGCCGTTTTGTGGTCAAGGTAACCAACCCTGACCTGCATAAAGGCGCCCCGCATGAGCCGTTGGTGGCAAAGAAGAGTAAATCCGGCGGTCGTAACAACGGTGGTCGTATTACTACCAGACATCGTGGCGGCGGTCACAAGCAACGCTATCGCATCATTGATTTCAAACGCAATAAAGATGGAGTCAAGGGTGTAGTGGAACGTCTGGAGTATGATCCGAACCGCACCGCGAACATCGCGCTGATTAAATATATAGATGGTGAGCGTAGATATATTATCGCTCCTAAGGGGTTGCGTGCAGGCGACGGCATCATGTCGGGTGAAGATGCCCCATTCGGAGTTGGCAACTGCATGCCGATGCGGAATATCCCGCTAGGCAGCACCATTCACTGTATAGAGATGAAGGCGGGTAAGGGCGCTCAGATAGCGCGTTCTGCCGGATCATCTGCGCAGTTAGTTGCACGTGAGGGTGAGTATGCTACTCTACGCCTCCGCTCAGGCGAGATGCGTAAAATACGCAGTGAGTGCCGCGCGGTAATCGGCGAGGTTGGCAATTCCGAGCACGGTCTGCGTAAGTTGGGTAAGGCTGGCGCGACCCGTTGGCGCGGAGTGCGTCCAACTGTTCGAGGAGTTGCCATGAACCCGGTAGATCATCCGCACGGTGGTGGTGAAGGTCGCACCTCCGGTGGTCGTCACCCGTGTTCGCCATGGGGTGTTCCAACCAAGGGACACAAGACGCGTACTAACAAGCTCACAAACAAGATGATTGTGCGTCGTCGCAATCGCAAGTAAACGGAACCGAGGTAAGCAAAAGTGCCACGTTCAATTAAAAAAGGACCGTTTGTCGACCAACATCTGATGAAGAAGGTTGAAGAAGCGGTAGAAACGAAAAGTAAGCGTCCTATCAAGACCTGGTCACGCCGTTCCATGGTGCTGCCGGATATGGTCGGATTGACCATAGCTGTCTACAACGGACGTCAGCATGTACCGGTTCTGATAACTGAAAACATGGTTGGCCATAAACTTGGCGAATTTGCATTGACCCGGACCTTCCGTGGACATGCAGCCGACAAGAAAGCGAAATAGTTGGGGTGAAGCAATGCAGGCAGTAGCAAAATTACGCCACGCACGTCTATCGGCCCAGAAAGGTCGATTGGTTGCTGATCAGATCAGAGGACTGCCGGTGGAGCAGGCCCTGAATATACTGACCTTCAGTAACAAGAAGGGTGCAGCGCTGATGAAAAAGGTGTTGGATTCCGCTATCGCAAACGCGGAGAACAACGAAGGTGCGGACATCGATGAGCTGAAAGTTTCTACAGTTTGTGTTGATGAAGGGCCGACCATGAAACGTATACGTGCACGGGCCAAAGGCCGCGCTGCTCGCATTTTTAAGCGCACCAGTCACATCACCGTGACTGTGGCAGACAAGTAAGGGCAAGAGAGGCCAATATGGGTCAAAAAGTACATCCAATAGGCATACGTCTTGGCATAGTCAAGGACTGGACCTCCAAGTGGTATGCGGACTCTAAAGATTTCGCAGATCTGCTGAACAATGATCTTGAGGTGCGCGACTATCTGAAGAAGCGTCTATCCCAGGCTTCTGTCAGTCGGATTCAGATTGATCGTCCGGCCAATAATGCGCACATCACCATTCATACCGCGCGTCCTGGTTTAGTGATCGGTAAGAAGGGTGAGGATATCGATTCTCTCCGTAAAGATATCTCAGATCGTATGGGTATACCGGTACATCTGAGCGTAGAAGAGATTCGCAAGCCTGAGTTGGATGCACAGTTGGTTGCAGAGGGCATCTGTCAGCAGTTGGAGCGCCGCATAATGTTCCGTCGTGCCATGAAGCGTGCCGTGCAGAACGCCATGCGTCTTGGGGCTGGCGGAGTGAAAGTGAATATGGCAGGACGGTTGAACGGCGCTGAGATCGCGCGTAGCGAATGGTATCGCGAAGGCCGTGTGCCACTGCATACCCTGCGTGCCGATATCGATTATGGGTTTGCTGAGGCCAATACCACCTACGGTATCATTGGCGTCAAGGTTTGGATTTTTAAGGGCGAGGTCTTCGATGACGGCCAGCAGCAAGAACCTGCTGCTCCTAAGAAGAAAGCAGCCGCAAAGAGGGGCTAGGCAATGTTACAGCCTAAGAGAACAAAATTTCGTAAGCAGTTCAAAGGACGTAACCGTGGACTCGCTGTCTCTGGAAGCAGTGTAAGCTTCGGTGAGTATGGCCTGAAGTCCGCTGAACGTGGTCGTATGACTGCGCGTCAGATCGAAGCTGCTAGACGTACCATTACCCGTCGCGTTAAACGTGGCGGAAAGCTCTGGATTCGGGTTTTTCCAGACAAGCCAATTACCAAGAAGCCACTAGAAGTTAGACAGGGTAAAGGTAAGGGTAACGTGGAGTACTGGGTGGCTCAGATCCAGCCAGGACGTATGTTGTATGAGATTGAAGGTGTGTCAGAAGAGCTGGCGCGTGAAGCGTTTAAACTGGCTTCCGCCAAGCTACCTTTTAAAACTATCTTCACTAAACGGACGGTGATGTGATGAAGGCAAGTGAACTTCGCGAAAAGAGCCTGGCCGAGCTGGAAGAGCTGTTGTTAGAGCTACGTAAAGAGCAGTTTAATTTGCGTATGCAGCAGGGCACTGGTCAATTGTCTCGCCCGTCAGAGATGACACAGGCGCGTAAAAATGTGGCACGAGTTAAGACCATTATGAATGAGCAGAAAGCAGGTGGGGCGTCATGAGTGAACAGCAGCAAATAAACCGTGTGCTCCAGGGTCGTGTTGTAAGCGACAAGATGGATAAAACCGTTACTGTGTTGGTAGAGAGAAAGGTTAAGCATCCGCTATATGGAAAGTTTATCCGTCGCTCTACCAAAGTACACGCTCATGACGAGGCTAACGAGTGTGGTATTGGTGATACGGTTATGGTTGAGCAATGCAGACCACTGTCCAAGAATAAGACGTGGCGTCTGGTTAAGGTTGTTAATAAGGCAAACTAATTTGTTGCCGGTTTAATATTGTTCATATTGAAGAATTTGTGATTGGGAAAGACCAATGATCCAGATGCAGACAAATCTGAGCGTGGCCGATAACAGCGGCGCTAAAAGAGTTCAGTGCATTAAAGTGCTGGGCGGTTCGCACCGTCGTTACGCCGGGATAGGTGACATTATCAAGGTAAGTGTAAAAGACGCTATTCCACGCGGTAAGGTAAAGAAGGGTGAGATCTACAATGCAGTTGTGGTTCGCACCACAAAAGGCATTCGTCGTCCGGATGGATCCAAGATTCGTTTTGATGGCAATGCTGCAGTTTTGTTAAACCCGCAGCTGCAGCCGATTGGAACTCGTATCTTTGGTCCTGTTACCCGTGAACTGCGGAGCGAGCGTTTTATGAAGATTATCTCGCTTGCGCCAGAAGTATTGTAAGGGGCTACCATGGCAATGCGTAAGATCAAGAAAGGTGACCAGGTAGTAGTCCTGGCAGGTAAAGACAAGGGGAAGCAGGGCAGCATCCTGCGCGTTATCGACGACGCAAAAGTGGTTGTCGAGAACGTTAACCTGGCAAAGAAACACGCCAGGGGCAATCCCATGAAAGGCGAACCGGGTGGTATTGTAGACAAAGAGATGCCAATGGATATCTCGAATGTTGCAATAGTCAATCCGGTATCAGGTAAAGCTGATCGCGTTGGATTTAAGATCCTTGAAGATGGCCGCAAGGTGCGTATCTTCAAGTCCGATGGCGAAGTCGTAGACATTTAAGGCAGATATAGAGATGTCAAGATTACAAGAACTCTACCAGAGCGAGATTGTTGGCCAGCTAAAAGAGAAGTTCGGCTTCAAGAGCGTGATGGAGGTGCCGCGTATCACCAAGATCACCCTGAATATGGGTGTGGGTGAGGCAGTGGCCGACAAGAAGATTATGGAAAACGCCGTGGGCGATCTGGAAAAGATTGCTGGACAGAAGGCGATAATCAATGTTGCCCGTAAATCAGTTGCAGGCTTCAAGATTCGTGATGGCTGGCCGGTTGGTTGCAGCGTAACCTTGCGCCGTGAACGCATGTACGAGTTCCTGGATCGCCTGATCAATATCGCGATTCCGCGTATTCGTGATTTTCGCGGCATGAGTCCGAAATCATTCGATGGGCGTGGCAACTACAGCATGGGTGTTAAAGAGCAGATCATGTTTCCAGAGATCGATTACGACAAGATCGACAAGATTCGTGGTTTGGATATAACCATTACCACTTCTGCTAAGACGGACGAAGAGGGACGTGCGTTACTAGAGGCGTTCCATTTCCCATTTAAAAACTGAGTAGATTCAGCTATGGCAAAGAAAAGCATGTTGGCTCGAGAAAAAAAGAGGGCCAAAACAGTAGCAAGGTACGCGGCTAAGCGTGCTGAACTGAAGAGCATCATCAATAGTCCGGCCAGCAGCCCGGAGCAGGTTGATGAAGCTGTAACTAAGCTGCAGAAACTCCCGCGTGACGCCAGCCCAAGCCGTCAGCAGAGGCGCTGTCGAGCAAGCGGTCGTCCACATGCGGTGTATCGTAAGTTTGGGCTTTGCCGTAACAAGCTGCGCGAAGCTGCCATGCGCGGTGATATCCCTGGTCTGGTAAAGGCTAGTTGGTAATAGTTTTGTAAACAGATCCGCATTGCGGGTCTTTATAATTAAAGTCGTTTGGGTATCGCGCTGGTTATCAGCGGCCTGACCCTGAGGAAAATAAACAATGAGTATGTCAGATCCAATCGCGGATATGCTGACCCGCATCCGAAACGGACAGGCGGTCGGAAAGAAGGCCATATCAATGCCTGCTTCAAAGAACAAGGCGGCGGTAGCCCAGGTTCTAAAGGACGAGGGGTATATCCTTGATTATTCAACTAGCGAAGATGGTTCCAAGACTGTCTTAAATATCGAGCTCAAGTACTTTCAGGGTGAGCCTGTTATCGACATGATACAGCGCGTTAGCCGCCCAGGCCTTCGCATATATAAGAGCGCAAAAGAGTTGCCAAAGGTACGTGCAGGACTCGGTATCGCTATCATTTCAACCTCCAAAGGCTTGATGACTGACCGCGCGGCCCGCAAGGCCGGACATGGCGGTGAAGTCCTGGCCTATGTTGCCTAATTGGAGGATTAGATATGTCACGTGTAGCTAAGAATCCAATTGCCGTGCCCTCTGGTGTAGAGATCAAGATGGCCGATGGCGAGGTAAATGTGAAGGGGACCAAAGGTAATATGCAGTTGGCTCTTCACAGGTTAGTCAAGATCAACCAGGATGACGGGGTTTTAACCGTAACTCCGGTTGACGATGCGAAAGAGAGTTGGGCCATGGCCGGCACATTCCGTGCACTTATCAACAACATGGTTGTTGGTGTGAGTGAAGGATTCAGTAAAAAGTTGCAGTTGGTCGGTGTGGGTTATCGCGCCCAGGCCAAGGGCAAGGTGCTGAATCTAAGCCTTGGTTTCTCTCATCCGATAGATTACGAAGTGCCTGAGGGCATTACTGTTGAGACCCCTTCACAGACCGAGATCGTAGTCTCCGGCTGTGATAAGCAGAAGGTGGGGCAGGCCGCTGCGGTAATTCGTTCCTACCGTCCGCCTGAGCCGTACAAGGGTAAGGGTGTCCGTTATGCGGATGAACATGTAGTCCGCAAAGAAGCCAAGAAGAAGTAGGGGGTTGACGATGGATAAGAAGATGAAACGTTTGCGTAGGGCTCGTCGTGCTCGCGCCAAGATCAGAGAGCTGGAAGTAAATCGGCTCACGATTTTTCGTACCCCTCGGCATATGTATGCGCAGGTCATTGCGCCCAACAGTTCCGAGGTTCTTGCCAGTGCATCCACCCTAGATAAGGCAGTAAAGAAAGAGGTGAAGGGTAGCACCGGAAATACCGATGCTGCTGCGATTGTGGGCAAGTATATTGCTGAACGTGCCAAGAAGGCTGGAGTTGAGACTGTGGCCTTTGATCGTTCCGGTTTTAAGTATCACGGTCGGGTTAAGGCCCTGGCTGATGCAGCCCGTGAAAACGGTCTCAAGTTCTGAGGTATAGGCTATGTCAAATTACAATGTAAATCCGGAAGGCGACGGCCTCATCGAAAAACTGGTCAACGTCAATCGAGTTGCCAAAGTAGTTAAGGGTGGTCGCATCTTTGGTTTTTCCGCGCTGACCGTGGTTGGTGACGGCAACGGGCAGGTAGGGTTCGGTACCGGTAAGGCGCGTGAGGTTCCAATAGCCATACAGAAGGCGATGGAGAATGCTCGTAGAAACATGCGCAGCGTAAAACTGAAAGATGACACCCTGCAGTATCCACTGATGGGTCGCCATGGCGCAGCTCGAGTGCATATGCAGCCGGCCTCTGCCGGTACCGGTATCATCGCCGGCGGTGCTATGCGCGCTGTATTCGAAGTGGTTGGCGTACACAACGTTCTGGCCAAGTGCATCGGTACCAATAATCCGCTGAACGTAGTTCGCGCCACCATCAATGGCCTGACCGGGATGGATGATGCAGATACTGTTGCCGCCAAACGTGGCAAGAGCGTAGATGAGATTCTGGGGTAAACCATGGCTAAGAAAAATATTCCGATGATGAAGGTCACGCTGGTGCGCAGCTTGAACGGCCGCCTCAAGAGTCATCAGGCATGTGTAAGAGGCCTGGGGCTGAGACGCATGCACCAGACCGTGGAGGTGCAAGATACCCCTGCTACCCGTGGCATGTTGAACAAGGTTTCCTACATGGTTAGGGAAGAGGAAGCATAAGATGCGTTTAAACACTATTAAGCCAGGTCCAGGCAGTAAATCGAACCGCAAGCGTGTTGGTCGCGGCATCGGTAGCGGTCTGGGCAAGACATGCGGGCGTGGTCACAAGGGTCAGAAATCACGTTCCGGCGGTTTTCACAAGGTGGGATTCGAGGGTGGTCAGATGCCATTGCAGCGTCGTCTCCCAAAAGTTGGGTTTACCTCCCGTAAGGCCAAATACACTGCAGAGGTCAGATTGAATGAGCTGGCCAAGGTAGAAACCGATGTAATCGACCTGAAGGCGTTGCAGGACGCAAATATTCTGCCGCACGTAATCAAGCGGGCCAAGGTAATCCTGTCCGGCAGTATCGACAAGGCGGTTACTGTTCGTGGTCTGGGTATAACCAAGGGCGCCAGAGAGGCCATTGAAGCCGCTGGTGGGAAGATCGAAGAGTAAATTATGGCTACTGGCTCGAAACCAAATCCCCTAGCAGCAGGACACCTGACTGAATTGCGTCAGCGTCTGTTCTTCGTGCTGGGAGCGTTACTGGTTTTTCGTATTGGAACCTTTATTCCGGTTCCGGGTGTTAACCCTGCTGCGCTGGCAGCGATGTTTGATCAGCAGCAGGGCACTATCCTGGACATGTTTAATATGTTTTCCGGTGGTGCGTTGAAACGAGCCAGTCTGTTTGCTCTTGGTATCATGCCCTATATCTCTGCATCTATTATTATGCAGTTGATGTCAGCCGTGATTCCTACTTTGGAGCAGTTGAAAAAAGAAGGCGAGTCAGGACGGCGTAAGATAACTCAGTACACCAGATATGGAACGGTGATTCTTGCAACGTTCCAGGCTATAGGTATTTCAGTGGCATTGCAGGGCCAGACTGCGGGCGGCATGGGGGTTGTCATTAACCCAGGGCCGGGGTTTGTGTTTACTGCTGCGGTTTCACTGGTTACTGGCACTATGTTTTTGATGTGGCTGGGTGAGCAGATCACCGAGAGAGGTATTGGTAACGGTATATCCTTGATCATCTTCGGTGGTATCGTAGCAGGCCTGCCGGCAGCGATAGGTGGGACCCTAGAGCTGGTGCGTACCGGTGAGATGAACGCAATGACCGTGCTAACGCTGTTTATACTGGCTATTGCGGTTACAGCATTCGTCGTCTTTGTGGAGCGCGGGCAGAGAAGGATCACCGTAAACTACGCTAAGCGCCAGCAGGGTCGTAAGATGATGGCGGGGCAGAGCACTCATCTGCCACTGAAGCTGAACATGGCTGGTGTTATACCTCCCATATTTGCTTCGAGTATCATCCTGTTTCCTTCAACTCTGGGGCAATGGTTAGGGACGCAGGAAAATATGCGTTGGTTGCAGGACATTGTGGGTAAGATTGCTCCGGGTGAGCCGATCTATGTGATCTTATATGCCATTGCTATTGTCTTCTTCTGCTTTTTTTACACGGCGTTGGTGTTTAATTCCAAGGAGACAGCGGACAATCTGAAGAGATCTGGCGCCTTTGTACCGGGTATACGTCCGGGAGAACAGACCGCAAAGTACATCGACGGAGTTATGTCCAGGCTGACTATGGCTGGCGCCATCTATATCACGCTGGTATGTCTGTTGCCGGAGTTTTTGATCGTAGGTTGGAATGTACCATTCTATTTTGGAGGCACGTCTCTACTGATCATCGTAGTTGTGGTTATGGATTTTATGGCCCAGGTACAGGCCCTGTTGACGTCGCACCAGTATGAAGGTCTGATGAAAAAGGCCAATCTGAAAGGCCGAGGCGGATCAGGTCTGATCCGCTGATTTGAGCAAGAATTGAGAGTTTTTTGGAGATAGAGCCATGAAAGTTCGGGCTTCAGTAAAGAAAATTTGCCGTAATTGCAAGATTGTGCGCCGTAAGGGCGTAGTACGTGTTATCTGCAAGGATGGACGGCATAAACAACGCCAAGGCTAACCTTAGTTGCGCCTTGATTTGTATATGGTTTCCCGATAAGATTACGCGTTTTCGCGCGTGAAGCGGGTAGTTTTTATTTTAATTAGGAGTTAATGATGGCCCGAATTGCAGGCGTCAATATTCCAGATCGAAAACACGCTGTAATTGCGTTGACCGCAATCTACGGAATTGGTCGCACCAGGTCTGCACAGATCTGTGCTGCCTCCGGCATTGCACCAGACGCAAAGATACAGGATCTGACCGAGGCAGAGGTGGATACCCTGCGCGCAGAGGTTGGAAAATACACCGTAGAGGGTGACCTGCGTCGTGATATCTCCATGAATATCAAGCGGTTGATGGATCTGGGCTGTAATCGTGGTATCAGGCATCGTCGTGGGCTGCCGATCAGAGGTCAGCGTACCAAGACTAATGCGCGCACCAGAAAAGGTCCGCGTCGCCCGATTAAGCGTTAATGAGAGAATTTCGTCCTGTCCAGGTGGGCAGGGAATACATAGACAAGAGTTTGTAGGAACTAGGCAATGGCAAAACCAACTAGCCGCGCACGCAAGAAGATCACCAAGGTGGTAACCGACGGTGTGGCACATATTCATGCGTCGTTCAACAATACGATCATTACTATTACCGACAGGCAGGGTAATGCCCTATCTTGGGCAACCTCTGGTGGTTCTGGTTTTCGTGGTTCGCGCAAGAGCACTCCTTTCGCTGCCCAGGTTGCAGCTGATCGCGCCTGCGAGAAGGCAAAAGAGTATGGCTTGAAGAATCTGGATGTGGAAGTAAATGGTCCTGGTCCTGGTCGTGATTCCGCAGTACGTGCCCTGAACAATGCCGGTTTCAAGATTACAAGTATTACAGACGTCACGCCCATTCCACACAATGGTTGTCGTCCCCCCAAAAAGCGTCGAGTCTGATCGGAGTTAAGCAAAAATGGCAAGAT
>JBNKEE010000040.1:0-12140 GCA_050288625.1 Sedimenticolaceae bacterium | reverse complement strand
TTCCTGACTCAGCTGGTGTTTGCCGCCCTCCATCTTCAGGTCTTCCTGCGGTAGCTCTTCCAGGAAACGACTAGGTGTACATTCAATCACCTCTCCGAAGCGCTTGCGCTTGCCGGCCATGGTCATGGTGAGGCTGCGCTGAGCCCGAGTTATCCCCACATAGGCCAGACGGCGCTCCTCTTCGATATTGTCCTCTTCGATACTGCTGCGGTGGGGGAGCAGCTCCTCCTCCATACCCACCAGGAATACGTGGGGGAACTCCAGACCTTTGGCGGCATGCAGGGTCATCATGTGTACCCGGTCTCCGCCCTCATCTTCGTCCTGCTGTTCCAGCAGGTCCTGCAGGGTCAGGTGGTTGATGATCCCGGCCAGGTTCTCACCGGCGAACTCGCTGCGATGCAGGTTCTCGATCCACTTGACCAGTTCATTCACGTTCTCCATGCGGAACTCGGCCACGCTGTCGCTGGAGCTCTTTTCGTACAGCCAGTCTTCGTAATCGATATCCTTGAGCAGTTGGCGCACCGTCTCTACCGGGTGGTCGTTCTCCGCCCGGCGCTGAAACTCTGCGATCCAGCGCGAGAACTCCTGCACCCGTTGTAGCGGTTTGCCGTTCAGGGACTGTTGCAACCCCATCTCGTCACAGGCCTCAAGGAGTCCTATGTTACGTCCGGTGGCGTAGCTGCCCAGCCTCTCCAGGGTGGTGGGGCCGATTTCGCGCCGCGGGGTGTTGATGATGCGCAGGAAGGCCGCGTCATCATCCGGATTGGCCAGTAGGCGCAGGTAGGCCATCACATCCTTAATCTCGGCGCGGCTGAAAAACGAGGTGCCGCCGCTGAGGAAATAGGGTATCTGATGCTGACGCAGTCCGGCCTCAAACGGCCGGGCCTGATGGTTGCCGCGATACAGAATGGCGAAGTCGCCATACTTGGCCTCTCCCTTGAGGCTCCTGGCCATGATCTCGGATACCACGGTCTCGGTCTCGTGCAGGTCGTTCTTGCACTGGATGAACCTGATCTGGTCCCCCGGGCCCAGTTCACTCCACAGCTTTTTCTCAAATACATGCGGGTTGTTGGAGATGAGCTGGTTGGCGGAGCGCAGGATGCGGCCGCTGGACCTATAGTTCTGTTCCAGCTTGATCACCTTGAGGCGGGGGAAGTCGTCCTGCAGTTTGGCCAGGTTTTCCGGCTTGGCCCCGCGCCAGGCGTAGATGGACTGGTCGTCGTCGCCCACCACGGTCAGGGCCTGACGCACCCCCACCAGTTGTTTTACCAGTTGGTACTGGCTGGAGTTGGTATCCTGGTACTCGTCCACCAGCATATAACGGATAAGGTTCTGCCAGCGCTCCAACACCTCTGGATGATCCTGAAACAGGATGGTCGGCAACAATATAAGGTCATCGAAATCCACGGCGTTGTAGGCGCGCAGGCTGCGTTGATAGACCTCGTACAGCAGGGCGCCGCGCCGCTCCATCTTGTCCTGCGCTTGCTCCAGGGCCTGTTCCGGGCTGAACATGGAGTTCTTCCAGTCGGAGATGCGCCAGCGCAGGGCGGACAGCAGCTTGTCATCTATGTTGTCCTGGCGCAGCAATTCCTTGAGCAGGTTATCAGTGTCCTGATCGTCGAAGATGGTGAAGCCTGGTTTATAACCCAGGGTCTTGATCTCGCGCCGGATGATGTTCAGACCCAGGGTGTGGAAGGTGGAGATATGGACGCCTGCGCTGGTCTTACCTTTTAGCATCCGGCCCACGCGGGTACGCATCTCCCGGGCCGCCTTGTTGGTGAAGGTTACTGCGGTGATCTTCTTGGGATCGATTCCACACTCTTTGATCAGATGGACTATCTTCTCTGTGATTACCCGGGTCTTGCCGGAACCTGCGCCCGCCAGCACCAGCAGCGGTCCGTCGAGATAGTGGACGGCCTCTTGTTGTCGGGGGTTGAGTGCTGGCATGTAAGAATGGTTTCGGTTACTGGCTAAAGGCGCAGTATTATCCCCATACTCGCTGAACTATCAACCGGATAAATGGCAAGTGATAGGAGCTTTTGCCATAATCCGTAGTCGTACCTTTATATCAAGCAGGATTGTGGGACAGATAAACCATGAATAACGAAAACGAAAGAAGGTCCACGGATCAAATTAGACAGAACGGCCAACTCACCCGCGAATCATGGCGCATATTCCAGATCATGGCCGAGTTCGTGGAGGGGTTCGAACGTCTAGCCCCGATCTGGCCAGCGGTCAGCATCTTTGGCTCGGCTCGGACCCACCGTGATGACCCAAACTACCAGAAGGCGGAGGAGATCGCCCGACTGTTGTCCGACAGTGGTTTTGCCGTTATCAGTGGCGGTGGCCCCGGGATCATGGAGGCGGTGAATAAGGGTGGTTACATGGGCAAGTCCAAGAGTATAGGACTGAATATTCAGCTGCCCCACGAGCAGTCCGATAACGAGTATCAGGATGTCACCCTGCATTTCCGCCACTTCTTTTCGCGTAAGGTGATGTTTGTAAAATACGCCTCGGCCTATGTGGTGCTGCCGGGCGGGTTCGGCACCCTGGACGAATTCGCCGAGATCCTGACCCTGGTGCAGACCGGTAAAACCAGACGTATCCCCATAATCCTGGTAAACGGGAAATTCTGGAGCGGTCTCATGGACTGGTTCAGGAACACCCTGTGTGAAGAGGGTACTATCAGTCCGGAAGACCTGGATCTGGTGACCATCTGTGAGGAGCCGCCAGAGGTGGTGGATGCCATATTCGCCCATTATGAGGCCCGTGGATTCGAACCATCTGCAAAGGAGAAGGAAATTCTGCTAGAACTGTAATAAGATACAGGTGTATAAATAAAAATCACTTTTGTTCGGCGGCGATGTTATGGTCTGTCGGGCAAAGGGCAAAGATGAACAAAGGAAACACTATGAAGAAAACCTTACTTACCCTCTGTCTGTTGCTTGCAGTCCCCATGCTTGTCATGGCGGCGGAGAATAGTGAGTTACAGCCACTACCAGGCCCACCGAAACTGCCTCCGAAGGTCCAGAGTGGGGAGGTGCTGGAGCCTGAGGTAACCATAAGAGAGACAGATAAAGGCACCGTGCATAAGTACAGTGTTAATGGTCAGGTATACATGGTAAAGGTAGTTCCGCAGGCAGGTCCTCCGTACTATTTTATCGATTCCGATGGCGACGGCCGTTTGGATGCCAGAGTAAATGACATACACAACATATCTGTCCCGCAGTGGGTGTTGTTTAGCTGGTAATTAAAGCCATATCTCGCAGTATCAATAAGGCAAGTTAAGTCGTGCATATCGCTTAACTTGCCTTATTTTTCTCTCTTCTCCGCTCTACCGTAATAAACCTGTAACACTAATCTGCTTTCATACTCTGTAATAAGCGCCGAATTCCATAAATTTTATGGGTTTCGGATCAATGTTACATATGTATGGTGTATTTATGGCAGCAAAGATATTGGTAGTTGAGGACGAGGCCCCGGTCAGAGATATGATCTGTTTTGCCCTAACCAAGGCTGACTATGACTGTTTTGGGGCTAAGGATGCGGTAGATGCCCGCCGCAAGGTAGCTGAGACCCCGCCTGACCTGATTCTGATGGATTGGATGCTTCCCGAGATGAGTGGTATTGAGTTGACCAGGGAGCTTAAGGGGAATGACCTGACGCGCGAGATCCCGGTAATCATGCTTACCGCACGCGGTGAAGAGGACGACAAGGTGCGTGGTCTGGAATCTGGGGTGGAGGATTATGTTACCAAACCCTTCTCTCCCCGGGAGCTGATGGCACGCATCAAGGTGATACTGCGCCGCGTCTCACCGGATGTAACGGAAGATGTTATAGAGGCGGGTGAACTGAGTCTGAACCCGGCGTCGCACCGGGTTGAATACGCCGGTAAGGAGATTGCACTCGGTCCCACAGAATTCAAACTGTTGCACTTTTTCATGACCCACGCGGACAAGGTCTACAGCCGTACTCGTCTGCTGGATCGTGTATGGGGGACAAATGTGTTTATCGAAGAGCGTACGGTCGACGTGCATATCAGAAGACTACGCATGGCCCTGGAACCTCATGGTATAGACGGTATGATTCAAACGGTACGCGGCGCGGGGTATCGTTTCTCAGGGTAGTCTGCATGGGTGACAACAGATACGAAAAAGAGCTTTCCCAGCTTAGGCAAAAGCATCGGAAGCGCAAGCGTAAGATAGGTAAGATCCTCTCCGAGTTCAGAGAATCAACCTCTGCCCTGCCTGATGCCACCGTGGTGTTGGATAGAGATCAGGCCGTACAGTGGTGGAATGAAAAGGCGGATGAGAATCTAGGTTTTGATCACAACAGCTGTCGCGGTAAACATATTCGGGAATTGCTCAAAGACCCGGTATTTCACGCCTATCTGGATGCTGGCGATTTTACCCAGCCGATCCAGATCCCCGCACCGCTGGACGATGCTATAACCCTGGAAGTGCGCATGGTCCCGTTTGGTAAGGGCAAACTGTTACTGCAGGCCAGGGACATCACGCGACTGGCGCAGTTGGAGACCATACGCAGTGATTTTGTGGCCAACGTCTCCCACGAGATGCGCACGCCATTGACAGTGGTTCATGGTTATCTGGAGAGCATGATCCACAGCAAGGATGAAGGTCTGAATCAGTGGCAACAGATCATCGAGCAGATGTATCAGCAATCCGCACGTATGCAGAGGATAGTCGAGGACCTACTGCTTATCTCACGTCTGGAATCAGAGAAGGATAAGCGCAGCCTTGAGCAGTTTGATGTGCGTACCTTGCTCAGCGCCATCAAGGATGAGGCTATTACCTTGAGTGGAAGTAAGAAGCATAAGATCTCGCTGCAGATAGAGGGAGATACTAGGTTTGTAGGTGTCTTCTCGGAGATAGATAGCGCCCTCTCTAATCTGGTCTCCAATGCGGTCAGATATACCCCTGCAGGTGGCGCCATCCATATTCGCTGGTGGCATGAAAAGAATGGACCCTGCTTCTCTGTGACGGATAGCGGCATAGGTATCGACCAGGTGCATATTCCGCGTCTCACCGAACGGTTTTACCGGGTGGATGTGGGGCGCTCCCGCGGTAGCGGTGGCACCGGCCTGGGTCTGGCCATCGTCAAGCATGTATTGCTGCGGCACGGCAGTGAACTGCAGATAACCAGCAGGCCTGGTAAGGGGAGTACCTTTATGTGTTGTTTCCCTCTGGCGCAGTATGCTTGACTGACGACCCCTCTACCCATTGAGGAGAGGGGGCGGTTGTTTATAACCAGCTAACTCTGCCTAAATCTGTGCAATAAAACTGTAACAGTTCGATCACAATCCTGTCACAAAGCACTTCCATAATCTATCCAGTTATTAACCATGACTGGAGAAAACAGTGAACAGAAAACAGCTAATCTTGACCGCGCTTGCGGTTAGCTTTTCAGTATCAAGCCTTGCGGCTTCAAGAGACAATATCAATATTGTCGGATCTTCCACCGTATATCCGTTTGCGACAGTAGTTGCAGAGAAGTTTGGTAAGACCACCAAGTTCAAGACTCCTAAGATTGAGTCAACCGGTTCCGGCGGCGGCATGAAACTGTTCTGTGCCGGTGTAGGTGTCGAGCATCCTGACATCACCAACGCCTCACGCCGCATCAAAAAGACAGAGTTCGAGACCTGTCAGAAGAACGGGGTAAACGCCATTCTTGAGGTGAAGATCGGCTACGACGGTATCGCAGTCGCCAACTCCAAGAAGGCTGAACAGCTCAAGCTGTCCCGTAAAGATATCTATCTGGCCCTAGCCAAGGACGTACCTGCTGCAGATGGCAGCCACAAGCTGGTGCCAAATCCTTACAAAACCTGGAAAGACGTTAATGCTTCTCTTCCTAACATAAAGATCGAAGTACTTGGTCCTCCTCCAACATCAGGCACCAGAGACGCATTTGCCGAACTGGCTATGGAGGGTGGCTGCAAGAAGATCGATTGGATCAAGGCCATGAAGAAGACGGACAAGAAGGCATATAAGGCTGCTTGTCACACCGTGCGTGAGGATGGTCCTTATGTTGAAGCGGGCGAGAACGACAACCTGATCGTGCAGAAGCTGGAAGCCAATCCTAACGCTTTGGGTATCTTCGGTTTCAGCTATCTGGACCAGAATGCCGACAAGATACAGGGCGCCATGATCGACGGCGTGGCACCTGAGTTCGATGCAATCGCCTCAGGCAAGTATCCGGTCTCCCGCCCTCTGTTTTTCTACGTAAAGGTCGCCCATATCGGCAAGGTACCTGGTATCAAGGAATATGTCTCCTCCTTCACCAACGAGAAGGCCTGGGGTGATGAGGGTTACCTGACCGAGAAGGGTCTGATCCCAATGCCTAAGGAAGAGCGTGCTAAGTATGCCAAGGATGCAAAGGTTGCCGCTAACCTGAAGATGTAAGTTGTATCCATAAGACGGCCGACGCAGTTTTTTGTCGGCCGTCTTTTTCCTCACGTTAATATTTATAAACTGAATTTCACAAATGACACCGACCTCACTGATAGTCTGCCTGCTGCTGTTTAGCGCCTTTGGGTTCTGGGTTGGGCGCAAACGTTCTATTGTAGTTGCTAATGGTAGGCTGAAAGATCTGCACTCTCTGCCGGGCTATTACGGTTACTATGCCGCTATCTGGTGCGGTATACCGGCCTTTATCATCTGGTGTCTATGGCTGGCGTTGGAAACGGTTCTGATTCCGGATCTGGTGGTTTCCGCCCTGCCGCAAGAGCTGCGCAATGTTTCGCCGGATCATTTGACCCTGATCGTTAATGATATAAAGAATCTGGTGTCTGGGAATATCGTGTCCGGAGAGGTGGATGGCGCTATTCGGGCTGCAGCAGATCATTATCAACATCTACTCAATATTAGCCACGCCTCTCTGGCTGTAGCCGTGCTGGCATTGGCCATAGCAGGGATGTTGTATGCATGGAAATCTATCCGGCTAAAAAAACGTGCGCGCAACTCGGTCGAGGCGGTTATCAAATTTTTTCTGGTTAGCAGTTCTACCATTGCCATCTTTACCACCATAGGGATTGTGCTCTCCGTCCTGTTTGAGTCGATACGCTTTTTCGATGCCATTCCAATTCAAGACTTTTTGTTTGGTCTGGAGTGGAGCCCGCAGATGGCGATCCGCGCCGATCAGGTCGGTTCATCGGGGGCCTTCGGCGCAATCCCCCTGTTTGCCGGCACCATACTCATATCTTTTATCGCCATGTTGGTGGCGGTGCCGGTCGGGCTAATGTCGGCCATCTATCTCTCCGAATATGCCGGCAGAAAACTTCGGACTATGGCCAAGCCTATACTCGAGATACTCGCCGGTATCCCCACGGTTGTTTATGGTTTCTTTGCCGCCCTGACCGTTGCCCCGTTTATCCGTGATAGCGGAACCATGCTGGGACTGGATGTCTCATCCGAGTCGGCCCTGGCGGCCGGTGTGGTCATGGGGATCATGATCATCCCCTTTGTCTCTTCTCTGTCTGATGATGTCATCAACGCCGTACCCCAGGCCATGCGTGACGGCTCTTACGGTCTGGGAGCCACCAAGTCCGAGACCATCAGGCAGGTAATTGTTCCGGCGGCGCTGCCAGGGATTGTAGGTGGGGTCTTATTGGCGGTCTCCCGTGCTATTGGTGAGACCATGATCGTGGTCATGGCCGCCGGGCTCTCTGCCAATCTTACAGCCAATCCCTTGCAGGCGGTCACCACGGTTACCGTGCAGATCGTGACCCTGCTGGTTGGTGATCAGGAGTTTGACAGCCCCAAGACCCTGGCTGCGTTCGCCCTGGGTCTGATGCTGTTTCTGACCACCCTGGTTCTGAACGTTATCGCCCTGTATGTGGTGCGTAAATATCGTGAACAATATGAATAGTAATAGCCAAGAAAAGCAGATCAGTTGCCAATGTGCCAGCAGTATGGACAGGGTGCGCGCCAGCCTGCCGAAAAGGTATGCTCGGGAGCGCCGGTTCCAGCGTTTGGGGCTGGGTGCCGTTATCGCCGGTCTGGTATTTATCTCTCTGCTTCTGATCAGCATCGTCTCCAACGGATATAGCGCCTTCTGGCAGACTGAGATCCAGCTGGAGGTACACTTTGACGGTGAGGATATAGATCCCACCTCGGCGCGTAATCCGGAGGTATTGTCCGCCGCCAACTATGGTGGGATCGTAAAACAATCTCTGCGCAACATGTTCCCCGAGGTCAATGGACGTAACGATAAGCGTAAACTCTACAGACTGGTCAGTTCCGGCGCCGTCTTTCAGTTGCGTAATATGGTGATGAACAATCCCGGCCTGATCGATAGCACAGTACGGGTTTGGGTGCCGGCCGATGATGATGTGGATATGTTGATGAAGGGCTATATCGACAGAAAAACGCCGGAGACGGAGAGGCGTATGAAGGATCTGGAGTTGGGCTGGATCGATAGCCTGGTTGCGCAACATAGAATCAGATCTTCGTTTAATACCACCTTCTTTACCGTCGGTGACTCCCGTGAACCGGAACTGGCCGGTGTCTGGGGTGCGGCAGTGGGTTCTATATTTACCCTGCTGGTTACGCTTGGCCTCTCTTTCCCCATCGGTGTGGCCGCAGCGGTATATCTGGAAGAGTTCGCCCCGGTCAATCGCTGGACCGATCTGATCGAGGTGAACATCAACAACCTGGCTGCGGTGCCGTCTATCGTATTTGGTCTGTTGGGCCTTGCGGTCTTTATCAACTTCTTCGGCTTGCCGCGTTCCGCACCATTGGTAGGCGGTCTGGTGCTGACCTTGATGACCCTGCCGACCATCATTATCGCCTCTCGCGCCGCTTTGAAATCGGTGCCGCCATCAATCCGCGAGGCGGCGCTGGGCCTGGGCGCATCCAAGATGCAGATGGTGTTTCATCATGTATTGCCCCTGGCCATGCCCGGGATGTTGACCGGCACCATCATAGGTATGGCTCAGGCCCTGGGTGAGACCGCGCCCCTGCTTATGATCGGCATGGTGGCATTCATTGTGGATATACCGACTGCGCTAACCGATCCATCAACCGTTTTGCCGGTGCAGATCTATCTCTGGGCCGATAGTCCGGAAAGGGCGTTTGTGGAGCGCACATCAGCGGCCATTATGTTGTTGCTGGCATTTCTTATCTCGATGAATGCCCTGGCGGTGTTTCTGCGGAAAAGGTTTGAGCGGCGCTGGTGATGCGTTGTTTGGAAGATTTTAGGAGATGAATTATGGATACCTATGTAGATACAGCAGGCGCTATAACAATCAAGACGCCGATGACTGATCCGGTCGAGGTCGAAGAGCATGCAACTATCTCTCGCGATGACAGAAATACCGTGGGTGAGGTCTTTGTAGATAATCCTCGTATGACCTGTAGAGACGTGAATGTATTCTACGGCGAGAAACAGGCGATCAAGAATGTCACTCTGGATATCGGAAAGCGTGAGGTGATATCCATGATCGGTCCCTCCGGTTGTGGCAAGTCCACTTTCTTGCGTTGTATCAACCGTATGAACGACACCATAGATGGCTGTAGGGTCACAGGAGAGATCAGACTGGATGGAGAGGATATTTACGACTCGGGACTGGATGTGGTGGCGTTGCGATCATGTATAGGCATGGTGTTTCAAAAACCCAATCCATTTCCCAAGTCCATCTATGACAATGTGGCCTATGGCCCGCGTATCCACGGGATTGCCACGGATAGGCAAGAGCTGGACGAGATAGTCGAGACATCACTAACCAAGGCGGGGTTGTGGGCCGAGGTCAAGGATAGGCTGGACCAGCCCGGGACTGGACTCTCCGGCGGTCAACAACAACGTCTGTGTATTGCGCGCGCCATCGCGGTCAACCCGGAGATCGTCCTGATGGACGAGCCCTGTTCCGCACTGGACCCTATCGCAACCGCGAAGATAGAAGAGCTGATCGATGAGCTGCGCGAGCAGTACGCCATTGCGATAGTTACCCACTCAATGCAGCAGGCGGCGCGTGTATCCCAGCGTACGGCATACTTTCATTTGGGAGATCTGATAGAGGTGGGAGATACGAATCAGATATTTACCAACCCAACACATCCTCTGACTGAGGACTACATCACTGGCCGCTTCGGTTAAATAGAGATAAAGAAGATGAATATGATGACAGACGGGCATACTGTGAAACGCTATAACTGTGAGATGAACAGCCTTCATGGTCTGGTTCTACAGATAGGCGATCTGGCCAGAGGTCAGTTGAGCGATGCAGCTTTGTCGTTGCAGACCGAAGATGTGAGTTTGGCGCAGGCGGTTATAGAAAAGGATAACGCAGTGAATGAACTGGATGTTCAGGCCAGCGATGAGATAGTCAATCTTATAGCCAAGCGTCAGCCGGTGGCGCGAGACCTCCGAGAGATACTTACCGTGGGCAAGATCGTTACCGATCTGGAGCGGGTAGGGGATGAAGCCAGAAAGATCGCTCAGCTGACAGTACATTTTTACGCAGGACAGCAGAGTACGCCAAACCCGTTGATCATCCGCGATATCATGAAGATGGTGGATTTCGTGGACAGTATGTTGAAGAAGGCGTTGCAGGCTTTTGATGGGCCAGATCTGGAACTGGCCCTTGAGGTTATTCAGATGGATATGGAACTGGATGAGGATTTCAAATCCGCCCTCAGGTATCTTTCCACATTTATCATGGAAGATTCACGCAGTATAGGGCATGTTGTGGAGACGGTCCTGGGTCTGCGCGCCATGGAGAGAATGGGTGGGCACGCCAAGAATATTGCTGGCTATGTGGTGTATCTGGTCAAAGGCGTTGATGTCCGCCACGAAGATCTGGAGACTGTGGCTGGAGAGGTTATGACCTAACATGAGATGGTGATTGGTTATGAAAGAATTTAATGACCTCTCGAACCGATCAGAGATTACGAATGTGAAAGCGGTATATCAGGACAACATGTTTCGTAAGGTACAACTCCATCACGTTGCTCGTACCAGCCCCGTGATTGATTGACCACTCGTACCGCCATTAACATCACCGGCACCTCAATCAGTACTCCAACAACCGTTGCCAGAGCCGCGCCGGATTCAAAACCAAACAGCGCTATGGCCGTGGCCACGGCCAGCTCAAAGAAGTTACTGGCTCCGATTAGCGCGGAAGGTCCTGCTACACAGTGAGGTGAGCGTACATGACGGTTTAGCAGATAGGCTAGACCTGAATTGAAAAATACCTGGATCAGTATCGGCGCCGCCAGCAAGGCTATGATCATAGGCTGCGCAATAATCATTTTCCCCTGGAACCCGAAGAGTAATATCAGTGTGCTTAGCAGGGCGCCCAGGGAAAGTGGGTGCAGGTATTTAATGACCTGTTCCAGGCGAGCCTGGCCATCATTGTCGTTAAGCAACTTCTGTCGCCAAAGGTTGGCAATAATCAGCGGCACTACAATATAGAGCAGGACAGACAACAGTAGCGTATCCCACGGGACGGTGATGGCGGATAGTCCCAGCAGCAGTCCCACTATGGGGGCGAAGGCGAACACCATAATCACGTCGTTCAATGCTACCTGGGACAGGGTAAAGTGCGGTTCTCCACGCATTAGATGGCTCCAGACGAACACCATCGCTGTACAGGGGGCAGCGGCCAAAATGATCAATCCGGCAATGTAGGAATTTATCTGCTCGGCAGGTAGAAAATCACGAAATAGATAGCCAATAAAAAGCCATGAAAGCAGCGCCATAGAAAATGGTTTTATCCCCCAGTTAACCAATAGAGTGACCCCGACACCACGCCAGTGTTGCGTTACCCCTTTCAGGGCCTTCAGGTCTATCTTGAGCAACATGGGTATGATCATTAACCATATCAGGATCGCTACAGGCAGATTGATATGGGCTAACTCTATCTGTCCGATCTGTTGAAACACGGCGGGGAAGAGATAACCTAACACGATGCCTGCGGCGATACAAAGCGCGACCCACAGGGTTAGATAGCGTTCGAAAAGTCCCATCTGATTGGCATTAATTTGTTCGTTGCTCATGATTAGTTACTCATCTTTAATTCTAAATGCGCTCGATCAATACGATAACACGTTGTTTTATCTCATCCCGGACTGCGCGAAATACCGCCATAATCTCTTCTTCTGAGCCGCTGGCTTTGGCAGGATCAT
>JBNKEE010000039.1:0-31158 GCA_050288625.1 Sedimenticolaceae bacterium | reverse complement strand
GGCCAGCTATTTCAGAATGTCGAAAGTTTAGAATTTCCTAATGGAGTAAAATATCCCTATGCAGGGATAGTATATGGCATTTTAATATATCACCATTGGGATATATTTGGATAAATAATAGCCATATTATTTATATTTTGTTGAGCTATTACCACTTTGAAAACACTCGTTATTTTCAGTCAGCCCCCTACGACCCAGTCTATTCCACCCCCCATTTACGCCCGAATTTTCCATATTCTCACCCTCTTGCCAACGCCAAATTATTAGAGTTGAATAGCTCCTCATTCAGGCATACTACGTCATATTATTTCCACGTTAAATGCCAACCAACACCCAATCCACAGAACTGAGGTCTTGATCCGAATGTTGTATTTAAGTGAGATATTGATCCAAAACCCGGATCTAGAATCCTTTAATGAGCTGCTGGCAAAGGTTAAAGAGCGCTCCAAGAGTGAGATGTTCTTCCGTATCGATGTAAAACCCCAATATCAGGACACCCCGGAGGATTGGGAAGACCGCCTGGAGGCGGCATTTACCTGAGATAGCATATATACCTATGAAGTACCTGAAAAACGAATTTGTCCTTGGTAACAGCACTGAAGATGCAACACCATCGATGCAGCACCTGGAGTCCAAACTGCTGGACATCCAGAATGCCATCAATAACCTACCGCCAGATGCCACCACCATTGAGCGACTCAAACCCACCCTGGACAGCTGCTATCTGCTGCTGGATCTGGAACGCAAGGATGAGGCCTGGAATCGCGCCAAGGGTTGCCTCGACCAGGCCCTGGCCGAACAATTCTGGACCCAGGCAGTAGAGGCCTGTGATGTTATGTATCAGGCTGATCTGGATAACTCTATCCAGGCCCTGGCCCACGGTATCTGGCTGGGGGTCACCTTCCCCATCGAACCAGAGCTGAGCGTCGCCATGCTGCAGCATCTGGTGGACGAGACCCCAGATAACTCTGACGGGGCTGCAGTTGCAGCCGCAACGGCATGCTATCTAGTGGATCTGCGTGCTGCAGGTGAACAGCTGGAAGAGCTGCGTTTCTTCACCAGGCAGCTGTTGGGTCAGGTGGCCAGACGTCATAGCCAGGTGGAAGAGAAGGAGATCTTTGATTTTTGGGTGGAACAACTGGAACTGAACGACCCGGACAAATTTCTGCCGCGTCTGGCCAAGGTCCTGGATCTTCTGAACAACGGCGACTGGTGGTACGACCGCGACCGGTTGCGCGATCTAATCCCGGCATAAGCCTAAGGTACATATATGTGGCAGGATGAAGAAGAGGTCCAATACCAGATACCGGACGATGTGGTAGACCTGGCATTCAGCATAGAGTGCCCATCCATCCCGGTGGATCACGCCTACGCCCTCTCCAGCGCCATCATCGAGATACTGCCCTGGTTTGCCGACCAACCCGAGTATGGACTACACATCATATACGGCGGTGCATCCATGCACGGCTGGCAACGCCCGCAAGGGCCGGATGAGACCATCCTGCTATCAAAAAGGACCAAGTTGCGCCTGCGCCTGCCCAAGGCCAGAATAGAGGACGCACAGGAACTCTGCGGAAAGACCCTGGATATAGCCGGGCGCAAGATGGAGATCGGTCCGGCCAAGGCCATGCTCCTGGGCAACAGCAACACCCTCTATTCTCGCTACGTACACTCGGAAATCGCAGAAGACGAAGAGGCGTTTACCCAGCGCATGGTGCAGGAGTTGCGCGCTCTGGACCTAAGATTCACCAAGATCCTATCTGGACAGGGTCACTCATTCGCCACCCCGGATGGCCAGATCCACACCAAGTCACTCATGGTGAGCGGTCTCTCGGTACAGGACGCGGTAAAACTGCAGGTCAGCGGCGTCGGCCCCTATCGACATATGGGAATCGGCTTGTTCGTCGCGTCAAAGAGCATATAATATTCGTTCATGTTAATTTAATTAACTTCTTTGCCTTTCCTCTATAGCGACGGGTTTTAATCAGGCAAACAAAAACAGATCAACACAAAATAGAAGTAAGGAGAAAAGATATGGCATATGAGGTAAACGGTACCACCATTGCAACCAACGCCAATGGTTATCTGGAAAATCTTGATGACTGGAGTGAAGACCTGGCCAAGGTGATCGCCGCGGAAGAAGGCGTGGAGTTGACCGACAAGTCCTGGGACGTAATCAACTACCTGCGCGACGAGTACTTCAACAACAACGAAAATCAGCCCAACGAGCGCCACATGGTCAAGCACTTCAAGGATATCTGGACCGACCTGGATAAAGTAGACACCAAGGCCCTCTACGTCCTGTTCCCCAGGGGACCAGCCAAAGAGGCCGGCAAGATCGCCGGACTGCCAGAAACCCGCCGTAAGGGTGGCTATTAATATCCACTGACTGTTGGGCCTGCCGGTACGCCGGCAGGCCCAATGGAGACCTCAATTGGCAGTTAGAATAAAGAGTCACTGGCACAAGGAAGAGAGAGAGAGGTCGACCGAAGAGACCGCCGGCGCCATCGCCTTCAACGGCTGGCGTATCGCCATGGACAAGGCGATGACCCTGTATAGCGAAAGGTTTGAATATCAATCAGACGAGCAGCGCCTGGCCGTCATCGAAGAGTACCTCATCTTTCAAGTCCAGATAGTAGATCGCCTGATGCATGACCGATTTGATCAACAACAACGCGCAGAGCTCATCACCGCCCTGGTCAGCAACCTGACCGGACATGTGCAGGAAAACCGCCAGGAACTGTTGGGTGATGGCGACCACTCCTCCCCCTTCATAGAAAAGTTCAACCAACGCTCACAAGAGTATTCAGAACTGGGCTTCACCGACGAAGGCCCCAGCTATCCCTTCATGCGCCATCTTGGCTATGAGATACAACAGATCATGGGTTCGGAGAGCGAAAACCGCTGGGTGATCGATCAGGTGATGGATAAAGATGGGCTGGAGGTCTATAAACAGTTGAAGAGGATTGTTAAAGATCTAACCTGATACTATATTTAAGTACAAGCTACTTTGGGAGGTTGGGAGCATGATGAACCAGAATGGTAGTGTAACTCTTGCTGCAGCATTTCTACTAATCTCCACTTGTATGCTTGGTTGTAGTGATACCAGCACCGACAGCAAGATATCTGCCGCTCCGGCCAAGGGCACCATGCCTGAGTTAAATATCACCAAACCCCCTGCAAAACCTGCACCTGCCGAACCAGCGCCAGTTGCAGAAAAGGCTCCTGCCGCTGAGCCCGTTCCTCTGGGTGAGAAAGTTTTCAATTCCGGTTGCGTTGTCTGTCACGGCACCGGAGTAGCGGGTGCACCCAAATTTGGCGATGCGGCACTGTGGAAAGACCGTATAGCCAAGGGCAAAGATGCACTGCTTAAAAACGCCATCACCGGTTTCACCGGCTCCACAGGAACGATGCCTCCCAAAGGTGGTTTTGTTCACCTCAGCGACGAGGAGATTGCTGCGGCAGTTGAGTACATGATGAAGGCGGCGCAGTAGGTTGTTGTCGTCCATCCGCCTGACCGCAATATCAAGGAGTTTGAGTGATGCAGATACGTTTTTCATACCCCATTTTTCTTCTAGTCTTCGCCGCACTGATTTTGTTGCCGCTACTGTTTTGCCCTGATGCTGCCGAACAAACATCCCACCACTGGCTCTATGGAGTTAAACACAAATCCTGGCCTGGTCCGGTTATTGCCGGGAGCGTAGGAGCAATCCTAGTTCATTGGGGGTCACAGCGTGGTGATGGTTCCGCCTATATTGGCTATTTGATCCTTATTGTTGCAGTAATTGGTGCATTTCGGCTTTGTTGATAAGTGTCTCCGCAAATCTGTATCTGCAACAAGTTTCGTAGTCACCTTTCCACTCCCTCTCCCTCACAGGGAGAGGGAGATTTTTAATCCAGCGGCCTAGCCGCAGGATAATATCTAAATATACCTAAACCCCGTCCCCTCCACCCGATCATAATAACGCGCCCGATACAGCAACCGCTTATGCTCACTGTCATCGCTGAATGCGGTGCGGTCGTGCAGGACATTGTTGCTAATCAGCCCCATGCCAGGCTCCAGACGCCCGCGGAAGATATAGGGTGAATCACTCGCCAACAATTCTTTCAGATAATCGACAGCCTCCAGAGTCAACGCATCATCCTTCCAGATTATGTTGCGCTTGCGTTCTGTGAAACGCATATGCAGCTCTCCTTCTGGTGTGGTGGAAAACACTGGACCGCTCTCCTCCGCCCTGGCCACCTCGCCCTGCTCGGTACGGCATGGGATGGTCATGACATCTGGTGCCATCAGCGCCCGAATGTAGTCTGGGTTCTCCTCCCGCAACAATATGTAGGCCACCTCGTGGTCCATCAGAGCGTTCTCCCCTCCTTGCGCTGCACTTTGCACACAGTGCAGCATCAGGCCGTGGATCTGGTGATCGGCGGTGTTGTAGTAACCGTCGGTGTGCCACTTGATAGGACGGTCGGTGTAGGGGATATAGAACTGGCGGGTGCCTGCTTCCTGCACCGTAAGAGAGGTAAGCCCACTGTCGTCCCCCAGCCAGTTGCGGTCCAGATTATTCAACCCGAAACGACGACCCAGGGCTATGGGGATATCCGGGTCGGGATCGTCACCGGTACCACTTACATAGAGCACCATATTGGTCTTGCGCATACGTGATAGCAATGCCTCGTATTCGCTGTCGGTCAGGGTTCGTGGATCACCTAGCTCCACCAGCAGATCTGCCGTGGCACCCGGATAGCTATCAAGTTTCTTGTCACGCCACTCTATATAATCGCCCTCATTGGCTAGATCAAAAGGGGTGGCTAGGGTGCTGTTCATCTGGCTGGTTACCGTGTTTCTATAAGTAATTGGCCTCATCCTACAATAATTTACTTACCCATAGCCACAACCAGAGGAATAACTGCTAGTATTGGAACTTCGGCCAACTACGCTAGTCTTTTGACTGATGGAACTGTTTTCACCACATAAACCACATACACGCTGCATGGTATTCTTCATCAGCATCATGCTGCTCCATTTAACCTGTTTCACCTCTGTGATGGCTGCAGATTTTGACCTGCCTGATTTTGGCGACTCAAGCGGCAGCATCATGACGCCAACAGAAGAACGGCGACTTGGTCAAGCATTTATGCGCTACATCAACAAGTCGATGAAGTTGGCAACAGACCCATTGCTTATTTCATACATCGAGTCCCTAGGCGCCCGGTTAATAGCCAACAGCGGTGACGCCAGCCAGCACTTCACATTCTTCCTGGTGGAAGACCCGGTGGTGAACGCCTTTGCCGGACCTGCGGGAAATATAGGTGTACACACAGGCCTTATCCTTACCACGGAATCTGAAAGCGAGCTGGCATCTGTCGTAGCCCACGAAATAGCCCACGTCACCCAAAAACACCTAGCCCGAACATTCGATATGGCAGAAGGTATGGGCATTGCCGGCACGGCAGCTGTAATAGCAGCTATCGTCCTGGGCGCCGCATCCAAAAACTCCAATGTAGGCAGAGCAGCGGTGGTTGGAGTTCAAGCCGGCATGCTACAAAAGCAGATCAACTTCACACGTGAAAATGAAAAAGAGGCTGACAACATAGGCATAAAGATCTTGGCTGACTCCAGATTTGACCCCCGCGCCATGCCTACTTTTTTCAGACGCCTTGGCAAGGTCAACATGGCATACGACAGCCATACACTACCTGAATTCCTACAGACCCACCCCATCACCAAAAATCGTATGGCCGAATCCATGGGGCGTGCAGAATCCTATCCATATCGACAGTATAAGGACAGCAAGGACTATTTTCTTACCCACACCATCCTGCGCGAACAGAAGTTCGTCAACCCGGGACAGGCCATAAAATTTTTCAAAAAAACATTAGCGGATGGGCGCTATCGCAATGCGGAGGCGCAAAGATATGGACTAGTCCGCGCACTAATCAGAGCCCACAATTACAAAGAGGCGTTGGAACAGGTAACCCTTTTGCTAGCCAAAGATCGCAGCAGGGTGCACTATATTATTGCAAAGGCGGAAATCCTATACCAAACGAAACAGGTCAACCAATCGCTCAACATTTTGAAAAATGGCTTAAGGACTCATCCTGGTAACTATCCGCTTACCATTCACTACGCGAATACACTTGTACACAGCGGCCATGCAGCAAAGTCCCAGAAACTGCTTGAGAAACTGATAATAACCAGACCAGATGACCCCGGCATATACAAGCTAGCAGCTCTTGCTGCCGGCAAGGCAGGACATAACTCCCAAGGGCATCATCTACTAGCTGAATATTACTACCTTTCAGGTGATCTGACTTCTGCGCAGAGACAACTAGAGATCGGTCTTAACAATCGCAGCAATGATCTATATCTAAATGCAAAGATGGCAGCAAGATTAAAAGAAATAAAAGAAGAACAGCTTGATCTTATGAAACGCAAGAATTAAAAATATTCAGTTGAAACAGCAATAACATATAACATAATCAGCACCGGAAAGATTTATGCAGATAGACCACAGGCGCAGAGCGTTTCTAAAATACCTATTGCTTAATAGCGCCATAACCACAACGTTCTGCGCTGGCTTATTAAAGCCGACCCAAGTCTTGGCAAACTGGCCCAAGTCCGCTTTCAAGTCAACCTCCGTCACTGATGCGCTAAACGCACTTTACGGATCAGACAAAACCACAAGCCAACAACGACTAATCACACTTCGAGCTCGTCCCCACTTGGGCGACGGAGGGACTCAGGTAACCGTACGTGTATCAACAATGATTCCTGGCGTTGACTCTATTACTATATTAGCGCCTAACAACCAGCAACCACTGGCGGCAACCTTTAAGTTCAAAAACAAGGATGCAGCATCTCTTCATACCAGAATAACCATGGAAGACAAAGGTGAGATCATAGCCATACTAAAGTCGGGAGATCGGCTGTATAGCGAGACCACTGAAGTGGACTTTGCTGGATGTGGCTGTGGCTAAACATACAAATGGAGCCATATAACAATGCCTGAAAAACCGATAGTCATAAGAGCCAAACATACAAGAGGAGTCACTAAGGTTAGAGCGCTGATTACTCACCCTATGGTCGGTCAACATAATATGAGAAATCAAAACAACGGAGATAGTCGCCCGCATTTTATCCAGGAAATAATATGCAGCATTAGGGAAAAAACGATCATGACAGCATTCTGTAGTAGCTATGTTGCCAAAGATCCATTTCTTGCCTTCGCATTCAGAGGTGGGGACAAGGGCGAAACAATCAAACTAACATGGGTCGATAACTGGGGCGACCGTGGTTCAACCGAGGTCGTAATAGATTAAAGGCTGTAATAAATATCGCTAGCCGAGAAGTTCATCTGGATTTTCCGGTGCCTCTAGATCCTTCAGGTCTTTATCCTCTTTATGATCCAGATCCGACAGATCATCCATCTCCTCGACCATTCTTGTACCTAGGTGCTCTACATCTTTGGTTAGGTCTTCCGTTTCTTTATCGCCTTCTTCTCCCTGACCGGCACTATCGTCAGAAGCCGGTACGGCCTGCTCTTTAGTCACTTCTTCATGGGCCTTCTCTTCCTGCTCTTTAGCTTTTTCCGCGAACATAGAAGAGTACTCGCTCAACATACGCCCCATTGTCTGCATGGTTACAGCTATCTCTTCGGAGAGACGCTTGTTCTCCTCTTTCAGCACCTTCATCTCTTTAGAATCACTTATCTTTTTCGTTAACCCACCACCTCCTGGTAGTTCCAGCGTCCTGTAAGGATCGACCGTTGACTCAAAGGTTATGTTCAAACTTTCTAACGCACTTGCATCACGACGCAGATACATATTGATGACATTTTGGTAAAACGCCCTCTCTTCATGATTGATTTTTACCGCTAATTTTTCAGCATCGTCATCAGCAAAACCAAGTTTATGCAACATGATCTTTTTTGTTTCAGCCGTACGACGCGCTTCATCCTCCTTTACTTTCCAGATAATACTTGCGGCAGCCTTACGATCACGCATCTTACGCATAAGGATAAAGACGACAAGCAACCCCGACACCAGCGTCGTAGCAATCAGCAGTTCGATCAGGATCATGAACCACAAAGAGCTTATCGTTATCACTAGGTTTCTCCTTTATGCACCCACTGCTTATTTGATCTCATCTTCTTCTGGATCAAGATCAGACAGGTCATCCATATCCTTATCAGGATCGATCTTGTCCCCGGTGGGTTCTTCTTCTGTCTCTTCTGCCTCTTGAGGCTCTTCCTCTTGAACATCTTCTTGAGGTTCTTCCTCTTCTAACTCCTGAGTTTCTTCCTCTTGAGTTTCTTCTTGAGGTTCCTCCTCTTCTACCTCTTGAACCTCTTCCTCTTGTGATCCATCATCTTGAGGTTCTTCTTGAACAGACACCTGTTCATTCCCATCCTCGGCAACCTCATCTTCAGACAATTCTGTAAAGATTGATCCACTGCGTCTTCTGAAATACCAGTAGGCCCCGCCACCAATGCCTATAATCAAAACATTAAACAGGATAAAGAGGACGATGTTGGTCCAGCCGCTATCTTCTTCCTCAGCTTCATCTAATTGTGGCTCTTGCTTAGGTTGTGGCTTTGCTTCGTCCACAGGCTCTGGTTCAGGCGTGGGCTCTGCTACACTTTTTGGCTCTGACTCTGGTTTTGGTTCTTCCTTAGGTGGCGCCTGTTCAACGGCCGGCTCCATTCCAACAATGGGTATAGACTCAAGATCCATCTCTAGCGTACTCCCTGTGACACTATTCGCCTTTATCTTTATATCCAGATCCCAAGTCCCATTAAGTTCGGTACGATCTATCCATGATTCCCTGGACATGCCATCTGGTCCGGGTAAAAACATCACGGAAACAGGTTCACCCTCCTTGGGGGTAAGCTGCGCCTCAACCTCCAGCGACCTCCCAACAACCAGATTTGGCTCGGGAATAACCGTTGCCATCAGGCCGACCTTACCTGCACGTTCTCCCTCAAACTTTTCAACCGTTACGGCTGGTATAGACTCCGTGGTATACCTCTTTTCACGCACAAAAGTCTTACCTTCGGCGGTAAGGATCAGCTCCACCTTTCCTTTGCCGATATTTTTACCGAAAGTAAAGGTAAATACGCCGTCACCCGCTTCTTGATCTCCACCCTTGCCATCATCAAATACCGGCCGAGGCTCACTGGTTCCCCTGTCGTCTATATGCACGGATTTGACAGCGACCACATCCAGAAACTCTTTTTCGGATATCTTCTTGCCTTGATCTTTGAACAGGATCTTTATCTTATTCAACTCCCCCTGTAACACACGGTTGGGGAGTGAGCTTGCAAGCATCTTGAGATCTGTGACTACAATAACCCTGTTGTCTGGATCAACATCGGCCAGGATCTGCCACTCACCAGGCTCAGGATTGGTGATAGTCATAAGATCATAGCCATCATCACGATGCCAACTAACACTCTTTGGAGTGTCTTCTGAGCTGAAGCTGACGCCGCTTGGAGTCTTTACCTTGGTTGGCTCTTTGTCAGCAGAACGAAATACCAGGAGAGTGGCTTCTTTAACACTCTTGTCGATCCTGAATTTGTTATCTTTACTAAGTGGAACTGTGTCAGGCTTACTGACCTTTTCAAATATACGTAGAAAGATGCGTTTTAGCTGGTCTGCATCATCCACCTGCTCATACCAACCATCCGTGGCTCCAGACATCTTTTTCAATAGATGGTGATCTGCACTCTGAGACAAGGCGATGCTGTGCACCTTGACCCCAAGCTTTTTCAGCCTGGGCAACACCTCATCAATTATGCGTCTCCTTGATTTGGCGCTGATAATGCTCTTTTTTGATATATCAACAACACCGTCGGTAAGCACCACCACATGACGGGTATATCTACTGTCAGCTTTTTTCCAGTCCTCGGTCGAACGTTTCAGGGCCTCTTCGATATCTGTATACAGGCCACGTGAGTGTATCTTACTACTGGACGCACGGGCTCTATCTCTCCACCCTTCATCCACCTTGCCTAAAGGAATCTCTTCGTTCACATACTGGCCAAAGGTCCACACGCCAGCTCTACTATCCTTTGGCAGCAGACCAACCAACAAGCGCAAAGCTGGCTGACGCAGGTTTTTTGGATCGTTCTGTTTCATGCTGCCAGACACATCTATCAGTACCCTGGTGTCTGCTGCCGCATCCTCAGTGATCACGTCTTCAGCAGCGTTCAGCCACAGCGGCACCAAGAGCAATAACAGCCCAAGGCAAGCATTCTTTCCAGACATCAGATCCATTGGCCTTATTCCCCTAGTATTAAGGTGTCTCTTTCATACCATGGGTAGCGACCAGTTTTAGGGAATACTTTAATTCCGATATTCAGGTGGATTTACTTGATTTTTAATGGGTTATATCACCAGTTACAGGCTATTTGACAGAAGAGTACGGAGAACGCCCACCATCCTGGCTTTTCTCAAATTTTTTGTACCCCCAAAGGTACTGCTCAGGCCTCTGGCGAATACACTCCTCCAGCCCCAGGTTTATCGCTGCAGCCGCCTCTTCAACATTAGGGTCATTCACCCCTTTTGGGGCCTCAACACAGTTAAGACGGTATCCACCAGTAGGCGTCCTCTCGGCATAGAAAAAGAACACCGGTGCTCCAGTCTTGCGCGCCAGACTGTTCACCAGGACCATGGTTGGTGCCTCTCGGCCAAAAAACGGTGCATATACACTACCCTGCTTCCCTGCCGCCTTGGGCGCCTGGTCTGTCAGGATGAACAGCATCTCTCCCTTTTTCAGGGCGGTAATCAGTTTCTTTACCCCCTGCACCGTAGCGGGAGCAAGGTTTCCACCACCTTTACGACGACCTCGGTATATAGGTTCGTTCAGAACCTTCTTCCTGGGTGGGCGATAGAGGGCGGTTGTGGGAAATTGTGCGGATAGGTAGAGAAACGCCACCTCCCAGTTACCTTGATGTGGACCGGCCAGAATAACACCCCTTTTGGAGGCCATGGCCTGCTTCAATTTGGAAAAGCCTTCCCCAGGCTCTGTCATATTCAGCCATGTAGAGGGATCTCCCAGCCACACGGCCGGCAACTCCATCATGGTCATCAGGTTTTCAATTAGACTTTCGCGTAACAGATTGTCCTGCTCCTGCGCAGACATATCTGGAAAACAGATACCTATATTTATCTTATGGATGCGTCGTTGCTTGTTTGGTATCAGATAGAGTAGCCGTCCAGCCAGATGCCCCAGACCACGCGCCATGGACAACGGCATCATGGATGCCAGCCGCAACATCAGGATGATTATTCTTGAGCTCATATATTTATTTTATGCTAGCCTGCAATATGTTCTATAATTAACTCAGTTCTGCGAATGATTAGCGTTAGACTTAGACAATTCGTGATTAGCAGTACGTTTAAAGCTTACGGATTCTACCACCAACCGCCCCAGTTATTGAGGAGTGAGTCAAAAAATGAGTGAAAAAAAACCGATCAACCTGAGCCCGGAACAGGCACAGAAGTTGATCCAAGACGACCCAAGAACCATTCTGGTGGACATACGTTCAAGCATGGAATTCCTATTTGTAGGTCATCCTGTAGGAGCTGTTCATGTCCCCTGGATTGATGAACCGGATTGGGTGATCAACCCACATTTTGTTACAGATATACGCAAACTGGTTCTGGGTGGAGCGGTCTGCGCCATAGATGATGGATGCGCTCCGGTAGTTCTGATATGCCGTAGCGGCAAGCGCTCCCTTGAAGCGGGTAAACTCTTAATGGAGGAAGGGTTCAACAAGGTCTTCCACGTGGGTGAAGGGTTCGAAGGTGAACTGGATGACAATCACCAACGCAGCACTGTTGGTGGCTGGCGTTTCCGCGGGCTACCCTGGGAGCAATGCTAACCCTGAGTACAGGTTCACGTTTTTATATTGCATTTTACCCATAAGACAAGAACACTAGGATTTCTTGATTATTTCCATTCAGCTATGGTTCATAGTTGTGGCATTATGATAGCCATACTCAAACTAACTAATTGGATGTCGGAGATAAAAATGAAACTCAGGATCTTAACAGCACTGGTGGCATCGACTTTTCTTTTCGCATGCACCCAAAACCCTAATCGTGATGTAGGTATTGCAACTGGCGCTGTGGTTGGAGGCGTAATTGGCAATCAGATCGGAAAAGGAAGTGGCAGGAGATGGGCAACTGGTCTCGGAATGATTGCTGGCGCGATTATAGGTGGCAATATCGGAGCCCGAATGGACCAACAGGATCGTATGTACTCTCAACAGGCCCTGGAGAGCTATTCTGATAACAGCTCAAAGAGTTGGACCAATCCCAACACCGGCAACAGCTACACAGTAACCCCTACCAACACCTATGAAACCGCAAGCGGCCCTTGTCGTGAATACACCACTGAGGCCATAATCGGTGGTAAACCAGAGACAGTATACGGTAAGGCGTGCCGCCAGGCCGATGGCAGTTGGCAGGCTGCAAACTAACTAGACGCACGTAGGTAAAGCCCCGTTTTCGAACGGGGCTTTTTTCTGCCCGCTATGCCCCACGTAAGGCATAAAACTCCTGCGCAAACTGTTCAAATCTCTGCTGTTCGATCGCGTCCCGAATGTTGCGCATAAGGGTCTGATAATAGTAAAGGTTATGGATGGTATTCAGCCGCGCTCCCAGGATCTCGTTACAGCGCGATAAATGCCTGAGATAGGCCCTGCTGTAGTTCTTACAGGTATAGCAGTCACACATAGGATCTAGCGGACCGGTATCATATTGATAGGTGGCATTCCTGATCCGTACTACGCCAGTGTGAGTAAATAGGTGCCCGTTACGAGCGTTGCGGGTCGGCATGACACAGTCGAACATATCTATCCCGCGACGCACTGCCTCGACGATATCCTCAGGCGTACCCACCCCCATCAGATAGCGTGGCTTATCCAGAGGAAGCCTGGTCGAAAGGTGGTCCAACACCCTCCATCTATCCTCAGCTGGCTCACCCACAGAAAGACCACCCACCGCATAGCCATCGAAACCTATCTCCACTAGCCCTTGCAGAGACTCTCCGCGCAAATGTTCGTACACACCACCCTGAACTATGCCGAAGAGCGCGGCAGGATTATCGCCGTGGGCCCGCTTGCTACGCTCAGCCCAACGCAGAGACAACTCCATGGATTTGCGTGCCTCCTCCTCAGTGGCCGGATATGGCGTGCACTCATCAAAAATCATCACGATGTCTGAACCCAGATCTCGCTGCACCTGTATGGACTCCTCTGGTCCCATAAAGATCTTGCTTCCGTCTACTGGTGAGCGGAAGTGGACACCTTCCTCAGTTATTTTCCGTATGTCGCCCAAACTGAAAACTTGGAACCCACCGGAATCGGTGAGGATCGGCCCCTGCCAATGGGTAAAATCGTGCAGATCACCATGTCTGGTTATGATGTCAGTACCAGGACGCAACATGAGATGAAAGGTGTTCCCCAGGATGATTTCGGCCCCCAGGTCGTGCAGTTCTTCCACGGTCATGGCCTTAACTGTGCCATAGGTACCAACCGGCATGAATGCTGGAGTTTCCACGGTCCCACGGTCAAATTCCAACTGGGCACGGCGAGATAGATTATCTGTTTCTATGGTATGAAATCGCATTAAATCTAATAAATATCAAAAAAGTGTTGACAAATGAGTTAGTATATTAGAAGATTCTACTATCCTGAATCGCTGCAGTATTGATTCAGTTTCCTCCTTTAGTGGTTTTAGGCGCGGTTCTTCACCGCGCCTTTTTTTTGATGTACATGGATGTACAAATGTCGCGAACGGATAGAGGCATCCGGTTGTGAACAAGGCCCAATCCACAATCACTCCATCCTAGTTATAAACATCGCATCCCCATAGCTGAAGAAGCGATATCTCTGCTCTACCGCATGCCGGTACGCCATCATCAGGTGATCATAGCCTGCAAAGGCCGCCACCAACATCAAAAGCGTGGATTCTGGTAGATGGAAGTTGGTCAGCATGGCATCTACTGTATTAAACCTGTATCCCGGGCGGATAAACAGCCTGGTATCGCCATTGAATGGTTTCAATTCGCCATCAGCAGATGCCGCCTCCAGGCTACGCACACTGGTGGTACCCACAGCGATCACCCTACCACCACGCTCCCTAGTCGCCGCTACCGCTGCACAGACGTCCGAACTCACCTCCACCAGTTCACTATGCATCTCGTGTTCATCCAAGTTCTGCACACGTACCGGCTGAAAGGTGCCGGCCCCCACATGCAGGGTAACCCTGGCGCTCTCCACTCCCATCTCTCCGATTCGTTGCAACATTTCCTGGTCGAAGTGCAGCCCGGCAGTGGGCGCAGCCACCGCACCTGGACGCTCTGCATATATGGTCTGATAGCGATCCAGATCCAGCCTTTCATCCCCACGCTGGATATAAGGCGGAAGTGGTATGTGCCCGTACTCCTCCATCAACCGTATCATCTCCTTACCATGGGAGACTATCTCAAAAAGTTCTCCTATACGACCAATCACCTCTAATTCAATATCGCCAATATTGATCACGGCGCCAGACTTGGGTGATTTGCTTGACCTAAGATGCACCAGGGCACTGTGTGCATCCAACAGCCGCTCCACAAGTACTTCCACCTTTCCGCCAGTCTTTTTTTGACCGTACATACGGGCCGGGATAACCTTGGTATCGTTGAATACAAGAAGATCTCCCTGTTGCAACATGCCAGGTAAATCTACAAACATCATGTCATCTACACTTCCACTATTGCCGTCCAGACAAAGTAGACGGCTGTCACTACGTCGCTCAGTGGGATACTGAGCAATCAGATCTTTCGGAAGTTGATAATAAAAATCAGATAGCTGCATAGCGGCGGAATCTTAACAGCCATTAATCCGCAGAAAAAGACATTATATGGTTGCGATGGTTATGGAAATGGCTATACTTGTGCCCTTCTTTAGGTATGACCTACCGATGCCGGGGTGGTGAAATTGGTAGACACAGGGGATTCAAAATCCCCCGGAGGCAACTCCTTGTCGGTTCGAGTCCGACCCCCGGTACCATAACACTTGAAATGATATTTAATTTGTTTAACACCAAATCTTTACCCAGCAATTATGACTAAACACTTAGTGACATTCTTTATCCTTCTAATCGCACTCTTGTTCTACTTCGTTGGATTAAATATTGCGGCCACCGGTCTGGTTGTATTGGGCGTTGTGTTTGAAGGGATATTCTGGTTCAAGTTGTTTGGGCTTGGAAAGAAATAACACTCAACAAAACTTCTTGGCCTTACACTTTAACTAAGCGCCAATATGTTTTTCAGCCTGACATCATCACCTTCAATCTTGGTTGCCAATTGCGCCAAAAACAGTTCCCCAGTAGCTATAGCGTCCACCAGTGCGTTGTGGGCTCGGTAACGCGGTAAACCGTATCTCGCCCTGGCATTAGCTAATCGCAGATCTCCAGATTGAATGGGGATATCACGGTCACGCAGGATCCGCGCCTCGGTTGACAGAGTATCCACAACCGGACCCAAAAAAGGAAAACCGTAGATACGTTTGCAGGCATTGCTAAGGAAGTTGTATTCGATAGTTGCAAAATGGGCCAACATGACCTTGCCGGCAAGGGCGTTAAGTAAGCTAGGTAAAACGTCTTCCAACTCTTCAGCATCTGCTGCTTCATCGTCCATAATCCCATGAATTACGGCTGATCCATCTGGGATCGCGCCCCTCGGTCTAGTCAGTATATGGGTCGCATCTGCCAGTCTCAGACAAGGACCGTTGATCGTGGTATACCCGATACTAAGGATCTCATCTTTTTTATCATCCAGCCCAGTGGTCTCAAAATCCAAAGACAGATAATCTACGTGCCTCCAGTCACTCTTCCTGTCTGGAAACGGTGTTTCATAATAATCCCTAAGAGGAGATGATGGCATCTTGCGCAACCACCAACTACGTCGTTCTTCCAAACTGAAAATATATTGCCAGATAGACATTGGTCTACATCTTAAATTTTTGTACTAGAGCGGATTGCGCGTTTCTTATAACTGAGAATGCGTCTTTTAGATGACTCCTCTCAAAATTCGAGAGGTTCTTTGGGGACATATAGTTATTAGCTGCTCTGCCATCTTTAATCTGACGCGCCTGATGGCGTATACGTAAAAAGCTAACAAACTCGAACGTATCCCGTAGATCTCGAGCTATATCGTGTGTAATCAAACCAGCATCAGCTATCGCCCTGATCCGATCCTGAGTATTTACGGCATTGCTACCAGATGCCAGGGCATAGACCCTGATCAGATCTACTATCGGGACCACACCGGAATGTTTAAGATCAAAGGTACTATCGTGTTCTCCTCCCTGAATCAATACAAAGTTACGAAAGAAGCCCAAAGGTGGCTTGTTGCTTAGTGCATTGCTAGCCAAGTGCGCGAGAAGTCCACGACTACCGATACATTTTTCCAATATATGTCTTTGCAGGGCGCGAAACAGCATCTGGTCACCATGGATACAGCGCAGGTCGAAAAACACACTGTTCTGTTGTAATGCTTCTGAATCAGGCTCACCCGCCCATTTAGTGAAACATTCTTTCCATGCATTAAGTGGTTGACGCCATTGCTCTGTGACGGATGTCATCTCGCCGACGCGATAAAAATGAAAACACTCATTCAAGCCATCACAAACAAATCTTGCCAACTGTTCGAAGTAGTCTCCATGCTCTTTCGGAACATAACCTTCATCCAACAGCAAGCAATTATCCTGATCTGACCTTCCGGTCTGTTCACTCCTGGCATGAGAGCCGGCGGCAAGCCAGGCGTATGCAATCGGCGCAGGGCCAAACAAATTTTCCGCCAACTTAAGCAATCGACTGGTAACAGCATCCATCACTGATGTAACGACATGGCCTGCACTGTCGGCGCTTACATCAGCGGACACCAGGTTGACCAGCAAATCCGGCACCTTGGAACTGATCCCCCGCATGGATTCGATATCCTTTTGCTTATAGATATCACTCACCATATACACTGCAGAAGTAGTATGGTGTTTGGCCAGATCTGTGGCCGTGAACATGCCGGCCACCTTATCACCATCAACTACTGGGAGATGATGGATATTCTGTCGCGCCATCTTTAACTGCGCTTCAAAGATATAGTCATCCATACCTATGGTGCTGGTATCACTGGTCATTATCTCTGTCACAGGTAGATCAAAATCCAGCCCTTTTGCAACTACACGATTGCGCATATCACGATCCGTAACTATGCCCTCAAGTCTACTGTCCTGAGTTATGAGGATAGAAGATACCTTTTCCTGACTCATCAGCTGCGCCGTCTCTCTTATAGTTGCCGTAGGCGGCATGGTTACCGGCATTCTCTTAATCAGATCCCGGATACGGGTCGTCATCATACTTAGCTGGGATTTGCCGTCGTCTTCCACATGAGTTATGGCATCACGCAACCGTTCTCCGCCAACCGGGGCCAAGAAATAGTCCAGCTGCGGATGCGCTTTACACAGCGCATCCACAATAATGATAGGGAATTGATACACTAGAGAATCTTCAATCACCCTTCCTTGGATATCATTCTGCCCTTCGCGCTGAGAGGCACGATATCCGAACATATCGCCCTCAGCCAGGCGGGCCAAGAGCTCACCATCCTGATTCTGTAACTCCACCGCTCCGGTACGAATCAGGAAGAGATAATCACTGAGCCCATCGCCGTTTTTTATATCGCTAGCACGGCGCAGATACCTTATCTCGATATCTCCCAGAACCCCCTTCAATGCGTCCTCGGGAAGTTGGTCAAATGGATGGTGAGAGGCAAGAAAATCGCGAATCTCTAGTAATTCTACTTCCATCTGCTCTCCTAAATGCCTACAAGCGTATGACAACCATGACTCTATAGTCACACTCTTCGAGTACGATGACAACAGAATTGGTCAATGTAGGAAACACCGGATTGATTCAGTTATCAGCTAATCCAGGTGCTATATGTTGGAGGGAACTGTGATAGATACGGACCTTCTGGATAAAGTCATCTCTTATCGTCTTATCTTCAAGAGGTTCCTCCTCTTCCACCGGAAGATTGGGGAAATTGTGCATCAGTCTGCTTGCGTAGATGCCAACGCCTTTGTGCTCAATGACTCCTTCACGCCTAAGCTTGACTCCCTGCATGCCACAGCTAGGAGATCTCTGCTTCAGGATATAGCCAAATATTTTACCTTGCCAACCCCGCTGCATATCCGCACAGCTGATCAGTGTATCTGTAACATCCAGCGTACTGGTCTCGGTACCAATACATCTGATCTGGTCCTCAACCATGACCAGATGTATCGGTTCTCGCGGTATTCCCAGGCCAATCTCTACTTCGGGACAAAAGGGTATGAATCTAAAGTAATCTCCGAGAACATCCACGATGGTAGGATTATATTTATGTCCACCATCATACCTCACCTCTTCTCCCAACAGACAACTGCTGATACCTATGGTGATCTTGTTATTCTCGTCTGGCGGGATCAAAAAAATGCCTCTTCGATCTCCCTCTTCAGCGGTTGCCCACTAAAATGCGCCCTCTGTATCAGCTCCCAATAGTACCTGTATGTTGCCCGGTCATGTAACTCACCTGCATACTGAATCGGACCCCAGTCATTCTGATAGGCCTGAAATAGGATGTTTTGCCCATCTTCGATCTCAGAAAAGTCTGGTTTCATTGCATCCACAATACTTTGAATCTGGGTCGGGTATATGCTCCACATACGCATGAATCCAAACTCATCTCTAGCCCGCTTAGCGTCGACATAGGTCTGATAGGGATTTTTCAGATCCAGGGTCACATTATGTGCCGGAATCACCCGGTTGGAGATGGCCGCTGCCGTGACCTCAGTCTTAGCGCGCTGCAACAGCTTGTGTTCGAATTGCCCAGGGCTGCGCATACAGGAGGCCGGAATAGCCCCCTGATAGCCGCTGACAAAATCCATCAACCCGAAATCCAGCACCTGCAACCAAGGCAGAGTCGCAATCTCCCACACATCCTTCAAGGCGCCGTGGGTCTCGATCAGCACATGGATTGGTATCTCGCGTTTTATTCCGGCCTTGTCTGCGCTGGCCTGGATATATTCGATCATCTCTTTGGCCTGAGAATAGGCAGAGCACTTGGGGATGGTCATATAGGCTACTCTCTCTCCGGCTCCCGGCACCAGGATATCCACATCCTGCTTCCAATCCTTGTGGGTATAGTCATGGATACGAACACCGGCCATGTCATGCGGATTATCCTCACCCATTACCATCTCCACCACCATCCTTGCATGGGCCTCTTCCTGCCCAGTCTGGGCTCCATCCTCACAATCACAGGTTATATCAAATACCGGACCCAGCTTACGCTGTAACTCAAATGCCTTAGCGATCAGCTTCTGGCTGCCTGCAAAGTGTTCACAACTTGGAATGACCGGAAGACCCTTGCCCGATTCATACAGTGCTTCGTTGGGATGCAGCATTATTTTCTCCTAGGGATGATGACCGTGTAATCGAGATCAAGCACCACCTGTGGCAGGTACTTGCCGTTTTCATCCAGATGGGACTCGATCTCGGTCGGCGTGATATTCTTCAGACCAATGCTCTGCAGGCGCAGTAGGCCGATGTCTGTGCGTTCGTGTGCAATCACATCCTTGATCAGGGTGTAACAGTAGATGGTATCTCCGGCGAAAGTCGGATTGGAGTGACTGCCGGAGTTGATGCCGTACAGCCACATAGCGTTACCCAGACCGTTAAATGCGATAGAGCGACATAGAGATATTATGTGGCCACCATAGACCAGTCGCTGCTTCATCGGACCCCGCTGCATCATGTGGTGATCAAAATGTACCTTGGCGTTATTCTGATACAGATTGGTGGCCAGGGTGTGTTCGGTGCTATCTATAGTGAGCCCTTCCGGATGATCCAGACGTTCACCATCACTGTAATCCTCCCAGAACCATGTGCTGCCAGATTGCAGGGGGTCTATCGCCTTGATAGTAGGAATGGAGATCTCACGGTCGGTCGGCACAGCATCCAACAAATCAGGCACGTGGTTGATATCGGAAGTCTCTGTAGTGCGTTTCTTTACCATAACCCAGCGCTTCAGGTTAAGGACCGATTCACCATGTTGATTCTGTCCGGTGGAATGCACATAGACAATACCGCTCTTGCCGTTGCTGTTCTCTTTCAGCCCGATGATCTCGGAGCTTAGAGTTACCGTATCCCCCACATAGGCCGGACGGGGAAAGTGCACCTCAGCATAGCCCAGATTGGCTATAGCATTCAGTGAGATGTCGATCACACTCTTGCCAAAGGTGAGGTGGAACAACAACATGTCATCTATCGGTCGCCGGTCGTAACCAAGATCTCTGGCAAAGCCATCGCTGGAGTGCAAGGTGTATCTGCTGCCGGTCAAAGCGATATACAGAGCCACTTCTCCATCACCGATGGTCCTGGGCAGAGGATGGACGATACGCTCCCCGATAGAGAAATCCTCAAAGAATCTGCCCTGATTTATCTTTGACATAGAGTCACCTTAAAAAAACTTATCCTGTCCCAGTTCGCGATATCGATCATACAGTGTGATCATCCTCTGCGCCCAGGTGATCTGTACCCGATCCACCAGCTCATTCTCAAACATTATAACTTCCCGGCCTTCTTTAGCCGCTTCATCAAATGCGTCCAACATGCGTTTGGCCTTCTCCACCTCTTCCTGCTTCGGGGTGAAGATATCGTTGATGTATTCGATCTGGATCGGATGCACCAGCGCCTTGCCGTCAAACCCCAGGTGGTAGGCGTCTCTGGTGGATGCCTCGCAGGAGAATTCATCCATGATGTCATAATGCGGGCCGTCGATGACACAGATCCCATAGGCACGCGCCGCCAGAGAGATAATATTCAGGCTATGCATGATGCCTTGTGTGCTTCTCTTGATATCCACTTGCATACAATTGGCTAGATGGTTGCTTCCTATCACAATGCAACTAAGTCTATCCGACTCCGCACATATCTCCTGTGCATTCAACACCCCAAGTGGAGTACTGATGTTGATCATAAACTCCAGCTTGGAATCTACGCTATCCAGCAGCCCCATCGCCTGGATAATATGCGCGGCCGATTCGATATAGGGAAACAGGATAGCGTCTATCTTCAGTTCTCGCGCCAGTTCCAGATCTTGATCAAGATCACTGCTGCCCAGTGCGTTGACCCGTAAAATCCTCTCGGAATAGCCGAAGTCACTGTTCTTGCTAAACTCCTTGCGTAATAGTTCGCGCGCATTCTCACGCTGCTCCGGCAATATCCCCTCAAGATCAAAAATGACACCATCGGTTAGCAGGGTGCGCGACTTGGTTATATAACGTTGGTTGTAGGACGGCACATACAACAAGGAACGGCGGGCGCGGTATGCAACCGGACGAAATACCTCTCTCTTTCCTGAGGTCTGCTGCAGTTCCTTCAGCAGTTCCTGTCGCAAAACCTTGCCGTTCTTGGTGCGCGGAAAGTTCTCCACGCGGTAGATCAGCTTGGGGCACTTGTAACGTGCCAGATTTTTCTGGCCATACTCCAAGATTTCCTCTTCATCCGCAGCGCTAAGCTGATCGTGCCCAATGACAGCAATGGCCACCAGGGTCTTACCGGAATCTATATTCATACCCAAAGCCACACAGTCGGCAATCTTAGGATGAGTTTTCATCACCCGTTCCACCTCGTGAGGAGAGACGCGATAACCAAAGGTATTGATGATGTCGTCCTTGCGGCCGATGAACCATATGTAGCCGTCCTTATCCCGCTTGGCATAGTCGCCGGTAAAGAAATAGCCGTTACGCCGCGCCTTGCGCGTTTCCTCTTCCAGTTGCCAATATTCCAGAAACAGGCCAGGGTCATCCTCACTGATACATATCATCCCCTCCTCTTCCTCGCCCACCTGTTCTAGGGTATCTGGATTAAGCAGATACACCTTGTGGCCAGGCTGTACGAAGCCGGCGGAGCCTGGACGGATCGGGTTATAGATAGAGTGGGAGATATAATAGGAGATCTCGCTCATGCCTATAGCCTCATAGATATCCTGACCGAAGCGCTCCTGCCATGCCTCCACCATCTCGCTGGATAGGTGTTCCCCCGCGCTCATACAGTGGCGCAGTGTCGGTGTATCTTTCATTCCTGCATCGGTCTTCTGGATGATCTGACGATAGATAGTGGGCACGCCGATAAAGATGGTGCAGCCATGCTTCTTGATCAACTCCACCCAGGTAGCGGGATCGTTCTTGCCCTCATAGGCAATCACGCTATGACCATGATACAGAGGGTCCATCAGGGCCGAACCCAAAACATAGGTCCAGTTAAACTTTCCCGAATGCATGATGCGATCGTTCGGTTTAAAATCAAACCAATACTTGCTCGCAGGCATGCGTCCCAATAGAGAGCGATGGGAGTGCAACACTCCTTTGGGGAAACCCGTGGTACCTGATGTATAGATAAGATAGGCCGGTTCGCCCGCCTTGCTGTGATAGGGCTGCTTGATCGGCTTGGTATTTTGCAGCTCCTTATCCAGGGCATAGACATGAATATCCTTGGGAATCTCCAACCCCTTGGTATCTTCAATGCCCGCCACGATCACATGACGCAGATTGTTCAGGGTAGCAAGGTAGGGAACCAATGTTCTATACATGGAGGCCGAGAGCACTATGGCCTTGGCCTGAGAGTCCGATGCCAGATAGCGCACCTCAGAACCACTCAACAGAGTGGAAGTTGGTACCGCGATGACACCCGCCTTTAGCGCACCGAAGAAAGAGATGGGGTAAGCCAGAGAGTTTTTCATACACAGAAGCACCCGATCGCGCACATCCAGCCCTATACCCTGCAATAAACTGGCGAAACGATCGGAACTGTCGGCCAGCTCGCGATAGCTGATGCTGTCGGTCCCGAGTTCACTGTCCTCAATGATCATTGCCGCAGCATCGGCTATGTCACTATCCAAGTGGCGTGAGGTGCAGGCGGTTCCAATGTTGAAGAATTCAGGTATATCGAATTCCCATGCCTTAGGATCTTTCTGTTTCATTACTGGCTCCTATATGCGACCGTATGGCCAGTTTTCACGAATAGTGTGAACAGGTAGCCTAATCAGGACATCAACCGCGAACATGCGATGTTCTGGCGGCAGTGCGCGCAGGGCATAGGCCCGCAGGATGGTCTGCAGCGCCTTGCCGAACATGGGCGGATCTAGCATCTCTCCCTCAAAGCGTATGGCTCCACCCAGCAGGGCATCTGCCTCGATGGCGGCCTTCAGGATAGCCACGTTGTGCTCAATCACCTCGGGCGATGGGGTAAACGCCACCTTACAGATGTTGATATGGTTGGGATGGATTACCTGTTTTCCGGTAAGCCCCATGGCCGTCTCGGTGCGCGCATGCTCGTACACCACACGGGAGGCATGGTCTCCGTGCAGATCCAACCAGCGGCGGATCTCCTTCTGCTCCCTACAGTGATCAGGCATGTTGTGTTTGGTCAACATCACCTCAACTCCTCCGATGACCCCTGCGCCATTGATGCGAGCCTCAAGAGTAACCATATCAAAGTAGGTCTGCAGTTCGTTGATCCAGTTCTCCGGGGTGATCTTGTATGCCATAGCCTTAGAGAAGTCGTGGATGCCGAATACCACATGCTTCACCGTTGGATATTTCATCATGTCTCCAGCGATCTGAAGTGAGCGGGGATGTTCTATGATGGGCTGAATGGTCAGGTCGCTGCCGATGGACACCAACCAGGAAGAGAGATCACGAATCTCCGCATCTCCATACACCTCCCCCGCCTTAGCCAGCATGACCACATCTATATATTTGTATATCTGTTTTATCAGCTGCAGATCGGCCTCATACTCCGGCGTACGAAATGGGTTGATGCGGATCGCTATCTGAAAGTCCCTGTGCGGAAATTTGGGTAACTCCTGCAGCAACAGCTCTCGACTCATCTCCTTCATGCGGCATCCGTCTTCCAGATCAAACAAGAGGGTATTGGCATTGGTTTGATAGGCATGTTTCTGCAGCCTGAGCTTAGCCTGCTCCATGGTCTCGTAACTGCCATCCAGCGGATTGTATTTAATGGGTGGGTAGTAGATCTGGATCCCTGGCCAGTATCCTCCAAGAATGGGGGTCAGGTCCTCCGTATCAGAGAGTGTTGAAATATCTAACATATCCTTAACCTTCTCCTGTTCTTCAAACCAACTGATGATCAACAAGTCTTTTTTTATGACATATCACATATAATAGTAGATTAAAAATAAATTGATATTTTTAATGATGCTGGTGATTTTTTGTACAAATCGTCCTGAAATGCGCTAAATAAGCGCATTTCAGGCGGAATTTATAGTTAAAATTAAAGAATAGTATACTGAACGCAATTGCCATCCATGTCCTATGAACATCTGAACCAATTAATACCGCCATTTATTTCTATTGCCGACCCTTCTGAGATAATCTTAGCCGCTACAATAGATAACTAAATAAAAACCGTACGAGCACTCTATGCCTGAGACCATGAAGTTCTTTACCCGTAAGTGGGTAAAGCCAGAAGACCTGAATCCTAACGAAACCCTGTTTGGTGGTAGCCTCTTGCGCTGGATCGATGAGGAAGCCACCATCTTCACCATCTCTCTGCTCGACAGCAAACGGGTTGTTACCAAGTTTATGTCTGAGATCAACTTTGTCAGCTCTGCATGTCAGGGAGATATTGTTGAGATAGGTATGGCCGTGGTTAAATTCGGACGAACCTCGGTAACTCTGCGCTGCGAGGTGCGAAATAAACTGACCCAGGACGTGATACTGAAGGTGGAGACACTGGTCTTCGTAGCCCTGGATGAATCAGGTCGGCCCACGCCCCACTGCAAGGGGTGATTGACCACTAAGAGAAAAACCATGAATAGATTTTTTATTACATATCTCTCAGGAGTATTTATTCTCTTGAGCGGCACAACAACAGCAACTGCTGACGGCTGCAACAGCGAGCCTTTTTCTCGCTGGATCGATGGAGTCAAACAAGAGGCCACTGCACAAGGCATATCAGCACTGGCAATCAGCGAGCTGGACGGCCTGACATACGACCCCAAGGTCATCTCCATGGACCGCAGGCAGGGGGTGTTCGCCCAAACCTTCCTGACCTTTGCCGGGCGCATGGCCAGTAACTACCGCATAACCCACGGCAAAAAATATATACAGCAATACGCTAATCTGTTTAACCAACTGGAGTCGGAGTATGGTGTTCCGGCAGCGGTAATTACCGCCTTCTGGGCCCTGGAGACAGATTTTGGAGCCAACACCGGTAGCTTCGACACCCTGCGTTCCTTGGCCACATTGGCCCATGACTGCCGCCGTCCAGAACTGTTCCGTCCTCAGTTGATCTCCGCCCTTAAGATTATTGATATGGGATATCTAAGCAAAGAAGAGATGAAGGGTGCTTGGGCCGGAGAACTAGGCCAGACTCAGTTCCTACCAACAGATTACATAAAACAGGGACTTGATGCGGATGGAGACGGGCGCATCAATCTGATCACCAGCAAACCGGATGTCCTCGCCTCTACCGCCAAACATCTGGCCCACTATGGCTGGCGAGCAGGAGAGCCGTGGTTGGAAGAGGTAAGAGTTCCTGCTCAACTGGATTGGGAACAGTCTGACCTGAGCATAATGTTGCCGCGCAGCACATGGTCTCAATGGGGAGTACAAAGACCCAACGGCGCTCTTCCTGCCGATGAATTGGAAGCATCACTACTGTTGCCTATGGGGAAGGACGGCCCTGCCTTCCTGGCTTATCAGAACTTCCGCATCTACACCGAGTGGAACAAATCCCTGGTATACGCCACCACAGCCGCCTACTTAGCCACTCGCCTGAATGGCGCGCCTCCTGTCAGTAAAGGTCGGGCGACAGTGGACACCTTGAGCCTGGATGAAACCAAACAGTTACAAAGGATTCTTGAATCCAAGGGTTATGACGTGGGAGAGGTGGACGGCGTTATCGGAGTAAACACTCGTGCCAGTGTACGCGCTGAACAGAAGAGATTAGGTTTGCCTGCTGATGGCTATCCAACAAGGCAGCTATTGCGTGTTTTGGGTGGCCATGTCGTTAGTGAAAACGGAAATGGCCAAACTCGTGGATTGAGCTTAGGTCGTTAACCATAGGAACGTCTAATCGTAAACACAACCTGTTGCAAGGAGTTATGAGAATGGAAATAAGAGCGTTAAGACATCTGAAATTAAAGGGTCACAGACTTCTTGCCTTGATAGCAGTAACAGCTACTGCCTCCTTGTATGCAGTGATTACATCAGCGGACGACCTGCCTATTACCAAGGATCATCCTCTTCTCAAACGTTTTAACGGATCGGAGATAGTGGGATACGACGTCAAACGCTTCGACGAATACGCCTTGCAAACCTCTACCTTTAAACGCTACAACCTAGATACCGACAAACGCGAGTTCGTAAAACCCCCGCTGCAACTCGAAGGCGCAGTAACCCGCATATGGTATGAAGCCGCAGGCAACACCAGCTCCGTTGAGCTTGCTGGTAATTACCGCAATGAACTTAAGTCACAAGGTTTCGAGATCATCTACGATTCATCGAAAGACCCGGACGCAGGAAAATGGATCGGGTTTCTTAATAGCTATGACGATATCAACATCAGGACCAACCGCAGCAGCTACGTCTTTCGGGCCGCTGACTACCAGGGCATCCGAGTACTCAGTGCTGTTAAGAAAAGAGAACAGGGCGATGTCTACGTCTATGTAACCGCTGTGGAATGGCCAAGAAGCGATGCCACCTACAAGTCCAAACAAGGTGCGTATGCAGCAGTAGACATCATAGAAATCCAGCCCATGCAACAGAACATGGTGGCGATCAAAGCCGATGAGATGTCCAAGGCTATCACCCTGCACGGGAAAGTAGCCCTGTACGGTATCTACTTCGACACAGATCAAGCTAACATAAAACCAGAATCAAAGACCACGCTAGAAGAGATAGCCAAACTGCTGAAGCAGGAATCCAAGCTCGCGCTGCATGTAGTGGGTCACACCGACAACACCGGAAGCTTTGAACACAACTTGGATCTATCTAAGCGGCGTGCCAACGCAGTAACAACTACCCTTTCCAAAGAATATGGGATAAAAGCCGGCAGACTAACTCCAAATGGGGTAGCAAATCTAGCGCCGGTAGCTACCAACGCCACAGAGGAAGGGCGCGCCAAAAACCGGAGGGTAGAGTTAGTTCCACGTTGACGACAACTCAACCCAGCACAGAAAAGTCCGCAAAGACCACATAGATCGTCAGCACCAACGCAAGCAGGACACCACCGCTCAATTTAGCGTGACGCCACGGGGTCATGTCTACCGCATTTACATCCTGTTGCACGAACTCCTTTTCCAGTGGGTTAAGTTCTCCTATCACCAACATCGTGACCACAAGATAGGTAAAGACGATACCCAGGAAGTGAAACTCATGCATGGAAGCCACTATACGGTCGAACGGCGGCACGAAGTAGCCTATTGCTATCGCAGTAAATCCGGTGATCAAGGCGATCTTCGCGGCCCTGGGCGGAACGCGCCTGGATAGCATCCCCACCAGCACTACAGAGAATATCGGAATAAAATAGAGGCCGTTCATCTTCTGCAGGTAGGAATAGATACTGGCGGTCTGAGCCAGCAGAGGCGCAATACACATGGCGGCGATGGCCACGGTCCAGCCGAACACCTTACCAGAACGCACTACCCGCTCTTCATCCGCGTCTGGACGTAACACACTCTTGTACAGGCCGAGACTGAACAGAGTGCAGGCGCTGTTCAGTGCCGAATTGAAGCTGGATAGAATAGCCCCGATCATGGAGGCAGCGAAGAAGCCGGTCAGAGGCGCCGGCAGCACCTTGTTCACTAGCATGCCGTAGGCGTGGTCCGCCTTTATTCCCTGTCCGGCGAACATAGCGTAGGCAATGATACCAGGCACAACCAGATACAGTGGGCCAAACAACTTCAGCGCACCGGTAAGCAGCACACCCTTCTGCCCCTCGGCGAGACTTTTGGCTCCGAAGGTGCGCTGTATAATCTGCTGATTAGTTGTCCAATAGAACATGTGTAACAACAGAATCCCCGAGAATACCGTGCCGATGGGCACCGATGATTTGTCCCCTCCAATGGAATTGAATGCATCCTCTCGGGCCTCGGACATGGCGCCGACACCGGCCATGAAATCACCTCCACCCAGGGCAGATAGCCCGAACCAGGTGATCATAAATCCGCCCAGCAGCAGGCCGATGCCGTTCATGGTGTCTGATACCGCCACAGTACGCAGGCCGCCGAACAGGGCATAGAGCGAACCGATGATGCCCACCACCCAGACAATTACCCAAAGCGCTGTTGCGTGCGACTTGATGCCTAACATCCCCTGCACGTCCAGGATACCGATCATACCGGTGGCGCCGGTGTAGAGGATGATCGGCAACAGGATACCGACATAGGCCACCAGGAAGATCAGATTGGTGATCACCTGAGTCTGGTGGTCGAAGCGTATCTCCAGATATTGCGGCACCGTGGCAACGCCACTCTTGAGAAAACGCGGCAGAAAGAACAACGCCATGGCCACCAGGGCGATCACCGCAACCACCTCCCACACCATTACACAAAAACCATCGGTGAAGGCGGCGCCGTTGAGTCCCACCATCTGCTCTGTAGAGAGGTTGGTCAGCAGCAGCGATCCTGCGATCAACGGAAAGGTCAGGGAACGTCCCGCCAGGAAGTAGCCCTTGGTACTGCCAAGATCGTCCTTGCGAGTGATGCGCCAGGTCAGAAAACCGACCAGACCGGTAAAAAAGACGAATGAGAGTAGAGTTATTGTGTGCATATTGTGCCTCTCAATATTAAATCAGCCGGTACTGGTTACAACCCAATACCAAATACTCGAGGTCAAAAAATAGATTGCGACAAACTCAAACAAAAGCATCACCAGGTAGTACCATAATCTATTAAGCAGCCCCAAAGGCAGCAGGGTTCCAACCTTTGTGATCAAAATAAGCATCAGTGAATAGTAGGTGTAATAGTATCCTTGCGTAATTACAAGTTTAGAAACAAAGAACAGAGTGAAATTCAGGAGTATTAACAGATTGCTCGTGCGATCAAGATTCGACCAGTAAACAATCTTATTTTCATCAAATGATCTTTCCAGTTTTTCACGAACTTTCATGCCGTCTCTCAGAATTTATTATTAATGATTACCTCATCCAACGATAACTGCCCACCGCGCGGATTCGCTTCTTTAATACACTTGCCGACGGCTACAAACATGGCAATCACATGATCTTCAGGCAGGTTAATAAGTTTGCCTACCGCATCGAAATCGAAACCATCCATAGGGCATGAATCATAACCCATGTCTTTAGCCGCCAACATGAGTGTTTGCGCCGCTATACCACAGGAGCGCATAGCTTCATCGCGTTGCACCTGATCACGACCGCGATAGTAATCACCGATCGCCGGCACCAGAAAGTCTCTTACCTCAACAGGTGCATTGCACCAGTAACGTTCCGGTTCTTTCTCCCAAGCCTTAAGATCGGCACACATAACAATAAGCAAGGATGCATCCGTTACCTGCGCCTGATCCCAGGCAACAGCACGAATTTCTCTACGCAGCTCAGGGTCAGAGACAACCACAAAACGCCAGTTTTGTATATTGAATGCAGTAGGTGACAACACAGCTAATGACAGCAGACTCTCAATCTCCTCTTCACTCATACGATAATTGGCATCGTAATGCTTTACGGCGCGGCGTTGGGTGATTGCATCAAAAGTTTCCATTGAATTTCTCCTGTTGCAAAACGTGTTTTGCAAAATAGAACAGTTATAAAGCAAAGAGTAGCCCTATTCAGGTGAAAAAAACATGAAATTGTATTACCTGTATTTATAATTATTTCCACGTCATGAGATTACCATCATCCCGGCCTTCGCCGGGACGACGAAAAAAGCTTTTTTAAAACACCACCGCCTTCGCCTGCACCACATACCGCATCGGTCCTCCAGGCACTATGGCGTTAAACGGGTAACAGGTGATCAGGGTCAGACGTTCATCGCCACTATCTGCCAGCAACCAAGTTTCACTCTTGTGATGAATAGATGCATCGGTGATTTGATAGCTTTGCACCTTTCCGTCTTTGAGGGTTAGCTCCAGCCGGTCACCACTATGCAGCTCTTTCAAAAACCGAAAGTGGGTATCCCGGTGCCCACTGATAGCGCTGTTCCCTCCCCTACCAAGCTGAGTTGTGCCAACAACATAGCCCGGACCGAAGGCCATGCTGCGACCGCTGGCATCTGACAAGACTATGCGGTCCACCCCCAGGCGCCTCACTCGCATGCGCGCCACCGGCCAGGTATCGGCCCAAGGCCACGGTTTGACCTGAGAACTGCCGGCCAGGGTTTCTGCCCAGGCCTGTTGCAGCAAGTACTGGGCCAGCCAGGCCTTGGCCTCGATATATCCGGCATGTCCCAGTTGCCAGGCCCCCAGGGTGAAACAAATAACAGAGACCAGACCGATCAGTTTTTTTGCAAGCAGTTGTCGTTTCACCTGTCACCCCTCCAAGGATACAGAGTGGTTTCTGAACAACCGCTGCCACCAGCGCGTAGCCCATCCCAACAGCAGCCCCAACATACCCAGCAACAGATTCAGCGGTGCCGGTGTAGCGGATTGCGGCATACTACCGAACACCTTGTTGGCGCTCCAACCGTGGGGCAGATTGGTCGGGATCTGTTTCTTCTGTAGCGGTTGCTTCACCGGCCTGGTCGGGGTTTTGTCCACTGCTACCAAGCTGGTGTACTTGCTAACCAGCTTGTGGGTTAGGGCCAGATCCAGCACAGCCTTACGTATCTCGCCCTCGGGTTTGCCCCTGGCCTTCTGATCCATGAGATCGGCGATCTTGCGCCTAGCCCAGAGCAGGTGCACCCCCTTGCTTGCAGCACCGCCTTTGAGGCTGATCCTGCGACTCCAGCCCTTACCGTCCAGCATTCCGGTCAGATTCAGTTCTTTCAGCGGATGTTCCATGCGCAGCGCCAGCAACAGCGGCTCACCCAGATAGAGATCCGGGATGCGTTTGGGCCAGATCTCCACCTTGTCCGTATCCTTC
>JBNKEE010000038.1:0-39678 GCA_050288625.1 Sedimenticolaceae bacterium | reverse complement strand
AAAACCCCACTCCGCCAGCGCCGACTCGAGCATCATCTGAATGACACGCTGGTCTTCAGCAATCAGGATATACATTTAACGGTCCTTGTTGGTTGTTGTTAGATCCATCGACTTTGCTACTTATAGTCTGTGGACTCATCGCGCCCATCAAACATAATGGAGCTATGCATTTTTCATGCATGATCATAACGCAGAATTTTCCATATCTTGCTCCGTAGGCGGAGCATTTATGTACTAAATTTTTGCCACAATCGAGCTCCGACACGGAAGCATATATTTATGAATAACATTGGGCCCCAAGTTAAATACCTGCGAGAGCTGAAAGGAATAACTCAGGATCAGCTTGCGGCACGCTGTAATGTTTTGGGCTTGAATATAAGCAGGGGTACCCTGGCTAAGATCGAAGCAAAGGTTAGAAGGGTTACTGATTCAGAGGTTGCTTTGTTGGCTAAGGCGTTGAGGGTGGGGGTTGGGGAGTTGTATGGGAGTTGAGCTGTAAGGAATAGGAACTACCCCTGATTTTTTCTTAATTGTGGCCACGTAACAACAGGCAAAACTTGATATTCCTCTTTTCATATGCGAAATTGAATACAGGCAAGCGCAGGAAAGGTAGAGGTCGCTTTTTATAAGTGGCAGCCCGCATGGGTGAGACCCTCGGTTCCTGGGGCCACACTTTGACGCCATATCCCAAAAGTTCGTAGGGCGGTTTAGCGAAGAGTAATCCGCCGAATGTTTATCCCTAGTCTGATGTAGTTGCACGAGCAACAGGGGATTGAATCATACGGCGCAATGCCCGTTGGTTATTGCGCCCTACTGACTCAACTATGTGCTTATCACCTCAATATATTTGCACCCAGGAAAGGCACTACATGCCCAAAATTGCTTGCCCGCATGAACCCCCTTCTTTGCTACGCGCACAACCATAAGCGACGAACATTTAGGACATCTCTTATCGCTCGGCACAGGTTCTGGTGTCTCGCTAATCTCTTCTTCCTCTGCCGATTCTTCTAAAGCCAAGTAGGGAGCTAACAGCTTTCTAACTTCACCTATAACATAACCAGACTTAGCAGGAACTCGAATTAGCGGAACATTAGCTGAATTACAAACACCTTCAAGAAATATATCTCTTTGCGTTCTTTCTTTTGACTGATGAGAACTGTCATCCAATTCAATAGCGCAGATAACCGACAGCTCATTAGTATCACATAGCAAAAAATCAAAATGCTTACCTGAAATTTTATTGAAAGCTATTTGCCATTCACTGCGAGAAGCTACCTTCTTCGGCACTATTACATCAGCTACTCGAACCTTCCCGAAAACTAAAGCGGTTTCACCTACTGCCTGACTGAGCACCCCGTAAAATGAGCGCTCTGCCGGACTAAACAGCATGCCTTTGCTTTGATATGGATACTCTCCAGATTTGGAGCTTCTCTGTAATAATTTGAGAATGACAAACGCTAAGATAACTACTGTTACAAATACAATGAATATCCAGCCCATAACCTTTCTTCCTTATGTATAACTTCCTTGCTAAAAAAAACCATATCGCACGACGCACTCAATTATTCTGATAATACTTAATGCTTTCTGGCAGCAGGCACATATCACAGTTAGCCCCATACGACGATTACCCTGGCCTCATGATTTTATCCACTAAAACAGATCATCTACACACTTCGCATCTTTCAGCTTTTCGATTGTTGTATATCTAGGGCCCTGCATAGAACCTGTCTTGGCATTGCCAAAGACAATCGGCCCTATCTTTTGCGCTTGCTCTCTAAAATTAATCTGGTATTTATTTCCATCACCATAGGGCTCAATTGATTCCACCTCGGCATAATGCGTAATCGCCGAAACAGGTGCTGTTTGGTAAGCAGCTATGTACTTTATGCTGTGGAGTTTTCCACCGCCTATCCTTATCGCATACCAGCAATTTTTACCGAGGAATACCTCATTGAACCCATCCTCTTGTGCAGGAACGACAATGGTATCGCTTATCCATTTGTTAGACTCTGTCACACCATCCTGAACTGAAGGGGCTATCTTCCTTGAACGGTCAAATACCTTCAGCTCAACAAGCGGCAAAATACTGAGGATTTCATGAAAAAACTCATTAATATCCGCCCTGTCCGACTCAGTTAAACCAGGTTCGATTGGAACATTGGAATTATCTAGCTTACACCGCCCCATCTCTTTTGCACGATTAATCAGCGCCCATTCAAGCCAAGTAATATGCGCCCTATTCAAACCATCGTTACTGGAAACAAATACTAACGCCCTATCCCAAAACTCTTTGTTCTTTTCATGTGAATCTATTCGATTCTTTACACCATCGCCCTGCCCAATATAGAGCGTAGGTAGATCGTCACTCTCTTGGTATCCAACTAAGATATAAATACCAGCTCGTGCAAACTCTTCGCGCTTACTATGTTTAACCCAAGCATCCCTGCCAATATCCAGCCCCACGCCAGTCCAATTCATCTTATCTATGATTTTAAAGGTGGCAGGATCACCTTCCGGAACAAAAAGTCTTATTGTGTATGGCTTATACATCTACTCTCCTAACGCCATTGCTACTACATGATTTTTGATTGCCAGCAATAATAGAGACTTGCTCTAAATTGCCCTTGAATTATTCTGGAATAGGCACATCATTAATTGCCTGCATCTCTTCTTCTGACAAGCCATATAAGTCCGTCATAAAAACCTCGATTATTTTTTTCTTCTGCATCCAGTTTCTTTCTGCTCTTGCTAGCTCTTGAGGCGTTATTGCGTTTTCAACGTCTTCGCTTATTTTAATAGCTTGTTTTACAAGAGCAGCAATCTCAATTTTCTGCTTCTCTGACGCCTGCGGAACTGGCAATGGCTTAATAAACTGCTTTCCATGTGAATAATAACCTCCGCGAAAAACACTCGTTCGAGACCTTACCATGGCCTCACTTAAAGGATGACATAGCACTGCCAATAAAAAATAGAGATCGTTAGTGTCACCACTACGGGGCCGAATAAGATAATAAGGTCCATTTCCGCCGCCGGTAACAACAATATCCTGATCGTCAAATGTGCATCTTGGTTCTAAAGACAGTACCTGGAGAATAATTTTTGACCCGTCGAATTTATTCAGGCTTTGTGATCTACCATATTGATACCATTGACGTTCGGCAACTGGACCACCTGTGATATTGCGTTTTTCCAATTCTTGTCTGCGGGCGCTTAAATATGACAATGCGCCAGGAAATTCCTTTGCCATTTGTGCAGGTTGTATAAGATGGGCGCGGCCATCCTTAATACGATAAGGAAAAATCATATATTTATTAGATTGCGGCCTTGTATATGCCGTTAGCTGGACATCATGAAGACAAGGGCGCAAAATACCTTTTTCAATGCGCCATTCTTTTCCGTTCCAGTCAAGGACCAGATGATCCTTCTCTTCCAGTTTCGCAGAAAAAATATATACAGAGTCGTTGCTTGTCTGTAAACCGACAGAAATATCAGCAATGTCACTAAGCACCGCACCGCCTTGCCCACGAACTTTTTCAAAAACAATGTTTGCAGCTGCAGGGCACAAATCCCAAGCATTTGCGCTGATTTGATCAGCCTTTATTGTCTCCGTATGTGCTGACTTGCCGTAACGCCATTTCACAAGATTATCCACTTTCTCAAAAGCGAAGCTGTCACGTCCAGATTTATCAAGGACAATGATGCAAGTATAGTTCGATGTACTCGTTCCAAATACTTGCTGCGCACCAAAATGAACAAGCTCTTTGAGATACTTGTGATCTGCAATCAGTTTACGCACCGCTTGTCCGGCCGCTGTTGTCATAAATTTATGTGGCACAATTAAACCAACAGTGCCTATTGGCTTAACCAAAGCAAGGGATCGTTCAATAAACAAAGAATATTTATCGAAGTTTCCGCTTACAGCGGTTTCAAAACGTGAGGATTCATTGCGGTAAAGATCAACTTCCTCGGGAGAATAATGCACCATATTCTGAATACGAATATAAGGTGGATTCCCAACAATAAGATCAAACCCTCCTTGTTTCATTTCCATTGGAAATTCATCACGCCACGTAAAGGGATTTACTTTGTCGATAAGGGCATCACTACCCCCCGTAGCTGGCATGTTTTCATGCCCGAGCAGGCTGTTGCCGGAACGGATAGTCCCATCAAGCGACGGAAGCACTTTTTCTCCAGCAGTTTTTATATAAGCTCTAAGTCCCTCGGCTGTTTCATCTTCAATAAGTTTTAGTAACAAACTAAAACGGGCAATCTCAACAGCATTGGAATCAATATCCACGCCACGGATATATTGCAGTAAAATCCGTTTCTTCTCTTTAAACGGCAACCGCCATTGTCCTTTCCCAACCTCGTAGATATTATTGTTTCCACCTTTTTCTTTGTGTCTTACATACCAGTCCAGATGGTGATTGAGCAAAATATCATAAGCGCCAAGCAGGAAAACGCCTGACCCGCAACAAATATCTGCAATAGTAAAATCTTTTAAGTCGTCCGGGCCTTTCCCGTCGAGCAAAGGAGTAAGAGTACGATCAAGAATATCAATTACAATAAATTGTGGCGTGGGAACTACGCCGCCGCCTTCCCTTACTTCAGCTTTTTCAATTATTTTTACATCTCTATGCTCATCTATTTGAATAACTTCTCCAAGAAAGACTTCGTAAATTTCACCAAGCACTCCGGCCTCAACCACTGAAAACGTATATGGGCTTTTAGGATAGTAAAGCTCTTCTATAATTTGACGGAGAACATCGTCACTAATCTCAACATTTGTCTTTTTATCTAACATCAAGTCAAATAGGCCAGAATCGTAGAAGCTGTCCGCCTCCTTAAGGACATTCATAAGTGACTCGAAGGTCCTACCTTCACCAAGAGCTCTCAGTGTTTCATACTTTTCAATATCACGGTCTTCACAAATCCTGAGAAAGACAATTCTGGTAAGAAATAACTGAACTATGTAGGTAAGCTGTTCTGATGATAAGCCTGAATTTCGCTTATGGATATCGCATGCAAGACGCACTCTCCAGTCACGAACCTGATTGAGAAAATGGCCATCAAACTGCCGTGTGCCGCATCGAGTAACGCCAACACTATAAATTTCATCAAACAGTCCAGAATAAATGGAATCGCGCGATAACTGTTCGTAAAGCTCATCGAATCTAGCTTCAAACTCTTCATACGAATAAATATGAACGCGCGCAACATGCGCCTCATCTTCTTCCCGTGGCACATGAAAACAATCGTAAATAGCCAATTGACGAAAATTTGTCAGAACAGAAACTGGCAGACTAGCGGAAAAACCATAACGTCTCACCTGAAACGATGCAGCCTTGTCTTTTTCTATGTTAAGGCTCGGTTTTTTGGCTTCGACAAAGAATTTTCTTTGCCTAGCAACTCGGAGCTCATAATCAGGCTTTTTTGATAATTTTTCTTCGCCTACTTCAACAGCGGCTTCTTCGATGACCTCTCGCAAATCTAAAGACTGGGCGCTCGTATTATAAACATCCCATCCAAAAGCTTCCAATAACGGAGTAATAAACTCCGTACGTACTTGTGTTTCATTATATTTTGAACTACTGGTGCAATAAATATGTTCATTCTGTTTGAAAGAATGAACGAGGGACCGAATCCTTTCAAGCGACTCATCTCTTGTTGCAGGTATAGCCAATCGCGCCTCCGCTACTCCTGGTATCGTGATTTTTTTCGAGACATTCTACGATCTCTCATTTTTCCCCAAATATTTCTAAGCATGGCGCACTCATTCTTAGATAGCCCAACTTTGTCTATGAGCACTCTCTTATCGTTTTCATCAAGAATCATTTGAAGCTGACCATCGCGAACAAGCCTGTCACATTCCTCTATTGGCAAAGCCCCATCCAACTCAGTAGGCACCATCAACCGCCTCGCTTCATTTGGTTCTAGTTCTAGCACACCACCCCCATAACTGCGACCTTCAATCTCTGCAGAAGCAGCCGTCAGATGCGTATATAGTGCGCTAGCCAGAAGTTTGGCTGAAACCATGCAGCGCATGCGGTGTATAGTATCTGTAGACGTACCCTCCGCTGCATTTAAAACAACACGGGGAAAATCATAAATCTGGCGAAAAAAGAAAGCATCTGGCACCCACAATGAAGGTACGCTATACCACGGATCTCTGATGGAACATTTATACCCCGTATGGTAATTCTGGTTCACACCAAAACGGATATATGATTTTACGCTTGAAGACAATGCTCTTTTAGCGCGGGGATCAACAGTGAACAGGTGCACCTTTTCATTATTATCTGACAAATCATTCCATTCTTTTTTAGACAGGACCGCACCTTTTAATTGGCTGGAACGCCCAACTAATGGAAGAATATGTTCGTGAAGACCATACTCTTCAATTTGATCTTTATTGACCACAAAAAAACCATTCTTGCCAGTAACAACACCTACTTCAACAGAGGCATAAGTCGAAAGAGAAGTTACCGAAGGAGATTCACGCAACATACGCATGAACGAAATTTCACGGGCAGAAAGAAAGTATTTCAGCCATTTTTCACTATCGTGACAAACCTTTTTAGGAAGAGTCTTTTCAAGAAGCTCTTCGGGCTTACTTTTTACAATAGATGTGACATTATCCATAGCCGTTAATGACACTCGGCACGTATTGCGTACATCCGGTTCACTTAGTGCACCTTCTGCCAATAGAAGCACCACTTCCTGCTCTGCCCCTTCAAAAAACAAGTCGTTACACGCCACAATATCTATTCTCTCAAACCGGTCTGCCAGAAATGACCTAAGCTGGGAGGCATAATTAACTTGCAGCAGTTCAGCAGGAAGCACCAATGCCATCCGTCCTCCAGGACGCAAACATTCCATAGAAGCAACAACAAAAGGCACCCATATATTCGTCAGACGGTTGGGCTGCAAACCCATCTCCTCCATGATAGACATAGCTAGATCGCGTGATGACTTTGGAAACGTCTGATAGCGAATGAAAGGTGGATTACCGACCACACAATCAAAAGAAAGATTTTTTAATTCAGGCCAATAAGAAAAAAAATCGACCGGCTTAACAGTGCCGTTCACTGGTCTTTTTAAAATAGCAGCAAGTCGGCTTGATACTTTCCTGGCCTCTGTTTCATTAATTTCGACAGCCTTTATCTGATCCAGAATTGCTTTTGGCTTTGCACCCAAACCTTTAAGGCGAAGCGCAGCCGTTTCAATAAAAACCCCATCCCCACTGCTTGGTTCCAAGATACGATCACTAGATAATCGAATCGCCCATTCGCAAAGCCAATTCGCAATAGGCTGGGACGTATAGTAACCGCCGCGTAGCTTATTAGGGTCAAGATCAAGAAACCGCTTAGCTTGGCCATTAGCCTTAGTCTCTTTCTTCAAATTATTAGTTTTGCGGTCTTGGGAGAGTATCACTGATTTCGTTGTACTCATCTTTATTTTGCCCTGCCTTCACCATATTCATTACTTGAAAACAAGTCACCTTGTAATGCTTTCTTTTGAGTTTCGATATACTGCCTCATGAAACGGCGCACAACCTGAGCTGCCGCTAGATCGTCTGCTTTACATATCTCGACAAACTCCCTCCGCAGTTCTTCTTCTACCCTGATTTTAAATGCAACATCTTTCTTTGACATGTTGAATAGTGTACCGCATGGGTACACATTTGTGCACCCATCTTAAGAAAAATAATATTCCTAATAAATACTCTCGATTTAATGCAGTTGAACACGATATGCAATGTTTTGAATAGCTGCTGCCAGTTGCTACTGTTGACAAGGAGCCAATAGGATCAAACTAGATTGGTTTCCCCCCTAATCCCTGAACCAATAGGGTCAGACTTGATTGATTGTTGATTGATTCACCCCTCATCCCCAACCCTTCCATCCCTCAATGGGGTACCGAGCCCCCCTCGTGAGAAGGGTGTTATGGATCCCCGCCTACGCGGGGATGACAGCATGGCGGGCAGTTAGGTTTCCCTCCTAACCACCACTACCCTAACCCACCCCTCTCCGCCTGCGTTTTCCCATCATACCCCCACGAATTCGCCGGGATATCATCTATAACCACATAACAGGCCTCCTGGATCGTCCCGACGACCTTGTGCAGCATCTGTACCGTTTGCGCGATCATCTCGGCCTTTTCGTCAGGGCTGTTGGTGCCTTGCGTGATCTTTATGTCTACGTATGCTCCCACCGGGTCATCGTCTGAAAGCACCTTGGCATTGGTCGCCCAAAACTCCGGGGCGGACTCCTGGATATGCACAACGGTGACTTCGCGGCGTTTTCCCATGGCCTGGTTCATCAGGGTTGTGGTCTGCTCATACAGTTGGTCTCTCTGTGCGTTATCCAGATCGGTTCCCAATCGAATGTTTATGTATGGCATCTTCGTACTCCTCTGTAAATGTAGTTGTATATACAACTGTTGCGATAAAAAAATATTCAGTCAGTCTCCAGCATGTTTTGCAGTTTGCGCAGGTTGGCAACCGTTTGCGTCAGGTCGTCCTGCCCTATGGTCTTGCCCATCAATTTGGACAGTTCTTTTCCTGTCCGGTCCAGATCCTGGTGAATCTGGGTAGCCTTCTTGGTGGGATATACCTGGATCTCTCTTCCGTCCTGGGTTGCCATCTTCCGTACCAGGTATTTTCTCTGTTCCAGACTATCCAGAAAGCGGGTTACCGTGGAGCGGGAAAGTCTAAGTTCTTTGGCCAGCTCGCGCGGCATCAGTCCCGGCTTTGCCAAGACGGTCCGCAGCATAAAGGCGTGGGGCGGTGACAGACCGAATGGTTTATACGCCCGGATCCATATTTGGCTTACCGTACGCGCCAGGGCGTTGCTATTAAAGTACAGGCACTCTTCGAACATGACTTGGAGACTAGCACATGGTAGTTGTATATACAACTTTAATTGATTGGTAGCATCCTGGGTCCCGCGGTCAAGCCGCGGGATGACGGCGTGGTGGAGTGGAGTGGCTTCGCCGTTGCCGTAGGCGATCCCGCCTGCGCGGGGATGACGATTGATCTAAGATTTCCTGATCTAGTGCTATCATACCCCCATGACTAACCCACCAGCACACAGGGCCAGAAAGCGCTTCGGCCAGAATTTCCTACATGATCCCGGCATTATCCAGCGCATTGTGACGAGCATTGCCCCTAAGCCGGATGAACATCTGGTGGAGATCGGCCCCGGTCAGGGGGCCATTACCAAGGAGTTGTTGCGTGCCGCAGGAGACATGGATGCAGTGGAACTGGACCGGGATCTGATCGCGCCGCTGGCACAGATGTGTGCCGATATCGGTGAGATTCGTATCCACAGCGCCGATATCCTGAAGTTTGACCTGTGCAGTCTGGCCCCAGTCGGGGAACAGTTGCGGGTGGTGGGCAACCTGCCCTATAACATCTCCACCCCGATCCTGTTTCATCTGCTGGAGCGATCGCACTGTATTAAGGATATGCACTTTATGCTGCAGAAGGAGGTGGTGCTACGCATGGAGGCGGAGCCGGGCAATAAGCAGTATGGCCGTCTGTCGGTAATGTTGCAGGCCCAGTGTGAAGTGACCCATCTGTTTGATATAGGGCCGGGGGCGTTTAAGCCGGCGCCCAAGGTGGATTCTGCCTTTGTGCGCCTGGTGCCGTTTGCGGTTCCACACTTTGATATTCAGGATCAGAAAATATTTGCGCAGGTGGTGGCCCAGGCCTTTTCGCAACGGCGTAAGACCCTGCGCAATAGTCTGCGCGAGTTGCTGGATGGGGAGACTATGCAGGGGTTGGGGATCGATCCTGGTCTGCGGGCGGAGCAGATTGATGTAGAGGGGTTTGTGCGGTTGGCCAACGGGATTATTGGTTGTGCTAGTGCTTAGTTCTTTTTGGGTTGGGAGGGGATAGTAGTTCTCACCCTCACCCCTACCCCTCTCCCTCAAGGGAGAGGGGATAAGACTCTTTTTAGCTTGGAAGGTGATAGTAGTTCTCACCCTCACCCCTGCCCCTCTCCCTCAAGGGAGAGGGGATAAGACTTTTTTTAGCTTGGGAGGTGATAGTAGTTCTCACCCTCACCCCTGCCCCTCTCCCTCAAGGAAGAGGGGATAAGACTATTTTTAGCTTGGGAGGTGATAGTAGTTCTCACCCTCACCACTACCCCTCAAGGGAGAGGGGGAAACAGCCCCCTCATCCCCAGCCCTTCTCCCCCTAGGGGAGAAGGGAGCAAGCTCCTCTCTCTTAAGAGACTTCGTTACCCCCTTGAGGGGTGGAGGGGTTGGGGTGAGGGAATGCTGCTTGCAAAACAACCTCGCCGTCCTGATATAGTTCTTAAGGGCTAAACAACAGCACCGTGCCATTCGGCACAAAAAACCATACAGTTGCTAATATTGGTCTATGGGATTCGAATAAAGGATATAACCCGGAACTATGAACGATAACAATAACGGCATAGAGTTCGAAGAAGAGTTTGAAGAGTATTATGACGGCGCTCTGGTGAAGCCGGGCGAGGTGATGCCTGGAATCATTCACCTGCTGCCGGTAACCAGCAGACCGTTTTTCCCCGGTCAGGCGGTACCACTGGTGATGGAGGAGAAGCACTGGGGTCCGACCTTTAACTCCATGGCCGAGAAAGGCACCAATGTCCTGGGCATAATCATGGCCGATGCCAACAGTGCCGAAACGGCCGAACCCAAGGAGTTCCGTAAGATCGGAGTAGTCGGCCATGTCCATCGCATTCAGCAGATCGAAGACCGTCTGCAGGTGATGGTTGAATTCATTCAACGCTTTAAGATAGAGAGGCTTCTGACCGATTCAGATCCCTTTTTGGCTCAGGTCGAGTATCTACCAGAACCAAGCGACAAGCAGAGTAAAGAGATCAAGGCCTATGCCCTGGCCATCATCAACACCATAAAAGAGCTGGTGCCACTTAACCCTCTGTATTCTGAAGAGCTGCGCATGTTTGTGGACAGGATAGGACCGGAGGACCCGTCGCATCTGGCCGACTTTGCCGCCAGTCTCACTTCATCCAGCAGAAGCCAGCTTCAGGGTGTATTGGAGGCCATAAATCTGTTGCCGCGTATGGAGAAGGTGATGATCCTGCTCAATAACGAGCTGGAGATGGCCAAGACCCAGACCGAGATCCGACAGTCCGTAGAGAGACGGGTAAATAAACAGCAGCGTGAGTTCTTCCTTAAAGAGCAGCTTAAATCTATTCAACATGAACTTGGCATCGCCAAGGATGACCGCACCGCAGAGTTGGATAAATTCAAGGAACGACTGGAAGGGCTGACCCTGACCGAGCAAGCCCAGGAGCGCGTGGATGAGGAGATGGATAAACTCTCCATGCTGGAGACCGGCTCCCCCGAATATGCGGTGACCAGAAACTATCTGGACTGGATCACTCTGCTACCCTGGGGCAAACACTCCGAAGACAAGCTGGACCTGGCCTTCGCCCGTAAGGCGCTGGACAAGGATCACTACGGGCTTGAGGACGTAAAGGAGAGGATCCTGGAGTTTCTGGCCATAGGCATCATGAAGAAGCAGGTCAGCGGTTCCATCGTACTGTTTGTGGGGCCGCCTGGGGTGGGTAAGACCTCTATCGGTCGTTCCATCGCCGAGGCCTTGGGGCGCGAGTTTTTCCGTTTCTCCCTGGGCGGCATTCGGGACGAGGCCGAGATCAAGGGACACAGGCGAACATACATCGGGGCCATGCCCGGCAAGTTCATCCAGTCCATGAAGGAGGTGGGCACGGAGAACCCCGTGATCATGCTGGACGAGATCGATAAGGTAGGCGCTTCTTACCATGGCGATCCAGCCTCAGCCTTGCTGGAGGTGTTGGACCCGGAACAGAATGTGGACTTTCTGGACCACTTCCTGGACCTGCGCTTCGATCTATCCAAGGTGCTGTTTCTCTGCACCGCCAATCAGCTGGACACCATACCGCGTCCACTGCTGGACCGCATGGAGGTGATTCCACTCTCCGGATATATCGCCAGCGAAAAGTTGCAGATCGCCCGCAGATATCTACTGCCGCGGCAACTGGACAAGGCCGGACTGAAACGCAGCCAGATCAAGATCAATACGGCCACCATGCGCGCCATCATAGAGGGCTATGCGCGGGACGCAGGGGTACGACGGCTGGAGAAGCAGATCGGTAAGATCGTGCGCAAGTGTGTGGTCAAGATTCTGGAAGGTAAGAAAAAGACACCGATAAGTGTAGAACCGGACGAGCTAAAGGATTACCTGGGCAATCCACTGTTCCGGGAGGAACGCAGCATGAGTGGGGCCGGCATTGTCACCGGCCTGGCCTGGACCGCCATGGGTGGCGCAACTCTCACCATAGAGGCGGCCAGTATCCACAGCTTTGGCCGCGGCCTGAAACTGACCGGACAACTGGGAGATGTGATGCGTGAGTCGGCCGAGATCGCCTACAGTCATATCGTAAGCCACGCCGAAGAGTTCGGGGCCGATCCAGCATTCTTCAAGAAGAGTTTTATCCATCTGCATGTGCCGGCCGGCGCCACTCCCAAGGACGGACCCAGCGCAGGTATCACCATGGCCAGCGCCATGCTGTCACTGGCGCGCAATGAAAAACTGGCGCGACCTCTGGCCATGACCGGAGAGATGACCCTGACCGGAGAGGTGTTCCCGGTGGGCGGCATCCGCGAGAAGGTGATCGCGGCCCGGCGCAGCGGCATCAAGGAGTTGATCATACCCAAGGAAAACCAGGGCGATTATAAAGAGGTGCCGGAGCACATCACCAAGGGTATCAAGGTGCACTTTGTCGCCAGCTTTGACGAGGTGGTGCCGTTGTTATTTAGGAAACGAGGAAAGCGCAAGTAGTCAGCGACAAATGGAAGAACTCATATTACTGATTCTCGCGGAGGTCGGCGGTTTTATCTTCAATGCGATCATCTACTCCCCATGGGATATCCTGCTGTCATTTTTTGAGGACAAGAGCGACAAACCTCATTACTTTATAGGCATAATATTTACGTTTTTGGCTGCTGTAGCCTTGGCATCTATCAGCGTTTGGATTTTAAACGAAAGGATAATACCCTTTGGCTGGGCACGCCTCCTGAACTTATTATTGACTCCGTTTGTTGCTGGCCACATTGCGTTGAAGATGTCTCGACGTCGGGGACATAAAGGGATAGATAGCAACAACAGATTTCACTATGTTGTCGCTTTCCTTTTTACGCTCACATTTGTCGGCACCAGGTATGTGCTTACGACATAATCATTTTGGAAATAGTGTCAACTACCTCTCTCGAACCAGAGTGATATTGGTTACCCCCTCATCCCCGGCCTTCTTCTGCTTGGGAGAGAGATTGAATACCTTCTCACCCTCACTCCTGCCCTCTCCCTCAAGGGAGAGGGAGAAGATATTTTAACTTTTCGGAATATTGCCCCTCGCTCCAAAAAGTTAGCCCCTCCTTCCTTTGGGAGATTTAATAATCGCATGCCCCTCTCCTTGGAAAGATTTGATAATCGCATGCCCCTCTCCCCTTGGGGAGAAGTGAGCGGTTGTAATTCACCTTATGTTGCAAGCCCCTCTCCCCTTGGGGAGAGGGGTTGGGGTGAGGGGGGGGGGTTACTCAGCTACTGCCTTCCAATTGCAGAAGTATGTCCTCCAATACAGCTTCACCCTCCTGCAACACCTGATTATTCCAATAGCGCACAACCCTGTAGCCATGTGAGATGAGATAATCGGTACGCCGCTGATCATGCTCTTCTTGTAAACAGTGCTGAGATCCATCCAATTCGACAACAAGTTTTGCCTCTTTGCATAGAAAGTCGACGATGTATTTTCCAATAGGCGCCTGACGACGAAATTTATAACCGTTCATTTGACGGCTACGCAGATTTTGCCAAAGCCTCTGCTCTGCATCAGTAGCAGATTTGCGTAGTTCGCGCGCGTTATGTATGAGGTAAGATTTAACTTTGTGCATTACGTTGACATCCTTGTCTATGTAAAGATTACCCCCTCATCCCCGGCCCTTCCACCCCTCAAGGGGGTACCGAGGTCCCCTAGGGGAGAAGGGAGTGGTTGTAATTCACCTTATGTTGCAAGCCCCTCTCCCCTTGGGGAGAAGGGGGTGGTTGTAATTTACCTTATGTTGCAAACCCCTCTCCCCTTGGGGAGTAGTGAGCGGTTGTAATTTACCTTCTGTTGCAAGCCCCTCTCCCCTTGGGGAGAGGGGTTGGGGTGAGGGGGAGATTTTCTATATTAAGCCTCATGCCTAGGCGGTGCCACCTTCAGTACCTCACTAATGGTGGTCATCCCCTTTGCCACCTTCTGTGCCCCAGCCAGATTCAGCGGTTGCATCCCTTTCTTCAGCGCCAGCCGGCGAAACTTGATCAGGTCGAAGTCATCCGTTATCAGTCGTTTCAGATCATCGTTCAGTGGCAACATCTCATAGATGCCCTTACGACCCAGGAATCCGGTCTGCCGACACTCCAGACAGCCTTCGGCTTCATAGACGGTCTTGGGCGTATTCGTGGTGTAGGGCTTTATCAGCGAGTCCCACTGGGCAATATCTGTCTCTATCTGTTTTTTACAGTGTGGACACAGGGTACGCACCAGGCGTTGCGCCATCACCCCAAGCAGTGTGGCCGTTATCAGATAGGAGGGTACGCCGATCTCAAGCAGTCGGGCCACGGCGGATGGTGCATCGTTGGTATGCAGGGTGGACAACACCAGATGTCCGGTAAGGGCGGCCTGTACCGCCATCTCCGCAGTCTCCAGGTCGCGAATCTCACCCACCATGATGATGTCCGGGTCCTGACGTAACAGGGTCTTTACCCCGGAGGCAAAATCCAGACCGATATTGTGTTGCACCTGCATCTGATTGAAGCTGGGTTCAACCTGCTCTATCGGGTCCTCCACGGTACATACATTCACCTCCGGCACCGCCAGATGCTTCAAGGTGGTATACAGGGTGGTGGTCTTTCCCGATCCGGTAGGACCTGTGACCAGAATGATCCCGTGGGGTTGACGCACCATTTGGTTCCAGGCTTCGGTATCCCTCTTGCCGAAACCCAGGCCGGAGTAGTCACGCAATAGGACCTCAGGGTCGAAGATACGCAATACCAGTTTTTCTCCGAAGGCGGTAGGCATACTGGATAGACGCATCTCTATCTCATTCCCATCCGGGGTAACCGTCTTGATGCGCCCGTCCTGCGGACGGCGTTTCTCCGCCACGTCGAGACGCCCCATGATCTTGATGCGGCTGGTGACTGCGGCGGTGATGTTCGCCGGGATCTCATATACCTGATGCATCACCCCGTCGATACGGAAGCGCACATTTCCCTGGGTACGTCTTGGTTCTATATGGATATCACTGGCGCGTTGGGAGAAGGCATACTGCATCAGCCAATCTACGATACTGACTATATGTTGGTTATCCGCATCCAGTGAGCCGGTCTTCTCCAGTTCAATCAACTGCTCAAGGTTTTGGATACCCCCAACCTGGTCAGTGTGAGTCAGACCGGCCTTATCCATTGATCTGCTGATACTGTAAAACTCCAGCAGATATGACTTTAGTTGTTCGGGGTTGGCCATCACCCTTTCAACTGGTCTGTTGGCTATGCGTTGAATCTCATCCAGCCATTCAGTGTCGTAAGGATCGGATACAGCGATGGTCGCCTGATCTTTTGTCACCTTGACCGGCAGGATGCCGAATCTGGCAGCGTAAGCATAGGTCATAAGGCTGGTACATGATGCGACGTCCATCTTTAGCGGGTCAAAATGAAATCTTTCCAGACCGGACTCTTGCGCCAGCCAGTCGGTCAGGACTTCCAGGGTCAGGATCTGTCCCGGGCGGCTTTTATTTTCCCAATTGTGATCAGCGATAATCTCTAGTGGATGGAGGTTTTTTCGCTGCTTGGACGATATCAGATTGGAAACCATACTGGCCTTCTCTGCATCCACCATCTTCTGTTCAACCAGACGGTTCAGTATGCTTTCCAGTGAGTTGGTGCCTTTCATTCTTATCCCTTTATTCCGATCGATAACTGCATTGTAGCCGTTATTGAATGTTCGGTCTTGGGGTTGGTGGGAATTTTGGGATAGATGTAAAAATAGATTAAACGAGCGGACACAAAAAACCCGATCAACCAAAGATCGGCTGACCGGGTAAAAACACCTCAATACAAATTAGTCTTTACTGGTCTCTTGCTCTGATTCTGAACCAGATTCTGAGGCGGAATCACTGCCTTCCTGCATAATGCCTTCGATACACTCTTTGACGTAATCTTCCACCTCATCGGCAGGAATACCATCTTCCACAGCATAACTGCGACAACGCTTATCCATCTCATCCATGGACTCTTCCGCAACTACCGGAGCTGTTACTCCAAACAGTGTCAGCAATGCCATCAGAGGCAAAAGCGTAGTTTTTTTCATGACAACCTTTCCTTTTACTAAGAGTAAAAAACCGCCCGCTCAACACAATGCGTGTAACCGGGCCTGCAAATCATAGCCGGGTATACCCCGGCTAGAGAATTTGGACAATTTATAGGGGATAACATACGAATTTACGAGCAAATATTCGTTGTCGACACGATCAAGAGCGGTTATCGTTCGCCCATGGACATCTCGCTCCTAAAGACCTTCCTTTCCGTGGTAAAGACCCGCCATTTTGGCAGGGCCGGCGAGGTATTATTCGTCACCCAGGCTGCGGTCAGCGCCCGTATAAAACAGTTGGAAGGCACCCTGGGTACTAGCCTGTTTACCCGCGATCGCAACAACATCCAACTTACACCGGCCGGTGAAAGATTCTTGCGCCATGCAGAGATCATAGTCCAGAGTTGGGAAAGGGCTCGGCTTGATGTAGCACTGGAGACAAAGTTTGCTCAGTCGTTAGCCGTGGGAACAACCATAGATCTTTGGCAGATCAACGTCAGGACCTGGACCGAAAGAATCTACAAATCTCGTCCCTCCCTTACCTTGCACCTTGAGATGGACAAGGTGGACTCTCTAATCAACATGGTGCTTAACGGTGTGTTGGACCTGGCGTTCGTTTTTGAGCCTCCGACCACACCCGAACTAATCGCCAGAGAGATGGAGAAGATCCCCTTGATACTGGTGAGCAGTGTTCCACACACCTCACCGGATGACGCCTTCAAAGATAACTATCTGCTCGTGGATTGGGGAAGAAGTTTCTCTATCACTCATGCCGCTTTTGTCGAAGACCGATGCATACCGCGCGCTCATTGCAGCAGTGGCGGCATGGCGCTGGATATATTGCTGTCTCAGGGCGGCTCCTGTTATCTGGCGCAACAGATGATCGATCCATATATAGACAACAACGAACTTCACCTGGTACCCGGTGCGCCAACTATCGAACGCTTTTCCTATGCGGTGTTCCGCACCGAGAATGAGTGCTCAGAATTGATCCAGGATATCCTTAATTCCATATAGAACATGCTTGCGGGCGTTATCCCAACCGCCCTACAACAGCTATAAAAACCCTTCCATTTCCTGAGCGCATGGTCTAAATAGTAATTGCGTAGTAGTTTCTTTTATTGTGATTTTTGTTAATAGGAGATCACAGCTGTGAGTAGGCGGCGACATGAGTTAGAAGACGACTTGGATGAGGATTTGAATGAATTGGAATCTAAGTTTAATTTTCGAAATCCCTATGAGAAAAAACGGAATAGACATGCCGATGACACACCTTTATCCAAAGGAAAGCGTAACCGGCAGAAGCATGAGAAGGAGTTTGAATAGTTTTCATCCCTGATTTACCTCACCACGCTAAGAGAGTTTAAATATACTTCCCCTCATCCCTAGACTTTATGCCCTTTAGGGTACTCGAGCCCACAAGGGGTACCGAGGTTCCATCGGGGAAAAGGGAGTAGCTGCAATTTACCTTATGGTGTAAGCCCCTCTCCCTTAGGGGAGAGGGTCGGGGTGAGGGGGGGGGTAAAGCGTGTTATTACTAAATAGTTAGCTTATTCGATGATATCTAGAACGGAATATCGTCATCGAACCCCTCGTCCGGGACGGGGGCCGGTGCCGGTGCTGACTGTTGCTGTGATGGACTGCTGCTATCGAACGCCGCACTTCCACCGCGACTGTCCAACATCTGCATCTGGTCTGCCACAATCTCGGTGGTGTAACGATCCTGGCCCTGATTGTCCTGCCATTTGCGGGTCTGCAGCCTGCCTTCGACATAGATCTTGGATCCCTTCTTCAGATATTCACCCACAACCTCGGCCAGACGGCGAAAGAACACGACGCGATGCCACTCGGTCCGCTCCTGGGTCTCGCCGGTATTCTTGTCTTTCCATGATTCGCTGGTAGCCAAACTGACATTGGCCACGGCATTGCCGTTTGGCATGTACCTCACATCCGGGTCCTGCCCCAGGTTGCCGATTAGTATTACCTTGTTTACGCCTCTCGTAGCCATGATCTCTCCTTTCCTCCTCGTTTTTTCGTTCTATCCCTGAATGTTTAAATAATCGTCAATCTTACCCGCTGCCTATGCAAAATGCATCTCATAGATCTCAGCCATCCTGCCTGACCGGGATCTGCATACCGAATGCAGCGGCCAGCCAGATTAATGCTGCGGCTGCCCCAAACAGAAACACCCCCTCCAGCCCGAACCGACCGTGTATCCAGCCACCGGTCACACCCCCAACAAATGCCCCAGCGAACTGGGATGTGGAGTAGATCCCCATGGCCGTACCCTTGCTAGCCGCTGATGCCACCTTGGACACAATGGATGGCAGGGTGGATTCCAACAGGTTAAAGGCGGTAAAAAACAGTACCAGTGAAAACAACAGCCCAGCGAGTGAGGCGTGCCACAGGTAGAGTCCGGACAGGGCTAAGGCCAGCGTCAGCACCGCTCCCAGAAATACCTGTTTCATCTTGTTGCGCCTCTCGGCTACCACTATGAAGGGGACCATAAAGAGTATCGAGACCAGAAGCACCGGCAGGTAGATCATCCAGTGATCACCGCTCCCTATCCCGATGAGATCTCGTAGAGCCAGAGGAACGGCCAGGAATACAGAGGTTATGATCAGGTGCAGGACAAATATACCCAGATCCAGACGCAGCAGATGAACATTGGATAGGACCCGCACAAACTGGTCCGGGACCGCCTCTGTGTCAGTGTGTATCTGAGTGGATGCGGGGGTCGGTACAAAAAACAGCACAATGGCTATCCCGGCCAAAGCCAGCAGGGCCGTGAGCCAGAAGATACCTGGTACCCCGATCAGGCCGTTCAGGATCGGGCCCAGGATCAAGGCCAGGATAAAGGCCAGACCGATGCTCATGCCGATGGCAGCCATAACCTTGGTGCGACTCTCATCCCGGCTCAGATCCGCCGCCAGGGCCATTACTGCCGCCGCTATGGCGCCGCTACCCTGCAGGGCGCGTCCCAATATCACTCCCCAGATACTATGAGACATGGCTGCGACCATGCTTCCAATGGCGAACAACAGCAGACCGCCTATGATCACCGGCTTACGGCCGATACGATCGGAAAGCATACCGAACGGGATCTGCAGCATGGCCTGAGTCAGACCGTAGGCGCCTATAGCCATTCCCACCAACATAGGAGTGACCCCTTGCAGATGTTCGGCATAGAGGGCAAATACCGGGAGGATCAGGAACAGCCCCAACATGCGCAGGGAGTAGATGCCAGCCAGGGAGAAGGCCGTACGGGTTTCCTGGGAATTCATACCTTGCTGCTTGTCTGCCAATTCTTGCACCGATTTACTTAAATCCAACTGCCAGGCTGGCAGATCCAAAGCGTTTAAGTTTAACAGGTTTCAGCAAACAACCGTTACCGAAGAGCGGCCATCAACAACACAAATAGCAGTGTTTATAGATTCCTGTTCTGATCTGAGAGCCAATAGAAATGCAAGGGTGGTATCACCAACTGCTCTTTAAACATTGCCGGACTCTCGCCGGAATAGAGATCACTGATCCTGCTATGCTCGGACAGGGTCTTGCAACCCAGCTCATTCAGATTCAGGTATTGTGGCGAGTCATCAAAGTTGGCCACTACCAACACTCCCCTAGTGTGGTAGTTAAAGCGTGAAAACACGAACAGATGGGGGTTCTGTGCATCTATCAACTCGCGATTGTTGAAGTCGGCAAACGCCGGAATCTCCTTGCGTACAGCGATCATCTTCTTGATGGCGCTGAACAGCTTGTACTCTACCGTATCCTTGGTGTTGCGTAGCGCCGCCCTCTCCCAATCTATCTTGGGTCGATGGGCCCAACGGGTATCATTGGCCTTGCTCTCATCTTCCAGGTAGGTGCAGTCGTTTATGGTACCTATCTCGTCCCCGTAATAGATGAGTGGTATGCCTCCAAACGACATGATGATGCTGTGCAATAGCAGGATCCGCTTGATGGCCTGCTCGATCCTGTCGGTGTCATTATTTTCCAGTGCACTCTCGAGACCGATGAGCGAGGCCAGGGAGCCTGAGATACGCGCATCTCCAGTCTTGTTGTTGTGCCCGAAGGCCAGCCCCCGAGCAGCCGAATCATCATAGGCGCCGGTATAGTAGTCGATCAGAAACTGGCGGTGTGCCTTGGGTTCATATCCAACCGCCAACACATCCCTGTCATCAAATCCCAGACCGATGTCATCATGGCAGCGGATGTAGTTGAGCCAGGTGGCGCGGTCCAGTTTGTCTGGTAGACTCTTCAGCCCCTGTTGCAACAGCTTAGTGTTTTTGGTCGCCACTGCATCCCACATCAGGGCCATAAATGTAGCGTTATAGGCCACCTCGCACTCTTTGGCGATCACCGCGTCCTCTCCGAAATACTTGATGATCTCCACCGGCGCCACGATTGCCTCTGCGATAAACAGAACTCCAGGCGCAGACACCTGGCAACAGTCCTTCATCAACTGCAGGATCAGGTGGGCCTCGCGTTCGTTCTGGCAGGTGCTGCCTATCTTTTTCCAGAGAAAGGCCACCGCGTCCAATCGTACAATGTCCGCGCCCTGGTTGGCCCAGTACAGGATGATCTCAAGCATCTCAATGAATACTGCCGGATTACTATAATTGAGATCCCACTGGTAGTTGTTGAATACGGTCATCACCCATTTACCCATCTCCTCATCCCAGGTGAAGTTGCCGGGAGAGGTCTCTGGGAACACCTCGGGCAGGGTCTCTTCGAACATGTCAGGTATCTCCCGGCTGGGGAAGACATAATAGTAATCCTGATATTTCTTCTTACCCTTACGCGCCTTTTTTGCCCACTCGTGCTCGTTCGATGTGTGGTTGACCACTACGTCGAGAACCAACAGGATGTCGCGTTTTTGTAACTCCTCTGTAAGGTTGTGCAGATCCTTCATGTCACCGACCTTTGCATCTATCTCCCGGAAATCACTCACGGCGTAGCCACCGTCGTTATTCTTTTTAGGGCACTTCAGGATGGGCATGATATGGATTAGATTTACCCCCAACTCCTGGAAGTAGTGGACCTTGCTGGCAAGGTCTTTAATATCTTCTGCGAATCCATCGCTGTACAACGCCATCCCCACAAGCTGTTGACTCAGGAACCAGTTGTAATCCTTCTCTCTTTCTATATCCACGCGCTTGAGATGGTTGGGACGGTATATATACTGACAGGCCATGGCCTCAACCAGACGCTGCATCTGTTCCTTAAAATCTTCCCTTTCCCCATAGAGCAGGGTAAACAGAGAGTGTATTGAATAAAAGTTTGCCCCAAGTCTGGTATAGAAATGTCGCAGATCTTCTTTCTCCAGATCTGGATTGAGTTCGCTTAATATTTCATTTAACAAAGAGTGGGATACTTGTTCGTACATAGCTGTTTATTATTCCGGCATATTATTGGATCTTGACTGGTTCGGGCTCTTCACTAAGCCACTCCTGCATAAAATTACGATAGAACTCCTTATCGTTTACCACCGCTCCGCGCACCCCGACTATTGCACTGGCAAAACTCTGAGCACGTTCCAGGGTAAGATCTATGCGCCACTCCTTGATCTGACCCATCAGCATAACTGCGCTGAAGGCATCTCCTGCCCCCACCGTATCTATTACCTTTAGCGCCGGTTTGGGTGCTACCCTGCTGCGTGAACCGTCGGACAGAAAGATAATGGCGCCATCTCTGCCCTGGGTCACCAATACGGATTGGGGAGAGATGTTGGCCAATATCCATTCGGCCTTGGACTCAACGCTTGTGCCCTTCTGTACGATTTGATTCAGTTCGTTTTGATTGACCTTGATACAGCTGGCCCCCTGCATCGCCCGCATAACATCATCCTGTGACCACCAGGGGGGACGAAGATTAACATCCATAAAGGAGTAACCTTCGCTGTTATTCTTCAGTTCCCACAGGGTTTCCCTAGAAACCTGATTGCGCATGGCCAGGGTACCATAATACAACGGCCGGGTTGTCCAGTATGGTGGAAGCGCATAACGGTCGATATAGTCGTAGGCCCTGTTGGAGACTATATCGAACTCTGGCTCACCGTCATTAAAGGAGACAGTTACACTGCCGGTGGGATGGGCGGAATCAATCTGCATTCCGGATCTGTCCATACCCCACTCCAGCATGGAGCTGCACACCTGTCTACCCAGGGCGTCTGCCCCTACCCTGGATATCATCAGAGGTTCCAGCCCAAACGCCTGCAGATGCCAGGCCACATTGAAAGGCGCCCCACCAAGAACCAGGCTCCCGTCCGGAAACATATCGAATAAGACCTCTCCAAACATCACCGGTCTGTTGTCCTGTTCTCCCGCCACCATCATCTCCTTATTAAAAATTCCACTTGCGGCATGTAATGCACAATCCCTTCCAAAATACCGGCGCTATAATTACCGTTCATGCCCTGGAAACCACCCTGTGCCAGATAGATAGCGTCACTATGCCGCCTGGACTCCGACTCCTGGATCACGGCCTGACGCACATCCTCCGTCGCATTGGCAACGAGTACCGATTTAATCGGGCTTGCGAGCACAGAGACATCGTTGCCGCTGTCTCCGGCAAAGATGGTGTTATCTAGATCAAATCCCAGCCTTTCCATCAGAAACTCTATTGCATGCAGCTTGGTCGCGGCAGCCGGTAAGATGTCCAGCAACCCAATCGCAAGCACACTATCTACGCTCCATACCAAAGAGGCCTGTATATCTTCTGCCTGCAACCGCTTGGTTATCTCCCGTTCCAGTTCCTTCTGTATGCACTTAATCGGCACATAGTAGCTAAGCTTAAATCTGTTTTGCTTCTCCTGCTCCTGAAGTCTCAGCTCGCCGACATCCTGTAACAACGCATGGATATCAACGCCAGACCTCCCCGACCAGGCATCACTGATCTCCTGCTCCCACTTTTCCCATTGAATCCAACCTTTGGTGTTGACCTCATAAATGGTGGTGCCAACATCTGCTATCACGTAGTCAGGATGGGGTAAGCGATAGTCGTCTATGGCGCCTTCCACCAGCTCACGATGCCGGCCCGTAACGAAGACAAGGGATACACCGGACCGGCTGACCAGCTCCTTGAACATATCCATAGCCATAGGTGACTCTGGAGGCACACCGTTCGGGATCAAGGTTCGATCCAGGTCGGTACAGATCAACAGCGGGCAATCTGTCACTCCGGAACCTCACAGGCTTCCAGAAAATTGTAGTGTTCAACCGCCTCCATGATGCCGGAAGCAAAGGGCCTGCCGGCAAAATATATCTTCTCTATATCGGACAGCTCGGATAGCTCCTCTTCGTGTCTGTTGGCCACTACCACTGCCATGGTATTGCCACGCATCATATCCTCATCCGCACCGGAGCCGCCTGCAGCCAATATGTGTTCCAAAGGTATATCCCACTGCTCGGCAAACCAACGCAAGGCCAACCCCTTGGAGGCGCGGATAGGTATGATGTCGAGAAACTGGCCGAATGCAAAAACCACATTAACGGTCTGTTCGTGCTGATGCAGCAGTCGCTTGATCTCATCTCTGCCTGGAGCGACCTCGGGGTCTATGTAATAGCTCAACTTAAATTTACTCTGCTCGCTCTTTGGCTGCAGACGCAACCCTGGAAGTTCTCCCAGGATATGGTGGATATTTTTGGGGTTCCACAGATGGTCGATATGCATATTCCAGGCGGCATCTTTAATAAGATTGGGGGCATAATATATCTCTGTCCCCAGACTGGTTATAAGCACATCAGGTTGCGGTATCTTATTGCGCCTTAACACCAGCAGGGCTGACTTAAGAGATCTGCCTGTGGCGATACCAAAGGAGACGCACTTTCTATTCTCACGAATCAAGCCACTAAAATGCGCTAATGCGGCAGTGTCGCCGAGCAGATTCTGGTCCAGATCGCTGAAGATAGCGCGGTTGTGGTAGAGCATGGGACGCCGCCGGAGTTGCAGCTTGGGCGGTCGCTCCGTACGTTCGACGATCGGTCGCAATATCCCAATGTATCTGTCTACGTGGGCCTTCCACGAGTAGTGTGTGCGCACTCCATCTATCCCGTTTCTGGACAATCTTTCCCATTTTTTAGGCTCTGTCAGTACATGCATCAAGCTCTCTGCAATGTTCGGTTTATCCAACGGGTCTATGAGGTATCCATTACCGCAGTTTTTTATTATGTCCCGCGGGCCTCCGTCCTCGGTTGCGACAATAGGCAGACCGCAGGCAGACGCCTCAATCAAGGTCAGACCAAAGGGTTCCGTGAGAGCCGGATTGACAAACACCCCTTTAGATAGGGCAGCCAACTGGTAGAGGATAGGCACATCTGTGGACTTGTGATGTTTGGGATAGGCCACCTTACCATATAGATCGTGGCGATCTATGGCGTAGAGGATCTCCTGCAGAACCTCCCGCGAGCCGCTCTCCATATCGCCCAGATCGTCGCGATTACCCACGACCAATACCAGATTGGCCTCTTGCTGCAACTTTTTCGCCCCACCGAACACATCGATCAGAGTGGTTATATTCTTACGCTGATCTGGTCGAGACAGAGCCAGTATGATCGGTTTGTCCGGATCATTCAGAAAACGCTTCAGCTGTTTGGCTATGTAGCTTTGATCCTCATCTCCCTTGGGGGGTGAGAACATATCCAGATCCGTCCCAGGCGGAACCACGCGCATCTGATTCGGCTGGTAATAGTCATACAGACCGTATTGGTCCTCCACCTCCTGGTGGGTGCTGGTGATAACACAATCAGCCAGACCCAGTGTGGCCTCTTCCGCCTCAATACGCCGCTTCATGTTGTAACGCTGTTCAATCTCCGAACCTTTCATGCCGCTGGCAAGAAGTCGGCCGCGTTTGCTTCTGCCCAGAGAGTGGCCGGTAAACACCAATGGAACCCCAAGATGATTGGCTAGAGACACCCCAACGTGGCCCGCATCCGCATAATGGGCGTGAATCACATCCGGCTTGCGCTCTTGTTCGTTAAGGTAATTGAGGAGGTTATCAGAGAAATTACTTAGACTGTCCCATAGTTGTTCTTTTGGTATGTATCCCTCCTCGCCACAATCTATCCTTATAATACGTGCGTGCTGAGAGAGGTCTTCTTGAGGTTTTGCGTAGTCAGGATCGATATGATCGTCTACAACACGCCTGGTCACCAGGTCTACCAGAGACACATCCGGGTGTTCCCCTAGGGCTCGAGCCAACTCCACTACATACTTCGTCTGTCCCCCGGTATCGGCATCTCGCCCCAACTCCAGATTATTTCCTCGAATCAATCCGTGAATGCTTATGAGAACAATATATATACCTCGCGGCGATCTTTCCGTTTCTCCTTCCCGGTTCATTCTTTTCACCTAAATCGATTCTGTGACACCAAACAAGATCACGCAGTAAAGTATTGCGTCAGATAAGGATAGTGTTTGTATTAATGTGAAGATACGACAGAGACTTTTTGCTCAGATCAAACGCATCCCTGTCTCTTCCCTCTATCTATAAAGTGTAGGCAGGAACCTGCCTGTTTGCTAGATACAATATTGAATCATTTCATACAGTTATTCTGATGTGAGAATAAAATCTACTTTAGATTGGATAACTCAATCAGGTTATGGTCGGGATCACGAAAGTAGAATGACCATAGCGGACCAGTGGCTCCGGTCCTGGCTATTGGACCCTCTATGATCTTAACCCCCTTTGAGCTGACATGCTCCATGGCCTCTTGCAACTCTGTTTCGATAATAAAACAAAGATCTTCCGATCCAGGTGTTGGGCAATCTGCTTTGGGCTCAAACTCTTTTCCATGCTGATGCAGATTGATCTTCTGTTTACCAAACTTGAGGGCGGTCCTGCCTTCGCCGAATCTCTCAGCTACCATGCCCATGACCGATTCATAAAATTGAACGGTTTTGTCTATGTCAGCCACTGTTAATACGATATGGTCTATGCCGACTATCTTCATGGTCCAGTCCTTAGGTTTTTTAAGTGATAACATCATAGTCGCTCTTGAACCCATATTTCCAGCAGGGCATCATTGGACAACGAGATCATAATTAAGAGAATTCGATGCTAACGACAATCCTTGGTATGGGTGCAGGAGCCATGATCGTATTTATGATTATATGGCTTCTGCCTATTTTCCTTATTCTCACATCAGACAGGACCTCAGGTGCAGAAAAACTTTTCTGGCTGCTGGCAGTTCTGTTCGTATCCTGGTTCGCCTGGATCTTCTATGTGTTGCTGGCACCCATAGGCGTCAAGCGGTAGCAGTGACATAGTGATATGCGATTGACCCTTAGCCTGATCTCTGTGGCAACTCCACGATCAAGTCCGTGACATCCGTCAGATCGACCCCGGTGGTCGCCAACATTTTTTCGGCTCTAAATTCCATCAGATCTGAATCTGCACCATCCTGCTGCAGACAGAACAGCAGTGTATTCTGGAAGTACGGCACCAACAGCATGTATACCTGCTGAAAACTTTTCCGCACCGCTACCAGAATATCCACCATTTCCTGCTCCGTATCCGGCAGCAGATTTACCACCAAGACCCCGTCGTTGGAGAGGGATTCGCGGGCTGCATGATAGAAACTGTCACTAAATGTCAGAGGATGGGTTCCTGCACTGTCAAACAGGTCACTCAGGATTACATCATGGCTTGTGGCACAATCTTCTAAGAATTTCCCCGCATCCTGGTTGATGATCGGCATGTGTTCGGGAATAGGGAAATATCGCCGAAGCAGGTTAATGACATCCGGGTTTGACTCCAGGGATGTGATCGCTGCGTGTGGCAGGCATGCTGTAAAGAAACGTTCGAAACTGCCTCCTCCAACCCCTAGATTCAGCACAAAATCCGGATCTGGTTTAAACAACAGGGCTCCAAGCATGTAGATCTGATAAGGGATAATGGGTCTGGACGGTTGTTCCAGGGTCATCATGGCCTGGATGGCATCTCCCCCAAAGTGCATCCAACGCAGTCCATCTCCCTCGCGCACCTCAATATCGTGCCGGTCGGAATGGACCGCATGCAGCAACTCACCATCTGTAGCTCTTATTTTTATGGGGTATTCCAATGAATGCTAACCTGCTGATAACACTATTTGACGCAGGATAGCAGAAACGGCCTCCCAACAACTTAATTTCCATATCATATGCGCTTTTGCCGAAGACCGAATTAGGCGTATAGTAGTTGGTTCGGTTTTAGCATTTTAAGTTAGAGACAGATGGAAAACATCCACATCCGCGGCGCCCGCACCCACAATCTACAGGATATCGATCTCGAACTACCTCGGGATAAGCTGATTGTAATAACCGGCCTTTCCGGTTCCGGTAAATCATCTCTCGCCTTCGACACCATATATGCCGAGGGCCAGCGCCGCTATGTGGAGTCTCTCTCTGCCTACGCCAGACAGTTCCTCTCCATGATGGAGAAGCCGGATGTAGACCATATTGAGGGGCTATCCCCCGCCATCTCCATAGAACAGAAGACCACATCCCATAATCCGCGCTCCACCGTTGGCACCATAACCGAGATATACGACTATCTGCGCCTGCTGTTTGCCCGCGCAGGAGAACCACGCTGCCCTACCCACGATCGACCGCTGCAGGCACAGACCGTAAGCCAGATGGTAGACCAGGTGCTTGATCTACCAGCAGAGAGCAAACTGATGCTGCTGGCCCCCGTGGTCTCCGAACGCAAAGGTGAACACCAGAAGCTGTTGGCCGAACTGCTGGCTCAAGGCTTTATCCGCGCCCGCATCGATGGAGAGATATTCGAGTTGGATGACGCGCCAGATCTGGAGCTGCATAAGAAACACACCATTGAGGCGGTGGTGGATCGGTTTAAGGTACGGCCGGATATGGAGCTACGTCTGGCCGAGTCGTTCGAGACAGCCCTGCGTCTTTCTGACGGATTGGCACGGGTGGCCTGGATCGAACAAGGCGACCATGAAGAACTCATCTTTTCCGCCAATTTCGCCTGCCCAGAGTGTGGTCACAGCATCCAGGAGTTGGAACCCAGACTGTTCTCTTTCAACAATCCAGTAGGGGCCTGCCCTACCTGTGACGGACTGGGGGTGGAGCAGTTTTTCGACCCGGCTCGGGTGATAGCGCACCCGGATCAAAGCCTGGCCGCAGGAGCGGTCCGAGGTTGGGATAGGCGCAACGCTTACTATTTTCAGCTTATCAGCTCCCTGGGGAAACACTACGGCTTCGATGTGGAGACACCCTGGACGGAGCTGTCTGAAGAACATCGCAATACCATCCTTTATGGCAGCGGTAAGGAAAATATCCATTTCAGCTATTTCAATGAACGCGGCGGCAGTATACAGAAGAGTCATCCATTCGAAGGGATCATCCCCAACATGCAACGCCGTTACCGTGATACCGAATCCAATGCGGTACGTGAGGAGTTGTCCAAATATATCGCCCATCAACCATGTCCTGACTGTGGCGGTACCAGACTGAATCAGGCGGCACGGCACGTGTTTGTGTTGGACAACAACCTGCCATCCATCACTTGCATGCCGGTGGGAGGCGCCCTGAAGTTCTTTGAAAAGCTGGAGCTCCCAGGGCACAAAGGGCAGATCGCAGCCAAGATAAACCGCGAGATCACCCAGCGTCTGCGCTTTCTAGTCAATGTGGGTCTGGATTACCTCTCCCTGGACCGTAGTGCCGAAACTCTGTCCGGAGGCGAAGCCCAAAGGATTAGACTCGCCAGTCAGATCGGGGCCGGACTTGTGGGGGTGATGTATGTGCTGGATGAACCATCCATAGGCCTGCATCAGCGAGACAACTCCCGCCTGCTTGATACCCTCACCTATCTGCGTGATCTAGGCAACACCGTGATAGTGGTAGAGCATGATGAGGAGGCCATTCAGAGCGCCGATCATGTAGTGGATCTGGGACCCGGAGCGGGAGTACATGGCGGCCTGATTGTAGCCCAGGGTACAGCCCGAGAGATCGCCGACTGTGATGAATCCTTGACGGGGCAGTATCTGTGCGGCAAGCGCAAGATAGAGGTACCAAAAGAGCGCACCACAAAAGACCCAGAGAGGATATTGTCCCTTATAGGCGCCTGCGGCAACAATCTAAATCAAGTGGACCTACATGTACCGGTAGGGTTGTTCACCTGTATTACCGGCGTGTCAGGCTCCGGCAAGTCTACACTGATCAACGATACCCTCTACCCCCTGGCGGCGACCCATCTGAATAGGGCCAAACATGACGCAAAAGGGTATGCGGAAATAACTGGACTGGAGTTGTTCGACAAGGTGGTAGATATAGACCAGAGCCCCATCGGCCGCACACCACGTTCCAATCCAGCTACCTATACCGGTCTGTTCACCCCTATTCGTGAACTATTCGCCGGCACCCAGGAGGCGCGATCCCGCGGTTATACACCGGGACGATTCAGTTTCAATGTAAAAGGGGGGCGCTGCGAGGCCTGCCGCGGTGACGGCGTTATCAAGGTTGAGATGCATTTTCTGCCGGATATCTATGTACAGTGTGATGTGTGTAAGGGTCGGCGTTACAACCGCGAAACCCTGGATATTCGCTACAAAGGCAAAAAGATAGACGAAGTATTGGCCATGACCGTGGAAGACGCCCTGGAGTTCTTCGACGCCATCCCTCCCATCAAGCGCAAGTTGCAGACCCTGATGGATGTGGGCCTCTCCTACATCACCCTGGGACAGAACGCCACCACCCTCTCCGGCGGGGAGGCCCAGCGCGTAAAGCTTTCAAGGGAGCTGTCCAAGCGCGATACCGGTAACACCCTGTATATTCTGGACGAGCCAACAACTGGTCTGCATTTCCATGATATAGAGCATCTGTTAGAGGTGCTGCACCGCCTGCGTGACCATGGCAATACGGTAATTGTTATTGAACACAACCTGGATGTGATAAAGACCGCAGACTGGATCGTAGACCTGGGACCTGAAGGAGGAGATCGGGGTGGCCGAATCATCGCCCAGGGCACCCCGGAGCAGGTAGCGGATACACCAGGGTCCTATACCGGAGAGTATCTGCAGAAATATCTGTAGGAGCCCAGTCCTCTGGGCGAAACAATATTAATCGTCCGCAGGAGCGGACTCCTACAACATAGATGCCGAATTGAATATGAAATAGATTACAATCCATCAATGCTGATCCACCGCATCACCTCTCTGTTTCCGCTTTGGGCAATCTTGCTGTCGGCCAGCGCGCTCCTATGGCCCGGCCTCTACGTAGACATGAAACCAGCCATCGTCCCCCTATTAGGAGTGGTGATGTTCGGCATGGGCATGACCTTGACCTGGGGCAATTTCGCAGAGGTATTGCAGCGCCCCAAGGTGATCGGGGTCGGCGTGCTGCTGCAGTTTATTGTGATGCCTCTGGCGGCATGGCTGATCGGCACCCTGCTCGGACTGCCGTTACCGCTGTTGGTTGGTCTAGTGCTGGTGGGAGCATGCCCCGGAGGCACCGCATCTAACGTGATCTGTTATCTGGCTCGCGGCGATGTTGCCCTGTCCATCACACTCACCACATGCTCAACCCTGCTGGCGGTTTTGGCCACCCCAACTCTGACCTGGTTCTATGTAGGGCAGCAGATTCCAGTGCCGGTACTAAACATGCTCTGGTCAGTAGCCAAGATCGTGTTACTACCAGTCTCTTTGGGGGTGATAGTAAACACCATGGCAGGCTCTTCGTTACAACGGGTCAAGTCGCTGTTCCCGCTGCTGTCCGTGCTGGCCATAGTGGTGATCATAGCCATCGTGGTGGCGTTAAATCAGGCCAGATTATCCAGTATCGGCCTTACCGCGGCCTTGGCGGTAGTCCTACACAACTCCGTTGGACTGGCGGGCGGATACTGGATCAGTCGCCTGTTGGGTTGGGATGAGCGCATCAGCCGCACTATCGCTATCGAGGTCGGAATGCAGAACTCCGGTCTGGGTGTAGCCCTGGCCGTAAAGTATTTTTCTGCCGTCGCCGCCGTGCCTGGCGCACTGTTCTCCGTCTGGCACAACCTGTCCGGTTCCGCGCTGGCCAGCTACTGGTCACGCCGAGAGACCACAAGGAAATAACCTGACATCAGGAACTCTAGTTAGGCATCAATCTAGGACGCGTAATCCTCTCGCCACTCCTCCACGCGATTGCGCCCTTTCTCTTTAGCGGCATACAAGGCTTCGTCGCAACGCCTGGTCAGACTGTCTATATCATCCTCTTCCTGCAACTGGGCTACACCACAACTGATGGTCAAATCTATAGGATTCTCTTTTGTATTAAATTCCGTATTATCAATGGCAGTGCGAATGCGTTCAGCCATTGCCACCGCAGCATCAAGCGAACATGGAGTAAGCACCATAAATTCATCACCGCCCCAGCGTACTAATAGGTCGTTTCCACGCATCCCCTGGTTAATCAACTCTACCGTCTGTTTTAATACCGTATCCCCGGCGATATGCCCATATATATCGTTGATCTTTTTAAAATGATCAAGATCGATAAGCATGGCGCTAAGATCTGCATGCTGCCTTCCCGCAGTTTTTAGGGTCTTTTCAAAGGTAAAATCCAGCTCACGACGATTAAAAGTACCGGTAAGCTCATCGGTGACAGCGAAGGTCACCAGTTTATTTTGGAAATAGTTTACCGTAAACATATTGATGGCGATCACAACGATAATGATAATGGCAGCAAAGATCATACTATGAAGGAAATTATCCTTTATAGTTTGCAGCGCCGCATTCTGATCCTGCTCCACAATAAGGTGCCAGTTGAACTCCGGGATATAACGGGCAATGAGTAGAATATGGCTTTTCTCTCTTTCATATTCATACACATTTTCGTGATCCTTTTGTCCCAGAATCGCGCTGGCATGCTCACTGATGCCGGAAAGATCACGCAGGTTCACTTTTCCAATTAGGTTTTTATCGGAGTGCACCTGCACCAGACCAGAGGCATCCACCAGATAGATGTTTCTTTTATATTTTTCCCGGTACTCGCTGAGAATGTTCGAAACGTTGTCCATCTTCAGTCCCACACCAGTAACGCCTAGCAAATTGCCGCTATAGTCCTTGAGACGATGATTGATAAATATGGTCAAGGTATTGTGAGATGCCTCGTCTGTATCGACCTCCACACTATAGTTCTTTCCGCCATCGACAAACTTGTAGTACCAAATATCATGGGTATCTTCCCTGCTCACCTGCTTGAGGATGCCATTGAAATGGTAATATTTGCCGCTTGTTGCAGAGACAAAGAATGTTGAAAAAAAACCGTATCTATCCTTAATCTCCAGCAGGTATTTGTGAATTTGGCTTGGATCTTTTTCACCGTTGATAGCCCAATCCTTTAGAAAGGTGTCATTGGCCATAAGAGAAGAGACAAAGATCGGACGCATAAGGTCGGCCTGAATCTCTGAGTAAATGTTATCCCTGGTAAGAGGCAGCGAATTATTTATGATTCCAGACCGGACGGTATCTTTAGCCACCTGATAATTTACGAGATTTATAACAACAAACGCGAAAATAAGTATCAGACTGAGTGCTGTAATTAATTTATATTTGATATAAGAACGTTGCATATCTATCGATTCTGCCAATTTCATCTTATTGTAGCAAACAACATCATAGTAGAGTGAAATCGTGTTGCGCGGCGGTAATAATGATTGCGGATTGCCCCCCCATTGCCTAGATCAGTTTCATCAAACTGAAATATTCTACCCCTATCATACGTACATGCTTATATACAACTGCATTACCTGCCTGTGAATTTCAAATCAACGTCAAAGGATTCCATGCGGATTCTAATGATCTCAGATGTCTATTTCCCTCGAATCAACGGGGTATCCACGTCCATCCAGACATTTGCCCTGGAGCTACAAAAGCTAGGCCATGAAGTAACACTTATCGCGCCTGATTATGGCAGTGCTACTAACGAAGCATTTGAGATAATCAGGATACCATCCCGTACTGTCCCCATGGACCCAGAAGACCGACTGATGAGCTATGGTGTCATTAAGCAAATGACTCCCGCTCTCAAGAAAAAGGAATTTGACCTGATACACATACAGACACCCTTCGTCGCCCACTACGCCGGCCTCTATCTAGCGCGTAAACTCGGCATCAAGACCATAGAGACATATCACACCTTCTTTGAGGAGTATCTGGATAAATACATATCCAAACTTCCTTCGGCCCTGTTGCATTTTGTCGCCCGTCGTTTCTCCTACCGCCAGTGCAACTCAGTGGATGCTTTGGTTTCACCCTCAGACGCCATGTTGCAGGTATTAAAAAGCTATGGCATTACCACCCCGGCTCATATTATTCCAACCGGCATTCGTATGGAGCAGTTCGACCATGGTAACGGCAAGAGGTTTCGTGACCGGTTTAATATTCCACCACAACAGCCCTTACTTCTATTTGTGGGCCGAGTTGCACTGGAAAAGAACATTCAGTTCCTCATCAATGTAATGTCTTTAGTTATTAAGGAGGTCCCAAGTGCCGCATTGTTAATAACAGGTGAGGGACCAGCTCGCCAGTCGTTACAAAAACAGGTCCATGATCTTGGCCTTGCCAAGAATGTTCTGTTCTTAGGATATCTGAACCGTCATGGTGAACTCGAAGACTGCTACTGCGCGGCCGATCTGTTTGTATTTGCATCCAACACCGAAACCCAGGGTTTAGTACTACTTGAATCCATGACCTTGGGTACTCCAGTAGTATCTACAGCGGTTATGGGAACAACTGATGTTTTAACAGATGGCGAGGGGTGCCTTATCGCGCAGGAGGAATTGTCAGATTTCTCTAACAAGACTATTTCCTTGCTAAAAGATGACAAAAGGCGACATGAATTAAGTAACTCAGCGAAACGTTATGCTGAGCAATGGTCGGCGCCTGTAATGGCTAAGAAGATGGAAAGTCTATATATGATGATGACTAGTGAATGGAGCACTAAGAACATAGACATTCAATCGACTGTCAGCATTGGATCTAAGGTACAGCAGACGAATTAAAGTCTATTAGAATATTCTGTTTGATGCTTATCAATTATTCAGCACAATGTTTAAGGTTATACTTTTCTACGTGATCATTATCGATTACTAAAAACCATACGTTCTAAACTCTCAATCGTTGCAGCATAACTGAGGAGGGTAATAACATGCTAGAAGGCAAATGGGCGCTAACTATCGCTACACTCGGTATAATATTCAGCGCAGTTATTTCATATATACTTGGTTGAGCACTCAAACCATTATGAGTTAAGGTCAGATACCTCATCTGGCCTTAACTTTTTTTGATCATGCTAATAGGGTTCGATCTTTCTGCGCATCCAACCTGATATGCTTATTCCGTCTGCCTACAATCAGATACCAGCTTGCATAAAGCGCGAATACCGCAAGCATGGGCAGAATAAGAGCAAATACAGCGTCTATCCACACGTTAGCCGTCTCAGGCCATCTCATAAATAAGACAACGGAAGTTACAAAGATGGTTGCAAGCACTGCAAGGTTTGCAGACGCTATAGCCAACCTCCAAAATGGCAACCCGGTTTCACTATAGAGGTCTCTTGCCTTATTGGTAACGCCGGTCAAGAACATTCCAATATAAAGCAAATAGGCAACGATCAGAACAACAGACACCGGTAACATACCGAAGCACTCTTGGCTTGTGGCACATAGATTGATCGGTCGTAGCCAAATGCTGAAAAGTGTAGACAATCCGATAATGGGTGCAATGGCGTGGGCGATGTATATCCGATATCTTGCGATCATATTCATGACTTAATTACTAGCTGCCTTGGCGCCTATTTATAATAGAGCAGATACAGCTTTCCAATGACATCCGTCAGTCTTGTCACTCGCCTGCATTACCCCAAACTGACTTCACTACCAACAGAAAACCCGATCATCTTTTCCGCGCTTCCCTTGTTTACAGATATCTCGATAAGTCCTATCGAATTTTCGTACCAGAACATCCCCCCGATATCCACATCACTGAATGTCCTTGCCCAGTTGACCCCTACCCCTTCAACCTCAAGGATCGTGTCTGTGCTAATTGTCGATGCCCTTATACCGGTAAAACCATTTCCGAAAGAGTCGATATAGATGATCTCTGGCAGATCATCCGGCGTGTCGACACCAGCCAAACCATCGACCGTCAACTCACGTCCCGCAATCATCTCTCCCTGACACAGCATCACTGCCACAGGCGAAAACAGATCTCTACCATGAAAGCTGGAACTAAGATGTTCAGGTTCCCAGTCTATGCTCTGGATTTTAAACGCTTCCCGTTTTGCTACCTGAGCCAACACTCCGTTATTTGGCCCCACAAACCAGTGACGTGAATCTCTTATGACCAGTGGTAGACGATCACTGCCCACACCTGGATCTACCACTACAAGAAACAGTGTTCCGTCCGGCATACTGTTGGATACAGCTGCCAAGAGATACCCTGAGCGCACGGGATCAAATGCCGGCGCATTGGATAACAGATCTATCACTGGGACCTGGGCATGGCATAACACCGCCTGCATCTGTCCGGTGTAGGGTCCATCCGTTCCAAAATCTGTGAACGAGGCAATAGACGTAGGCACTTTGATTGAGGATGTCATGGCTATCAATTATAGCCCAGGCAACAAAAAACCGGGCAAAAGCCCGGCTTTTTATTATCGTTGCAGATACTGCTTATTCGGCATCAACCACAGCCACCTCATCCATATCCACCTCAGGACGATCCACCAACTCAACATAGGCCATTGGCGCCTTGTCACCCTGGCGGTATCCGCATTTCAGGATGCGTACATAACCTCCTGGACGCTCTTTGTAACGTGGTCCAATCTCGCTAAACAACTTACCAACCATCTCCTTATCACGCAGGCGATCGAAGGCCAGACGGCGCTTGGCTACATTGTCTACCTTACCGATGGTTATGATAGGCTCGGCCACACGACGCAGCTCTTTGGCCTTCGGTAGGGTGGTCTTGATCAGCTCGTGACGCAGCAGCGAACAGGTCATGTTGCGGAACATGGCTTTACGATGACTGCTGTTGCGGTTCAGTTGCCGCCCTGATTTGCGATGACGCATGGATCGACTTCCTTCAAAACTAGTTAATTCAAATAATTCAGGAATGGCCTTATGCCACTTCCACTCCCTCTGGCGGCCAGTTTTCCAGGCGCATGCCCAGAGAGAGGCCACGAGTCGCTAAGACATCTTTTATCTCGGTCAGCGACTTTTTACCCAGGTTAGGTGTCTTGAGCAGCTCCACTTCAGTACGCTGAATAAGATCACCAATAAGAAAGATATTCTCAGCCTTAAGACAGTTGGCTGAGCGTACTGTCAGCTCTAAATCATCCACCGGACGCAGCAGGATCGGATCGATCGCCGGCTTGTCGTTCTCCTGGCTAACTTCGCTCTCGGCTGTGTCGTCCAAGGTTACGAATGCGGACAACTGATCCTGCAGGATGGTTGCTGCACGACGAATGGCCTCTTCCGGATCCAGAGTACCATCGGTCTCCAGATCGATTACCAAACGATCAAGGTTGGTGCGCTGTTCCACACGAGCGGCTTCTACCTCGTATGAGATGCGCTTGATCGGTGAAAAGGTTGCATCTAATTGCAAACGACCAATAGGCTGGTCCTCACCTGATTCGTTATTGCGCACTGTAGTCGGCTCATAGCCGATACCTTTGGCCACCTTAAGCGTCATATTGATCTCGCCATCTTTTGTTAGATTGGCGATTACATGTTCAGGATTCGCAATCTCGACGTCATGATCAAGGGTGATGTCACTAGCCAGAACCTGGCCTGGACCTTTCTTGCTCAGCGTCAATGTCGCTTCATTCCTTGCATGCATGACTATGGCCAGTTCCTTCAAATTCAGGAGAATATCCAACACATCCTCCTGCACCCCCTCCATGGTGGTGTACTCATGTAGCACGCCCTCAATCTCTACCTCAACTACAGCACAACCAGGCATAGAGGAGAGTAGGATTCTGCGCAACGCATTGCCCAGGGTATGGCCAAAACCACGTTCCATCGGCTCCAGAGAGACTTTGGAATGCAGTGGTGTAATAGCCTGAACATTGACCAGGCGTGGTTTTAGAAAATCTGTTACAAACTCCGGCATCGGTGGCTTCTCCCGCTATCCCTTATTTGGAGTACAGTTCTACGACTAGCTGTTCGCTAATCTCGGCTGGTAGTTCAGAGCGATCAGGGATTCTCTTAAATACGCCCTTCATCGCTTTGGGGTCTACCTCTACCCAATCTACAAATCCGTATTGTTCAGCTAACGCAAGCGCGCCCTGAATACGAATCTGCTTTTTGGCCTTTTCCCTGACCGTGATTACATCTTCCGCCTGCACATTATATGAAGGGATGTTTACAACCTTTCCATTCACTTCAATGGCCTTGTGGCTTACCAACTGACGCGCCTCCGCACGGGTTGCACCAAAACCAAGACGGTACACAACATTATCCAAACGCTGCTCAAGCATCTGCAACAGATTTTCACCGGTTGCACCCTTGGTTTGAGCGGCCTTCTTGTAGTAGTTACGGAACTGTTTTTCCATCACGCCATAGATACGGCGCACCTTCTGCTTCTCACGCAGCTGCAAACCGTAATCAGAGATGCGGCGGCGGCGATCAGTGGTCTGACCTGGCTGCTTCTCCATATTGCATTTGGAATCAAGTGAACGTACGCGACTCTTCAGGAACAGATCGGTTCCCTCACGCCGGCTGAGTTTACACTTAGGACCTATGTATCTTGCCATTTTTGTTTAACTCCGATCAGACTCGACGCTTCTTGGGGGGGCGACAGCCGTTGTGTGGAATAGGTGTTACGTCCGTGATACTGGTAATCTTGAAACCAGCATTATTCAATGCACGCACGGCGGAATCACGACCAGGACCTGGACCATTAACCTCGACGTCCAGATTCTTCAAGCCATACTCCTTGGCCTTTTCACCGGCGCGATCTGCGGCTACCTGTGCGGCAAAGGGTGTGCTCTTACGTGAGCCACGAAATCCGGAACCACCAGAAGTCGCCCAGGAGAGGGCATTGCCCTGACGGTCGGTTATAGTGATGATTGTATTGTTGAACGACGCATGAATGTGTGCCACACCATCGGTTACTACCTTGGTGATCTTCTTGCGTGCGCGGCTACTCGGTTTTGCCATTGCCTAGTTCCTACAAACTCTATATCTATGTATTACCTGCCCACATGGACAGGACGAGATTTCTATTAACGCTTAATCGGGCGACGCGGTCCCTTTCTGGTCCGCGCGTTGGTCTTGGTACGCTGCCCTCTAACCGGCAGTCCGCGACGATGCCTGATACCACGATTACAACCCAGATCCATCAGGCGCTTGATATTCATTGAAATATCACGGCGCAGATCACCCTCTACGGTGTATTTGCCAACCTCTGTACGCAAGGTATCTACCTCGGCCTCGGTCAGATCCTGTATCTTTGCGTCTGGCGCAATACCGGATGCCGCACAGATCTCAGCGGACCTAGTGCGGCCAATACCGTAGATTGCGGTCAACGCAATAACAGCGTGTTTTCGATCTGGAATATTGACGCCTGCAATTTGGGCCATCATCAACTCCTAACTAAAATAAAACATTCCCGCTTCACGCGCGAAAACGCGTAATCTTATCGGGAAACCATATACAAATCAAGGCTCAACTGGGGTCAGCCTTGGCGTTGTTTATGCCGTCCATCTTTGCAGATAACACGCACTACACCCTTACGGCGTACGATCTTGCAATTACGGCAAATTTTCTTTACTGAAGCCCTGACTTTCATGGCTTTATCTCCAAAAAACTCGTTTCAATTCTTGCCCGGATCAGCGCAGCAGACCTGCACCACCACGACCCTTCAAATTGGCCTTCTTCATCAGGCCTTCATACTGGTGCGATGTCATAAGTGCCTGTACCTGGGCCATAAAGTCCATCACCACTACCACGATGATCAAAAGTGATGTACCGCCAAAACTGAATGGCACGTTCCACCAGATAATGAGAAATTGCGGCAATAAACAGACCCCCGTAATGTAGATCGCGCCAGCCATGGTCAGTCGGGACATGACACCATCGATATACTTGGCGGTCTGCTCGCCTGGACGAATACCCGGCACAAAGGCGCCTGACCTCTTCAGATTGTCCGCAGTCTCCTTGGAATTGAACACCAAGGCGGTATAAAAGAAACAGAAGAAGACGATCGCGACAGCATACAAAATCACATACAGCGGTTCGCCCGGTGCGATCTTACCCACGATATCCTGCAACCAACGCATATTCTCCTGG
>JBNKEE010000037.1:0-56371 GCA_050288625.1 Sedimenticolaceae bacterium | reverse complement strand
AGGGCACTTATCCGACAGGGCCTTCAAGATTATATTTTGAACTTTCATGCGTATATGAAGGTATTTGTTAAAAACTAATCGGAGCTCATGTAAACGTAAAATAAAAGCTTAGCAAGTTGCTCGTGCATGGCCGGCGCGCAGCGCTGGCTCCGTAGCGCAAACGTTAGGCTTAATGAAACAATGAAGCTAGGAGGAAAGATAAATGCCTATCCATTTCAATGACCTAGACGTCGTTTCAAAAGCGGCAGGAGTAAATTCCGCTTTGATAGTTCCATGCTATATGTGTCCTGCCGTGACCGTAGCCGTACGAGATAAGAAGCCTTTTATTCAGATTTTTAGACATTTCCTGAAATCGGATCCTTTCGAACAATACATACAGAAACTGCAATCCCGATTAAAAGAACATGGCGTGAAAACAAATGTTTTCAAGAGCACTCCTTCTCATGAATGGTTTATGTGCATGTGGACTTTAAGAAAGCGGAGAAAGCTGCAGAAATGTGCTGAACAATATGATGCTGTAATAGTGTTAGGCTGCGACTCTGCAACCGAAACGGTACGCAATGCGGTCAAATCAATCGACTGTAACGTGATCGAAGGCATGGAAGTAGCCGGTATTATGAACGCGCAGATAAGGTTCAGGTTGCCAGGCAACATCTCATTTGAGAGTTGTAAGACGGTTCCTATTTTCCAGCAGAAGCAAAAAGAAGGCGCATCATGATGACACTTCACACGTTGACAGGGAGTGCAGCCTCAGTGTGCTTCGCATATTCGCCTGTGGAAAGTGGAATTGTCACTACACAATACTCAATAGGCCTAATAAGTAGGATTCACGTGAAGGCTTTTAGCTACGCGTAATCCGTATCGTTGTATTTATTTATGAAAATTTGCCCTAAATGCAACGGTCGGCTTATAGGTATTGATACTCTAGGTTTCTTTGCTTTCGATAAAAAAGCAATTCGTTATTATTTTGTTGGGCTTTTTGCTTTCTTTATATGGTTTTGGTCAAACTTGCTCTATGTATTAGCTCCAAAGGAAATAGTAACTTTTATACTTGTTGTTTACTACATTATTGGCTTATTGTTACTTGTTAAGTTTTATGCTTATTATGCAAGCAAAGTAATTTATGAATGCCGCGTATGTAAAAATAGGTTTATGGCTAATTCCACCGAAACATTTAGCTATAAAGAGTGGAGCAAAGCTGAATATAACAAGTCACTGAAAAAAGACGCGCAATAAATTGCGCGCCATTTAATTCAGAAGTATGTATAAAATTAAAAAATGAAAGGAATTATAATTATTTTATTGTTATATCTCCCGGCAACTGCGGTTGCTAAAGATATTGCTGAGCACAAGACAGGCATTTGGTCTATCGCGCCAACGAAAACAATGAAGAGATGGGTTGTTATCCACAACCTAGACGAGGCCAAAAATAGTGGGATATTTCATATTGAGGTGATTGGTAGAAATATCGGTGATGCAACATGGCAAATCAAGCATCTAGTTTCACATATGGCCATTACAAAGGAAGCCCTTAAAAAAAGTGTAATTGCACCTTTGAATAAAGGTGGTGTTTATCCAGAAACATACGAAAGCGCATACGCCAATTGGCTAAAAGAAAATAATGGAAATGGTGGTACTGTTTGTGCCACTTCTGTATGGGAGTGCATGTAAATGCATGGTGGATCGGGGGCAGTGTAGAAACTTCTTCGTACCTAGTGAATTCGGATTATTAGTTTATACACTGACCCTGAATTCTCTATTGATAGTTGGAATTATGAATTATGGATGAAGTTATTTTTGTTTTAGGGGTGTTACTTTTGGGTACTGGAGGCGCAATGTATCTTTTTGGCTGGCTTGCTGGAATGGCAACAGCGTTAGGTAACAGGCGTTATATGTACGGGATTGCAATATTAATATTACATCCATTAGCTCTTATTTACTGCTTAACAAATTGGGACAAGGCATCCTATCCAGGAAAAATGCTTTTATATTCTCTGCCATGCGTTATCGTTGGTTTAATCGTTATGTATTATAGCGGTATGCCATATCCAACATATCCCGCACGCCCATAACAAACACATCAAGATAGCTTGCTATCGTTCATTGGGATGTTTTGATACGCACATTATGTGAAATGTAATGTCTGCTATGGGCGCTTTCCTAAGTTAACACCACGATCAATCCTTAGGTCAATATGATCTCGATATACCCGCCACTAAAACCGCGCTTCATTAAACAGGACCGGGAACTTACTTTTAACCGGTTCGATTATTGTAGGTTGCTTTTTCTTGACCGAGATCTTGGTGTTACCTATTCCGTATATCTTCACCAGTTGATATAGGGTTCTGGCGTTGTCGGGGTGTAGTCTGATGCAGCCGTGAGACGCCGGTCTTCCAAGACGTTTAGTCTCTTCGGTTCCGTGAATGGCGATGCCTTCATTGAAGAATATGGAGTGGGGCATGGGTGACATGTCGTACTGTTCCGAGTAGTGCATGGGGGTCATCCAGTTCACCCTGAAATCGCCCGTAGGGGTTTTGTAGCCTCTGCGTGCTGTAGACACATCCCAGGTGTATTCGTGATATCCCACGACGATGACGTCCATCTTCTGTTTGGATAGGTCTATGCGTACGTCGACAAAGTCGGTATGTGCAAGGGTCGATATAGGAATAAGATAAAGAAGAACTAAGAATAAGATTCGTATGCGCATCACTTTAATAAATCTACTCGTATAACTTTTGGCACTGGTAATTACAAATTAGTATAAAAACAGGAAATGTAAAAGGTAGTCAGGCAGTTACAAGTTTTCAGGGCAATAAAAAAGGGCGTGGTGTGCCACGCCCTTCATTGTTGTGTAGGAGCCCGCTCGGCTTTGGCATCCTGCGTCGCTCTACCTCCTGCATCCATTCAGTCGTCCTGCGGGCGATTGATTTATATATTATGTCGCCCAGAGGACTGGGCTCCTACGGGTATGTTAGATCACAGTAAACTTTTCTGTCTTTTCGTTATAGCTGACCAGGATCAGCCAGACCAGCAATATGCTTAGGGTAAACGTGTGGCTCCAACCCCAACCACCCAGCATGTTCGGCAGCCAGGCCTGATAACCAACCATGGTTTCTTCCACCATCAGATCAAGGTTATCCTCTCTGGTCAGGACATCCCAGTATTTTAGGATGCCGCTGAATACGGATGCGCTCCAACTGAAGAAGAATACAGCAACTACCAGTTTGAGGTGACCCTCGCCGACCCGCCACAGAGAACCGGTTGCGCAACCGCCAGCCAGGATCATGCCGATGCCGAAGATCAGACCACCCAGCAGTGAGCCGATCCAGAATGATGGTGGTATACCTACATAAGGATCGGTCAGTCCCTTCTCGAAGAACAGTGAGAACAGTACCGCGGCCAGAAGGATGGCGAGTATCACGGCCTTGGTCATCTCGCCTTCTCCGGTGAGGAAAGGTTCGCGGAAGCTGCGGGAGAAGCAGAAGCGGGCGCGATGCATGATAAAGCCGAAGGCGAATCCACAGGGGATGAAGATGGCCCTGGTGGAGAGCATGCGGTCATCCGATGTTATCCAACTGTATGCCCACCAGACGATTAGCATAAGCACCAGTGCTCCCAGCCATGGGGCTTTCTGTTTTAGACCAGGCATCTGGGCCGCCTCAGGCGCCTGGGTGCCCCAGGTGATGTTTTCCATGATCCACAATAGCAATTTCAGTCCGATAAAGGCCCCGGCCAATAGTCCTACCCACATCACCCAACCTGACGGGGAGGAGAAGGTTACCGGGGTAAAGAATGCGCCGACGTTGCAGCCCATGGAGAGGGTGGCGCCGATGCCCATAAGGGTTCCACCGATGGCGCCGGTTATGTACTCCAGCTTGGGCGGGCGATTGACGCGAAACTGTCTGGACAACAGAGCGGCGGAAAATGCTCCGATGACTAGACAGAGGTTCATTATGGATATGCGGTTCTCCAGTGGGCTGGAGAGTTGATCGGAGATGTTGAGCAGGCTCCCCAGACCGATGAAGGTGTTGAACCAGTCGCCCCAGTTTTTGATCCCGCCATATACTCCCCAGAATCCGCCGCTGGCCACCAGTACAGAACTTACCAGTACTAACAACAGTGCCCCTACATATGGTGACCACTCATCCACCAGGATCGATTGGTATTCATGTTTTATCTGCGATAACAGTGCCATTTTTCTTGCCCCATATAGTGAGTAAACCCCTGATGGATTCAGGGGTTCATCTGGCATCCATGTGCCAATTGTTTAAGAAGTAGTTGTTAGATCTTTATTATCTCAACAAAAGTCTCATGCGTTGCCTGGTTGTCCGTGATCGAATCACTGGCGCTCTCCATCAGCATATAATCCGCACCACCTTTACCCTTTGCGGTGGTTTGGCCGCCTGTCTTGCCACCGTATCCGTGGCAGATAAACAGGGTGTCTTTGCGGATTCGCGGCGTGACCTTGGCCTTGATCTTTACCTCTCCGGCAGAACTCTTGACCATAACCATCTCACCCTCGGTTATGCCTTTCTCTTTGGCAATATCCGGGTGCATCCAGGCCTCGTTTTCAGGATAGAGCTCATGCAGCCATAGGTTATTGGCATGACCACGCTGATGGGTAAACCATGCGTGTCTGCCTGATATTAGACGCTGTTTACCGGCCGGAGCATTCACTGGCTCGTATTCCGGCAGCACCGGCAGGTTGTTACGCCGGAACCTCTCGGATACGAACTCGATTTTACCAGTGGGGGTCTTGAACTTCTTCTCGCCACTACGGAAGGCGCCATAGGTTTTCTTCTCTTCCGGCGCCAGCCAGATACCTTCCTGCATCAGGGTCTTGCGATCGATCGGCAACCCCTTCATCTGAGCATCAACAAACTCTTCCATGGTGAAGTTGAACACGTCGCTCAGAGGGGTATCGAATTCCCGTTTCGCATCCAATGCTTTGGCCAGCCCCTTTATGATCTCCAAGATAGTCTTGGCCTCACCCTGGGGCGGTACCACAGGCTGACGGATGCCGACATACTTACGTGGGCTGCCTGGAGCCCACAATGGGTCCAGGCGTTCCAGATATGTGGTCTCCGGCAGGATGACATCCGCCATCCAGGCGGTCTCTGACGGCTGTACATCGATGGCGCAGATAAAGTCCATCTGCTCAGCCATCTTCAGGCTCTTATGGCCATCTAGAACGGCGGCCATGGGGTTCTGTTTGTACAACATCCAACCTTTAACTGGATAGGCAGCGGTGCCGTCTAGGATAGAGTCGCGCAGGCTTACATAACCGCCGTCTTCATGGTTGGCTAGAGGAAAGCGGGTGTTGAAATCGTCGAAACGTTTGGCGACATCAAAAGGCTCGATCTCCCACTCGAAGGAGCCCAGCTTGGCCTTGCCACCGAAGCTATGGCTACCCGGTGTATCGAAGGCGCCCAGCAGCGCCATCAGCATGGGTAGGGTGCGACGGAATTGGGTGTCGTTGGTGTACCAGGAGCTGCGACGGCCTGGATAGATTACAACTGCTGGCGCGGCAGCGGCCAGTTCGCGGGCCATGGCCACGATCTTCTTAGCCGGTATGTCGGTCTCTTGGGCCGCCCACTCTGGGGTGTTGACTTCCAAATGGGCCTTGAGCTCTTCAAACCCGTGGGTATTGTTTTCCACGAACTCCTTGTCGTAAAGCTCTTCCTTGATCAGTACATGCATCAGGGCCATGGTTAGGGCCATGTCGGTACGTGGACGGATAGGCACCCACTCACCCTTGGCCGCGGTGTAGGTCATACGTGGATCGACCACGGTCAGCTTGGCGCCGTTTTTGATACCTTCGATTAGGGTCCAGTTGTGGGGCAGCTCAAAAGATTCGGTACGGTTAGCGCCGAACATGAGGATGTGTTTGGCATGTGCCAGATCCGATCCAGGGACTCCACCCATGGTGGCAAAGTAACCAACGTTGCGCGATGCCAGGCATAGAGTGGCGTGGCGTGCGAAGTTAGGTGTGGGTAGATAGGTGCCCAGGCGTACGAAGAACTGTTCGGTAAGATCGGTGGTGGAGGACCAGAGCAAAGATTCCGGTCCATGCTGTTCCATAATCTTGTTCAGATTGTCGGCTACGTATTCGAATGCCTCATCCCAAGAGGCGCGACGCCACTTGCCTTCGCCACGTTTACCGACACGGATCATAGGATGTTTGATGCGGTCTGGGTCATAAACTGACATGATGCCGGCTTGTCCCTTGGCGCAGGTTCCGCCTCGTGAACGTGGGTTACGGTCATCGCCGTCGATCTTCTCCAATACTCCGTCCACAACCCTGCACTTGATTCCGCAACGGTTTACACACATGTTGCAGGTGGAAGGGATGACGGTCCCTTTATTCCACGCCTCCTTAGAGTGGGGGACAGCGGCATGGGCCTTGAACGAACGCATACCTAAGGCTGTTCCGGCAGCGGCCCCTGCGGAAAGTCCCAGAAATCCGCGTCTGGTTACGCCTGTGTCTCTATCTGTACCCATCAAGTTCTCCCGGTTTCAGGTTGTAATCGATTATTAGTTACAGGATGCAGGGGTGTCGGAATCTTTTGCGCCGTATACTACGAAGGCCTTAACGTCTGCAAACAGCGCATCGTCAGACATCTTCAGGAACTTCTTAGCCGCCTTGTTACTGTCTTTAACTGATTCCCGGTATTCTGTACTCGTGTAGTCGCTCACAGCGGGCTTGGTCTTGCCGGATGCATCATGCTTGTTGGCATCCATGTATGCGGTCCATTCGGCTATGGTGCGGGAGTTGGGTGCTATCGGGCTGCCCAGCATCTCGCTGTGGCATCCGGTGCAAACCATACGGAAATAGACCCGTCCGCGTTTCCAGTTGGCACCGTCTGCCGCTTGGGCCATATCCATGGTCATGCCGCTACCAACAATCATAGCGATGCCTGCGATCAGGGAAATCTTCTTAAACATAGTCACGTCCTTCATTTAATCTCTATTAATAATCAGTGAAATCTACTACTTAATCTCACCTTGCTGCTTAAGTTCCTCATACCATAGAGGGCTATGGTGTTTGATATATTCTGTCTCCAAATATCCGCTCTTCATGCCCTCCATTGATTCACGTTCTTCTATCAAGGCAAAGTAGATGTGAGCAATAAGCCCAATCCAGACCATGCCTACACAGGCTGCGTGTATCACCAGGGACCAACGGAACAGCTCTGATGCCACCCCTATGACCGGCCCAAAGAACATGATTAGACCAGTAATGGTCAAGATTATGGAGCAGACGATAACCAACGTGCCTTGCAGACGTTGGGCGCCGTTATAACGTCCGGCCGGAGGGGCTTCGCCCTCAACCTTCCAGGGTATAATAAGCCTGGTCAGGACGACGGCAGTGGTCCATATTCCTGCCATGATCTTCATAGGTGTGAGTATCAGGATGTCTTTCAGAAACGGCAGCACTATGTTGTTCCAGTTGCGGGCGCTGAAGATGATAAATACCGCTGACCAGATGATTCCCACGGAGGAATGCATCAGTACCAGATTGGCGTTTCCACCAACCATGTTCTGTATGAGCTGAGACCAATCAGCGGGGATAATGCGGATCGATTCTCCTGAAATAATTCCGAGGCCACTTGCAGTGAGCAGAAACCAGCAAACCGCATTGAACCAATGCATAAAGATTATGTTTTTTTCCCGGATGAATACTTTATTGGCCGCTGGATTATTCGCTGTCTGAGTCATTGGACACCTCCTCGCGGCGCTTGATAATCTTCATGATGCCGGCTGCGCTAAACAATCCCAGCATGCCGGTAATACCTACAGATGCCACCGGGTTGACAACATCAGATATGATTTCTGCTTGAATAGCAGGCTCTTTCTCCATGGGAAGGACGTTGGAGTCCAGGTATGCAGACTCTGAATAGTAGTGGTTCGGTTTGGTATCCACCTTATTGGTAACCAGCTTTTGCCACTTCTCTTGTTGTAACAGCTTTGAGACTTCTGAGTTGGGATCGTTTATGTCACCAAAGATCAGGGCATTGTTGAAACACACCTCAACACAGGCAGGCTGTTCCCCAGCGTCTATGCGCGGCTGACAGAAGGTGCACTTGGAGATCTTACCGTCATCCGGGTTTTTGAATCTGGCCTCGTAAGGGCAGACAGATACGCACATCTCACATCCTGAGCAGACCTCTTTGTCCACCAGTACCGAGCCATTTTCATCCTTATACGATGCACCACTTGGACAATAGCTGATACAGGGGGCATCATCACAGTGCTGGCAGCGCCCGGAGACCAGAGACATGCGAGGCATGCCGTCGTCGGAGATGGACATGGTCTCGCGAACCCAGTTCCTGCTGAAGCCAAGCGGTGTATTCCATTCTGCTCGGCATGCTACCTCACAGGCCTTGCAGTTGACGCAGCGTTCGGTGTCAGCAAGCATCACAAGCTTTTGTTTCGCCATTAATTTATACCTTGTGGGTTGAGCAATTATTAATAGTTTTTAGATGTGGATGTGGCTAAATCTAGCAGAGTATTTTCTGGCCAAGAATGAGAATTATCAATGAGAATACGCGCATATAATAAAATATAAATATTCGAAAATACGAAAAATGCAGAATTATTATTAACTTAAGTTGTTTAATTGATATATGACGTTTAGGGCGGGATATTTTTTGTTGAAGACAAACCATCTGTTTGGTACGACTAGGCGCTGGAAATCTGCCTGTATTGATTAAATCGCCCCATCTAGCCCCAGTTTATGCTTGACAGGTATTGGTGTCGGGCTTAGCCTGCTCAATTGCGCGGGGAAGTTTGATTTCTGAAGAGTGTTTAGATGTTGGCGTAATTAAACATGATTTATTCGGATACCGTCGATAGGGTATAAGTTCCGGGGATTGGTGCCGAAATAATAATGCTTTTCACCATGCAATCTTCTATCTGTCAGATTAAACAAGAACCAAATCAGAGATAACCAGATAACCATGGAAGAGAATAAGCAGATCATCGAAAAAAAACCCGGTTTGGAAAAAAACCTGACTGTGCCCATATTGGTGGTGGCCATGTTGACAGGTTTGGCCGTGTGGCTTGTTCCTGATGATGAGGTTGATCTAAAGAAACCTCTACCACAACTGGATTCTGTCATACAGCCTCTTGATACAGAGGATTCAGAACTTCCTCCTCTTGATACCGGATCGGCTATACGCCCGTTGGAAGAGATCGAAACTGATAGTAGTGAAGATTCATCCAATGCTGAGGACGCTCCTAAACCTGCGGATAAAGAAGTTGCTGTAAAGCAAGTCAAGCAGGAAGGTGATGATGTAAGAGCACTGATAGCGCAATTGCGTAAAGAAGGAGCTGACTCCAGCCAGAAGGCATACGATGAGGCCGAGAAGAGACGTAGAGTTGGCGATAATGAAAATGCCTATCTGCTCTACTTTCTGGCTGCCAGGCACGGGCACGGTGATGCCGCCTTGGTATTGGGTACCATGGCGGACCCCATCTATTACACCAGCATCACAAGCGCCTTGACTGCCCCAGATCCTGCGCAAGCGATAAAGTGGTACAAGAAGGCCATAGCTGCTGGTAATAAAGATGCAAAACAAAACCTGGCAGATTTGTCTAGACGTATAAAAAAACAGGCAGAAGCTGGTAGCAGAGAAGCTCAGCGTCTGCTGCTGCAGTTGTAATAATGGGAAGGATAGGAATGAACAAGAGATTTATTGCCATCGTTCTAATATTGATGGCTGGAAACGTAGTAGCTGAAAGCAAGGGAAGATTGAGTCCGTTACTTATTCCTGGAAAGCAATCTTTATATCAACGTGTTCTTGCTGTGCCTCAGGCCAAGATCTTTCCTGCCGCAAAGGAAAAGGGCTCTGGAAAGGATGTTGTCCCGTTTACTGCTTTCTATGTCTACAAAAGGCAAAAGGTAGGCAAACGTGAGTGGCTGCGTGTGGGAACCGATCGGCATGGTTCTATCAAAGGGTGGATCCCCGCTGGAGATACTATGGAGTGGAATCAGGGCCTAACGGTAGCATTTCGCGATCCATTGGGTGGTGACCGTAGTTTGTTGTTTCGGGATCGTGATTCATTAAAAAGCCTCATAGATGCAAAAGACAAGGCTGCGTACAAGGCACTTGAGCGACAAGCTAAAGCAGGAAAGACCAGTCAGGATTCGCCGGTTGTCGCGATTCAGCCGGATATGCATCTGGATATTAAGGATGACTTTTATCTTGTTCCTATTCACAAGTATGAAGATGTATTTGTTGGTGCTGAGCGGGCAAGGATGCTCCAGGTTTCCAGTGTGCCTTTAGAGTATGAGGACTCCTCTTCAGCCCCAACCCCTGCGAAGAGCGAAAAGGTGGTTAAGCGCAGCTACAGCGCGGGTCTGGTCTTTGCGATCGATTCTACTCTTTCTATGGATAAGTATATTGATCGAACCAGAGATGCAGTTAGGAAGATATTTAATAGTTTGAAGAATGCTGATCTCTTAGGGCATGTAAACTTTGGATTGGTCTCGTTTCGCGACAACACCAATGCGGCTCCTGGCATTGAATATCTTACCCGTACCTATGTGAAACTGAATGAAGGGCAGAGTGCAGATGGCTTTCTCTCTCGAGTGGAGGAGCTCTCTGCGTCGAAGGTGTCCAGTCAGGACTTTGTGGAAGATGCTTACGCCGGAGTAAAACGCGCCATAACTGACATGGATTGGAGAAACCATCATGCGCGTTACGTGGTGCTGATCACCGATGCCGGTGCCCGTGGCGAGAATGATCCACTATCCAGCACAGGAATGACTGCAGAGGGTCTACGCCAACTGGCGATAGATAATGGTGTCTCCATATTTGTGTTGCATCTGCTTACGCCGGCTACAGAGGCCAACCATGAAAGCGCTGAGAAGCAATACCGTGAGTTATCAGATATTCCAGGAATAGGCAGTCTCTATTATGGTGTGCCTACAGGTGATGTGGTTGAGTTTGGTTATGTGCTTGATGCATTGGCAGCTCAGATCACTGGGCAGGTTAAGATAGCCGCACAAAACAAACCTGCTACAACTGAGATTGTTGAAACACCCGTGGTTGCAGCTCAACCTGCGACGCCCCAGCTGAAAGAGTTGCAGAAAAAGGTGGCCAAGCTTGGATATGCGCTACGTATGCGCTATCTGAAAAAGGATAAGGGCGGCAAGATACCTAGTGTATTTAATGCCTGGATCTTGGATCGTGATTTTAATAAACCAGAAAAGAAGGTTCTGGATATAAGGGTATTGTTGACCAGGGACCAGCTATCGGATTTGCATGATATCCTCAGGCAGATCCTCAATACTGCGGAAGAGGGGCTTTTGTCGCCTCAGAATTTCTTGAACGAGCTCAAGAGCTTGGCCGCCACGATATCCAGGGATCCTGATAGATTAGGGTCGACCACGGCGGTAACGGCAGGAGAGGGAAATAGTCTGGCGGACCTTGGATTTATGCGGGAGTACATAGAGGATCTCCCCTATACTGCGGATGCCATGAAGCTGTCCTTGCAAGATTGGCAAAGCTGGTCGGCTCGAGATCAGATCAAGTTTATCAACGAGCTTGAAGCCAAGATAAATTACTATAGAGCCCTACATGATCATACCGATCTTTGGGTAAGTCTGGATGGTGGCCCAGTGGATGGGGATTCCGTATTTCCTATCTCACTAGAAATGTTGCCGTAGGTTCAGCATGACAAATAATAATGAAACTAGCCCGCCGCAGAGCGGGACACTGATCTATCATTTGCGGGATGTTATAAAGACCAGAGAGTCAGAAGGTGTGGCCTTCCGTCTGAATGTACCAAGTTTGCAGATTGCACAGGGCGAGAAGATCGCCTTGATCGGCGAGAGTGGTTGCGGCAAATCCACGTTGCTGGATATGCTCTCATTTATCCTGCAGCCTAGCTCGGTCGGTTCTTTCCGCTTTCGTCCGCAGAACAGTGGCGAAGTGGAAAAGAAGCAAACAGAGAATACAGAAGCGATAGATATAAAACGCTACTGGGATAAAGGTAACCAGAATACCTTGGGTGATTTGAGACGCCGTCATATCGGTTATGTCATGCAGACGGGTGGGTTGTTGCCATACCTTTCTGTACGAGACAATATCAATCTGTCTCGCAACGTGCTTGGTATGGATGATGATGGTTCCGCCGAGCGTTTGGCAAAAGAGCTAGGTATCTATCACCACCTGAATAAGCTACCGGAAGATCTTTCCACCGGTGAACGTCAGCGTGTGGCTATAGGTCGCGCCCTGGCCCACTATCCTTCCATCGTTATTGCTGATGAGCCAACCGCATCGGTTGATCCATTTGCGGCGGAAAAGATCATGTCGCTTTTCCTGGAGTTGGTGGAGGAGATGCACATTACCGTAATCGTTGCCAGCCACGCATGGCAACACATTAAACGTCTGGAGTTACGTCGTCTGTCGCATCACACCCAGCGGTCGGAAGACGGCGCGGTAACCGAAACTGTGGTTAAGGGTTAGCTGACTGCGCGATTTCGCAATTAATACTTGAAGTAAGATAATACAACCGGAAATATCATATGCGTCCATTTAAGACTTTTCGACTCGCTACACGAGATTATCTGCACGAATGGCAGATGTCGGGCTGCTTTGTATTGGCCTTGGCTTCAGTGCTGGGACCTATGTTGGTGCTGTTCGGACTCAAATTCGGAATTGTGGGCGGTATGATAGACCAATTGATTGAGGATCCGCGTAATCGGGAGATTATGCCGATCGGTAGCGGCAAGTTCTCAGCCAAGTGGATAGATGAGTTGAGAAAACGCTCGGATGTTGAGTTCATTGTGCCACGTACCAGGAGCATTGCTGCGACTATCGAGGTAACTAGCGTAAATACTCCAAGCATAATCTCCATGGAGGTGATCCCTTCAGAAGCTGGGGATCCCTTGTTGGTGGAAAATGGTGCGGCCCCGTCTGGACTTGATGGAGTGGTGCTTTCTCAGGCGGCTGCAGCCAAGCTTAAGGTTGGTCCTGGAGATAAGCTGGATGGTAGTCTGGTGCGTAGATTCAATGAGCAAAGAGAGCGGGCTCATCTAAGTCTTAAGGTGGTTGCTATTGCGCCTGTCGATGCATTTCCACGGGAGGCCATATTTGCCTCTGTGAGTCTTGCAGAGGCCTTGGAAGATTACCGGGATGGTCACGCCGTGCCCATGCTTGGGTGGGAGGGAAACATCGCCACTCAGTCCCGCAGCTACCCTGGATTCCGTCTCTATGCGACTTCCATCTATGATGTGATCGATCTACATAATGGCCTGGTTGAACTGGGGATTGATGTGCGTACCCGGGTTGCAGATATTCAGCTGGTGCAACGTATGGACCGTAATCTGACCATGGTGTATTGGGCCATCGCCATCATCGGTCTGGTCGGTTTCTCTCTTTCTCTGGGCGCGAGCCTCTGGGCAAACGTGGACCGTAAGAGTAAACAGCTGTCCGTACTGAGACTGGTCGGTTTCAGGACGGGAGACATAATGTGGTTCCCAATGATTCAGGCTCTATATACGGCGGTGCTTGGATGGGGGCTTGCCGTAGCCATATTTCAGGTTGCCTCATTGTCAATCAATGACATGCTGGCAAGTCAGATGGATGCAGGACAGCTTGTGTGCAAGTTGCATCCTGAGCACTATCTGATCGCATTGGGTCTGACCATGGGGTCATCAGTGCTTGCTGCGGCCTTGGCTGGTTTTCGTTCCGCCCGCATAGAGCCCTCAGAAGGGTTGAGAGAGATCTGATCTTCAGCAAAACCTGTTAGCCATAGGGCTGGAATACCGGCCCCTGTCCATATCTGTGTTGAATTATTTCCCCGGATATACCCATGCTGTGGTATAAACGGACTTTTCTGGCGATCACTCCAGTAATTAGCTACTTATTCAATGAATATTACGAGGTAATTTACCTGGTATGTAGTGGTATCATTGAAAAACTGATTTTTGGCAAAGATTTGGTAAATGGCCCTCTCAGACTACGTAAATACATTCGGTCAGGACCTGCTACGTCGCCATGGTGAACGGGTGCATAAGCTTGCGATCAACGCAGGTATGACCTGTCCCAACCGGGATGGAAGCAAGGGGGTTGGGGGCTGCACCTTCTGTAACAACATATCCTTTAGTCCCAACGCCAAGAAAGAGCCTCTGGTGGCAGAGCAGATCGAGGCGGGGCGCAGGGTGATTGCCAAGCGTACCGGTGCCAGGCGTTTTATAGCCTATTTCCAGGCATATACCAATACATATGCCGATGTAGAGCACCTATCTGTTCTGTATAGGCAGGCCTTGGCCGAGCTGGATGTGATAGGTCTGTCCATCGGGACAAGGCCGGATTGTGTACCGAACAAAGTGTTGGACCTGCTGGCCGGGTTCCAGGATCAGGGCCATGAGATCTGGTTGGAACTGGGGCTACAGAGCATATTTGACCGTAGCCTGGACAGAGTAAATCGTGGCCACGGGTTTGCAGAATATAGGGACGCCATAAATAGGGCCAGGCAGAGAGGGCTTTCGGTCTGCACTCATTTGATCGTAGGGATGCCGGGAGAGGGAAGAGAGGAGGCCCTTGAGAGTTTACAGGCCGTCATAGACATCGGAGTCGAAGGTCTGAAACTGCATCCATTGCATGTGGTCAAAGGTACTGCCCTGGCCAAGGAGTGGAAAGATGGTGAATATAGCCCTTTGGGTTTTTATGAATACCTCAGTATTGCGGCAGATATGATAGAGCATACGCCTTCTGAGGTGCTGTATCACCGTGTAACAGGAACCGCCGCTAACAATATCCTGCTGGCGCCAGAGTGGTGCAGTAAGAAGTGGATGGTTCTAAATGGTATCGAACGTGAACTGCGGCAGCGTGGCTCACGGCAGGGCGCGGCGTTTGGTGATTTCATGACTAAGGCTGCTGATTCTAAGTCAGCGGTTGTGAGGCTACGATTCTGAAGATTGTGATTGGAAGTTGAAGTATGGAACTAGTATGTCCGGCAGGTAACCTGCCATCTCTAAAAGTAGCAGTAGATAATGGCGCAGATGCGGTCTATCTCGGATTTCGGGATGATACTAATGCCAGGCATTTTGCCGGCCTCAATTTTGGTCCAACCAAGATAGCTCAGGGTATCAAATATGCCCATGACCGCGGCACCAAAGTGTTCATCGCACTGAACACCTATCCTCAACCCAGTGGATGGGAGAGGTGGAAGAGTGCGGTGGATCAGGCTGCGGACCTGGGGGTAGATGCCCTGATCGCTGCAGACATTGGAGTATTGGAGTACGCATCCAAGAAAGAGGGATTGCCCCTACATCTCTCTGTGCAAGGTTCAGCCACCAACTATGAGGCTCTGAGGTTTTACAAGGAGCACTTTAATGTGCGCAGGGCGGTACTGCCACGCGTGCTATCAATGAGTCAGGTGCAGCATGTGATCGAGAACAGCCCGTTCGAGATTGAGATATTTGGCTTTGGCAGTCTCTGTGTCATGGTAGAGGGGCGCTGCATACTCTCATCCTATGCCACAGGTCGTTCGCCCAACACCTACGGTGCTTGCTCTCCGGCAAGTCATGTTGAGTGGCGAGAGACACCTAGCGGCCTTGAAACCCGCCTGGGTGGGGTGCTAATCGAACGTTACGCCGAGGGTGAGAATGCTGGTTATCCAACGCTATGTAAGGGCAGTTTCCAGGTTAGAGGCAGCACCTTCCATGCCATTGAAGAGCCAACCAGCCTAAACACCTTGGAACTGTTGCCTCAGTTGATAAAAGCCGGGGTACAGGCGGTTAAGATCGAGGGGCGGCAGCGCAGTCCGGTCTATGTGGAACAGGTGACCAGAGTGTGGCGTTCAGCTATAGACGCCTGCGCCAAGAATCTTGACGGTTTCCAGGCGCAACAGGATTGGATGGCTGAGCTAGGCAAGGTTTCGGAAGGTACCCAGACTACTTTAGGCGCCTATCATCGTCCCTGGCAATAGATTCAAACCGAATAAAATACGTATTCAAAGGTTAGCAAGTATGAGAAAACAGCCGAAACTCTCTATCGGCCCCATCCTCTATTTTTGGTCTCGGGATCAGGTGCTTGAGTTCTACGACTGGGTGGAAAAATCCCCAGTAGATATCGTCTACCTGGGAGAGACCGTATGTTCCAAGCGCAATCTGATCACCACAGACGACTGGTTTGCTATCGCTGAACGTTTAACTCAGGCAGGTAAAGAGGTGGTGCTCTCAACCTTGGCCCTGCTGGAGGCGGAATCTGAACTGATACGTTTGCGACGTATCTGTAGCAATGCCCAGTATATGATTGAGGCCAATGATATTGGGGCTGTGCATCTGCGCGAGGGTAGGCCGTTTGTCACTGGCCACAGTGTGAACGTTTACAACGGGCATACTGTAGAGATCCTGGTAAAACAGGGCCTTAAACGCTGGGTTCTGCCGGTAGAGCTGTCCTGGCGGACGCTGGCCGACATCCAGGCTGAGAGTCCGGAAGGTGTAGAGGTGGAGGTGTTTGCTTATGGTCGACTGCCCCTGGCCTATTCTGCTCGCTGTTTCACTGCCCGTTCCTGTAACCGACCGAAGGATGATTGTGATTACTGCTGCTTCGACTATCCGGATGGCCTGATGCTAAAGGCCCAGGATGATACTGACTTTCTTGCGCTAAACGGCATCCAGACCCAATCGGCTCATACTTTCAATCTTTTACCGGAACTGGATCGGATGCGAGAACTGAATGTTGATGTGGTTCGCATCAGTCCGCAATCCAGATTTACCGACAAGATTGTGGATATATTTCATAAATGTCTAAACCAGGAGATGAGTCTGGAAGAGGGCAATGCCGAGCTGGAGCCATTGTTGCTGGTTGGATCATGTGACGGTTATTGGCATGGAGATGCGGGGATGGAAGAAAAGGCCAAGGCCGAAGCAAAAAAAATGGTGTAGGCAGAGGACGCCTACACCGAGTTACCGCTTTAGGTAAAAAAGTCGTTATCTAACCCTGTGCCAGGTCTGGGTGCGAAAGAAGATACCCACGTATCCACGCACTTTCAGCTTGCCTTTCTCTAGCCAGAGTTTGCATTTGTAGACCTTGCCATTTTTCGGGTCCAGGATCTTACCTCCGCTATATTCCTCGCCCTTTTTGACCAGACCTTTCAGGATTACCATGCCATTAATCCGCTTGCCCTTACGCGGATCGTCGTCTTTGCATTTGTTGCAACGAGGGTTCGGGTCTTCTCCCTTCTTTCTGAACAGCTTGGTAATACGTCCATAGTATTTGCCGCCGCTTTTGTAGATCTTAACGATGGACTTGGGCTCGTTGGTCTTATCGTCGATGGTTTTCCAGCTACCAACGATAGATCCCTGTTTGGCCATGGCTAAGCCAGTAGAGGAAAGACAGAGCATAATGGATAAAAAGATAAATCTAGTTATTTGTTTCATAGTATCGCCCGTTTGTGATTATGCTGGTTGAGTAAAAATGAAACGACTGGAGACGTCAATTACATAACAGTGCGAAATTGGTGACATTTTAGGTCAGGTAGTGGGTGTTGTACTGCTAACCGATAACACCCCCTTAGAGGGTAGGGGTAAGAGGCGTCCCTCCACGATGAATATGGCTGTTAACCCTCTCACTGGGCAACCAAACTAAAAATAGCAATAATCACGATCGATACAAACAGAGTCAGGGCTACTTTATAGAAAACCGTGTTTTCTTTTGTTGTTGATTTTCTGCTTGAGGAGCGGGTAGTGCCTTCATACTCAGTTATTATTTCAATAGCAAGTTGTTGATCTTCATCAGCAACTTGCACATTTGCATAATCTCTAGCGGCCAGATCACCAACTCCGCCTTGTAGATAGAAGCCGCCTACATGGGCGGGGATGTCGTGCGATTCTAGTAGACCTTTAATAATGTGCGCTTCGGTTATATTGTCAGCTTTATATATAAGCTTCATGTCTGTTACCGAGCATACCTGCCCATAAGCTGCCCCTCAGTTAGTATATGCCCTTGCATGGCTTTGAGCAGTTCGTCTTTGGTGAGCCCGGGTTCTTGTGTGAGTTCAGTATCCAAGGCGTAGAGTTTGAAATAGTAGCGGTGAGTTCCGCCGGGAGGACATGGGCCTCCATAATCGAACCTTCCGAAATCATTGATGCCGTGTTTTGCTCCGTTCTCTAGTACCTTGGTGGACGGAACGGTGTGTGAAAGTTCGCTGATGTTTGCCGGAATGTTAAATAATACCCAGTGCACCCAGGTACCCATGGGGGCATCCGGATCGTCAACGATGAGCGCGAGGCTCTTGGAATCTGTAGGAACGCCGGACCATGTTAGGGGAGGGGATATATTTGCACCGTCACAAGTATAACCCTTTGGGATCATGCCGCCATCAGAGAAGGCGCTGCTTGTGATAGTGATAGCCATTTCGGTACCTCCTTTTATATCAGCATGCACTCCGGATTTTATGTCGTGGAATATGAAGGCTAGTATAGGCAATATGAATAGAATCCACTTTGATTTGATCATTGCTCATCTCCTTTTGCTAACAATAACCTTTGTTCATCCTTAGTATGTTCTATGCGTGTTTCCTGGTCATTATTTTCCGATATTGAATATATCATCAGCGATCTTTTCAGATATCAGTGCAATATCCTTTAATTCATCCTCAGCACCCCACTTAAAAGCCGCAATCTTTAGATTAACAGCGATCTCTTCAAAGTATGAGTATTTTGTTGTGTAGTTGTTTTTGCTAATCGTAACTAATTTTTCGTCGTCTTTCATAATATCTACAATATGTGATATTTTGGGTTTGTTTAATGCTTTTCCTCCGTAGTTAAATGTTCGTGTGTAATCTATGTGCGCATCCAAGCTGGCATCTGCGACTGAGGGGTCTGAAGCAAATATACCTTTGTTTTTTAATGCTGAGGTAATTGCGTCTTTAAATTGCTCTTCTAGTTGCTCCTTGGATGAATAAGACGTGTCTTCTGGTATCGCTCCATGCCCCAGAGTAAGTTTTACGTCCAGAGTGGAAAGGTAGTATTTGGATTTGCCTTTTTCTAAAGGTATCTGCTTTGCGTGGTTTGTATATGGGGATCCAGCGCAACCAACAGCAAGAGAAAATATAATCAAAACTATAATTTTATTAGAGAGCATAATGTTGCCTTTATTAGTTATAAATGTGGTTGTGGTAGCTGTTGTGCATCAACCTAACGCAGACCTGTTGGCTACATGGCGGTCTATATGCCCTGACTGGTAGACGTGTATGAGCGTCTTGGTAAGGTCTTCCATTATAATTGGTTTGGGGAGGTATTCAGAGAAACCTGCTTCAAGGATTGCTTGGCGCTGCTCTGGGAATGCATGAGCGGTAACCGCAATCATCACTGGCATAGAGTCAAGTTCACTGCTTAGTATGTTAGCCACATCAATGCCGCTTATGTCTGGCATCTGTATATCCATAAGTACTAGGTTGAAGTTCCCGTCACGAATAAATTTTAACGCCTCTTCTCCACCAGATGCCTCAGCAAACGGGATGCCCAGGTTGGTTAAAAAAGCGGAAAGCAGCATGCGATTAATCTCATTGTCATCCACGATAAGCACGTTGAATGTTTTCCACTGTTCCTGGGAGAGTTCATGTGGTTGCTCTTGCAATGTATGTAAGTTTTCATCATTGCTTTGTTCGAAAGCTAGTTCACAACTAAAGCACGAGCCCTCGCCAGGTTTGCTTTCAACGGTAAGCTTGCCGTTCATCTTATTGACCAGACTTTTTACTATGGCTAATCCGAGTCCCATGCCATCACTGCCTCGTGTCTCGAAATTTTCCAATCGGGTGAAGTTCTTGAAGATGAATTCCAGAGCCTCTTCGTTAATGCCGACGCCTGTGTCTTCAACATCAAAGCGCAGGACCTCCTTGCCGTTACTAATATCTTGGTGGGTTATGCTGAGTGCGACATGCCCTGATTCTGTATATTTGAGTGCATTGGATATGAGATTGCCGATGATTTGGCGTAAACGGCTAATGTCACCACTCAGGTCATCCTTAGCTGACTCATCCACATTAAGCTGTAGTGTTAGGTGTTTACTTTCAGCTATAGGAGTCATCATATCCAACAAATCTTTCATCTCCGCACGCAACGAGAAGGGTTCATCGTAGAGTCTGATTTGTCCAGCCTCAATGGCGGTTATATCTAGAATGTCGTTTACGATGTGTTGTAGGGTCTTTCCTGCCTTACTGATTTGGCTGATATAGTGCTTCGCAGTTTCTTCTAACTTCTCGTTTTGTAAAAAGTCAGCAAACCCGATTATCCCATTTAGAGGTGTACGTAGTTCATGGCTGACCGTGGCCAAAAACTGATTCTTTGCCTCGTTTGCCCGTTCAGATCGTTCTTTAGCTTCAACCACCTCGGCATGAGACACACGCAACTCATTGACCAGTTTTTCATTGTCTAGCCATAACCTTATGTTCCTTATAACACTCGCGCTGTAGTTCTTGGCAATAGCTATCATAAAAACCATATAGATCAACGTCATAGCTAGCATGGCGTTGTAGACAATTGTACCTTGCAGTGCCAGGGTGATGATGATCGGGGTCAATAAGGAGAACAGAGATACCAGGTAGATGTTGAAGACAAGGCCTCGGGTTAAGATAGCACCCGCAGTCATGCCTGCCAGCATAAACAGGGTCAGCATGTGGTAAAGAGGGTCATCTATCAGAAAGCTTAATGGTCCTATCATTCCCCAAGGTGCATCTTGGAACAGTAGCAAATAGGCATAGATACGCAGCCATCTGTTGGCTTTTGTCTGCGAACTATTTTTCTTAAATCGACTAGCCGTTATGAAAATAGTAGAAACGGCAATGACATTAGCTATAGCCCATGCAGTAAGCAGATGCGTAGGAATCATTCCCCAAAACACATATAGGGTCACGCCAAGGAGGGCGATTAAACTAAAAGAGGACTTGGGCGCAAGAGTGTAATACTGTTTAGCTAGTTCCAGCTTGAGTTTATTATTCATTACTTGGAGAGCTGCTCCTTAACCTATATACAGGATTGTCTTAGGATATATGGTTGCCGGCTCTCCTTAGCGAAACCATGGGTTACAAGTTTTAGTGTGGCATAATCTCTATGATTGGTGTTGCCAAACATGGCCATATTTTTGCGAAACCATTCACAATTGGTATATAGGTAGGCGCACTTGGCATTAATTTATATGAATTTGTCCTTAATGTTCAAATAATTCTTTGCTTCACTGACCTTGCCCCTCTTTTTTGCTCCTTGCGCCAATATTTCCGCTTTGCTTGCTAAGGTCTGTATGGCCGCAGTTAGGTCTTCATCATCCAATGTGCCAGATTCGATGATTCTTTGCAGCGCCTTGAGGCGGAAACGGTCCATGCCCCAGTGTCGCTGTGAAAGTTGATCGTCATGCCCGCCATATTTCTTTATCTGTGGTTGTTCTATAAAAGCCACGGGATGGGTGGCGCAGATCCTTAGCCAGAGATCATAATCCTCGCATGCTGGGAGCTGCTCATCAAAGAGTCCTTTCTCTTCAAACAAAGAACGGTGAATGATAACAGAAGAGGGGGATATCACGCATAGAGGCAGGCAGTTCTTGAAGATGTTACCTCCGCTCTTGGCGTGTTTGTCCATCTGATTTACACGTTGACCGTTGCGAATCCATATCTCTTCGGTATGACAGATTCTGATTTCCTGATGTTGCTCCAGCAGATCATGCTGAGCCTTTAGTTTATTCGGTAGCCATTCGTCATCGGAATCTAGAAACGCCAGCCAATCTCCATGAGCTGCCTCTATACCTCTGTTGCGTGCCGCGCTCACGCCAAGATTTGGTTGTTGGATGTATATACATTGCGGGAACTCATGTTCCACCATCCTAGCTGTCCCATCAGTGGAGCCGTCGTCAACGACTATGATCTCCTGAGGCGGTAGGGTTTGACCAAGGACTGATTGGATTGCCCTGGGCAACATATGGGAACGGTTATAGGTTGGGATGATGACTGAGATGTTCATTTTGTGACTTTGTATATATCCTCTTTGACGGATAGGATAATCTTCTGTGTAGAAAAAACAATTTTGCTATTGGAGAAGACATCGTGAAATTGAATGTGCCTGTAATCGGAATCCTGCGTGGTATTGAGTCTGATTTCTTTCCACATCTTTTGCAGGCATCTTTCCGCGCTGGACTGCAAGCGGTTGAGATAACTATGAATACCCCAGGTGCACCGGAGATGCTGCGCCAGAATATGCGACTGGTACCGAACGGATGTTTCTTAGGTATGGGTACTGTGCGGAATTTGGAAGAAGCCAAGGTTGCCATTGATTCAGGGGCCATGTTTCTGGTGACTCCAAATACTGATATAGATGTGATCTCTTATGCTAAAAAACATGGGGTGCCAATTGTGGCCGGGGCCTTGAGCCCTACCGAAGTTTATCAGGCTTGGGGTGCCGGAGCTGAGATGGTGAAGGTGTTTCCTTGCCCAGGCCCAAAATACATAAAAGATCTGTTGGGGCCGATGGACGATGTGCGTCTGGTGGCGGTAGGCGGGGTAAAGTTACACAACCTGCAAGAATTTCTGGATGCAGGGGCAGTAGCCGTTGGTGTGGGCAATAGCCTGTTTGGGGAGGAGGCATTGCGCAATAAAGATGCGGAAGGGGTATTTCAACATATGTCGAAATATCTCAAAGGAATTGGTTAAGCCTCTCCATATCTTAGTAAAGATAGACGGGGCGTTGACGCCCCATCTTTTTGTATATTGGTTCTGATCAGGTGGTCAGAATTCCTACGGTTACCAGAATAACAAGGCCAAGCACCAGGAACACCCAGGTGTTGTTTTTTGCAAAGTTGATTACTTTTTGACTCATGACTAAACCTCTTAAGATGATTTGTTACAGCCGGGGAATCCCCGGATGAAGTTACACGTGTACTGTGTCAGTCAATAATGAGTGCATGAGTTGTGCCAGCCCCGCTTTTATTATTAATAGTAAAGCCTCTAATCATTAAAAAGTGCTTTAAAAATAGGGCGTTATGAAATTACGGGTATTAGGTAAAGCCGATATAACCATAGATAAATAAAGTAAAAATTCGTCTTGAATCAAAAAGTTGTGTTACATTTCGTTATCTTCTATGTGTAGTAAGGTAACACTCGTGATGTATGGGAAATATATGGCTTTAGTCAGAACCATATGTTCATGGGGGAAAGACAGACCGACGCGGTAGTGTAAAAATACCGCATCGGAACGGTTTATCAATATTCAGTTATTGGCGAATGCCTTCCATGGTTAGGAACAGGTCAACAGTTTTTGAGTTTGGTCCCAGGTCGTAATTGATGCCGTAATCAGCCAATTTAAAGCTTGTTGTACCCTCAAATCCACGGCGATAACCACCCCACGGATCATCCCCATGACCTACATGCCTTACGGCTATAGTCACAGGCTTTGTAATGCCGCGCAGGGTCAGGTTGCCGACCAGCTCGGCATTACCATCCCCCAGTTCTTTATAGCCGGTGCTGACAAAGCTGGCCTTCGGATATTTGTCTGTGTCCAGGAATTCAGCACTACGCAGGTGTTTGTCCCGTTCCGCATGGTTGCTGTCGATACTGCTGACATCAATATCGACCTTTATCTTTGCTAAGGACGGGTTGTTTTCGTCGTAACTGAATTCTCCTGAGAATTTATTAAAACGGCCAAGTACCCAGCTATAACCCAGATGTGAAATCTTGAACTGAATAAAGGCGTGAGCCTTTTTGGTGTCTATTACATAGTCTGCGGCCTGTGCAGAAAAGGCAAAGATGGATAGAGCAAATGCTGTAATGAAACTCAATGAAAGTTGTTTCTTCATCCTGTTTACTCCTATTTGGTGGTGTTACCAAGTATCCTTGTTAGGGTTGAGTCTTTATCTATGATGTGGTGTTTCAATGCGCCGGCTGCATGGATGGTGGCGACAGATATCAGTCCCCACGCCAATAGTTCGTGTAGCTCTCCCATAACCTCTTCCTGTTCAACCAGGCCAGTGAAGCTGGCCGGTATTTCGAACCAACCGAACACGGAAACGCCCCGTCCGTCAGCGGTCGACATCAGATATCCGCTCATTACCACCAATATCGGGATCAGGTATAGCAGCAGATGAGCGATGCGCGCGCCCTGTACTTCCCAGTATTTATGGTTTGGATGTGGCTTTGGGATTGTCTCAACTAGTCTCCAGCCCAATCTCAGCAGGATAACAAGTAGAAAGAGTATCCCCAGACTACGGTGAGTGTCCGGTCCTTGTTGATACCACGGGTGGTAATAGTCCAGGCTGGTCATCCAAATACCGAGGGAGAAAAGTCCGACGATGCTCACAGCCACTAACCAGTGCAAGATAATGGCAAGCAGTCCCCAGGAATCAGATGTATTACGCCACTCGACCATGATCATCCTCGATCAGCCCGAATAGACCCTTTTGGAAATCTTGATATGCCCGTTCGATCTCTTCACCCGTGTTCATTACAAATGGTCCACGTCTGGCGACAGGTTCTCCTATGGGGCGGCCAGCTATCAGCAAGAGACGGCTATCTTCGATTGCCTTTATCTCTATACCATCGCCATCACTCAGTGATGCCAGTTTACCGCCGTCTAATAATTCCTCATCCAGTTGCAGAGAGCCATATATTAGATAGATAAAGGCGTTGTGTTTCTTCGGTATAGGTTCGCAATAATCCGTACCTGCAGGCAGGGTGATGTCCAGAAAGATTGCCTCTGTAGCTATGCCGGTGACAGGGCCGCAGGTTCCATTGCTGGTCATGCCTGCTATCACCCTGATCATGGTTCCATTACTGTGAGACTCTTGTTCGATCTGTTCCGGTTCAAACTCTTGGTAAGCTGGTTGTCCCATCTTGAGTTTTGCCGGCAGGTTGACCCACAGTTGGAATCCTTGCAGCAGACCGTTCTCCTGTTCTGGCATCTCAGAGTGCAGGATGCCATTGGCGGCGGTCATCCACTGAACCCCGCCAGCCTTTATCACTCCCATGTGCCCCGCGCTGTCGCGATGCCTCATCTGTCCTGCTAGCAGATAGGTCACAGTCTCAAAGCCCCGGTGGGGGTGAGGTGGGAATCCGGCGATGTAGTCCCCAGGTTTGTCTGAACTGAATACATCTAGTAGCAGGAATGGATCGATCATACTTAGGTCAGGGGCAGGGAATACGCGCCTGAGTCTTACTCCGGCACCATCTTTGGTATCTCTTCCAGTGATAATCTGTTTAATCCGGCGCTGGTGTTTAATCCGGGTCTTCATGGCAATTACTCAGGCCGCGGCAGCTCGCAGGGTATCCTTTATCTGAGCATGGGCGGCCGCAATGCCCAAGTCTCTGCTTTCAGGGGATATGTTCAATCCCTCTGCTTGGATAATGTGGATATCTTGAATGCCCAGAAAGCTGAACAGGACCTTAAGGTAGTTGGTCTGGTGGTCCATGGGACCGTCTCCGTAAACCCCGCCCCTGGTGCTTAGGATGTAGACCTGTTTGTTACTGACCAGGCCTTTCGGCCCCTCGGCAGTGTATTCGAAAGTGCGTCCTGGCATTGTGATGTAATCTATCCACGCCTTCAGGGTGGAAGGTATGGTGAAGTTATACATAGGTACGCCCAGCACCAGGACGTCAGCTTCAAGGAATTCGTCGATTAGTTCATCTGATTTCCCGACAGCTTTTCTTTGTTCAGGAGTGCGCTCTTCTTCAGGGGTCAAGATACTTTGGAGGGTAAAGCTATCAATATGTGGCAGGGGGTCATCAACTATATCGCGTTGAATAATTATGTCTTCAGGATTGATCAAGCTCCAGCGTCGTATAAAGTCGCTGGTCAGTTGCTTGGATTCAGACTGTTCGCCGCGAGCGCTGGAATCAATGTGCAGTATTTTACTAGCCATTTTCTCTCTTCTCCGCTGAAAATTTTTTAGCTTGTGAGGAAAAGTCTAGGCAATAAATACCTAGTATGCTAGTAGGAAATAACTGATTATTGGGTTACTGCTATAAACGTCCTATAAACTTCGTGGTACTGTCCAGGGCCTTGAGCAGAGGGCCGAGTCTATCTTCGAACTCCAAGGAATCCAGGAAATTCTTTATATATAGACCTAACTCGGTGTCTCCCCCCAGACGCAGGCGACGGTTGAAGAAGAGGGTGTCAGGATCCTCCCTGCGAGTGGCCAATAGCATGAAGTCGTAGATGTCTCCTTCAATGCTAACATCATCTTTCGCTCCGGCCGGAGCAGCCTTAAGTTTTCCATGTTGCAGGGTAAGATAATAGCTGATCCTGGCATCACGCACCCTGATCAGCGCCACCTTGCCATCCAGAAAGTCCATCTCACCATCTGCCAACTCAGCGGCGAACAGACGATTCAGCACCGCCGTCAATACCCCACTATGGGCCAGAGGCGGGATCAGTGCCAGGGGTAGCGCCAGGGGGCGCGGCAGGGTAGGGGTCTTGTTTAGTCGCGTGGATGCTGTTCTCATAATTCGCTGTCTCTGATTTCTTCGGTTACACCGGACCCTGATAGGTTGCTCCCTGTTTGCCATCTTTTGGCGCCTGATACCAGCTTAGCTTCTCCTGCAGCTTAACTACCTCGCCTACTATTATGAGTGTCGGGGGCTTGGGTTGTTCTGTTTCTATCAATTCCTGGATATTCGACAGGGTTCCAGTGATTACGCGTTGTTTCTCGGTAGTACCCTGCTGCACCAATGCTACCGGCATATCCGGAGATACGCCACGGCTTATCAGCTCTTTGGATATTATAGGCATACCGCGCAGACCCATGTAGAAGACCACTGTCTGATTGGCCTGGGCCAGGTGCTCCCAGTCCAGGTTTACCGTTCCGTCTTTCAGGTGACCGGTTACGAATGTGACCGATTGGGCGTAATCGCGATGGGTCAGTGGGATACCGGCATAAGCGGCGCAGCCGGATGCCGCGGTAACGGCCGGCACTACCTGGAAGGGTATGCCCTGTTCAGCCAGTGTGTCGATCTCTTCCCCGCCTCTGCCGAAGATAAAGGGGTCACCGCCCTTGAGGCGTACTACCCGTTTTCCTTCCTTAGCCAGTTTGGCCAGAAGCTCGTTGATCTCCTCCTGGCGCATTGCGTGGTTGTCACGTTCCTTGCCTACGTAGATGCGCTCTGCATCGCGTCGGGTCATCTCCAGAATAGCTTTTGCCACCAGTCGATCATAGACCACCACGTCTGCCTGCTGCATAAGGCGCAGCGCACGGAAGGTGAGCAGGTCCGGGTCTCCAGGACCACCGCCAACCAGGTATACTTCGCCCATGGTTTGGGCGGGGTCTGCATTCTGCAGGGCCTTCTCCATGACCACATCAGCCTCGTCCATATGGCCGGAGAAAACTCGCTCGGCCACGCCGCTACGGAGTACGTTCTCCCAGAATATCTTGCGGTCTCTGGAGCTGGAAAAACGTTGCTTTACTTTATCTCTATAACGCCTGGCCAGATCCGCCAATCTGCCATAACCAGCCGGAATCATGGATTCCAGACGACTGCGCATGAGGCGGGCCAGCACCGGGGATGAGCCACCGGTAGATACTGCGACCACCAAGGGAGAACGGTCAACGATGGAAGGCATGATAAAACTGCACAATTCTGGCTGATCCACGACGTTTACCGGAAGTTGCCTGGCCTGGGCCAACTCTGAGATCTTGCGGTTTACATCATGGTCGTTCGTGGCGGCATAGGCCAGGGCGCATCCATCCAGATCCCCGTCTTGATAGTTTCTCTGCTCGTATTCTATCTTTCCATCAGTCAACAGCTGGTTAAGATTAGGGCAGATCTCAGGAGCAATCACTTTGACTTTCGCATGCGCCTGCAGCAGTAGGGATACCTTGCGAGCAGCGACTTCACCCCCCCCTACTACCAGGGCAGTTTTATCTTTTACTTCTAGAAATACCGGTAGAAAGTCCATAGATCTATATAGTCTTAATGCAGCTCAATAGGTGAAGGCGAGACTCTATCATGAGGTGTGATGGGCGACAATTAATAACGATAGCTAGTATATATAATATATTCATAATATACTAATAAGATGTTTGTACTTAGATATATGGGTGAAATTGAGTGGTTAAAGAGATCGATAGTCTAGAGCTGGCGGAACGGCTCAAAACGGACAAGAATACTATTTTGTTGGACATTCGCGGCGCAAACGAACTGATGCAGGGCATATTGCCCGGATCCAAGCACCTTCCCATGCATGTTCTTCCGCTGCGTATCTCAGAATTGCCTGGAAATCAGGATATCGTCCTATACTGCCGTAGTGGGGCGCGTTCATATCACGCGTGCAGTTTTTTGCAGCAACAAGGATTTAGCAACGTGATAAATTTGCGTGGTGGCATAATGGATTGGGCGCAAAATGGTCTTGATATTGAGCTTCCAGCCGGAGCATGCTGCGGCTAATACAGGGCCATGAGTAAGTTGGGAACTTGCGTTTGATGCAAAGTTAGAATATAAGGTACAGCTTAAATATCAAAAGTTAACAGATAAAAGTGGAGAACGACATGGCTGATTTTGATCAAGAACTGGATGCATGTGGACTGAACTGCCCTCTACCAATCCTACGCGCAAAAAAGACCCTTTCTAGTATGGAGTCTGGAAAAGTACTACATATCGTCGCTACGGACCCCGGTTCAGTAAAGGACTTCGAGGCATTTGCCAAGCAGACCGGCAATGAGCTGATGTCATCTACTGAGGAAGGTGGCAAGTTCCATTTCTTGATGAAAAAGTCCTGATTGTTTGAACAAGCCGTACAGAATCTGAAGAGGATATCCAGTTGGAACAGAAGAAACTAGCTATTATCGCGACCAAGGGGTCGCTTGATTGGGCATATCCGCCTTTTATTCTCGCTACCACTGCTGCTGCACTGGGTTATGAGGTGGAGATTTTCTTTACCTTCTACGGATTGCAGTTGTTGCGTAAGAAAGTGAGTCTGGAAGTAACCCCACTGGGGAATCCGGGTATGCCAATGCCTATGGGTATGGATAAGTGGTTTCCGGTCTTGGGAACGGCTCTACCTGGCATGCAGGCTATGATGACCGCTATGATGAAAAAGAAGATGGCGGATAAAGGTGTTGCTAGCATTGAGGAGCTGCGTGAACTGGCACTTGAGGCGGATGTTAAGATGATCGCCTGCCAGATGACCGTAGACCTGTTTGATATGGATACCGCGGAATTCATGGATGAGGTGGAATACGCAGGTGCAGCTCGTTTCTTTGAGTTTGCCGGTGAGAGTGATATTTGCCTGTATATTTAGGTTTGATCATCTTAAATTAAGCAAAAAAGGCGTGGTCCAGTTAGGGCTACGCCTTTTTTTTGCCATAAGATTGGATCTAGTCTATGTCGAACCCATTGAACCTTAGGGTTTTTTTGTACGTATCAATGGCATTTTTAACCACCATATTACCTTGAAACACCATATTTGGTGTGCTTTGATTACATATATATCTGTGGCGTAAGCAGGACTAATAAATCTAATCGTGGTTTTGTCTAAGTTGTGCACACAAATGTATGGGTTTGGACCGAGTGGCTTGAGGTGGCTTTTGCGTGTCGCACTTATAATTGTACTGATTTTCTCTGTTATCGTACCTGTACCAATTTTGGCTGCGGATGATCCACTGGTGATCGGTGTTTTCCCTCGACGCAATGTCAAACAGACCCTGCGTATGTTTACCCCTCTGGCAAAGCATTTGTCAGATAAGTTGGGACGTGAGGTGCAACTGAGAACCACCAAAGATTTTGCCAGCTTCTGGGCTGAGCTGAAAAAACATGAATATGATCTAGTACACTTCAATCAGTACCACTATGTGGTTGCACATGAGCAGCTGGGGTATGAGGCTATAGTGAAGAATGTAGAGTTTGGTGAAAATACCCTTGCAGGTTCGCTTGTAGTCAGGATAGACAGCGGTATAAAGTCTATCGAGGGTCTCCGGGGAAAGAAGGTTCTGTTTGGCGGCGGACCCCGCGCCATGGTCAGTTATATCGTTCCAACATATATGTTACGCATGGCTGGCCTGAAGAAAGGGGATTACATTGAGACCTTTGCTAAAAATCCGCCCAACGCTCTTATTTCAACCTATCATAAACAGGCCGATGCTGCTGGAATAGGGGCTGTCGTTACTCGACTGAAGATAGTCAATCAGACCATTGATATAAGCAAAATGGAGTATCTGATGCGAGGAGAAGCTCTACCGCATCTGCCTTGGGCCGTTAAAGGTGATATGCCCCCAGATACAAGGGATAAGGTTCAGAAAATCATGACTGGATTGAAGGACAGCGCATCTGGCCAGGCTGTACTTGCTTCGATAGAGATGTCAGACATGCAACCGGTCAGCGATCGAGACTATGATCAGCATCGCAAGATCATAAAAGAAGTCTACCCGGATGGGGGGCCATAGTAATTGGCTATCTGGTTTAGAGGCTTAAGCGGTCAGTTTGCTATCTTGGTGGCGACTGTTCTTATAGTGGCAATGTTTGTCAATACCTACGTACGTTATGAAGATGAGATTGATCGGTATATCTCCAACCTAACCTCACGCGGAGATTCCATAGGGAATTTGTTGGCAGAGATAAGCGTGGAGCCGTTGCTGACCTACGATTATGTGACCCTATCAACTTATACCAGCGACGCCGGCCATCAGCAGTACGTGGCTTATGTAGGTATTATCGGAGCTGAAGGGCAGCTGCTTACCAGCTATCTGGATGAAGCAAACGCTCTAGTAACATCGGTTCTAGGTCCTGATGCACCTAGTAATGTGATTGGGAAGCTAGACATCCTTAAGGCCGACAGCAGTTTGATTGCATTACAGCTACCGGTAATATTTGGTGAGCAGCAATTAGGTTCTGTGTTGATCGGTATGGATCCGAGTGAGGCCTATAGAAGGGCTAAGGAACGCTTATTAGTACAGCTCTTTTTGAACGGCCTGATTGCTGGTGTTATAGGCTTGGCCATCTTTTTTACATTTCGCTTTCGTGTTCTTTCCCGAATACGGGAGTTGGTGCATAGCTCAGAAAAATTGGCGACGTTTGATCTTGATCAGCATGTCCCTGTGTCAGGGCATGATGAATTGACGGAGCTTGCAGAATCCTTTAATCATATGGCAGATAAGCTGAAGGCGGCAATCCAGCATAAGGAAAAGGCTATTGAAGAGACTGAAAAGCTGAATGAGACCTTGGAACAGAGGGTTGCCGAGCGTTCGGCAGAGCTTAGGAATCTTAATGCGGAGTTGGCTTATCAGACTATGCATGATGCCCTCACCGGGCTGCCTAACCGAGTGCTGGTTATAGATCGGTTGCAAAACGCTATTGCCCAGGCTAAACGTACCCATAGCAGAGCGGTGGTCTTTCTCTTAGACCTTGATCACTTCAAGGATGTAAATGATACGTTGGGTCATCCCACCGGTGATCTCTTGCTGCAGGAGATGGGGCGAAGGCTCCCGCATGCATTGCGTCAAGGGGACACCATTGGAAGACTAGGTGGTGATGAGTTTGCGCTGGTTCTTCCTGATACTAATGAGGATGGGGCATGGGCCGTTGCCAGAAAGTTGTTGGAAGAGCTGTCGACACCATTCAATGTGAACGGACATACACTTCTTTTAGACGCTAGTCTTGGTATGGCCGTATTCCCGGATCACGGCGAGGATGATGCAACACTACTAAGACGTGCCGACGTGGCTATGTATGCAGCCAAGAAAGGCGAAGATAGCATAGCTGTGTACAACCCTGAGGTGGATACCTTTAGCGTTGAACGCCTAGCTCTATTGGCTGATCTGCGTCAGGCTATCGAATCAGATCAGCTTAAGCTCTATTATCAACCTATCATTGAGTTGAAGACCGGAAAGGTTTCTCGCGCTGAGGCCTTGGCACGTTGGAATCACCCGGTGAAAGGGATGATTCCGCCAGATTTGTTCATCAATATGGCTGAAAGCACGGGCCTGATCAAACCTTTGACCGACTGGGTGGTACGTACTGCGATTAATCAGCTGTCACAGTGGGAAAAAGAAGGGATAGATATGCGCGTGTCGGTGAATCTCTCCGTGAGAAATTTGCTTGATCCCGCGCTTCCTGAACGGATAAAGCAGCTGTGTAAGGATAGTTCGGTTCCGTGTGATCGACTCAAGTGCGAGATTACAGAGAATGACCTAATGGCGAATCCAGAGTTAGTTATGAGCACATTGAATGATCCTGATATGGAGGATATTGATTTCTCTATAGATGATTTTGGAACTGGTTATTCTTCGCTCAGCTATTTGAAGAGGCTGCCTGTTCAGGAGGTTAAGATAGATCGTTCCTTTGTTACAGACATGCTTAAAGATAGTGACGATGCCGCAATCGTGCGTTCCACGATTGATCTTGCACACAATCTGGGGCTAAGGGTGGTAGCAGAGGGGGTTGAGGATATTGAGACCATGATCCAGTTGCAGGTGCTTAACTGTGATTTTGCTCAGGGTAACTACTTCCTCAGACCGGTGCCATCCAACGAGTTGAATAGTGCCATTGCCATGATCCAGGAGGCGGCAACCCCCAGGTTTGTTGTGTATAAGTAGCATACCGCCATATGTAAAAGTTTATGTCTCTTGATGGCCGTAGAGTGATGAATAGAGGCCATCTCTATGGATTAGCTCGTTGTGGTGTCCATCTTCCACGATACGTCCATCCTCAAACACCAGTACCCGGTCTGCCTGTTTCACCGCGCTGAGCCTGTGGGCGATGATCAATGTTGTGCGCCCATGCAGGAAAGAGCGCATGGCTGCGTGTAATCTGGCCTCGGTTGCGGTATCCAGCGAAGATGTGGCCTCATCCAGAATGACAATCTTGGGATCGCTCAATACCATACGTGCTACGGCCAGGCGTTGCCTCTGTCCGCCTGATAGGCGTATGCCGTAACGGCCGATTATCGTATCAAGCCCTTTGTCCATATTTTGTATGATCTCTGCCAGTTGTGCGATCTCCAATGCGTGCCAAAGCTGTTTGTCTTCTATCTTCTGTCCCAGGGTTAGGTTCATGCGTACCGTGTCGTTGAACAGAGCGGGGTGTTGCAGCACGGTGGCGACATTGTCACGTACGATGTCCATGCCTATCTCAGATACGGGGACTCCATCAAAACTTATCTCACCGGAATCTGGCGGATAAAGTCCAAGTATTACCTGCACCATGGTAGTTTTGCCGCCGCCGCTGGCGCCGACCAGCGCTACCTTTTCGCCGGAAGCGATATTTAGGCTGATATCATTGAGTACCAGCGGTCCGTCACCATAGCGGAAGGATAGATGTTTCACCTGTAAGTCGGTGGTGGTCTTGCCCTCAAATGGGTTTTTGTTGTGAGGATACGCTGGTTCGAGGTTGATAGCTAAGAGTTGGTTGATCCTTTCCAGTGCTGCCTGGGCACTATGATAGGCGTACTGGATGGCCAGAACCTCCTGCACCGGCCCCATCATAAACCAAAGATAGGCGAATACCGCAAGCATCTGGCCGATGCTGAGACCGGAAAACAGCACCATGATCATACTCAAGGCGCGGAATGTGTCGAATCCAAACAGAAATACTGTGAAGGATAGGCGCTGCGCCGCATCACTTTTCCAGGTGAAGGATCTGGAATGCTTTCGTACATGGTCTGCCTGTTCGATGATACGTGAGATATAGTGTCGTTCCCTGTTGCTGGCGCGTATCTGCTGGATAGCGTCTAGGGTCTCTGACAAGGACTCCTGGAATAGCTGGTAGGCGCTGTTTTCATGACGCTTAAGCTTTTTTACCTTGCGCCCGAACAGGGTGGTGACGTAGATCACAAGTGGATTCAGAAATAGGATGAACAGGGCCAGCTGCCAGTGCATCCAGATCAGAACAAACGCTGTTCCGATGATGCTGAGCAGGGCAACCAGAAACTTGGATGTGGTTATACCGATGAACTGATCAATAGCGTCTATATCTGTGACCATGTGCGACGCAACAGTACCGCTACCTATAGTCTCATATTCTGACATGGAAACCCGTTCCAGGCGTTGCAGCAGGCTACTGCGTATACGAAAGGTCACCTCTTTAGAGATGGTAGTGAACTGGCGCATCTGCCACACACCGAGGATCAGAGAGATAAGTCTGAGAAATAGGGTCAGAAACAGCACCACCAGGATGTAAAGGATTGGCCCCTGCCAGCTATTCGGGAATATGCTGTTTATTACGGCAACGGACATGCCGGGTTTGTTTAACAGTACCTCATCCACCAGTAGTGGTATAAGTAGCGGTATGGGTACACTGACCACAGCTCCTAGTATCGCTATGATGTTGGCGGCAACGAGCTCATGCTTGTGGTGCAGGACCATTGCGGTAAGGCCTTGCCAGCTATAGGCCATGGAACCGGTTCCATGATTTGGCTTGATCTGGGGTGTATGGCTTGTCGATTCAGTCACTTCGATTCTTCTGGATTGCGGTTTATCGTTGGTACTTGTACCGGGAAAGGGTCATCATAGACAATATTATGAGTTATGAAGGAAATGAATCCTAGGGTCCTGTTTGTGAGCGCATATTTTGTGACCAGGATTCCATCTTGATTGCGTGAGTAAGATAAATACCTTTCTTAGGGGACAGCTCCATTAGAAACTGTATAATATGCAGGTCAATCATGTAGGACGTGAACAGTGATGAACAGACTAGTCTTTTTTATGTTTTGCTTTCTAATCTGGCTGCCAATGGCCGGAGCGGAGAACCTTGTTCAAATTTATCAGCTAGCCGTCGAGAATGACGCCCAGATCAAGGAGGCAAAAGCCACCAGGGATTCAGCGCTTGAGTCCAAGCCTCAGGCTGTAGCTGGATTACTCCCGACACTGGCTCTGAGTGGTGGTACAGATCGAGTACACACGAATGTGGTAAACCCGGCCGCATCTAAAGGTTCGAGTAAATACACCAACAACAGCCTCACCCTAAGCCTCTCTCTGCCTGTATTCAGAAAAGACCTCTGGGTGCGATTGGATCAGTCAGATGACACTATAGCCCAAGCGGAAGCGACCTATGCTGCAGCTCAACAGGATCTGATTATCCGCACTGCTCAGGCCTATTTCGACATCCTCTCTGCCAAAGACAGTCTTAAGTTCGCAAAGGCAGAAACTGCAGCTATTGCCAGACAATTGGATCAGGCCAAGCAGAGATTCGATGTTGGTCTAATCGCCATCACGGCAGTCCACGAGGCCCAGGCGGCGTATGACCAGTCTCAGGCGGATCTTATCTTGGCGGAGAACGCATTGAATAATGCCTGGGAAGCCTTATACGAGATTATCCAGAAAAAGGTAAAAGCGCTTGCGAATTTGGACGAAAATATCGTTCTGTCCAAACCAAATCCTCAGAGCGTTGAGCGTTGGGCCAGTACTGCGTTGCAACAGAACCTTTCCATCAAGGCGGCGGAAAAGGCCGCATCTCTAGCCCGTAAGAACGTGAAACTACAGCAGGCTGGACACTATCCAACACTTGATCTGGTGGGTTCTCATACCCGTAGTCGTACCAACAAACCGTCTGGTTCCGAGGCCAATACAGCAAGTGTAGGCCTTGAATTTAGCCTGCCATTATATGCCGGGGGGGGAGTTAGCTCTCTGACCCGTCAGGCCCGTTACGATCTGGTGGCGGCTCAGGAAAATCTCGATAAGCAGAGACGCTCTGTCACACGTCAGGTACGTGACGCCTATCGCGAAGTGCTGGCCAGCATCAGTGCGGTGAAGGCATTAAAGGCTAGCACTGTATCCAGCAAGAGCGCCTTGGAGGCGACTGAGGCTGGCTATGAGGTGGGTACCCGTACCATCGTTGATGTGCTCAATTCACAACGCGATCTGTATCGTTCTCTGAAAAACTATTCGGATGTTCGTTATAGATACATAATGAGTGGCCTTAGGTTAAAACAGGCTGCCGGTAGCGTTGCGCTTGAAGATCTAAATCAGATAACCGCATGGCTGAAATAATCATCACCTGATGTCTGGAAACACACTTGGAAAACTGTTTTGCGTAAGCTCATTCGGTGAGAGTCATGGCCCCGCCATAGGCTGTATAATAGATGGCTGTCCTCCGGGGATGGAATTGTCTGAGAAGGACATTCAACCTGACCTGGATCGTCGTAAGCCAGGTACATCCCGTCATACTACGCAACGCCGTGAGGCGGATGAGGTGCAAATACTCTCAGGTGTATTCGATGGGATTACCACCGGTACTCCGATCGGCCTGATAATCCACAATACCGATCAGCGTTCTAAAGACTATTCCAAGATCATGGACCGGTTTCGGCCTGGACATGCCGATTACACTTACACTCAGAAGTATGGGGTGCGCGATTACAGAGGAGGCGGACGCTCGTCTGCCCGTGAGACCGCCATGCGAGTGGCGGCAGGTGCGATAGCAAAAAAATATTTACTGCAAACCTGTGGAATGGTGATCAGAGGTTACCTGGCGCAGCTTGGGCCCATAACCACGGAAAAACTGGATTGGGATCAGGTACACCAAAATCCGTTCTTCTGTCCTGACGTGGGCAAGGTGGCAGAGCTTGAGTCCTACATGGATGCTCTGCGCAAGGAGGGGAACTCTATTGGAGCACGCATAAACGTGGTGGCAACTAATGTCCCCCCGGGTCTTGGTGAACCCATATTTGATCGTCTGGACGCGGAGATAGCCCACTCTATGATGAGTATCAATGCGGTCAAAGGTGTGGAGATCGGTGCTGGTTTCCACAGCGTGGAGCAGAAGGGCACCGAGCACAGAGATGAGATCACCCCGGAAGGGTTTCTCAGTAACAATGCCGGCGGCATCCTTGGCGGTATCTCCAGCGGTCAGGACATAGTGGTGAGTATAGCCATGAAGCCTACTTCCAGTCTGCATATTCCTTGTAACAGCATAGATGTGAATGGTGATCCGGTTGATGTAATCACCGAGGGCCGTCATGACCCGTGTGTCGGTATTCGCGCCACACCTATAGCCGAAGCTATGCTGGCGATAACCTTGATGGATCATCTGTTGCGACATCGCGCACAGAACATGGATGTGCGCTCTGCTACACCGATAGTGCCTGCTTCCCCGAAGTGAGATGTAGCCAGACCTAATGCCCTATTGGCGTCTTTCATCTTTCTATCTATTCTATTTTGCCGCTCTGGGTGTATTGGCACCATATTGGGGTCTATATCTAAAGGATCTAGGATTTAATGCTGTGGCTATCGGACAGCTCATGGCTATCCCCATGGCTACCAAACTGATAGCACCATATGTCTGGGGTTGGCTGGGTGATCATTTGGGGCATCGCATGTCCATCGTGCGTCTGGGTTCTTTGCTAACCACCATCATCTTTTCCTCCGTATTCTGGGTCACTGGCTTCTGGCAGTTAGGAGCGGCCATGGTCCTGTTTAGCTTTTTTTGGAATGCGGTTCTGCCCCAGTTTGAGGCAGTGACGTTCGATTACCTGGGTAAGGATGTTTCTAAATATGCCCGGGTCAGGGTCTGGGGCTCCATAGGTTTTATACTCACCGTTGTTGCCCTTGGCGTGTTAGTCGATGTTAAGGGACCAAGGTCTATCTTGCCGGCATTGTTGTTTTTCTATGGTGCAATCTGGCTTGCTAGTATTACAGTCAAGGACCAAGACTCAAAACCACACCCTGTAGAACAACCACCTATTATGGCTGTGTTGAAGCTGCCGGCAGTGATAGCATTCTTTGCGGTATGTTTTCTGTTACAGGCAGGCCACGGGGCTTACTATGGTTTCTACTCCATCTACATGGAATCGGTGGGATACTCCAAGACTGTCATCGGCCAGTTCTGGGCCATTGGTGTTTTTGCCGAGGTCGTTGTTTTTCTATTCATGCATAGGCTGCTTAAAAGGTTTGGTGCACGCCGGGTGTTGATGACAAGCCTTGGTTTGGCAGTATTGCGCTGGGTATTAATAGGAAACTTTCCTCACTCTATCGTGATAATACTCTTTGCTCAGATATTGCATGCGGCCACTTTTGGCACCTTTCATGCGGCGGCGATCCATCTTGTGCATCACTATTTTACCGGTAGTCATCAAGGGCGTGGACAGGCCTTATACAGTAGTTTGAGCTTTGGGGCTGGGGGCGCCGTGGGGACCCTGGCCAGTGGTTTTCTATGGGAAAGTTCTGGTCCAAGTGTGGCATTTGGTATATCGGCCGGTCTATCTTTGTTGGCATTGGTAATTGCCTGGTGTTGGGTGGCGAATAACCTGGATGGCGCTAGATAGATACTTCCGTATTTGAGTTTTTGCTGTCGACTGTAGTTGGGTTTGGTGTTGGTTTAGATAGAAAAAACCCCTGGACATGATCTATACCTGATTCGATAAGGAAGTTGAGCGTGGAAATGTCTTCGACAAATTTGGCAATGGTTTTCATCTTGAGTGAATGCGCCACATCATTTATGGACTTGATTACTACCTGGTTGTATTTGTTGTGGTTTGCTCCAAGTATCAAATTACTGGTTATCTTGATGAAATTGACCGGTAGTTGCTTCAGTTGTGAGAAGGAAAAGAAACCGCTGCCAAAATCGTCCAGAGTTACCAGGCAACCAAGGTTATGCATTCGAAATACCAACTCTTTTGCGTGAATCGAGGTTGATGCTGCAGTAGTCTCAGATATCTCAAAGACTATTCTGGATGGTTCTATCTTTGATTCGAGTATCAACTGTTCAATGATATCAACAACATGAGGTTCAGCTACGGTTTGACCGGATAGGTTTATGGAGAGCTTCCCCATGAAGCCATCTTGTTGTAAGAGTTTTAGTTGATCGAGTGCGTTTTTAACGACCCATGGATCTATTTTATCCATCATGTTGAATCGTTCTGCAGTGGGCAAGAATGCGTTTGGATAGATAAGTTCCTGCCTTTGGTCAACGATGCGCAACAGCACTTCCAGAGTTTGGTTTTCTGATGGAACAAGCTGTTGCAAACAGGTGCTTTTATCCCTCATGTATTGCTCTATCAATTCTTTGGTTAACTGCTCGCAATCGAAGATGGGTTGGTAATGTAGTAGAAATAGATTCTGTTCCAGAGCGTCTGCTATTTGGGATGACCAGCTTAGATCCTTGTTCTCGTAAATATCAGTTTCAGGCACAAAAATGTGTACTTGATTACGTCCATGTTTTTTTGCGATATGACAGGCCATATCTGCATTGCTGAGAGCGGTTTCGGCATCTAACGTATTGCGATCCATAATTGCGATGCCGATACTGGCGTTTATATTGAATTGCTTGTCTTTGTGTGGAAAGACATATTGTTCCAGGAGCTGTCTGTATTCGTTGGCAGTTTGTTTGATAGACGTTTTTGATACGCTACGCAGGATTATGGCGAACTCATCTCCACCTAGACGCGCCAGATCATCAGTCTTTCTCAGGCGGGACGCCAACAGTTGTGAAATCTCTATTAACAGTTGGTCTCCTGCCGTGTGTCCTGCTGTATCGTTTACGTATTTAAAGCGGTCAAGGTCTATGTAGAGTAATGCGCTACAATCGTGGCCGCGTTTCAGATGATCTATCTCTCTGTTCAGATCTCTTTCAAATCTGCGCCTGTTGGCCAGCTTTGTTAAGGTATCATGATCTGCCTGCCAGCGAAGCTCGTTTTCCAGTGACATGCGTTCTGATATGTCGCGAAACGCCACTACTGATCCTTGACGTTTTGTGTCTATGCTAAATGGGTAGACTGTATACTCTACTGGAACAGGTTCGCCAGATTTGCTCCAGAACACTGTTTGTTGTTCATTGATCGTATGGCCGTTTGTGTATGCATTTTGTAGCTCACATTCATCTTTGTCTATTGGCTTGCCGCTATCGCCCGCGTAGTGGAATCGGCCGTGTGCGGAGCTACCTATAAGGTTATCTCCTTTGTCATAACCCAATATATGCATGCAAGATGGGTTTATGAAGGTGATGTTTCCATCGTTGTCTACCCCATAGACTCCATCCCCCACAGATCGCAAGATTCCGCTCAAACGTTTGCGCTCTTGTTCAATGGATTTGCGGGCTCTGATGTGACGGCTCATGGCGTCTACGCGGGCTATAAAAAGCTCTTCACTTTCGTTTTTAAACATGCATTCAACAGCGCCAGACTTTAGTGAGCTCTCGATTGCGTAGTCTATATAGGTGCCTGTTATCAGTGATGAGGTGATAGAGTTAGTGCGAGGATCATCCAGAAGTTTTTTACAGAGTTCATCTCCGTTGGTGTCCGGCATAAAGTAATCGATTATTGCGATATCAAATTCAGAATTTAGTGCCTTGTTAAAACCGCTTTCAGCAGATTTTGCAACCTCGACATCGTATCCGTTATCTCTGAGCAGATTCTTGTATTTGTGACGTACAGTGCGTGAGTCATCAACAAACAGTATTCGTATCGGTTGTAGATGGACCTGTGAGTTAGAGTTTGTATTGGATAGGCAACTATGGTGCTTTGCCAGTATTTTTGCGCTGCGTTTATGATCCTGCCAAGGGATGTGGATAGTGTTGACATTTTTGGAAGCCTGTTCCTTTGCCTCTTTCGTATCTTTGTGAGCCAATATGACTATGGGGATAGAAGAGTATTGCTGTTCAGACAGAATATCCAACAGTCTATTCAAATCCTCGCTAGGCTTGGCAGGCCAACCGATGAAAAATGCATCATAGGTATTACACGGATTATCCTCTGTTTCTATGAGTTTCAGTCCATTAGAAAAGTCTGCAGCCGTCTCCACATCAAAGCCGTGCTTTATGAGGATATTCTCTTGAATATGCCTGATGGTTGCCGATGGCTCGATCAACAATACTTTAAGCAAAGCAAGCCCGTCCTTTGAAAGGAGATTAATATGGATCTTTCCGCGTTATCAATAAGAGTCGGCAACCGGGCTGTTTTCTTTAGAAATTTATGGATATTCTTTGCTATATAATCTGTTACAAGCTTCTATAAAAGATGTGGAGGATAGTAGTGTCTATCTGGAAAAATTCTGCTTCACTAGAGGAGATTGAAGCCCTCGCCAAGAACACTATGGTTGAACATCTGGGAATACAGATTACTGAGATAGGCGATGATTATCTCAAGGCATCCATGCCGGTATGTCCAAAGACCCATCAACCCATGGGCATATTACATGGTGGTGCTACAGTGGCGTTGGCCGAGACCGCTGGCAGCATGGCTGCTTTTCTGGCAGCACCTCCTGGTAAACATTGTGTGGGACTAGAAGTGAATGCTAATCATCTGCGCTCGGTTAAATCTGGGATGGTGTTTGCGATGGCTACGCCTATACATGTTGGCAGGTCTACCCAGGTATGGGATATAAGGATTAATGATGAGAATGATGGTGTCATATCTGTTTGCAGGATAACGATAGCAGTGTTAGATCCGGCTACATACCGTACATCCAGGGAAGTAGAAAACTAAGTAGTAGCCACATCAGGATGGTCAGCGGTACTCCTACGCGCACGAAATCACCAAAGCTATAGTTGCCTGCGTTCATTACCAGTAAATTTGTTTGGTAGGCCATCGGTGTGGCATAACTCAGATTCGCTCCAAACAACACAGCCAGCACGAAAGGCTCAGGGGGCGCGCCAAGATGTTGGGCGATACCGATGGCAATGGGGGTTCCTACCACGGCTGCCGCGTTATTTGATACTACGTTAGTAAGAATGGCCATCAGCAATAGAAGGCCGCTTAGCACATAGGCCGGAGGAAGACCTTTTGCAGCTGCTACATAGGCTGAGGCTATGTACTCTGCTCCGCCAGTTTCGACCAGGGCCAGTCCCATGGCCAGACTGGTTACAATTACCATTATCACAGACGCATGTAGAGCTCGACTGACTTCATTCCAGCGCAGGCAGCGGGTTAAGAGCATTATGAGAACGCCAATAGTTGCACTTACCGCTATAGGTAATATACCCAAGGCAGCAAGTAGCACTATCCCAAACATGATAGCCAATGCCAATGGCGCCTTTTTTGAGTGTGCCAGATCCTCGGTGGCGTCCAGTACAAGCAACTCACCCTTAGACTTTAACTGTTTTATCTTTCGCTTTGAGCCCTGTACCAAAATCACATCACCGTATTTGAGACGAGTGTCCTCTGGATGCTCAAGTGGTGCATGGATTCCACGCCTTGCCCAGATTCCGGCGCGGTGCAGAGCCAAAACCATAACCTGATAGCGGGCGCTGAACTGATAGTTATAAAGCGTGGTGCCTTCAAGAGGCGAACCACGTACCACGGCCACTTCGGCTATCTGCTGTTTGTCGTCCATCAGCGGATGTGTTTCATCTACAGGTATATTCTGGGAATAAAGTTTGGCTCCCAGGATACTCTCGAATTCCATTAGGCGTTCTGGGGTATCAAATACAACAATACGGTCACCGGCCTTGATAGATACATCCGGTAGTGTAACCAGGCAGTAAGCCCGATTCCCACGCAAGACCTGCTCTATCTCCATAAGTCCATCGGTTATATTTAGGATCTCAGCGATGGTCTTACCATTGGCGGCGCTATTTTCTTCTATGTGGAGTTGAGCACGAAACATACGTGGGGAGGTGGATTTCAGCATGGGTTCCCGTTCCGGGATCAGTCTAGGTGCGATCAGCCATAGGTAAAAGAGGCCAGCACTGCCTGCGATGATTGCGGGCAGCGCAAAATCAAACATCCCAAACTGTCTTAGCCCCAGGTCGGAAGCGACAAATACCACCAACAGGTTCGTGGACGTGCCTATGGTAGTTGTAGTGCCGCCGATCAATGTGGCAAACCCCATCGGCATCAGGGTTTGGGATGCCTTTGTCCCAGAGCGTAACGAGACACTGATAAGTATAGGTAACAGCAGTACGACTATTGGAGTGTTGTTCACAAATGCACTTAGTACGGCCCCTGCAAAAAGGGTGGCAATCATGGAAAGATGGGGGTGGTTTGTCCAGTAGCGCGCAAGCTGTCTGCCGATAGGCTCCAACGCTCCGGTTCGCACCAAGCCCTGACCGGCAATCATAAGTGCGGATACAGCTATTAGCGCCTCATGACCAAAGCCTGAGAAGAAATGCTTGGCGCTCAGAATTTTGTCTCCAGTTTGGAACGGGAATAACTCGAAAAAGAGCACCAAGATAACCAGAATGAATAGGCTGGATGAGGCAAGAGGCAGTTCATCTCGAGTAAACAGGAATAGGGCAACCACCACTATTACCATTACTACCATGGCGTGGAAAGATGGGGCTGCAAGCCCAGTTGTTATTGCGGCATCCATTTTAGTTGTTTGCTCACTATTGTTACTCTTCTATGCATAGACCAAGCATAGCATTTGCCGCATTAGATAGGGTTCGGGCACTATGAGTTACCACCCCCAGTGTTCGAAATAGGTTAAGCCCCTTTATCTGTATAACATGTAGTTCTCTAGTATCTACAATGATCTCAGGTAGCAGGCTCCATCCGATTCCGGTGGTTGCCATAGTCTTTAGAGTCTCGAGATAATTGGTGGAGATTGCTACATCTATCTTTAGTTCTTGTGGCGCCAGGGCCTTCTCTAAAATATTGCGGGTATATGTCCCTACTCCTGGTAGTAAGGCTGGGTGTGTAACTAGCTCTTCCAGTGTCGGTTGATCAATCTGAGCCAGTGGATGCTCATGGCTCACTACAATCTGCAGAGGATCGTGCCATAGCTTGGTGATATTTAGGTTAGGTGGTGTATCCGTGGGTAGGGTGACAATCCCCAGCTCCAGCTTGCCCTGGGCTACGGCATGGCATGCCGCCTCTGATCCGAGGAATCTGATGTCCAACTGTACTTCGGGATGCCGTTGTCGAAACCTCCTGAGTATGGAAGGGATACGATGCAGGCCGATATGATGGCTTATGCCCATTGTGAGAGTTCCAGCTACATCACCAGAAAGATTGGAGATGGAACGCTGGATGTCCTCCATCTCCTGTAGCATATTGTTAGCGCGTGGCAGCAGCTTACGTCCGGCCTCGTTAAGGCTCGTGGCTTTACCGATGCGGTCGAACAGCTTTACACCAAGCTCCTCCTCTAGAACTGCTATGCGTTTGCTCACAGCTGACTGGGTGAGGAAGATGCGCTCGGCCGCAAGAGAAAAAGAGCCGGTTTCGGCCACAGCTACGAAGGCCTTGAGGGTGTTTATGTCCATAACCTGAAGTATATTCCGTATAGGAATAATATAAAGAAAAAAGATGAATTTGTTTTATAGATATATCGGGACTAAGATTCAGGCATCTATAAATGAGGAAATAGGCATGAGTAAAAAGACTCTCTACGACAAGCTTTGGGATGAGCACGTGGTCCGTACTGACGATGACGGCACAGTATTGCTCTACATAGATCGGCAGTTGGTGCATGAGGTTACCTCACCGCAGGCATTCGAGGGCTTGCGTATGACTGGGCGCAGACCGTGGCGCACCAACTCTACTATTGCCACACCGGATCATAACGTTCCTACCAAGGGAAGGGCCAACGGCATCGACGATCCCATCGCACGCCTGCAGGTTGAGACACTGGATCAGAACTGTACAGAGTTTGGGATCACCGAATTCGGTATGGGCGACATACGCCAGGGTGTGGTTCATGTCATGGGGGCAGAGCAGGGTGCAATCTTACCTGGCATGACTGTGGTATGCGGAGATTCCCATACCGCCACCCATGGCGCCTTCGGAGCCCTGGCCTTCGGTATTGGTACCTCTGAGGTAGAGCATGTATTGGCCACTCAGTGTCTTATCCAGAAGAAATCCAAATCCATGCTGGTGCGCGTGGACGGTGAGTTGGGTAAGGGCGTGACCGCCAAGGACATCACCCTGGCCGTTATCGGCAAGTTGGGTACGGCGGGCGGAACCGGTTATGTGATCGAGTTTGCGGGAGATGCCATACGCAACCTTAGTATGGAAGGGCGTCTTACTGTGTGTAATATGGCGATCGAGGCCGGTGCCCGTGCCGGTATTGTCGCAGTGGATGACACCACCATCGAATATCTCAAGGGCCGTCCTTATGCCCCGCAGGGTGAACTATGGGAACAGGCGGTGGCGTATTGGCGCGATTATCATAGTGATGAAGGTGCTGAGTTTGATGCCGTGGTGGAACTGGACGCAGCATCCATTGAACCACAGGTGACCTGGGGTACATCTCCTGAGATGGTGTTGCCAGTTGGGGCGGTAGTACCTAACCCTGATGATGAGACGGACCCGGTGAAGGCGCAGGGCATGCGCCGCGCCCTGGAATACATGGGGTTGAAGGCGGGTGTCAAACTGGAAGATATCCAGCCGGACCACGTATTCATCGGCTCCTGCACCAATGGCCGTATCGAGGATCTGCGCGCAGCTGCGGAAGTTGTAAAGGGTCGTAAGGTGGCTGCGGGCATTAAGCAGGCGTTGGTGGTGCCCGGTACCGGTCTGGTGAAGCAACAGGCGGAACAGGAGGGTCTGGATAAGATCTTTATCGACGCAGGTTTCGAATGGCGTGAGCCGGGGTGTTCCATGTGCCTCGCCATGAATGCAGACCGGCTTAATCCCGGTGATCGTTGCGCTTCAACCTCAAACCGCAACTTCGAGGGACGTCAGGGGCAGGGTGGACGTACCCATCTGGTCAGTCCGGCCATGGCAGCGGCCGCTGCGGTTGAGGGTCATTTTGTAGATGTGAGGGGGCTTTAAATGGAAAAATTTAAGACATTTAGCGGCGTGGTCGCACCACTGGATCGCTCTAATGTGGATACCGACGCCATCATACCCAAACAGTTTCTGAAGTCGATCAAACGTACCGGATTTGGCCCCTACCTGTTTGATGAGTGGCGCTATATGGATCACGGCGAGCCGGATATGGACTGCAGCAACCGTCCGCTCAATACCGAGTTTGTGTTGAATGATGAGCGCTACTCTAAAGCCCAGGTGTTGTTGACCAGGAAAAACTTCGGTTGCGGTTCATCCCGCGAGCATGCCCCATGGGCCCTGGCCGATTTCGGCTTTAAGGTGATACTGGCACCGAGCTTCGCCGATATCTTCTTCAATAACTGTTTCAAGAACGGTATCCTGCCCATCGTATTGGATGAGGCGGTCGTTGATGGTCTGTTCGCCCAGGCCGCCAGTGAGCAGGCCCTGGAGATGACTGTGGACCTGGATGCCCAGGAGTTGCGTCTAGGCGATGGCGAGAGCATTAGCTTTGAGGTGGACGAGTTCCGCAAGCACTGTCTGCTAGAGGGCCTGGACGATATCGGTCTGACCTTGCGCCACAGTGATGAGATCAAGGACTTTGAGGAAAAGAGGCGTGAACAGGCACCTTGGGTGTTTGCCTGATAGAACATTAGTCCGCAAATGAACGCCAATAAACGCAAATGTTGATAATACCTTTAAGATGTTGATGCATGATAATGCTGGATGTGCGACACATTGGTTTTAGTTTTTCATTCGTAATCTTAAAGATGAATTTTTATTTGCGTTAATTTGTGTTTATTCGCGGATAAACAAACATAAGGATTTAAAACGAAGATGAGCAAAAGAATATTAGTGCTACCTGGCGACGGCATTGGTAAAGAGATCGTGGCCGAGGCCATGAAGGTTATAACCTGCCTGCAGAATGACTTTGGTCTGGATGTGGAGGTGGATGAGGCCCTGGTGGGTGGATGCGCCTACGACGAGACCGGATCACCACTGCCAGAGGCTACCCTGGAGCTGGCCCGGGAGGCTGATGCAGTGTTGCTGGGCGCGGTCGGTGGCGTCAAGTGGGAGTCATTGGATATCTCCCTGCGTCCGGAGAAGGGCCTGCTGGGTCTGCGCAAGGAGCTGAAGCTGTTCGCCAACCTGCGTCCGGCCATCCTCTATCCGCAACTGGCGGATGCCTCCACCCTGAAGCCGGAGGTGGTATCCGGTCTGGATATCATGATCGTACGCGAGCTTACCGGCGGCATCTATTTCGGTCAGCCCCGGGGCGTGAAGGAGTTGGAGTCCGGCGAGAAGGAGGGGTTCAACACCTTAGTATATAGAGAGTCCGAGGTGGACCGAATCCTGCGCGTGGCCATGGATATTGCCATGAAGCGTGGCAAGCGGCTCTGTTCCGTGGATAAGGCCAACGTGCTGGAGTGTACCGAGATGTGGCGTAATGTGGCCATTGAGGTAGGTAAGGAGTATCCAGAGGTGGAGTTATCCCATATGTATGTGGATAATGCGGCCATGCAGTTGGTGCGTGCGCCCAAGCAGTTTGATGTGATGGTCACCACCAATATGTTTGGCGATATCCTGTCGGACTGTGCCGCCATGTTGACCGGTTCCATCGGTATGTTGCCTTCGGCCTCTCTGGATGAGAACGGCAAGGGCATGTATGAACCTATCCACGGTTCGGCCCCGGATATCGCCGGCAAGGGTGTGGCCAATCCGTTGGCGACCATCCTGTCGGTGGCCATGATGCTGCGTTACTCTCTGGATAATGCAGAGATGGCGGAACGAATCGAGCAGGCCGTGGACCAAGTTTTGGATCAGGGCCTACGCACCCCGGATATCATGTCTGCTGGCTGCAAGCAGGTCGGTACCGTAGAGATGGGTGACGCGGTGGTTGCGGCCCTTAAAGGCTGATTGTTTATGGTATTTAGTAGCTCTGTTGGGGCTAGCATAATTTTATTGTGAGTAAGGTGATGAGTAAGCGCATAGGCTTTGTTGGTTGGCGTGGTATGGTCGGCTCGGTCCTGATGGACCGCATGCTGGAAGAGAAAGACTTTGATCTGATCGATGAGCCGGTATTCTTTACCACCTCCCAGGTTGGCCAGCCGGGACCGGATATCGGACAGGATATCCCGTTACTGAAAGATGCCAGCGATATCGATGAACTCAAGGCTATGGATATCATCGTATCCTGTCAGGGTGGCGACTACACCAAGGAGGTGTTCCCCAAGTTGCGTTCTGAGGGTTGGAACGGCTACTGGATCGACGCCGCATCCGCCCTGCGTATGGACAGGGATAGCATCATCATCCTGGATCCGGTTAACGGCGACCTGATCAGGGACTCTATACAGGCAGGGGTAAAGAACTACATCGGCGGTAACTGTACCGTCAGTCTGATGCTGATGGGGCTGGGCGGCCTGTTTCAGCATGATCTGGTCGAATGGATGACCGCCATGACCTATCAGGCGGCCTCCGGTGCCGGTGCCAAGAACATGCGTGAGCTGTTGGCGCAGATGGGTAGCGCCCATGCGTCGGTCGCATCTCTGCTACAGGACCCTGCATCCGCCATCCTGGATATCGATCGCATCGTGGCGGAAGAGATGCGCAGTGATGGCTTCCCGACCGAGAACTTCGGCGTCCCACTGGCGGGCAGCCTTATTCCCTGGATCGATACCAAACTGGAGAATGGCCAGAGTCGGGAGGAGTGGAAGGGCAGCGTCGAGTCCAACAAGATACTGGGTCGTGAGGATAACCCTGTTCTCATTGATGGACTTTGCGTGCGTATTGGCGCCATGCGCTCCCATAGCCAGGCCCTCACCATTAAACTGAAGAAGGATATCCCCATCGACGAGATCGAAGATATCCTGGCCAGTGCCAACGATTGGGCGAGGGTGGTGCCAAACGAACGTGACATCACCTCGCGTGAGCTTACTCCTGCCAAAGTTACGGGAACTTTGGATGTCCCGGTTGGCAGATTGCGCAAGTTAGCCATGGGCGATGACTATCTATCGGCATTTACCGTTGGTGATCAACTATTGTGGGGTGCAGCGGAACCACTTCGCAGAATGCTCAGGATACTCCTGCAGGCGGCCTAATATTCTTGACGTACCGTAAACTTTGCTGTAATAATTTTGGAAAAATTCCATTTATAAGCTATAGTTAGCGGTGAAATTTTAAGTTCATTCTAAATTTCGTCTGGAATTTAATGCAGTATGTAAGGGAAGCAAGCGGAATTTACAGGGGCGTTTTGGTTTTTTTTCGTCATATCGAACAACAAGTGCTCATCTTGAATGGATGTAGATTAGGGGGGGACATGGTCCGCAAACTATCTCTGATGTTGGTTTTGACATTAGGGCTTGTGCCGCTTGCAGCACAGGCGCTCGGACTGGGCGATATCAAACTGAACTCCGCTCTAAACCAGAAGTTAAATGCCGAAATAGCACTATTATCACTCGCCAAGGGTGAGATATATGACGTCAAGGTCACTATGGCATCGGATGAGGTTTTCAAAAGGGCAGGTGTAGATCGTTCATTTCTGTTAACCACCCTTTCGTTTAAGCCTGAACTAAAGGCAGATGGCACTGCTGTCGTCACCGTAACCAGCAAAGAGCCTATCCGTGAACCATTTCTGAATTTTCTGATAGAGGTCAATTGGCCAAAAGGACGCTTGGTAAGGGAATATACGGTTCTGCTGGATCCACCTGTAACCCTCGATCGTAAGCCTGCCCCAATCGAGGCACCAAAAGTAACACCAGCACCTGCTGCCCCAATCCAAACCCCAATCCAGACTCAGACCACACCCGTTGAGGAAGCTGCGCCAACGGCAGATGTTCCATACACTGCTGGTGCAGATGAGGTTAAAGTCGATAATAATCAGTCACTTTGGGTTATTGCGCGCAATAATAAGTATGATGATGTTGATCATACCCGCATGATGATGGCCATCTATCATGCAAACCCTCAGGCCTTCATTAAGAGCAATATAAATAGGTTAAAGCGCGGCGCAATACTCAGAATCCCTAAAAAGGAGGAAGTGCAGTCCCTTGGGGTACGGGAAGCGCAGCAAGAGTATAAGAGACATGTTGAAGAGTGGCAGGCCGATCGACTAGGGACCAAGAAGGCTGAGCCAGAGATAGCTGCAGAGTCTGAGACAGCACCGGAAGAGCTCAAGGCTGAAGACGTGGCAGCTGAAGAGTCTAAGCCAGAAGAAGCAACCACTGCCCAGGAAGAAACCAAGGCAGAAGATGTAGCGGCAGAACAGGAGCCTAAGGCCGAGGGAGAACAGGCAGCAGAGGCCGATAAGAAGGGGGCTACATCAGAACAGGCCAAACCGGAGGCAGCAGCTGCGCAGGATGCCAAGGTTGATGAAAAGGCTGAAGCAGCTCCCAAAGCTGAGCTGAAGATTGCTACAGCCCGTCCTGAGGGGGAAGGTGAGGCAGGCCCCAGTGAGGATGGCAAGTCTGAAGAGACAGTTGCCAGATTGAAGCAGCAGCTTCTTATTTTGGAAGAGAGCGCGGAAAGCACCCGCGGTGAGAATGAGGAGCTATCCTCAAGGGTTGAGGACCTGGAGGATCAGGTCAAAGATCTAGAGCGCATAATTGAACTCAAGAATAAACAGTTTGCTGCTCTACAGGCTGCCCTGGCGAAAAGTAAAAAAGAACAGATCCTTCTGGCGGAGGGCCAGCAGCAGGAAGTCGAATCTACTGAGAAAGATGGGGCCGCTGTAACTCCTGAGGCAAAACAGCCTGAGTCTGAAACCGCAGCTAAAACAGAGCAAAAGCCTGAGCCTGCGCCGGTAGAAGAAGAGAAAAAGCCAGAAACCAAGGTTGAGAAAGAGCAACCAAAGGCTGTCGAAAAGCAACCTGAGCCAGCTGTCGATGCGGCTAAGCCTAAGCCTGTTGTTGAAGCAGCCAAACCTGAACCTGTTGTCGAGAAAGAAAAACAAGAGTCTGTGGTAAAACCTTTGCCGAAGGTCGAGAAAAAGCCCGCAAAGGTTGCACCAGTAGCACCAAAAGCTGAGCCTGAGCCAAGCCTGATGGACGCTGTTTTTGGCAGCCCAACCCTGCTCGGTGTCATGTTGGCAGTAGTTATGGTCCTGCTAGGACTGATATGGATTCTGTTTAGTCGTAAACGTACTAATACGGCTGATTTTCAGGAGAGCATTCTTCTCAATACCATTGATGACGAGTCGGAGAGTCATCTGGATGAGGCAAACAATATACCGGCACATACCGAAGAGACATCATTCTTAAGTGATTTCTCGCCAAGTGATATTGATGCCTTACAGGATGAGACTGGTGAGGTGGATCCTTTGTCCGAGGCCGATGTATATATCGCCTATGGTAGGTATCAGCAGGCTGAGGAGTTAATTCGTCAGGCCATAGATAAAGAGCCTGAAAGAGATGCACTCAAGCATAAGTTGTTTGAAATTCTGTATGCAACAAAAGACTCTGATGGTTTTATGAGGCTGGTTGAAGAGGCCTCAGGGTCATCCGTAGAGACCAGTAATCATGCAGCATGGAAGAGAGTTTTGTCCATGGGTAAGATGTTATTACCTAACAATCCAAAGTTTGCTGATGCAGATGAGATTGACGCGGATAATGATCTGTTCTCTCTGGACGACGATCTTCTGGAAGAGGATATGGGAGAGAGCGATTTTGCGGATCTGGACGCAACATTGACCGAGGCGGAATTCGGGGTTGGTAACGAGGATAAAAAGTCTCCGGAAGAGAAAAGCCCTGATGACATACTTGATATAGCCGGTGATTTGGACGATACCGGTGTTGGATTGGATAACCTTGATTTCGAGAGTGATGTGGATGATGACTTTATCAGTGCCGCTCTTGATGAACTTGAAGAACTTGATGATTCATTGGGATCTGACAATACTGCAAAGGAGCGACTAGCATCTCAGGAAGATGATGATGAAGATGAATTCACATTGACGCTATCTGATTTGGAAGATGAGGGTGAAAAAACTATCCTCTCATTGCAGGATGAACTTAATGTAGATAAGGAAGAGGAGTCAGAGACAGGCGCTGTTGGCGATCTGGAAGATCTGGATATTTCCGATGATATGTTGGCCAATGAGTTGGAAGAGACTCACCAGGATATTCCGGAAATTTCCGATACAGATCTAGAAGTAGGTGATAGTGAGCTGATTTCATTAGGTGAACTGGACGCAGATCTATCACTATCTGGAGATGCTCAGGATGAGATATCCACAAAGTTGGATTTGGCCCAGGCCTACATTGAGATGGGAGATAAAGAGGGCGCTACTGATATCCTGGACGAGGTTTTGAGTGAGGGAGATGCTACACAAAGGGAAAAAGCGCAAAAGATCAAGGATTCCATCTCATAGGTTTATGTGCTAAACCTAAAGTAGGTATTACCATTAGAGAGACGCACCAAGGTGCGTCTCTTGTCGTTTTAGCCGAAGACGGGGCAGCTGAATGCGTTATGCAGTAGGTATTGAATATGATGGTACGGCCTTTCATGGTTGGCAGATTCAGGTTGGTGTGAAGACCGTACAGGAGCAGATTGAAAACGCCCTATCCATTGTGGCAAATCATCCGGTCAGGGTTCACTGTGCGGGAAGGACAGATACAGGCGTTCATGCATTTGGACAGGTTATCCATTTTGATTCGGACTCGGAGAGAACTGCCAGAAACTGGTTGTTAGGGACCAACGTAAATCTTCCAGATGACGTGAACATCAACTGGATAAAACCGGTACCAGATGATTTTAATGCGCGTTTTTCTGCACTAAGCCGTAGCTATAGATACCTGATCTATAATGGGTTTACCCGTTCGTCCATCTGGCGAAACCGGGCGGTGTGGGAAAGACGTCCCTTGGACCTGGGGGTTATGCAGACAGCGGCAGAAGCCCTCATAGGTACCCATGATTTCACATCATTTCGCGCCATTGGCTGTCAGGCCAAGAGCCCTGTCCGTACAGTAAACCGTATAGATTTATCCAGACATGGCGAAATTTTCATGCTTGAGATAGAGGCAAATGCCTTCCTCCATCATATGGTTAGGAATATTGCTGGAGTCCTTATCGCTATCGGATGTGGAGATAGGCCTGTAAGCTGGTCCAAGGACGTCCTTGAGCATAGAGATAGAACGCTTGGTGGCGTAACCGCTCCGCCGCAAGGGCTTTATCTTACGAGTGTGGTCTATCCGTCAGAGTATGCCATTCCTGAGGAAGATGACAGAATTAACAGCATATCAATGCCTTAGGATCCATATTTTAAGACCGCAAATTCAAGCAGGCATCTAGACAGGATATTTCTCTATAAAATCCAATAATCTTCTTGGAATCTATTAAACTTGTATATATTACCGGCTGCTAGCTGGCGATTCAGGGCTATTAGATAGTAGCAATATACAACAACAGACTTATCGGGGGGTATCAGATGGGCCAAGATTGTGATCTGTTCTATCCGCTGCCGGAACAAAAAGAAGCCGATCGCAGCGAGACAAAGATAATCCTCGATATATTCAGTAACACGTTAAATGATCTCCCACTTGGCAATCAGGAACAGGCCGCAAAGGAGATATTCGATATCTTATACAAGTCAAACAAGATTCAGTTGAAGGGCGATGACCGTTTGGCGCTATTAAACAAAATAGAACAACCTGCCATACAGACACTTCATGGGCTACGCGAGAAGATCAAAGATGTTGCTGTTCCTTTAGGGCGGAGCGAAGAACGAGTGGCAAAGATTCTGGTGGCAATACATTATGAACTCGCATTGGGTTATCGCTGTGTACTGGAGGATATATCAGCTAAGGGACTTTTGCGCGGGGGAGATAAGCATAAGAACGCAGATATCATTAGGCATGTGATATATCATCTTGGAGAGATACTGAGAACAAAATTCAGTGTGCTATCAAACCCTAGTGGTAGTATTTGGAAATATATCTATTCGCTTTATATATGTGCATACAATAATGGCATTCATCATATAGTTTTACCTATCTCTTCCTGGTGTAGAGTTACCTCGGTGGAAGATGTCTTTAAATCAATTCTGTTGATGTCGATAAGTTCGCCATTGACCATGCGCGGTAATGAGTTTAATACCCTTTATGATCTAGCTCCCGAACTAACTGAGTATATTGATTTGGGCAAGATCCAGTGTGGTGAGATCTATTCCGATTTTATGACATTCAATCTGTCTGGAACTGAGCCTCCTAAAAAGCAGTTCGCATCAGGCTGTGACTCATGTAGTAACTCGGCAAACTGTTTTGCTGTCAGCACAACAAGATTGATTGGATATCTTGATGAGCAACATGAGCAGATAAACGAAGGAGCAAAGGTAACGCCGATTCAAAGATTATTGAATTCGCAAACTCAGCTGGAGAGGCTTAAGAGTAATTTTTCCGGTTCTGAAAGGGTTGGTAACGCAACTAGAACCAAAGGAGGTGCTTTTCAGGTTGAGTTGGTTGCTGGCTTTAGTGATGCCTACACATTTTTAAATAAAATGGAAGATTATGAAGATGGAAATGAAGAGGTTGGTATCGAGGAAGATGCAGATGAATGGATTACCCTGGGAGAGGAGTCCATAACCGTCGAAGATACGGCAGACTGGACCACAACAGGGATAATCAGGGCCGGGTTACGGAAGACCAGTTGTAAAGTTATAAATCACAGTAGCGGGGGATATTGTCTATACATAGATGCAGCCGAAAAGTTTCACTTGCGGGTTGGTGAGTTGGTCATTGTCAAGGAGTCACTCCGGGATGAGTGGAATATGGCGGTAATAATATGGGTGAGCGGAGGCAAGACAAGGACTGATTTTGGGCTAAAGCTACTCGAAGGTAAGATTGCAACCGGCAGTTGCATACCTCTCTTCACGAAGAATCCAGATCTTAAAATTGAGTGTATGTTCCTGATAGATCAGGGGGAAAGTGATAATAGTCTGGTCAGGATTATTACCCCGTCTCCAGACTTTCATATAAATGATCGATTACTGGTCAACTACAGGGGGGAGGAGCATAAGGTAACCATTACCAGGATAAACTCCCAGACCAACGGATATGCCGAATATATCTGCGATTGGAGTGAGCAGGGAGATACGGCCATTGAAGAACAGAGATTACGACCAGAGGAAAAAACATCGTATGAAAACGATTTCGAGTCCATCTGGGACATCCTCTGATATATTATGAGATATTAATGGAGTAAAATCATATAAATATCAAGTTGTTATAATTGAAATTGCGAATGACCGGTATATCTCCATGAGATATACATAGTCCGTCCTATTCCATGTGCTTTCCTTATAGATCTTTCTCTAATTAGGCCAATCCTGTATCTTTAGCGCCCTATGAGAACAAGGGTGAAAATTTGCGGAATTACCCGGCCTGAGGATGCCAAAGCAGCTATAGATAATGGTGCGGATGCCCTGGGACTGGTCTTCTATGCGCCCAGCCCAAGGGCGGTGACCATTGAACAGGCCATGCAGATCGTGGACGGATTACCCCCATTTGTGACCGTTGTTGGCCTGTTCGTTAATGAGGAGAGGGAGGTGATCAGCGATATCCTGTCGCGGGTGCACATCGACCTGCTGCAGTTCCACGGGGATGAGGCACCAGATGACTGCATTGGGCATAATAGACCTTGTATAAAGGCGATCAGGATGCGGGACGGAACAGATCTGCATGAGGAGTTGAAGAGTTTTTCCCACGCCCAGGGGCTGTTGTTGGATACATACCGTCAAGGTATTCCGGGAGGCACCGGCGCCACCTTTAACTGGGATCAGATACCGGTGGAGATCGCTGGCTCTATAATCCTGGCTGGAGGCCTTACACCGGATAATGTGGAGCAGGCTATCAGGCAGGTGCGTCCCTATGCGGTAGACGTGAGTGGCGGCGTAGAGATGGAAAAGGGCATCAAGGACAGAGAGAAGATAGAGGCATTTATGCGAGGAGTAGAACGTGCCAACAGATGAGAAGATAGATTTCAGCAAGGTGCCGGATAGCCATGGCCATTTTGGGCCCTATGGCGGCATCTTCGTGGCTGAGACCCTGATGGAGCCGTTGGACGAGTTGCGTCAGGCCTACGAAAAATATCTGCAGGATGAGCAGTTCCTGGCGGATCTGGACAAGGACCTGCAGAACTATGTGGGACGCCCTTCACCCATATATCACTGCGAACGCTGGAGTCGCGAACTGGGCGGCGCCCAGATCTATCTGAAACGGGAAGATCTGAATCACACCGGGGCCCATAAGGTAAACAACACCATCGGACAGGCCCTGCTGGCCAAACGCATGGGCAAGACCAGGATCATCGCCGAGACCGGCGCCGGTCAGCATGGAGTGGCTTCAGCCACCGTAGCAGCCCGTCTGGGCCTGGAGTGTGTGGTCTACATGGGCGAGGTGGATATCAGGCGCCAGGAGGCCAACGTATACCGCATGCGTCTGCTGGGTGCCGAGGTGGTGCCTGTCACCTCCGGTTCCAAGACCCTGAAGGACGCCCTGAATGAGGCCATGCGTGACTGGGTCACCAACGTGGACAACACCTTCTATATCATAGGTACGGTGGCAGGACCCCATCCCTATCCGGCCATGGTGCGGGACTTTCAGGCGATTATCGGGCGTGAGGCCAGGGAGCAGATGTTGCAACAGACCGGCAGACTGCCGGACGCCCTGGTGGCATGTGTCGGCGGCGGTTCCAACGCCATCGGCCTGTTCCATCCCTTTCTTGGCGATGAGGATGTGGCCATCTATGGTGTGGAGGCCGCTGGACACGGCCTGGATTCCGGAGAGCATGCAGCCCCCCTGTGTGCTGGACAACCAGGCG
>JBNKEE010000036.1:0-113753 GCA_050288625.1 Sedimenticolaceae bacterium | reverse complement strand
ATAGTTGTCACGGATGTAGCTGTTGATCGCTATCACGTCCTCTACCGTGATTACGTTGTCCGTCGCTACCTCCAGGTTCTGCATCGCCTCCACCAGAATATGGTTCATGGCGTTGGCAGCTTCCGCTCCTTCGTTGATGTCATCTGCATGTGTATAACGAGATAGACCAGTATCACTCTTAACCACCTGTACCAATTCGTCGAGTCCAGTATTGGTAGTCCCCTGATCTACATAAAAATAATTTAGCCAATCGGCTAAGTCGCTCAGCTTGGCGTTCTCGTTTCCGTCTTCGTTCAGGATACGATCACCTTCAATCTCAAAACCTAGGTGATAGATACCATCCGCTACCGTATTGACGAAGTTCTTGCCGAACATCTTTGTATTGGCCCCGTCGTTCTGTACCAGATGGAATCCGGTCTCTTCGTTGGTCTCATCATCTCCATGCAGAGTCATCCATTCGTCTAGGTAGTTATCACGGATAAAGGTGTTTATATTACGCACATCATCTTCGGTAATGGCTCCATCGGCGGTAGCATTGGTTGCCGCAATCGCCTCCTTAAGGATTTCATTCATGCGGTTGGCCGCATCAGCCGCCTCAGCTATATCTTCATCGCATACGTTGTTATCCAGACCGCAGTCGGCCATCACCATATCGGTCATGCGATCCAGACCGGTATTGGTAGTGGAGTGGTCGGTATAGAACTGGGTCATCCACTCTGCCAGTTGTTGCAGAGTGGCATTGGGGTTACCGTCTTCGTTTAGTATGTTTTCTCCCTGGATCTCAAAGCCTAGGTGATATACACCATCGGCTACTGTATTGACCAGATTGTTTCCTCGATAGTATTCGGATGCGCCATCATTCTGGATCAGATGGAATCCGGTCTCTTCGTCCGCCTCGTCATCTCCATGCAATGCCATCCACTCCTCAAGATAATTTGCACGGATGTATGCATTGAGCGCACGGATATCATCGACATCGAATTGTCCGTCTGGTGCAACACCGGTCTCATTGATCGCTTCGATGAGGATCTTGTTCATGGCGTTCGCCGCCTGATTTGCTTCTATAAGATCCTTGATGGAGACGCGTCCACGCAGCCCCAGATCGGTGCTCATGGTATCTACCAGCTGATCAAGACCTGTGCCGGTCGTAGAAAGGATTGTTCCGTTGATCCTTGAAAAATAGTTTGATGACATAACCGCGCCTCCTAATATTATTTAATACATCCACTCATCAATTCCGTAATCTAGTTATGTCATCCATGTTCGGAATAGGGATATTAGCAGCAGTCATAAATTCTATTTGTCGATCAGATCACGCTTCTTCTCCGGGTGCCGGTGCGAGTTGAATGCATTGCTTAAAGTGGGGTAATTGTCACGCAGTCAATGAGAACAGTCACACAAAAACATATATAACTTGTTGACTTTGTTTGTGTTTTTTGATTGGCGAGAAAAGCAAGGGATCGCACTTAACAAAATCTATTTCGGAAAACGGAAAATAATCCTGTCAATCAAACAGTTGATGGAGGTTGGTGAAGCCAGATACTAACTTAAGAAAACCCGCAGAATCTTGTGGAGCATCAAACCTCTGCAGACAACATTTCTTCTTCCGAGGCTGGAGTTTCGACAATGTGATCCTTAGCCAGGAGTACATAGATCGACGGCAACACAAATAGGGTGAAGATGGTGCCGACAGTCATACCACCAACCAGGACCAGACCGATAGAGTTACGGGCAGCAGCGCCAGCTCCCGTAACCAGGGTCAAAGGGAAGTGACCTGCTACTGTCGCGACTGTGGTCATCAATACCGGGCGTAATCTGGTCATGGATGCCTCACGGATAGCATCCAACTTTGAGTGCCCCTGCTCTTGCAACTTGTTGGCGAACTCAACGATAAGAATACCGTTTTTTGCGATCAGTCCCACCAAAGTCACCATACCGACCTGAGCATAGATGTTAAGGGTGGTAGTCCACCCGTTGGTCCAGAATGGCATGTTGGGATTTGGCATCTTCAAGAACGTAAAAAGTAGAGCACCGAACATAGCTAGTGGCACAGAGCCGAACAGTATGATGCAAGGATCACGAAAGGAGTTAAACTGCACTGCCAGAGCGAGAAAGATTAGAACAATGGCAAGTGCAAAAGCAGGGAGAAACTTATTCCCCTCCTGCCGCAGTTGGCGCGACTCACCTGTGTAGTCGATGGTATAGCCGGGCGGTAGTATCTCCCGCGCAGCATCCTCCAACACGGTAAGGGCCTGGTCAAGAGTACGATTGGTCATGCCCGACAGCTTGACTGCATTGAGTTGCTGAAAACGATTGAGGGAACGTGGCACCGTCTTGTTTTCAATATGCGCCACACTACTTAATGAAATCAGTTTTCCTTCAGGCCCATTTATATAGATATTTGTGAGTTGTTCAGGATTTAGACGCTGACTACGTTCTATCTGCGGAATTACCTTATAGCTACGGCCCGCGATATTAAAGCGGTTTACAAAATCCCCTCCCAGCGCCGCAGCCATATCGCTACCGACCTGTCTGAGGTTAAGTCCGAGCGCCCCGATCTTATCCCGGTCCAACACCACCCTGGCCTCTGGTTGGTCATATTTCAGATCTATCTGCGGCGGAAAATAGAACATACCACTCATGGCCGCTTTCATCTGTATCTGTTGGGCAAAACCCAGCAGCTGTTTGGCATCTGCGGTCGAAGCGATAATAAACTCGATGGGAAAATTACTGCCGCCTGGCAGTGCGGGTGGCGTAGTGGCAAAGATCTGAAACCCAGGAATCTGTGAAAGTTTAGCCTGTATCTCAGGGACAATTTCAAAGACCGTACGTTCGCGAGGAGCGTGCCATGGCTTAACCACCATACCGGAAAAACCATCGGTATCAAAGGCAGCCCCGACGGAAGGTGCAAACAGGATCTGGAAGGTTAGATCCGCTTCCGGTGTACTGAGGAAGGCCTCTTCTACAGCGCGCCCAAAAAACTCTTTCTGGTCAGCCGTCGCATTGGCTGAAGCATTAATGATACCGAATATCACACTCTGATCTTCGCTTGGCGCCAACTCCTTCGGCGACATGCTATACAGGGGAAACGCCATCAAAGACACGGCCAACCATATTGCATATACATAGGGGCGTGCCGTCAAGGTCTTACCGACAAAACGTCCGTAGGCCTCACGCATGCGGTCAAAGTGGTGGTTAACCCAACCGGTAAAACCACGCTCTTCGGCTGCAGCACTACGCAGCATGTGGGACGACATCATTGGAGATAGGGTCAGCGCCACTATACCGGAGATGGTAACTGTCCCCGCCAGGGTAAGAGCGAACTCTCGGAACAGTGCGCCGGTCAAACCACCCTGTAATGCCACCGGCATATATACCGCAGCCAGTGTAATAGTCATTGCTATTACCGGACCCACCAGCTCACGCGCACCGAGCAGTGCCGCGTCAAGCTTGCTCCGCCCTTCTCGCAGATGACGTTCGATGTTTTCCACCATCACGATGGCATCATCCACGACCAGGCCCACGGAGAGCACAATCGCCAAAAGAGTAAGCAGGTTTAAGGTGAAGCCGAACACCTGCATCAAAAAGATGCTGCCGATCAGTGAGACAGGAATAGCGATGGTCGGCACCAAAGCCGAACGCAAGGATCCAAGAAAAAGAAAGATAACGATAATGACTATCACCAGGGTATCAACCAGAGTCTTGGTGACCTCGGTAATGGCGTTTGCTATGTACTCCGAAGCGTCATAGCCGATATTGACCTCAAGGCCTTTCGGCAGATCGCGCGCGATGGCGTCTATCTCGACCCGGATCAACTTGATGACGTCGATGGTGTTGGCGTTAGGCAGAGGGAATATACCCATGAACACTGCGGTCTGTCCGGTATAACGCACCGAGGTGTCGTAGTCCTCAGCACCAAGAGCCACATCAGCGATATCTCTGAGACGCACTATGTCATCATCTTTCTGATATATCACCAAACGCTCAAACTCTTCTATAGAGTGCAGATCAGTATTTGCCGTCAGGTTAACCTGGACCAGTGAACCTTTGGTACTGCCAACAGCAGCGAGAAAATTGTTGGCGGCAAGAGCTTGTCGCACCTGAGACGGACTGATATGTAGAGCCGCCATCTTGTCCGGTTTGAGCCAGATGCGCATAGCGAAGGTGCGTGCACCCAGTATAGCCGCACGCTGAACCCCAGCGACCGCCGCCAGACGCGGCTGCACCACGCGGATCAGATAATCCGTGATCTCGGCCTGAGAGAGGATATCAGAGGCAAAGCTGATATATGCGGATGCAAATCTGGTGTCGGCCGACTGTATCGATATGGCTGGCACCTGCGCCTCTGCCGGCAGATCGTTCCTCACCTGGTTTACCTTAGCTGTTATCTCTGCCAGCGCCTTGGTTGGATCATAATTAAGTTTAAGGCGGGCATTTACCGTGGAATAGCCCTGCAGACTCTTCGACTCTATATAGTCAATTCCATCAGCTGATGCGATCGCCTGCTCAAGCGGTGTAGTGATAAATCCCCGCACCAGTTCCGCACTGGCTCCTATATACACGGTCGATATGTTGATCGATGCGTTATCACTGCGTGGATATTGCCTAATGTTTAAGGAGTTCCATGCCTGTATTCCGGCAATCACGATCAACAGATTGACCACGATCGCAAGAACCGGACGCTGGATAAACAGATCGGTAAAAAACTTCATGACAAACAGGTCACTTATTAGGTGGTTTGGGCGCCAGCTGCGCCTCGGGCGCGAGCTTATTGTCTATGACCACCGCCATCTTCGGCCTTAGTTTGAACACACCACTGGTAACTATTTTTTCCCCCTCTTTCAATCCTTCGGTGACGGCCACGAAATCGCCCTTGGTCCCACCCAGACGAATGATCTGCTGTCGCAATACCAATTGTTTTTTACCATTGGCTTTATCCTCTACCTCATCGATAACGAAGACTGTGTCGCCATAAGGGGCATAAAGCACAGCCGTGGCAGGTATAGACAGCACTTTTTGTTCGGTAGGCAGAAGGACTTCAACATTGGCGAACATGCCAGGTCGCAGCAGTTCCTTCTTGTTATCCAGGGTTGCCCTGACCCGGACGCTGCGAGTCATCTGGTCCACCTCTGGATTCACTGCGATGATCTTACCCTGAAAGACCTCGTCCGGAGCTGCATCGGTAGTCAGATTAACTTCGGTCTCAGGGGCCAGAACGGAAAACTGCTGCTGAGGAAGTGAGAAATCAACATATATGGGATCGATAGTCTGCAGGCTGACGACAGATGTGCCCTTATCAACTATCTGTCCCAGATTGACCTGACGTATCCCCAGCTGACCGGCAAATGGGGCACGTATAGTCTTTTTATCGATGGCGGCGCGCATGTTATCTACCTGTGCATTGGCCTGTTTGAAGTTAGCCTCAGCACTATCTAGATCGGCCTGAGATACGGTCTTGTTTCTACGTAGGTTGCGATTGCGATTCAGGTTGATCCGCGCCAATTTAGCTGCGGCTTCGGCCGAGCGTAGCTGCGCCTCTTCAGCGGAGACATCTATACGCACCAACAGATCACCGGTATTGACTCGGCCACCAGACTCGAAGTCAATCTCCACGACCTTCCCACCCAATTCCGCACTGACCGTTACCCCCTGCACGGCAACCAGGGTGCCGGTGGCTGAGACCGAATTTTGCCAGACCGCTTTACGTACGCTGTCCGCCGTTACGGTCTGAGGTGGCATGTGCATCTGCGCGGCACCCATGACTGCGAATTGCGTCATCTTGATGGTTATAGGCAGCCCTATTAAGACAACCAGCCCAATCAGGGTGATTCCCAACTTCCTAGAGATCTGGAAGGGAATTTTGAAAGGTATCTGGAAAGGAATTTTGCTTGAGAATTGCATTCAGTGGAAACCGTCAATGGTACAAATAAGATAATCTGCTTAAGGGGGGTGTATCTTACACCATTAGCGGACCAAGAACACTAGCCAACCATTTCCCACGTGTTGTCAACATTTTGTAACAAAAGAGAATATTTCCCCCAAAACCTCATTGTGAGACAATCCGGCCCTTTCTACCAAATGCAGTAACACCATGCTCGAATCTCCACCAAATACAAAAGATCAGACCATATGTAACCCAGCCAGCCCACTGCTTCCACAGGCTAGGGATGATCGCCTGCAATGGGGCCAGCTATATGGGATAAGTGATGCGTTGGCGATCGCTTCTGCGGTCAGGGAGTTTCCTGGGCTGGTGCTGGCGGTAGTGGAGGATGTTCGAACAGCAGCGCAACTCACAAGCAGTCTTAGATTCTTTCTTTCTGGGAGGGACATCCCAGTCATAAACTTTCCGGATTGGGAAACCCTGCCCTACGATGTGTTCCCACCCCTGCCGGAGCTGGTGTCAGAGAGGCTCAAGGCCCTGCATCGGCTTCCCAGGATGAACAAAGGGATACTGATCATTCCCATCAGCACCATGCTGCAACGCCTCCCTCCACGCAACTACGTTGAAGACAGGACCTTTTTATATAACACTGGTGACCATCTGTCCCTGGCCGAAACCAGAAGCAGATTGGAACAGAGTGGTTACCGCTGTGTATCCCAGGTCCTGGGGCATGGAGAGTTTGCTGTACGCGGTTCTCTTCTGGATCTGTTTCCTATGGGAAGCCAGCATCCTCTGAGAATAGATCTATTTGACGATGAGATAGAAAGCATCCGCACCTTCGATCCGGAGACCCAACGCAGTCTGGACAAGATCGAACAGATAGAGATCTTGCCAGCCAGTGAATTCCCTATGGACCGGGATGGTATAACCAGGTTCCGCCAGGCATTTCGCAACACCTTTGAGGGCGATCCGAATAACAGCTTGATATACCGTGAGGTATCAGACGGTAATACCCCTGGAGGACTAGAGTATTACCTGCCCCTGTTCTTCGAACAAACCGCCACCCTGTTTGACTATCTGCCGAAGGACTATCTTAATATCCAGTATGCTGAAATCCATGGTCATGCCGATGGGTATCTCGAGCAGGTCAGTTCACGCTATGAGCAACGTCGTCATGATCATGAACGCCCTCTGCTACAACCGAAAGAGATATTCATAACCAGTGAAGAACTGGCCAACCGGCTGAAAACAGGCCGCATGATTCGGCTACAAAACAGCGAGATAGAGTCGCGCATCAAGGGCTTCAAGTCGTTCCACAACTTCAATACAAAAGCGCTGCCGGCCCTAGGATTACAGGCCAAGATCTCCCAACCGGCCGCGCTGCTGCAACAGTTTATATCCAGTGGATCAGGGAGGATCCTGTTCGTGGCAGAGAGCGCTGGACGCAGGGAGGTATTGAGAGAGACCCTGGCTGGATACGGTATTAAGACCATACTACTTGATAGCTGGGCTGAATTTCTACAGACCGAGGTGGAGCTGGCCCTGGCTGTGGCACCACTGGAACAGGGTATGTGGCTGCCTGACCAGAGGATCGCTCTCATAACCGAGAGCCAGCTACTGGGAGAGGTGGTACGTCAAGAACGTCGACGCAGAGCGAAGTTCGGTGACTCTGACCAGGTGATACGCAACCTGACCGAGCTACATATAGGCGCTCCGGCGGTGCACGAGGATCACGGCGTGGGACGTTATGTTGGCCTGCAGACCCTGGAAGTGGGCGGTATGCAGACCGAGTACCTCACCCTTGAGTATGCCAAAGGAGACAAGCTCTATGTGCCGGTCTCATCCCTTCACCTGATCAGCCGTTATTCCGGCGCCTCACCGGAGAGTGCACCGCTACATCGCCTGGGTGGAGATCAGTGGGAAAAAGCTAAACGTAAGGCGGCCGAAAAGGTACGGGACGTGGCGGCTGAGCTATTGGAGATATACGCCAGACGTGCAGCTAATCAAGGTTACGCATTCCCACAACCAGGGGATGAGTACGCAAGCTTTGCGGCCAACTTTGAATTCGAGGAGACCCCAGACCAACAGCAGGCCATAGATGCGGTCTTGGCTGATATGGAGTCGCCGCGTCATATGGAGCGTGTGATCTGCGGTGATGTGGGTTTCGGCAAGACCGAGGTGGCTATGCGCGCTGCGTTTGCAGCAGTACAGGGTAACAAGCAAGTAGCCATCCTTGCCCCCACTACCCTGCTGGCACAACAGCATTTCCAAAATTTCTCAGATCGATTCGCCGACTGGCCAGTACGTGTTGAGAGCCTTTCCAGATTCGGCACCACAAAGCAACAGCAGCTTGTACTCAAAGGCCTGACTGATGGTACGGTGGATATAGTGATCGGCACCCATAAGCTGCTGCAGAATGACGTCAAATTCAAACGCCTGGGTCTGGTCATCATCGATGAAGAACACCGCTTCGGGGTGCGTCATAAGGAACGTCTGAAGTCACTACGAGCAGAAGTGGATATACTTACCCTCACCGCCACCCCCATACCTCGTACCCTGAACATGGCGCTGTCCGGTTTGTATGATCTATCCATCATCTCAACACCGCCTGTGGCCAGGCATCCGATCAAGACCTTTGTCAGTGAATGGAACGACGCCATGGTGATAGAGGCCTGCCAGCGTGAGATAAAACGCGGAGGCCAGATCTACTTCCTACATAACCAGGTAAGTAATATAGAGAATATGGCCAGCAGGATTGAGACCATGATGCCCGGGGTGAAACTGCAGATAGCCCATGGTCAGATGCGAGAACGGGAGCTAGAGGCAGTGATGCGGGACTTCTATCACCAGCGCTTCAACATACTACTCTGTACCACCATTATCGAAAGCGGTATCGATGTGCCAAGTGCCAACACCATACTCATAAATCGCGCCGACAAGCTTGGGTTGGCACAGCTGCATCAGTTGCGTGGACGAGTTGGCAGATCTCATCACCGGGCCTACGCATATCTGATCACACCACCCTCCAAGAACCTAACGCCTGACGCCAGAAAGCGCCTTGAGGCCATAGAATCTATGGAAGACCTGGGTGCCGGCTTTACTCTAGCCACACACGACCTGGAGATACGCGGTGCCGGTGAACTGCTGGGAGAGGGACAAAGCGGGCAGATACATGAAATCGGCTACACCCTATATACCGAACTGCTGGAACGGGCGGTGAAGGCCCTAAAATCTGGACAACAGCCTGATCTGGACCGCCCACTAGACCATGGTGCAGAGATAGATCTGCAACTTCCTGCCCTGATACCGGATGATTACATTCCGGATGTGCACACACGTCTAGTGCTTTACAAACGCATCGCCAGCAGTGAATCAACATACGAACTACGTGAACTACAGGTGGAGATGATTGATCGCTTCGGGCTGCTACCAGAACAAACCAAATCACTCATAGAGATGACAAAACTCAAGCTAAAGGCCAATCCAATGGGCATCAATAAACTTGAGGCCGGCCCTGCTGGAGGTCGTATTATCTTTAATGGTGAACCCAATATTGACCCAACCCATCTAATCCAACTGATACAGCTCCGCCCAAAAGAGTTCAAACTGGATGGTGCGGACAAGATCAAATTTTTCCGTGATATGCCAAACGCTCAGGACCGTATAGAACAAGTATCCGTCATACTGGATGAGATAAAGGGTTAGATTTTTTTCCCCAGGTGAGAAACAATAAGACTAAAGATATGACAGAAGGTAACCTCTGAGATGATGACTATGCGCAACATTTTTCCACTGCTTGCAGCCCTTCTTGTTGCCGGACCAGCAATAGCGGTAGAACAATACGATGTTGAATTGGTCATCTTTGAACGCAACTCCAGAGCTGCAGCCATAAACGAATCATGGCCGCAGGACCCGGGAGAACCAGAGATTGATAGCGCAACCCATCTCACTCGTAAAGGTCTCTATACCAGCCTTCCCAACTCCAGACGAACTCTGGTCAATGCGGCTAAAAGGATGCAACGTGCCAGCGGTAGACCGGTGAAACTTACACATATGATTTGGCGCCAACCTGCTGTCGGCAAAGCAGATGCTATACCTGTATATGTATCCGGCCAAACCAAAACCGGGGTCCTTACCGGAACGGCCAAGGTACATGTAAAACGCTACCTGCACCTGGACCTGGATCTCTTGCTGAAAACCACAAACGGCCCTGCTCCTGGTGTTTTTCGTATGCAAGCACACCGCAGAATGAGAAGCGGCAAGCTACACTACATCGATCATCCGATCATGGGAGCATTGGTGAGAATCACACCGGTTGAGTAGTTATTCTTCCCTTCATACAGTCGCTCCGACCATGGCCCAGGCCATCCTCTCGACCTGCGGTCTCACCTTGTCCCTGGTCTCTCGCGACACTAGTAAATCCATTCACATCGCCCCTGGCCAAAAAAAAAGAGCCACTGGGATGTGGCTCTTAACACAGCTGATTTAACAGCTTGGCGCGAACGAAACTTTATCTAATTGACCTATCCGCCACTACCACCGAAGCAGGTCGAATCCTCTTCAATCTTGCCGAGCGGACGGCAGAATGTGGATTCCAGTGGACCACCAACCCAGGCCTTGGCTGTATCACCAGCGCTGCCGCTAGGCAAAGTAAATGGCAGCGCTACAACCCAGCCAACAGCACCGATGGCAGCTGCCCATAGGGTCATAGGTCTGGCCACCACAGCATCGGCAGTCATCTCGCCTCCAGACGGCTCATCACCTTTTACGTTACTACCTGTTGCACGTGAATTGCACCCGGTAACAGCCAGGGTACCCATCGCTATCGTTGCTGCAGCAACTGCAGCCGCCAATCTCATTTGAGCCATATCAATACCCTTCCTATCTATCCAATCATGTAGTTGTTCCTAGCGGTTGAGGCAGATAGCCATTGTCTCAATCGTTGCGAGTTTCCAGGAGCATAGAACGAAAATATTTACTTGTCAATCAATAAGTTTGGAGATTTAGTTAATTTTATACATAAACTTATTGATATAAGATAGCCTTTTTTCCTTTAAAGCGTGCTCTCTTTAGTAGCAAGCGGGAGGAGTTTTTTTAGAAATTTATAGGCCTTGTAATACAGATCAGGCATCTTGGATGCCCTGGGACCCGCTATATTGAGAACGGTAATCTCATTATTTTTCAACCAGATAAGTAGAGATTCGGCGTCTCCCTCTTTATCCAGGTCAACCAGCATGCATGGTCGACCATACTCTGAGGCAAACTTTGCTGTGAGCGCGCTACCACCTTCCAAGGGACCGATATGAATGATCAGAGTAGCATCTGAATCACGCACATTCTGTCTGGTGCGCACATGATATTGGCTGGATTTCGTCTCAGTAAGGGGATAGATGTTGGGGACAGTACCGTCCTCAGCCAGTCTGCCCCGAGGGCACCAACCGCCACATGCTATTCCCAAGTCTAGCGCCGCATCCAAGGCGGCGCGATCCACTCCGGTCTGACCACCGGAGACGATCTTCTCCAATGCCATCAGGACTCTCGCTCTCCCCTGCGCCATGCGTGGAAACGTTCTACCCATCTCAGTAGCCTTTGCGGCGCATGGGCGCGTTTCCAGTTACCAGCGGCGTATTTATTTGCCTCGGTCCAGGTCGGATAGATATGGATAGTTCCCAGTATCTTATTCAGACCAAAGCGGTTACGCATTGCACTGACAAATTCGCTGATCAACTCTCCTGCGTGTTCGCCCACGATAGTCGCTCCCAGTATCTTGTCTTTTCCGGGAACGGTTAGGATCTTAACAAAACCATGATCCTCTCCATCTGCTATAGCCCGATCCAGATCATCAATACCATAGGTCGTCACATCATACTTGATGCCCTGCTGCTCGGCCTCCTGCTCGTTCAGACCGACCCTAGCCACTTCTGGATTGGTAAAAGTGGCGAAAGGTATCACGGAGTAATCTACCTTAAAGCGCCGAAACACCCCAAACAGAGAGTTAACAGCTGCATACCAGGCCTGATGTCCTGCGGTATGGGTAAACTGATATGGTCCAGCTACATCGCCGCAGGCATAGATATTGGGGAAATTGGTTTGAAGAAACTCGTTTACCTCTATGGTTCTGCGTTGACTCAGTTCAACTCCAAGCTCTTCCAGTCCGAATCCAGTAGTATTTGCCGCCCTACCCACCGCGACCAGGACCTGATCGAACTCAATCCTAACGTCATTGCCATCACGCTCGGCTATCAAAATATTCTTACCGTCTTCAATCAGGAATTCCTTGGCCATGTGTCCGGTCTTCACATCTATACCGTCTCGGAAAAACTGTTCGGTTACGGCTGCAACAACGTCCTCGTCTTCCCTGATCATCAGCTTCGGCATCATCTCCACGATGGTCACCTGGGAACCAAACATGGCCAAGCTCTGGGCCAACTCACAACCGATAGGACCACCACCAAGGACCAGCATGCGCTTGGGTAGCTCTCTGATCTCCCACATATTGTCTGAGGTCAGATAATCAAATTGATCCAACCCTTTGATGGGCGGAACAAATGGACGGGCGCCAGTTGCAATTATGATATTACGGGTAGTCAGGGTCTGACCATTGACCTCAACTGCATACGGAGATGTAATCCTGGCCTCGCCTTCTATCACCTCAACTCCCAGATTTGTATAGCGTTCCACCGAATCATGTGGGGCCACTTTAGCAACCACTCCCTGCACCCGTTCCATAATATCCGCAAAATCAAACTCGGCCTGCATCGGCTTGAATCCGTACTCTTGTGCCCGTTTGATATTTGATAAGAAACGTGCCGAACGAATAAGCGCCTTGGAGGGAACACAACCAGTGTTTAGGCAGTCACCACCCATCTTGTGCTTCTCAATCAATGTTACTTTGGACTTAACGGCAGCGGCTATGTATGCAGCCACCAGACCACCTGAACCAGCACCAATCACTATGATGTTGCGATCAAACCTAGTCGGTTTTGGGTGCTCTTTTAAGACTCGGCGCGCCTTAATTGCACCGAGTACCTTTTTCGCGATAAGCGGAAATATCCCAAGCAATACAAAAGAGAACAGCAGCCCAGGAGAAAGGATGCCAGAGAGTGAATCTATTCCGGCCAACTGGGTGCCAGCATTCACATAGACAATGGTGCCAGCCAACATACCAATCTGGCTCACCCATGCAAAGGTCCAGGTACGTATTGGAGTCAGCGCCATTACCAGGTTGATTACGAAGAAAGGAAAGATCGGCACCAGACGCAGCCCGAACAGATAAAATTCTCCATCCTTCTCAACACCTCTGTTTAAGGTCCGTAATCTGTCGCCAAAGCGTTCCTGCACAGCATCGCGTAAAACAAACCTTGCAATCAAAAATGCTAGAGTGGCGCCCAGGGTCGAGGCGAAAGAGACCAAAACAGTACCCCATAACAGACCAAATATAGCCCCCATAGCCAGGGTCATAACCGCGGCACCTGGCAGCGAAACAGCAGTCACAACCACATATATAATAAAGAAGAGAGACGCGGCCTGCCACGGACTGGTATCGCGCCATGCAAGCAGATCTGAGTGTCTTGATTTCAGGAATTCGAGATTTAGATACTGCCCCAGATCAAAAGAAAAAAATACTACAGCAAATAGCAAGATCAGGAGCAGCAAACCCATTTTTTTATAGTTCATATTGCTTATCACCAAGTTAGTATCCTGTTTATTGATACTTATACTACGGTCGCAAACTTAGAATGGATTCAAACTATTGAACGATGAAGGCAAAACGTCTAATACATTAATACTAGCCTAGGAAATCATATGTATGAAGGTCGGGACCAATAGATTAATGTGCCAACGCTTACTCACTGGTAAGCTTTTCCCAGTCATACTCTTCAGTTAGTTCCTGAATAGATTTATTCTCTGGCACGACGTGGACTATGAGTTTCTCAGGAGTAAAACCACTTGGCACCTCTATAGTCTGTTGTATTTCCTGAAAATTTCTAAACCCAAGTCTGTATTTGTTTTTCTTGTCAGGCGTTATTTGTGCGTGGGTGTAAACTTTGTTTTGGTCGCCCTCTGTTCCACTTAGAGAGACATACATGGCCCCGGTCAATCTGTTTCCATCCTGTACTGTCCGGGTCACGGAGATATAAAAATCAACTTCATTACTCAACAGTTTGGTCTTTAAACGAATATCCTTGATTTCGACCTTTCCACTTAAATCAGAGATCTTCTTCCTTAGTTCTTCCATCTCCTTAGCCATGGCATCCCGCTCTTTCTTCAGCTCTTGAACTGTTCCTCCACTTAGACCAGAGGAAGCACCAACCGCAGGTAACGCAGCCTCGGCCTTGGCCAGCTTTATTTTTAGGGCTAAGTTCTCCCTTTCCAGTTCAGACAAGGCCTTTTGCTCATCGTTGACCTTGGTGTCATCCTGCTTCTTTTCAGCAAGCACGTCTGACCAACTGTATTTTTGGATTAGGGGATTAGAGGTATCTTCTCCGATAAACAACTCCACAGCCACCTTTTCCGGTTCAAAATCTTTCGGTAAAACTACGTCACCAGTCAGATCCTGGGTCATGCTAAAGGGGCGTCGACCATTTTCCAGTTCATTCTTTGCACCTGGTATCTCCACTGCTTCGTCATCATCGTCAGTTATGAGAAGCTTAAGCGTTCCGGTAACAACTCCACCCATGCCAATGAGAGGCTCTACGGTCAACTTATATTTATATGCACCATCTTTTTCGGTAGGGACCAGAGCGATATCCTTGATATGTAGTTGCAGCTTAGGGGCAGAACCTGACTTTCCGTCCCCCTGCTTCATGGCCTCATATTCAGTTAGAGGTTTTACCGATTCCAGAGAATCCATCTCACCCGATCCGAACCCATCACGACCGATAAGGTATACGCCCCAGGTCCAGGCTGCGATCAAAATCAGGGAAACGAAGAGTCGCATCGGGAAGCCGCTTGAGCCCGATGTGGAGATACGTGGTGTAGCTATACGTTTTGGATTTACTGCCATAGGCCCTAGATTAAAAAAAACGTCACAATATATCCAGTTAATGTTTCAAGTTATCTGAGATCATGAGACGAGACAATCATAACTTATAGTTGTTCCCTAATATGATCTTATATTCTTTGTCATGTGTAGATATAATACCCCGTTTTTCGTGTCGTGGCTGTTTAACCTGCCTCTTCCGAAACATCAACGCATACACCTAAATCAAACGATACCTTAAATATATAACCGATGGATAAAACCTACGACCCCCATAGTCTGGAACAGCGCTGGTACGAAACCTGGGAAAAGCGCGGATACTTCGCCCCACAGGGATGTGGTAGTGCCGCGGGAGACACGACTGCAGGGATGCAGGAGTTAGAGCGAAGCAGGAAGCCTGAGCCGAGGACGCCGGGAACGGCCGCACCTGCCACAACGGGTGACAGCTCTTACTGCATCATGATCCCGCCTCCTAATGTGACAGGCAGCCTGCACATGGGGCACGGCTTCAACAACACCATCATGGACACCCTGATCCGCTACCACCGCATGAAGGGGGACCAGACCCTGTGGCAGCCGGGCACCGATCATGCCGGCATCGCCACCCAGATGGTGGTAGAGCGCCAACTGGAGGCCGAGGGCAAGAGACGTCACGACCTGGGCCGCGACGCCTTCATCGACCGCATCTGGGAATGGCGCGGCGAATCCGGTGGCAACATCACCCGCCAGCTGCGCCGTCTCGGTTCCTCCCTGGATTGGGAACACGAGCGTTTCACCATGGATGACGGTCTCTCCGACGCAGTGAAAGAGGTGTTTGTCCGTCTGTATGAAGAAGGCCTGATATACCGCGGTAAACGTCTGGTGAACTGGGACCCCAAGCTGCACACCGCCGTCTCTGACCTGGAGGTAATTAACGAGGAGGAGAGCGGCCACATGTGGCACATGCGCTATCCCCTCTCCAACGGCCAGGGCCATATGGTGGTATCCACCACCCGCCCCGAGACCATGCTGGGCGACTGCGCCGTAGCCGTCAATCCAGAGGACGAGCGCTACAAACACCTGATCGGGGAACTGGTGGAACTGCCCCTGACCGGACGCAAGATCCCCATCATCGCCGACGAGCATGCCGATCCCGAGTTCGGCACCGGTTGCGTGAAGATCACCCCGGCCCACGACTTCAACGACAACGAGGTATGGCACCGCCATCGGGATGAGGTGCAGATCAGCGAACAGGCCCACGGAGGTCTGATCAACATCTTCACCGTGGACGCGGCCATCCGCGAAAATGAATCCGACGAAGGGGAACTAGTCCCGGCCAAATATATCGGTATGGATCGCTACGCGGCGCGTAAACAGATCGTAGCCGACCTGGAAGAGCTGGGACTACTGGAGAAGATCGTGGACCACAGGCTAGTGGTGCCGCGTGGCGATCGCTCCGGCGCTGTGATTGAACCCTTCCTCACCGACCAGTGGTACGTGAAGATCGCACCCCTGGCCAAGCCGGCCATCGAGGCGGTGGAGACAGGCAGAATCAAGTTCGTCCCCGACAACTGGAAGAACACCTATTATGAGTGGATGCGTAACATCCAGGACTGGTGCATCAGTCGCCAGATCTGGTGGGGCCACCGCATCCCCGCCTGGTATGACGATGCAGGTAATGTCTATGTGGGCCGTGATGAGCAGGAGGTGCGTGACAAGCACAGCCTTGCAGCCGACTATCCCCTGCGCCAGGACGAAGATGTGCTGGACACCTGGTTCAGCTCCGCCCTCTGGCCTTTCTCCACCCTGGGCTGGCCGGAACAGACCGATCGGCTAAAGGATTTCTATCCCACCAGCGTATTGGTCACCGGTTTCGACATCATCTTCTTCTGGGTAGCACGCATGATTATGATGGGCCTCAAGTTCATGGACGGCGAGGTACCCTTCCACGAGGTCTATGTACACGGCTTGGTACGCGACAGCCACGGCGACAAGATGTCCAAGTCCAAGGGCAACGTGCTGGATCCGATTGATTTGATTGATGGCATCGATCTGGAGTCCCTAGTGACCAAACGCACCAGCGGCATGATGCAGCCACAACTGGCGCAAAAGATCGAGAAACAGACCCGCAAGGAGTTCCCGAACGGCATTTCCAGCTTCGGCACCGACTCCCTGCGCTTCACCTTCGCCGCCCTGGCCGCCACCGGACGCGACATCAAGTTCGACCTGGGACGCATCGAGGGCTACCGCAACTTCTGCAACAAGCTATGGAATGCGGCGCGTTATGTGTTGATGAACACCGAGGGCCAGGATTGCGCTCAGGATGGAGGAGAGGTAGAGCTGTCGATAGCCGACCGCTGGATCATCTCCCGTCTGCAGCAGGCCGAGGCCAGAGTCACCGACGCCCTGGATGGATACCGCTTCGACCACGCCGCCCAGGCAATCTACGAGTTCACCTGGAACGAGTACTGCGACTGGTATCTGGAGTTGTCCAAGCCGGTTCTGAATGATGACAACGCCACTGCCTCCGCCAAACGCGGCACCCGCCGCACCCTGGTGCGTGTACTGGAAACACTGCTGCGCCTGACCCACCCTATTATGCCCTTCATCACCGAGGAGATCTGGCAGACACTCAAACCTCTAGCTGGCAAGGATGGCGAGACCATAATGCTAGAACCATTCCCCGTAGCAAACGAGAGCAAGATCGACCGGGATGCGGAGAACGAAATGGCATGGGTAATGCAGTTCATCCTGGGCATACGTAAGATCAAAGGAGAAATGAACATATCACCAGGAAAACCGGTACCTGTTCTGCTCTCTCACACCTCAAACAACGACAAGCTATGGGCAAATAAACATCGTTCATATCTCGACTTTCTGGCCCGCACCGAATCAATCGATGTATTGGATGAGGGAGAGGATGGACCGGAATCCGCCACCGCCTTGGTCGGGGAGATGAAACTACTGATCCCGCTGAGCGGTCTCATAGACAGTGATGCAGAGTTGTCCCGCCTGGAGAAGGAAATCGGCAAGCTAAAAGGTGAAATTGAACGGATAGAAGTGAAGCTCTCTAACCCCGGATTTGTGGACAAGGCGCCAGAGGCTGTGGTGCGGAAAGAACGTGACAAACTTGAAAACGCTAAGTCTGCCCTGGCAAAGCTGGATGAGCAGGCCAAACGAATTAAGCTTTTGTAATACAAAGCAAAAACATCAATAGATTCATGGTAATACAGATTATGCACCTGTTTTCTGCTAAAGTAGAAACACTAGATTGTCAGGACCCTGTGGTTATGCGTCTCAGTAATAAATCGCCCAGTTTCCATGCCTCTTTTCATAAAAAGAGGCATATATTTTTGTGTCTGATACTAATAGCGCTATCAACAAACGCTAACGCTTTGTACTTCGATCGAGGCAGTGATGGGTTTGTCTCCTATACCTCTTCAGGTATACATCTAAAAAACATCTTTGATGACAAGGAATACGTCAATCAGACGTCGAACACTCATAATTGGCCTCTGCTAGACAAATACTACCGAGAACGTGGATATGATCCCGTCTGGTGCCAAAATAATGACCAGAGTCAAAAAATAAAGACGCTGTTAGGCTTTCTGCAAACATCCTACAAAGAGGGGCTAAACCCTAGGGATTACGCCATAAACCCAGATGTCGACAGCTGCGGCCAGCTTGATGACAGAAAGATGGCTGAATTTGATATCGCTCTGACCAATGCATTTTTCAAGTACGGTAAAGACCTCTACTCTGGCCGTCTAGACCCGGAACAGGTAGATGCGGAATGGCACATAAAAAAGGCCGACTTCGACCCTATAGCAACTCTGGATAGTACACTCAAAGAAAACAAACTGCAGGAGACCCTAGAAGTCCTAGCTCCCCAGCACAGACAGTACAAGCTCTTACGTGAAAAATTGGCACAGTTCAGAGAGATACAGAAGAACCGCTCCTGGCCTTTCATACCACCTGGAAGAACGTTAAAGCCAGGCGATACCAATCCTCAAATCCCATTAATCAGAAGGAGATTGGCCACTGAGATTCAGGGAGGCCTATACCCGAATGGTGGTAACGAACATATCTATGACAACAACCTGATGATTGCGGTTGAAAGCTTTCAGAAACGCCATGGTCTAGAGATGGACGGCTATATCGGTCCAGGCACCAGACAGGCAATGAATATGAGTGTGGAATGGCGGATTAAGCAGATCGAAACCAGTATGGAGCGCTGGCGTTGGATGCCAAGAACGTTGGGCGAACAATACATCTTAGTCAATGTCCCGGGATTTGAATTGAATTTCATACGAAACGACCGTTACATCCTGCACATGCGCACCATAACTGGGGGCAAAGATAACACAAGCCCTTCATTTCAAAGCAAAATTACACAGGTGATATTTAATCCTACTTGGACTGTACCAACTAGCATCGCCATCAAGGAACTGCTACCACAACAGATTGAAGACCCAAATTTTCTATCCAAGTCTGACATGGATGTATTCATGAAGAACCAGTACGGCAACAAAGACGCCTCGAACACCAAATATAACCCTCAGAATATTGACTGGTCTCAATTCAACGAAAAGCATTTTCCGTATCTGCTGGTTCAGAGGCCTGGCCCACAAAACAGCCTGGGACGCATCAAGTTCCACATCCCTAATCAATTTGGGATTTACCTGCACGACACGCCCTACCGCCACCTATTCAGCAAGGATGTGCGGGCACTCAGTCACGGCTGCATCCGCCTGGAAAAGCCGGAACAACTAGCCGCCAGGTTGTTAGGTGATAACTTCAATCCTACACCTGAATCCGCCAACAAGGTGGTTAGTTTGATAGATGCCAAAGAGACCGTTCACCACAACCTTACAGAGACCATTCCGGTATACCTTGTCTACATGACAACATGGATAGATAAGGACGGAATACTGCAGTTCAGAGACGATATTTACGATCGGGACAGCAAAATTAGTAATAGTCTCCTCAGGTTAGATAACGCAGGCTAAAAACCTAGCATAATATTAAGGAAATAATGGGGTTAGGGGTATTTACTACTTGACCTTATAAGTTTTTTGCATAAAATACTGATTCAAGGTAAATTACTCTAGCTATAAGCAGCGGTAAGCGAGTTTACTGATCTATCTGTGTTTATTAGACAAAAACATTTCATGTTCTGCGACGAAGCCGTGGATTCATCACGGAGGCGTTTTGTTGCCTGCACAACTGGAGCGGCAGCGGTCTTTCTACCAAAGGCGTTGATGTTCAGCGAAGCCCCGTTGAAGGGTGAGCTTGTTGGGTTAGATTTCGTTGAAGCCATACCTGCTATCGCCAGCGAGATGATCGTACCTGACTCCATCGACTATGATGCACCTTTTGAGCCTGAGTACGAACCTCTGTATGAACCGCTGTTCGAACCAGAGATGATAGCAGAGGCCCTACCTTCCAAACCTACGCAAAATATTGTTGATGCTAAAAAGCTAAGCGTTAAAGAAAAGATCGCCAAGACCAACGCCCAGAAGAAGACCATTGCCAAGAAGAAAAAGGTCTACCACAAAAGACGTCTGCTAGCAGCTAAAGGCGAAAGAAAGATACAGATGAGGAATCTGCACACCGGTGAGAAGATGAGAGCTACTTACTGGGAAAACGGCAAATACATACCAGAAACCATGAGAGACGTAGCAGTCCTGTTGCGTGATCATCGTACAGGCGATAAACACCGAATTGATGCCGGCCTTATGGATATACTATATGACCTACAACTAAGGATAGGCAGCCGCAAAGAGTTCCATGTCGTGTCAGGATACCGATCCCCAAAAACCAATAGAATGTTAAGCCAAAGGAGTAACGGCGTAGCAAAAAGAAGTCTACACATGCGAGGCAGAGCCATAGATATCAGGCTTCCAGGAACGGATCTACACAACCTACGCAAGGCGGCTCTTTCCATGCGAGCCGGAGGTGTAGGCTACTACCCTCAAGCCAACTTCCTGCATGTGGACACCGGACGCTTCCGCGCTTGGGGATAACCCTCAAAACCAAACACCACCTCACTTCCCTGCTCTACTACCAACAAAACCTGATAATACTATTTATTCCCCTATGAAGAGGATTGGAGCACATGTCAGCATAAGTGGCGGCGTAGAGAACGCACCACTCAATGCGCATGCGATCGGCGCCAAGGCCTTTGCCATGTTTACAAAGAATCAGCGCCAGTGGCAGGCCAAGCCTTACACTGAAAAGAATATACATGAGTTCAAAGACAATCTGGATAAGGTTGGTATAGCGCCGGAGTACGTCCTGCCCCACGATGGATATCTGATAAACCTGGGACATCCTGAGGCAGAAAGATTGGATAAATCTCGCTTGGCATTTCTGGATGAGCTACAACGTTGTGAGCAGCTCGGCCTCAAGATGCTCAACTTTCATCCAGGCAGTCACCTAAGACAGATAAAAGAAACAGAGAGCCTAAAACTGATCGCAGAATCTCTTAATTGGGCACTGGAGCGTACCAGTGGAGTTATTGCCGTTATCGAAAATACAGCAGGACAAGGTTCTAACCTGGGCTACAGATTTGAACACCTAGCCACCATAATAGAAGATGTCGAAGACAAATCACGCATCGGTGTATGCCTGGATACCTGCCACACCTTCACCGCAGGTTACGATCTACGTACCCATGAGTCCTGTGACAAGACCTTCGCAGAATTCGATTCCATTGTTGGGTTCGAATATCTGCGCGCAATGCATCTTAATGACTCCAAGCCTGATCTTGGATCCAGGGTAGATCGCCATGAGAGCCTGGGCAAGGGTAAGCTTGGTTGGCATGTGTTTGAATACATAATGAACGACGAAAGATTTGATGAAATTCCCATGGTGCTTGAAACTATTGATGACGATATATGGGCACAGGAAATCAAACAGCTATACGCTTTGCAACAGTAAATAGGGTTACAATGTATAAACCATCCCTAATCAACCTATCAGCAGGAACCATGATTAATGCCATATTTCGTCTATAGGATAGAACCTGACAATAAACTTGAATACATCGCCAGCTTTGAAAATTACCGCGACGCCAAGGTAAAGGTAAACGAGCTGAGAAAAGAGGAAAGAGCTGAGTCTGATGTCATTTGCAGGATGATCCACGCAGCGAACAAATCAAATGCGGAAAAGTTGCTACTTGCACCAAGAGATGAGCGCATCATTGGTGATTAATACCCCAGCCTAGCGGCTTTGGGTACTGCGCACCCACTCCTCCATACCATCCCCATCACTAAAGACCCTTTTACATGCATCCACAACCTGGGCATCGTACAGCGTACCCTTACCGCAATCTACCTCTTCCAGTGCCTTTTCAAAGCCAAGCCCTGCTCGATATGGACGGTGTGACGCCATAGCTTCTACTACATCGGCAACCGCCAGGATTCGGGCTTCTAGAATGATCTCATCCCCTCTAAGTCCGTCTGGGTAGCCACTGCCATCCATGCGCTCATGATGTTGTAACACCACCTCTGCCAACGGCCAAGGGAATTCTATACCACTGATAATATCGTAGCCGCTACGCGGGTGGGTCCTGATAATACTAAACAGCTCAGGTTCCAGCCCTCCTGGGCGGCTCAGAATCTCTGCAGGAATCGAAATCTTACCGATGTCGTGGATCAGCGCACTTAGCTTGAGACCCTCCAGACTGTCCTCATCCAGACCCAGCTCCTCGCCAATCTTGACCGCCAGGGAAGCAACACGTTCCTGGTGGCCAGCGGTATAAGGATCGCGTTTCTCAATGGTCAGGGCGATGGCACGTATAGCCTGCAGCAATGAACGCTGCAACTGTTCCGCAAAGTGGCTCCGCTCCTCTTCAGCCTGTTTGCGAGCAGAGATATCGATAACCATGGAGCGACTTTCCAACAGATTACCATGACCATCATGAATCGCATCAATACTAACACTGACCCAAACGGGATGGCCATCGGCATGGCGCATCTGCAGCTCTTCATCGCGTACGTTGCCACCTTCACCACGGGAGAATATGCGCTTTGCACGGTCCAAGCCATAAGCGGTGTCTGCATAGATTTCAGAGATGACCATACCTGAAAGCACCTCACGCGAATACCCCAGGATTTCACACAACGCCTGATTAAACTGTATGATCTTGCCATCCTCTCCTGATACGGACAGATAGGCGTTGGGGGCATTCTCATACAGCTCTTCGTAGCGCTCCTCTGTCTTCTGTAACGCAAATTCGGCCTGCTCGCGTTTGATCTTGCTACGCAGGGTGCGGATACCGAAGGAGAGATCGCCTGCCATCTCTTGCAACAGCTCAATCTCAGCATCGTCAAAGGCGTTGGACTCGACTGAGAATATGCTGATCACACCGAACACTTCTCCTTGCGAGAACAGTGGTAAGGCAATGGCCCCGGCAAAGCCTGACGCCTGTGCGATTTCACACCACTCATCGGAACACTCCTCGCAAACAGCAAGATCCCTTAGCACTACCGCCCTGTTTTGTCGCAGCGCATGCTGCGCCAGCTCATCTGCGCCACCTGTTTCACATATACGGTTTAGCTCTTGCTGTATCATCCCTCCATTACCCGCATAAGCTACAGGTTGGATAGCGCCTCCAATATACCCATCGACATAACCTACCCAGGCAAAGCCATAGCCACCGTTATCTATAAGAATATGACTGATGTCATCCATCAACTCATTTTCATCTTCTGCATGTACCATGGTTGTGTTACAAAGACTGAGGGTACGTAAAGCGCGGTTAAGCCTTTGCATCTCCTCATCAGCTTGTCTCTGAACAGTCACATCTTCCATGATATGGATGGCATGTTGGATAGTGTTGTCTGCGCGTTTGATACCATAGGATTGCGAAACAAAGACCTCCCCACTATCCAGTTGTAGCTCTTGTGTTTCAGTAGGAGGATGGTCTGGAAAATCGATACAACATGGCAACGGCTCTTCCATGTGAGGAAAAAAGTGGTAATAGGGCTTACCTAACATCTCATCAATACTATGTTCGGCACACTCACAATATGCCGGATTAGCCTGCACTATGCGCATCTCAGTATCGTGGATAAAGATTGGATCACTGATGGCATCAAAAGCATCGTTCCAGTCTTGGCTTATCCTCTCCAAACGTTTGTGGCTTTCTTCTAGCTCTGCTGTACGCTCTCTAACCTTTTCGATCAGATTATCTCTGGCGCTACGCAGTTCTCCCTCTGTCACCCGCAGACGGCGATTGAGACGTGCGACATATGCGTTAGCTGCGCTAAGCATAAGTAGGACCAGCAGGATCAGCAGTAACCAATACCAGTAATTCCGCACTAGATCAGTAAAGGTAATACGGCCCTGCTCTGCATACGGATTAATGCGCAACTCACGCAACAGTTCGTGTACTGGCTGGTAGTTTCCCGGTACGGTCCAACCAGTGGTCTGTCCAGACTGCGCAGCATGGCTACCTGATGGCATGCGCAATAGTGCCGCTGCCACGACGTGACTCAGCTCTTCACTGGTGTGTGCTACCCTGGCAAACGGCCACTCAGGGTATAGACGGGTGCTGTGTAGATAACCAAAATTCGCATGTTGCTGTTGATTAATAACCTTGACATCACTCAGGTCGATCTTGCCCTCAGCCGCCATTCGTTCCAAGGTATCGGAACGCACAGTTCCCACATCGGCTCTACCTTGCAGTACCGCTTCGACCACTGCATCGTGGGTACCACTGAACTGAAGCAAAGTATCCTCGCCGGGAGTGACTCCAACCTGAGCCATTTCACGCCAGGCCATATGGTAGCCACCAAACGAGTTCTCCTTCACCGCCGCGAACCTTTTACCGGAAATATCTGTGAGCGTATTGATATCTTTACGATCAGAGCGAGTAAAAATGATACCTCCAAACACGGTATATCCACGGCTACCGTTACGGTTGCGCATGGTCGCTATTCTCCCTGCTCCGTAACGTTTCTCAAGATCTACATAGATCGCCGAATTGGCTAAGACAAAATCCACCTTACCCTTCGCCACAACCTGATCAATCTCGACAAAGTTAAGTGGCACCACAACAAAATGGTATCTTGGAATCTCCCGGTTAAGATAGTCTGCGGTAGGTTGCCAGCGTTGTAGGGTACGTTCATCGCCACGTTTGGCCAGAACTCCGATGCGCACATCACGTTGCGCCTGTCCAGCAGCCTGCACGCATACGCCGGAAAGCAGCAGTAATAGCGTTAATACTAACAGCCATTGATACAACGAAGGGCTGGAGAATGACTTCATCTAATTTCTCTTCCGACAACCTGTCTCATTATAATAACCTTACCGTACAGGCTTTCCTATAGAATAGGATTTTAAATATAGCTAACAATTACACATTTTCCATATCCCTACTAATGTATTTTGTGCCTTTATTAATTAGGTCTCTTAGAGCGATAAGAGATAGACAAGACAAACCGTGTACAAAACGTGCTACAAATATTCTTATAAATAGGGAAAGCTATATACACAAATAAAACTACCGTTGATAATCTTACTCTATATTACCTAACAACTACGAGGGATCATAAAAATTGAATGATATGTCCACTAGGATATGCCAACCATGTACTGGATGCTGCGATGGTTGGGTTCAGATGATTATCGGAGATGTGCCGGTATACCCTGGACATCCATGCCCACATAGCACCGGCAATGGGTGCGATGATTATGAAAACCGCCCTAAAGACCCATGCCATGATTTCAAGTGTGGATGGATCCTTCCCAATAGCCCACTTCCAGAATGGATGAAACCGAATAACGCAAAGGTGATAGTCATCTTCAAGAAATTAAAATGGAATGGTATACCTGTTGATCTGGCTGTACCGGTTGGAAAAAGGATCCCTCCACGTTCACTGGAATGGCTGAAGCAATTCTCTGAAAAGAATATGAGACCTCTGGTTTTTACTGAACAGGTCGTTGAGAATGGTAGATTCCTAAAACAACAAAAGCTCATGGCTTATGGTCCACCTGCATTTCAGAAGGATATGACTCGCTTACAAGAGAAAGGGATAAACATGCAATAACTGCAGAGTCTATCGATCCTCGCATATCTCCGGCCAGATATTCTTCATACCAGCTCTCCAGCGAAACTACTCCACAGCAGATTACGCTTATACGACCAATAATAAGAATTTTGTTCCCATAATTGAGCATTATCAATGCTCTAGATTTAGATTAATTCTAAGTTATTCCTCCGTGTGAATAATGTTTTTTTCGGGAGAAAACAGAAGCCAGAAAAAAATTTCACACTGCATCTTCCACTGGCATAAAAAAGAGGAGGAATCCCTTAATGAATAAAATATTGACTGTAGCCATTGCTGCAACTCTCACCATGGGTGTAACTGACATCTCAGCTAAGGAACCCATTCAACCCATTGAGCCGGCACAGGGCATCAACAAAGCCATGGCTGAATTAGGCAAAAAACTCTATTTTGATCCACGTCTCTCCAAATCAGGCTTTATTTCATGTAACTCCTGTCACAACCTTAGCATGGGCGGTACCGACAACCTTAAAACCTCTATCGGAGACCACTGGCAACAGGGACCAATCAACGCACCCACTGTTCTCAACTCCAGCATGAACCTTGCCCAGTTCTGGGATGGTCGCGCAAAAGATCTCAAGGCCCAGGCTGGCGGCCCTATTGCCAATCCTGGAGAAATGGCATTTACCCACAAATTAGCCGTAGAAGTACTGGAATCAATACCTGCTTATACCACAGAATTTAAACAGGTATTTGGTAAGGAAGGTGTGGATATAGACAAGATTACTGACGCCATTGCCGAATTCGAGAAAACGCTAGTTACGCCTAATTCTCGCTTTGATAAGTGGCTGAATGGCGATAAGAAAGCACTAACTGCAGATGAAGTAGCTGGTTATAACCTATTTAAGAATAGCGGCTGCACCGCCTGCCACAACGGACCAGCAGTAGGCGGCAACTCCTTCCAGAAGATGGGCGTAGTCGAACCGTACAAAGCCAAAAGTCCCGCCGAAGGTCTAGTGGCTGTAACAGGAAAAGATGCGGATCGCTTTAAGTTCAAGGTTCCGACCTTGCGCAATGTTGAGATGACCTATCCATACTTTCATGATGGTGAAGCTGAGACCCTAACCGAGGCGGTTGATATAATGGGCCGTCTGCAACTAGGTAAGAAATTCAGTAAAGAGGAGAACGCCAAAATCGTTGCCTTTTTGAAGACCCTAACTGGAGACCAGCCATCTTTCAGATTACCAATACTACCACCTTCTACCGATAAGACGCCTCAACCCAAACCTTTCTAGAGGTATTTGCGGTGTGCCCAACTTTATGGGCACACCATTTATGTACCGGATGTACGGACTGAAAACTGCTCCTGCGTCTTCTGCATTCCTGCCTTGTCTGGTGATCGTATGTTGGAGTGTAGGGATACAAAGTAATGTACTATGTACTGGGATGCCAGAGTTTAGGCAATCAAATACCCATACAGAGGTACTTAATCTCCAGATACTCTTCTATACCGTATTTTGATCCCTCTCGCCCTACCCCGGACTGTTTTACCCCTCCAAATGGCGCGATGGCAGTGGAGATGATCCCGGAGTTTATTCCCACCATGCCATACTCCAACTGCTCCGACACGCGCCAGACTCGTCCAAGATTCTGGCTGTAGAAGTAGGCGGCGAGACCAAACTCTGTGTTATTGGCCATCTCTATGGCCTGCTCCTCGGTATCAAAACGAAATAGCGGTGCTACAGGACCAAAGGTCTCCTCTCGTGCCACTTGCATCCTGGATGACACGTCCACCATCAGAGTTGGTTGAAAGAATGTTCCTCCCAACTCATGTCTGGCTCCCCCAAGCAGTATGCGTGCCCCTTTGGATACTGCGTCGGATATATGCTCTTCAACTTTTTTCACTGCCTCCTCATTGATCAAAGGCCCCTGAGTAACACCATGATCCATGCCATTGCCCACCTTCATCTCACTAACAGCTGCAGTAAGCTTTTTGGCAAATTCTTCGTAGATGCTGTCTTGTACCAGAAAACGATTCGCGCAGACACAAGTTTGACCTGTGTTACGGTATTTTGATTGGATCGCCCCCTCCACAGCTGCATCAAGATCCGCATCATCAAATACGATAAAAGGCGCATTGCCGCCCAGCTCCATAGAGACTTTTTTCACTGTATCTGAACACTTGGCCAACAGGGTCCGGCCAACCTCGGTTGATCCGGTGAAAGAGAGCTTTCGCACGATAGGGTTAGATGTGAGTTCATCCCCTATCTCTGCGGCAGATCCTGTGACAACATTCAGCACACCCTGCGGTATACCTGCCCGATGCGCCAATTCACAAAGAGCTAACGCAGATAGAGGAGTATCCCCAGCTGGTTTTATTACCATGGTGCAGCCTGCTGCTAGAGCAGCGCCTGCCTTTCTGGTGATCATGGCGTTAGGAAAGTTCCAGGGGGTTATGGCGGCACACACACCTACCGGCTGTTTGATGACCACGATGCGTTTATCCGCCTGATGTGCTGGTATGGTATCGCCGTACACACGTTTAGCCTCTTCCGCAAACCATTCAATGAAGGAGGCCCCATAGGACACTTCACCCAGAGATTCCGCAAGTGGTTTACCTTGCTCCAGAGTCATAATGATAGCCAGATCCTGTTTATGCTCCAGCATCAACTCATACCAACTCCGCAACAACCCTGCACGTTCTGAAGCGGTCTTCTCCTGCCACGAGAACAGTGCCGTCTGCGCCAGGTCGATCGCCCTCCTGGTCTCAACAGCACCCATATTTGGCACCAACGCCAATACTTCACCGTTCGCTGGATTGACAACCTCTCTGGTTGTGCCATCATCGGCTGAAACCCAGTTCCCGTTTATGTAACAGGCCTCACGTAGTAAACCACTGTCATTTAGCTGCATAGTCTTATCTCTATTTTCCTCAACAGTACCTATAATATATATTCACTGGTTCCTGGAGCGCATCACATTTTTCAATAGGCCGCTCTGATAAAGTTATAAATGTAGGCTACTCACATGGGCTCACGATGAGAATAAGCAGATTCATTGATCACGACAACTCCACCAGATATGGCGTTCTACAGGATAAAAATACAGCTGAAATCCTTACTGGTGACCTCTACCAGGGATTAGAGCAAACTGGTGAATTAATACCTGTAAAGAAGATCCTAGCTCCGCTGGAACCCAGCAACATCCTTGGTATCGGTCTGAACTACCACGAACACGCTAAAGAGACTGGTAAAGATGTATCGGAAAACCCCATTCTTTTCATGAAGCCCCCGGCCGCTGTAACCAATCCTAGAGACCACATCAAGCTACCAAAATGCTCCACATGGGGACCAGAGGTTGATTTTGAAGCGGAACTGGCAGTGATTATTGGCAAGGCTGCCCTTGATGTCCCAACTGAAATTGCTCTGGACTATGTTCTCGGTTACACCTGCGCTAATGATGTATCTGCACGACGCTGGCAAAAGCATGGCGGAGGTGGACAATGGGTTCGGGGTAAGGGTTTTGATACATTCTGCCCATTGGGGCCGGTCCTGGTAACAGCAGATGAGATATCTGATCCCCAGCAACTGCAGATAAGATGCATACTGAACGACGAAGTTATGCAGGATGGTAACAGCAGCGATATGATCTTTTCAGTTGCCACGTTGATAAGCGAACTTAGCCGTGACCGCACCCTAATGCCAGGAACGGTTATACTAACAGGGACACCGCCGGGCGTAGGGGTTGCACGCAAGCCACCGATATTCTTATCTGACGGAGACGTGGTGACAATAGAGATTGAAAAAATAGGTAGGTTGACCAACCAGGTAAAGGGCTAGGACTGACCACACAGGAAGAAGATATGCGCAAAACCATAGGCAAATTCGATATCAAAAGGCTGATAGGCAAAGGCGCTACCAGTTCCGTTTACCTTGGAATAGATCCTTTCACCGGCGGTAAAGTGGCCATCAAGATCGCCCATCAGGCTGTATTCAGTGATCCTGTGAACGGTTCCAAGTTTCAAAAAATGTTCATGAATGAGGCCAGTCTGGCTGGTAAGTTGAGACACCCACACATCGTTTCTGTCTATGACGCCGGCAAGGAAGATGACCTCCACTATATAGTGATGGAGTACGTACCTGGCCATACCCTGAAAAAGTACTGCACACCCAAAACCCTGCTTCCCTTTGATGATGTGGTTGGCATCATATTCAAATGTTGCAGCGCTCTGGATTATGGTTATCGTCACGGCGTGATACATCGTGATATCAAACCCGCCAATCTCCTGGTTGATGAGTATGGTGATGTAAAGGTCAGCGATTTCGGCACCGCGCTAATGGAGAATGCCGATCACACCCAGATCCTAGAGGCAGTAGGCTCCCCGGCATATATGTCGCCGGAACAGATAAATGGAGAAGAGGTAAACCACCAGACTGACATCTACTCCCTAGGTGTAGTAATGTATCAGCTTTTCTCAGGCCGTCTTCCCTTCTCCGCAAAAAACCAACCAGAACTAATCCGCAAGATCAAAGAAGAAGACCCGACTCCACTTAGCGTATTACGCCCTGATGTACCTGAGTGTCTGGCCAAGATTGTAGACCGCTGCATGGCAAAAGAGCCAACAAACAGATACTCCACCTGGAGCGATATTGCTCAGGATATAACTGCAGCCCACGGCCAACTTGAATTACCGTCTGAAAATGTGTCAGACACCGAGCAGTTCAACATGCTTAAAGGCCTGGAGTTTTTCAAGAATTTCAGCGATGTGGAGTTATGGGAAGTTGTTCGCATCAGCAACTGGCGCAAGTTTAAGTCTGAGCGCTCTCTCATCAGAGAGGGCAAGATCGGAGATTCACTCTTTATCCTGGCCGCTGGTGAGGCCAGGATCATGAAGAACGGTTCTTTTCTAGGACTAGTAGAGACCGGTCAATGCTTTGGAGAGATGGCATATATACACGGTAAAAAGAAACCCAGAAGCGCCAGTGTTATAAGCAACTCAGACACCATCATAATAAAGATAAAATCGGATGCCATTCAATCGGCATCCAATCAACTACAGACATCATTCCATAAGGTGCTTCTAACTATACTAGCAGATCGACTGGAGCAAACGTCACTGCTTGCCTCCTTGATATAATAGGGATCCAGTCTAAAGATCTCGCACTCTGCCTCGTAATGATTTGGTCTGCCCACGTTTAGTCTTATTATCCATGCGTCTCTTTTGCGACGCTTTAGTAGGCTTGGTCGGTTTGCGTTTCTTCTGAACCACTCCAACACTTTTGACTAGCTCTACCAGCCTATCCAACCCTTCTCCTCTATTCTTTTCCTGGGTGCGATAGCGCTGCGCCTTGATTACAATCACTCCATCCTTGCTCAACCTCCGGTCATTCAACGCAAGAAGACGTCGTTTATAAAAATCTGGCAGTGATGATGAGCGCACATCAAAACGCAAATGCACAGCAGAAGATACCTTATTTACGTTCTGGCCACCTGCTCCTTGAGAACGAATGGCAGTAATCTCTACCTCTTCTATAGGGATTGAGACGTTGCTGGAGATCTTTAACATGATTAAGACATATCAGACGTAATAGTTATTTTTATCTTTCCAGAATGTTCAATACTAGTAAACCCTGGACACCATCCTGTCTCCGCAAGGAACAACCACAATATCCGATTCATCTAGGCAGTAGAGCTCCCGGTCTTTCTCAGGATCAAAACCTATCTCTGATCCAGCAGGAATAACATTATAACGGTCTATGATGGCATTACGTATCTTACAGCCCTGTTCTATCTTCACATAATCTAGAATAACGCAGTTCTTGATTTCAACATTTTTTTCTATCATAACCTCCAAGCCCACTACGCTGTTATGTAACTTAGCGGCTTCTATAAGACAACCGGCACCGATGAGACAGTTGTCCATATTAAGCCGCCCGACTTTGGTTGCCGGTCCGTCATAACGATATGTACGTATCGGCCACTTGGGATTGAACATGTCAAAGCGTGGCTGTATACCCAGGATGTCATCGTGCGCCTGCTTATACGATTCTATGGTACCCACATCACACCAGTACCCCTTTTCTTCATATGGTTTAACCCCTGGTACATGGTTATTCGTTATGTCGTAAGCCAAAGCGCGTTGATTCTCCACCAACCATGGCAATACATGCCTGCCGAAGTCAGTGCCACCTTTTCGATGCACCGCATCCAGCGCTTCACGCAGAACATCTGCACGAAATATATAGTTACCCATTGATGCCAGTATCTTGGCCGGATCATCAGGAATGGTAACCGGTACCTGCGGCTTTTCGTGGAATCCCGTTATTCTTGCAGACTCATCTATCTCAATATTACCGTATCGCTGAGATTCGATTATAGACACGGGTTTTACCGCTACCGTAACATCCGCCTGTTGGGAAAAATGAAAATTCAACATCTGCCGAATGTCCATGCGGTAGATATGATCAGAACCGAACACCAGAACCACGTCCGCCTGGTGTTGATCTATCAATGAGCGGTTCTGATATACCGCATCTGCTGTACCCTGAAACCAGTCCTCCTCTCCATTGCATCTCTGGGGCGGGACTTCGGTAATAAACTGTTCAACCAACATGGGGGACATCTCCCAGGCCTTGTGTAGATGTTCGATCAGAGCCTGAGATTTATACTGTACTAACAGATAGATAGAGAATATTTGTGAATTAACCAGGTTACTGAGGACGAAATCCACCAGTCTATAGCGCCCGCCAAACGGTATGGCCGGCTTGCATCGCATGTCGGTGAGTGGATATAGACGGGTTCCCTCACCGCCTGCCAGTACAAAAGCGAGAACTCTGGGGTAGATCATTATCAACCGCCAACGATTACAGCGTAAAATGGTGTATATCCTGCACCACACCCTCAGCTAGTCAGATCAGCCGTAATCAAATACTAGTACAGATATCTCAGTTTTGTACTAAAAGCAGGTTTACAATCAGGAAATTCTCCCCGTCTTGACTGCGTTAGGAATATAATTGTTCTATAATTTACATGGATTATACTTCTAAGATAATAACCAACTGAAAAGTGCGAAAAATGAGCAACGAAGAGCTTTGGGAATACTTTAGAGGGTACACCGCCAAAGGTTTAGCAGGTTTAGTAGCTACAAAACTACAAATGGAAGGAATTCCAAATCGCATTGAGAGAATAGAACCAAGGAATGCTGATGGGCCCGAGTATTGGATACTTGTACCTCATGAACACCTTCATCACGCGAGCGCAATACGCGCCCAACTCCCCCTGGAGGGAAATGAACTGACCTATCTATCGTCAGAATAAAAGGTGTAGAAAAACCGCTAGTTATTTAGAATAAAGCAGCCATAACAACAAGAGTGGCCTTTTCCGTATATCCAAAAAGCATCATTAAGGGGTAGACATAATTATGTTTATTGCATGGGACGACGCCTACGACACAGGCATTGAGGTCATAGACATACAACACCGAAAGATTATCGACTATATAAATCAGCTACACTATGCCATTTCGACCAATGACAGGGATGAAATAGACAAGGTATTTGCTAACCTCTTCGAGTATTGCATCTCGCACTTCTCATTCGAAGAGAGTCTGATGGCCGAACACGGCTACCAAAACACCGAAGGTCATCGCATGGTTCACGACTCGTTCACAGACCGCATAAGTCGTTACAAGTCGGAGTGGGACCAGGGGAAGGACGTATCGCGCCGTCTATTGAATGACCTAAAGATCTGGCTTATCGCCCATATCCAGAAAGAAGATCAATATTACGCACAGGAGATACGGAATAAATTGAATAAGGGGTGGATATCGAAGATGCTTGTTAAATTCTTTCCTAAGTAAGCATATTTAATCGTCCCGTAGTCCAGCTACGGGACAATAAATATAGAGTATTACCTTCTACCCCCCAGCAACGAACCCAAAACCCCTCGGACTATCTGCCGTCCAATAGAACTTCCGACAGAACGAGCTACACTTTTAACGATGGCCTCCCCCACCCCCTGACGTCTTGAGGTGCCGGTCCAAATACTGCCCTTTGATCCATCCTTCTTCGCTGCTTTCTCTTCCTCTATACGTGCCTTCTCCGCAAGTTCCACACGCTCTTCTTCCTCTGCACGTTTCTTCAGCATCTCAAAGGCGGATTCCCGATCTACTGTTGTGTCATATCTTCCCTTTAGTGGCGAGCGTTCAAGCACTTCTCTGCGCTCAGCTTCTGAAAGTGGTCCTATGCGTGACTGCGGCGGTCTTATCAAAATCCTTTCTACTGGCGTTGGGCTCCCGTCTTCATCCAAGACCGAGACCAAAGCCTCACCAGTACCAAGTTCGGTTATAACTTGCTCGGTATCCAAATCTGGATTCTCGCGAAAATTCTGCGCGACCGTACGCACCGTATCCTTATCTTTGGGAGTAAATGCACGCAATGCGTGCTGAATGCGTGCGCCCAGCTGACCCAGGATATCAGATGGTATATCCAATGGACTTTGGCTAATAAAAAACACACTTACTCCCTTGGAACGAATCAGACGCACCACCTGTTCTATCTTGTCCAGCAGAGGTCGGGGCGCGCGGTCAAACAGAAGATGTGCCTCATCAAAAAAAAGCACCAGCTTAGGCTTTTCTGGATCACCCACCTCTGGCAGATTTTCAAACAACTCCGCCAACAACCACAGCAGAAAGGTGGCGTATACCCTAGGTGATTTAGACATGAGTTCTGTAACATCCAGGATGCTTACTACGCCGCGACCAGAGAAGTCTGTGATCATCAGATCATTCAGATTGAGTGCCGGTTCACCTAGAAGATGCTCCGCCCCTTGCTCCTCCAGCACCAACAGGCGTCTCTGGATCGCACCTATGCTAGAGCTGCTGATATTGCCGTAGTCGGATGACAGTTCTTTGGCATTATCATCCATCCAACCTAGCATACTGCGCAGATCTTTTAGGTCCAGTAACAACATACCACTGTCATCAGCAATGCTAAATGCGGCATAGAGTACACCGGTCTGAGTATCGTTCAATTCCAGCATACTGGAGAGCAGTAGCGGACCCATGTCAGATATGGTGGTCCTGATTGGATGTCCCTGTTTACCAAACAGATCCCAGAACAGTGTTGGGTTGGCCTGAGGGGTGAAACCATCTATACCTATATTCTCCAACCGGGAGGTTATCTTGTCGTTCATTGCTATGGACTGTGCTAGGCCTGATAGATCACCCTTTACATCTGCCAGGAATACCGGCACTCCCATTGCTGAGAAGTTCTCAGCCAGGACCTGTAGGGTGACACTTTTACCGGTTCCAGTAGCTCCGGCAATCATGCCATGTCGATTGGCGGTCTTTGCCAACAGAGAAACCTGTGACTGTCCGTTTCCGCCAATCAGAATCTCATTGTTCATTATGCGTTAGCCCCTATGGTATAGATAGTCTGGGTAGGGAAGGCAAATTCAAGTCCGTTGACATTGAATTGGCGCAATATCTCCATGTTTATCTCAGTCTGGGTATTAGCAATGTCTGCCCCCTTGCTGATGTAATAGATAAACATAATATTCATGGCGAAATCTCCAAAGCCGTTGAATGAGATGATCTGTTTATCCTCGGTATTCGGATTCGCTTCATTGATCTGTTGCAACATATCCATGGCCTGCTGCATCTTCTCAGGCGCGGTGTCATAGGTAAGCCCGAGATTAAGAACTATCTTACGCGACGGCTCACGGGAGATATTCTCAACCGGAGCATCGGCAAATTTCGAATTGGGAATGGTTACGATGCGTCCTTCCAGAGTCTCTAGCCTGGTACTGCGCACACCGATCTCAACCACTGTTCCGTCAAACCCGGCAATCTTGATGCGATCGTTGATCTTGAACGGCTGATCGGTAAAGACCGTCACTCCACCAAAGATATTAGAGACTGTGTCCTTTGCAGCCATAGCCAGAGCCAGACCGCCGATACCAAGTCCAGCGATAAGGGCGCCAACATCATAGCCCGCGTTATTCAGTCCGATGATCACCGCAAAGGCCCAGATAGCGGTCTTTACTGATTTGCGCAGGATAGGCAGAAGCTGGTCATCCAGATCATTTTCTGACTTTTCCGCCCATGGAGCCAAGTACTCTTCACAGATTGCGTCGAACAGACGACTTACCAACCAGCCAACCAACAGCGCCAACAGAACCTGAAATGAGTTATTGATTGCGCTATTCAATGCCTCAGGCAGAGTCAGTTGCTTTAGTCCAAACCAAATACCTGCGGAAATCAGGAAAAACACCATCGGTTCTTCTATCATGTCAACGATGATGTCATCGAGTTTGGTCTCGGTGCGGCTGGTGAAACCACGCACGATCTTGGAAAAGATCCAGTAAACCACCTTCCCCAACAGCATTGATAGGATAATTATGCCAAAGGATACAGCCCAAGTCTGGAGTGTGTTATTGAAGTAGGTTTGTTCTAGCAGTTCGCTCATTATTATTTCCCCATTCCGCGAAGGTAATAACGCCTGATGGATTTAGGCCCCAATGAGTGCTTAAGGATAGCACCAATATTCCACTTATAGCAGCACTTCTATTATCATATAGCGTCAAGCACTGAGGAGATGCTTTAGATGACAGACATTACAAAAGAGTTAGACCTAAAGGGGTTGAACTGCCCCCTGCCTATATTGCGTATCAAACAGACTCTGTCTCGCATGAATGGCGGTGACGTAGTAAAGGTAGTCGGGACAGAACCAGGCACAGAACGGGAAGTACATGTGTTATGCAAACAGGAAGGACATGATCTGCTTGAGTTCAAGCAGACCAAGAGGGAGTATATCTATCTAATCCGCAAGGGGTGTAAATAGTCTTTTAATAATAAATGGGCCCGCGCCATATGCGCAGGCCCAACATTTATCACTCCACCTTGATACTATGCCGTTTGCTACCTTTGACCTTAGGTACGGTCAACTCAAGCACACCATCGGTAAAACTTGCTTTGGCCTTGGCTCCATCTACGTTATCCGGAAGCCCTACCGTACGACTGAAAGAACCCTTTGATATCTCGCTCCTGAAGTAGTCTTCCTTCTTCTCCTTTTTCTCCTTCTTTGTTGTTCCTTTTATGGTAACTGCGGCGTCTGTCATAGTAACTTCAATATCCTTCTTATCCACACCTGGGATCTCCGCGCGAATTACCACCTCTTTCTCGCGGTCAATGACATCAACACGCGGAACCTTTCCGCCAAACGGCATACGAAAATCTTCGAATGCTGGCATATCCCAACGAAACGGCCTCAGCCAACCTCTGGTAAACAAATTCTCGAACATGCGATCCATCTCTTCTAATGGATGCAGTGACCTGGATTCCTCTGTTTTGGTTGCATCAACGTCATTCCCAGACTGCTTGACTTCCACCTCGTTACCGGTGCCCTTTTTGTCAGTTGTACCAACCATGATATCACCTCCAATTTTGCTCCATGAAGTTTTACACTTACCTCTCACACAACCTTTTTCTACTCTAAAATATGGTTATGATTGAGAACATTTTCAATAGAAAACGTGGTCTGCGTGCCAAAATTTCCACATATATTACCTTCGTATCTTTGATCATATGCCCTTACCTATCATCCCATTCCGCCCAAAGGCTTGAACCGATAGTCGGAAGCTTCTCCGGTAGGATCGTTACTATCGTGGCCGGATTAGAACACCCTTGGGGTATGGCCTTTCTGCCGGACGGAAGAATCCTTGTGACTGAGCGTAGCGGTAGGTTACGTATAGTGGATAACGGCAAGTTAGATCCAACTCCAGTATCTGGGTTACCCAGGATTGAAGCTGAAGGACAAGGCGGTCTACTGGATATCATCCTGCATCCAGATTTTAAAGATAACGGATGGATCTACCTATCCTATGTAGCTCCAGGTGCAGAAGGTATGGGTACAGAGGTGTCCAGAGCTCGTCTGGTTAATCATAGGCTTACAGATCTCCAAGTAATCTTTCGCCTGGAACGCAAGACTGATAAAACCTACCACTTCGGATCACGTCTGCTCTTCGATCGCTCAGGTTATCTATACATAACCATCGGCGACAGGGGCGACAGGCCCAGGGCTCAGGCACTGGACGATCAGGCCGGATCAGTCATCCGTATTCATGATGATGGAATGATTCCAGAAGATAATCCATTCATAGCACAACACGGAGCAAAGCCAGAGATATTCAGCTATGGACATCGTAACCCACAGGGCATGGCGTTACATCCGAAAACAGGCGAGGTCTGGATACATGAGCATGGTCCTCAGGGGGGAGATGAGCTGAATCTCATACACAAAGGACGAAATTACGGATGGCCAATCATCACCTATGGCGTCAACTATGTTATTGGTACCAGTATCGGTGAAGGCACGCATAAACATGGCATGGAACAACCGAATTACTATTGGGTTCCGTCCATAGCACCATCCGGCATGTCCTTTTATAACGCAGACAAATTTCCCGAATGGAAAGGTGACCTTTTTGTAGGTTCACTCAAGTTTCAACTACTGGTTCGACTGGAATTGGACGGAAACAAGGTTATACGAGAAGAAAGATTACTCAAGGAAAAGTTAGGACGTATACGCGATGTCAGAACCGGACCAGATGGATATATATATCTGTTGACCGACGAATCAGACGGAAAACTTGTACGGCTTGAACCCGCGCCTTGAACTAAGGTCTATTGCTTCTTTTTCGGCAGTTCATCATGCTTAGGCAGCTCACTAGCCTCTGCATACCAACACGCCCTGGAACCCCAATATATGTTCTGTGATGGTCTTATGCCCGGATCGGTATCCAGGGTACCGGCCGGAACAACCACCACCTGTCTGCTCTGCGCCAGCCAGGGAAGTGAAGAGCCGCACTGCTTACAAAAACAGGTAGCAAAGTGCTTGGCGCCTTCCAGCTCAAATCTCCCCACATACTCTTCTCCACTCAGCCACTTAAACTGTTCGGGAGTAAGCAGAAGATTCGCCGAAACGGCGCTACCGGTAAACTTTCTGCACCTGGAGCAATGGCAGTACTGGAATATACCAAGATTGCCCGTAATCTCGTAGGTTACCTTTCCACACAGGCATTTACCCGTAGCCACACTGGATTCAGACATTCGATAACCCCTCGCCCTTAGACCGCCCTGTTACTGAACTAACAACTATAGCAAACACAATTAGATACACCGTGTTTATCACCACCATGACCTGAGGCATGCTCATCCCCAGGAACCGCCACTGGATATCCTCACAGTAACCGGTCGGGTTAAACAGCCATGGTATCCATTTATCTAACCGCATCCAGGATGGATAATTCGCGACAAAGTCACAACTGCCTGAGTCCTTTATTAACCCCATCTGGATACCGGAATGTTCTATAGAAAGATAGAGCCCCCAAACAGTCCCAACAATCCATGACAGAAATCCAGATATGCGCAATACAAGGATATTGGGATTGATGCAGCCAATAACTCCGGCAAGAAATATAAGGGCCACTGCGTTACGTTCATAGACGCAAAGGACGCATGGCTCGAGCTGCAAGACATACTGAAAGTAGAGGGCGGCCAGTTCCAATCCCAACGCGCTCATCGCCAGCATGAGCCATGCAAACCTGGATTTTACTAGTTTATCCATAGATAACGACATAGCTTACACTATGCTGCCAAGACTTGCGGGAGTTTTAATCGGCCATAGCCAGACGCCTACGGTTCTGAATATAGTAGGCTATGACCTTCTTCACATAGTTCTGAGTTTCTTTATATGGAGGAATCTTATTTCCATACTTCTTTACCGCCTTGTGGCCAGCGTTATACGCCGCCAAGGCAAGCTTAATATTATTGTTGTACCTGGTCAGCAGTTTGCGCAAATAGCGGGCTCCACCCTCAAGATTGTCTCTGGGATCACGCCTGTTTTTCACTCCAAAACGCTTGGCGGTATGTGGCATAAGTTGCATCAAACCAACCGCCCCCGCCGGTGATACGGCATTTGGATCGTAGGCAGATTCGGCCTTTATCACGGCGTGTAGAAGAGATGGATAAAGACGTGTCTTGCGCGCAACCTCGTCAATCATGTCGGAATACTTAGCACGATTGGAATGCATAGAGCCAAAATCCACATGTGGCTTATGTTCCACATAAGTGACCTTGTTTTTTGTAATCTTAAAACCGTCTTTTGGGCCATCTCCTTTGGCGGCACTATTGGATTCATCCTCTGAAAGAGCGGTTTTCCCCATGGTTATAAAATGCCGGTCTTTCCTCCAAACCATCGTATACGGAGCTTCCATAGGTTTGTCAGTGAATAGAATCTCACCATGGGGACCGATATATTTATAGTAATCGGCATAGATGGGCATGGACGCCAGCAACACCAAACCTACTAAAATAGGCCTAATGCCTGCGTGTTTGCGTGAAAATAGCATTAGATTATTAAGACCTCTGTAGTCTTTTTCTTAATAATCTAGACTATTTACATTAAATTGCAAACATAAGCAACTAATTTAACTATATTTTTAGACTTAGATACCTACTTACCACAGCATTTTTTGTACTTTTTACCACTTCCACAGGGACATGGTTCATTACGGCCAACCTTGGGTTGCTCGTTTCTAAAGGTCTCGATCTTAGGCGCCTCTCCATCCACATAGTACCAACGACCAGACTCTTTTTTGAACCGGCTAACCTCATGGTGCCTGCGCACCACCCCCGATTCCCGATAGCTGGCTATAAATTCAACCAGGCCTTCATCGTCATCTACGCCGCCATCTTCGATAGAGCATATCTCCAGGCCCAGCCAATCTGCGTTGCTGGCCCAACGTCGGGTTGCCGCCACATCATGGTCAGAACGATGTTTCGGATGCAGCGATTCGCTCAGATAATCTATCTCGTCACAAACAAAGGCGCTGTAACGAGAACGCATCAATGCCTCTGCCGTCTCTGCTTGCCTCTCTCCCGTCAGGACAGGCCCGCAACATTTATCGAAATCTAGACCAGAATTACAGTGACACATTGCCATCTATCAGCCTTCAGCGTTTTTCAAACGCTCCTCTAATGCAGCGACCTCATCGTTCAATGCCTGCGGAATTCTGTCGCCGAACTTGGCATAATGTTCCTTTATACTCGGCAACTCAGCAAGCCACGCCTGCACGTCCACATCTGTTAGCTTGGCCATCATCTCTGGATCGATATTCAGACCACTTACATCCAGAGCATCCTCTGCAGGCAGTCTACCGATAGGAGTATCTGTAGCGTTGGCGCTACCGTTACAACGTTCGAATACCCACTTCAACACCCTGCTGTTCTCGCCGAAGCCAGGCCACATGAACCTACCATCATCATCTTTGCGGAACCAGTTGACGAAAAAGATCTTGGGCATCTTAGCACCGGGCTTGTTACCAACCTCAAGCCAATGGCCCCAGTAGTCGGCCATGTTGTAGCCACAGAATGGCAACATGGCCATGGGATCATAGCGTAGAACGCCCAGGTCGCCCGCAGCAGCGGCAGTCTTCTCACTGGCCATAATGGAACCGAGGAAGGTGCCATGCTCCCAGTTCAGCGCCTCATTAACCAGGGGCACGGTACCTGCGCGCCGACCGCCGAATAGGATGGCGCTTATGGGCACCCCTTGTGGATCTTCAAACTCAGGTGCAATAACCGGACACTGGTTCGCTGGAGTTGTAAACCTGGAGTTGGGATGTGCAGCAGGAGTTTCAGAATCTGGGGTGCATGGCTGACCTTTCCAATCGGTAAGACCGTCTGGCCTCTCATCGGTCATCTCTTCCCACCAAATGTCACCATCGGCCGTAAGCGCCACATTGGTGAAGATACAGTTCTCATCCAGTGAACGCATGGCGTTTGGATTGGAATCGTAACTAGTTCCCGGCGCCACACCAAAAAATCCAGCCTCTGGATTGATGGCGTAGAGCTGGCCATCCGCACCAAACTTCATCCAGGCGATATCATCACCCACACACTCTACCTTCCAACCTGGGATGGTCGGCTCCAACATGGCCAGGTTGGTCTTGCCGCAGGCGCTGGGGAAAGCGCCGGCTACGTATTTTATCTCTCCCTCTGGGTTAGTGAGCTTCAGGATGAGCATATGCTCGGCCAGCCATCCCTCATCGCGCGCCATGTTGGATGCGATGCGCAGAGCAAAACACTTTTTACCCAGCAACGAATTGCCGCCGTAACCAGAGCCATAAGACATAATCTCTCTGGTCTCGGGAAAGTGGGTGATATATTTCTCTTCATTACATGGCCAGGGTACATCTTTCTGACCCTCAGCCAACGGCGCGCCAACACTATGCATACAGGGTACGAAATCACCATCTCCCAGAGTCTCCAATACCCTGGTTCCCACCCGGGTCATGATATGCATATTGGCCGTGGCATATACCGAATCCGTCAACTGAACACCGATGTGTGCGATGGGTGACCCGATTGGCCCCATAGAAAATGGAATGACGTACATGGTGCGTCCCTGCATACAGCCGCGGTATTTTTCGGTCAGCAGGGTCCGCATCTCATCTGGTGCCATCCAGTTGTTGGTCGGACCGGCGTCCTCCTCCTTCTCGGAACAGATGTAGGTGCAGTCTTCTACCCGAGCAACATCGATGGGATCGGAACGAACCAGATAACTGTTGGGGCGCTTCTCCTCATTCAGCTTTATCGCGGTACCGGATTCAACCATTACACGAAACAGTTCATCATACTCCTGTTTTGACCCGTCACACCAATGAATAGCATCCGGCTGGCAAAGATCAGCCATCTGTTCAACCCATGAAATAATTTTCTGATTCGCTGCAGATTTTGCAGTCATAACATGCACCATATAAATAATTATTAAGAAAGCCGGAATAAAGTGATAATAAAAGGGATAAATTCACTCACTTAAAGGTGGAGATTCTACTCCTGTAGGCCTAACCACTCAACTCTTACAGATCGAGGAATATGCTGCCTAATTAGGATTATTTACCTTCTTGATCAAGAAGATACAAGCCATAGCATGCAGCACGGAAAGCTATTGTTTTTTACAATGATATGAATTGCGCAGGATGGGTTTATTATTCGCTGAATACACCGTTATCCAGGTTTATCAAAAGGTTTGATCTGACCTGTTCAAAACGCATTATCTTAACGCCGCTATGATCCTGCATGAACTCTTTTGCGTCTTCCATGCTGTTCAGAGGAATCAACTCATGGCCCATGGGGCCGTATACGTCGGAACCGATGACATAGTACGCCTGTCGTGCATCAATCATCTGCATACCGTAGTACTCGGTCACCCCTATGGTTTCAATATCTTCCTCCTTATGCCCAGGAGCCCACTTAGGCATATCTAGTAGATACTTAAACATGTCCTTGGCCCCATCGAAATGGTGGGCATGGCCGTCTTTATAAACGACTGTGGCCACCCATGCCGGATATTTGCTAACAAACATACCGCATACCGGACAGGTATCCGTCGGTGCTGGCTTGGGGGTCACGACCTGCCCTGAGAAGACGGATTGGGATGTGACCAGTATTGTGATGAACAGAAGCAGCTTAGATATTCTAGATTTGATCATAACTACATACATCTACACGATTGAATGAATTACACAGGCGCCGGCCACATCGCACCGGCGCCCGCTCAACAAAACAGCTTAGCCCTGCTTCTTCATCTTCATCTCCATCATCTTCTTCACCTTCTCGGCGCGTCTCTTGCGAATCATGACAGTATCATCCGCCATGCTCATATAGGCCGCACGCAACGCATCGTCAAAGGTACCGATCTGTCCACCGATCTTCCCCTGTGCAACCTTGGCCGCATCTTTGACAGAATAGGCCATCTTGCTCTTCATGGTCATAGTACCCTTGGTCTTACCACCGATCAGATAACTGGCACTGTCGGCGTCCACCAGAGGTTTGATCTCTGCATCGGAACCGAAGTCAGCCGCATATATAGCCTTGGGGCCACGATCCAGGTTGAGACTAAGGCTAATAGCCAGACAGTGAATGGAACAGGTACCATCGACCAGATTATCGTCGTATTGAACCAGATGACGGCTATGGTTCCACTTCTTACGGTCCATGCCGCAGTACGGACACTTCGGATACTTATCCAGCTCATTCTCCAGAGGCTTTTCATCCGGCTGGCCCTTGGGGATAAACTGCATTGGCGTTCCATCCAGCGCACCCTTCTCACCACTGGCCTGGACCCAACCTTTTCCAGGAATCATAACGCCAATGCCTGGACCGGCGCTAGCTGCCGTAGCCATACCGCCAAAGCCCAGGGCGGCCAACATCTTCATCATATCGCGCCGATCTATCTTTTTATCTTCACTCATAATAGTCACTCCTTTTTGTTTGCTGCTTATTAAGATTCATACCACTAAAAAATGTACCGCAAGGTAGTACCGGTAAATACTCAGAACCATACCTCCGGCATACGCAAAGGCGAACTTACGACCGCCCAACCGGCGATCAGATAGAACAAACCAAACAGGATAGTTGCCAACCAAGCCAAGCGTCCCGCCTCACAATCTACAATTTTGGAAAGGCTCGGCACCGCCTTCCAGGGCGCTATCGCCCCCACCCCCAGTGACAGGGCGGTTCCTATGAACAGCGGGACATAGAGAAAATACCCTATATACCCGTGACCAGACTTGAGGATACAGAACGGACAGTGGTGGTGCGGATGTTCATACACATATAGTGAAATAAACGAAACGATGGCCACCAACGCCATAACAAATGCAGCCCCTCCCGCGAGCGCAAACAGGGCGCTACTCCGTCTTCTGACCCCGTACCAGATGCCTGTCGCCAACACCAGAAAGGCGCTTGTATACAGCCCAAACATAGAGCTACGCGGCTCCAGACCAGATATCTCAGCAGCCACACCCTCGGAATCTGCTGAGAACAGCGCACCACAGCATGAAGTGATCACATCCGGTGCCATATTCAAAAAATATCTTAACTGAAACACAAACTCCGACAGCACCAAGGGGACTATAAACAACAGCAACCAATATTTAAGTCTGATCAGTGGATAGTCATAGCCATGATTATCAACCCGATTCAGTATCAGCCAGACTGCACCACTAAAAAACACCGCAATCTTGGCAAACAAAGTCGGCCAACCCCATTCGTTTACGTTCAACACCCCAGTGGCACACATGGCCCCCACAAACTGACCGGACATGGCCTCGGCGTTATAGATAAACAGCAACAGTGAAACCAGTTCAGCGGCGAAGGACCAGCTAACCAGGGTAGATATAAGATAGGTTCTCCGCTCTAACACCAACTGTCGTTCACTGCCGCTGGTGATATCCCAATGCCGTACCAGTTGCAAGGCAAATCCGCTGGCCAGCAACAGCATCATACTGACTACGGCAGAGACCAGTACCAGGGCCATGATTGCGGGACTAAACAGCATCGTTCACTCCTCCACTACCAGACCGTCGCGCATCTCCACCACGCGGCCTACCACATCCGATGCAAACACCACCGGATCATGGCTGGCGATCAGGACGGTCTTGCCCGACTGCTGTAACTCCCCTATAAGCTGCATGAACTCATGGGAAAGCTTGGTATCCAGATTGGCCGTAGGCTCATCCGCAATCAACACATCGGGATCGTTGATCAAGGCGCGGCAGATAGCCACCCTCTGTTTCTCTCCGCCAGACAGCCACTGCACCTGGCTATCACACTTATTGCTTAACCCAAAATGTTCCAATAGGAGGTCGCTCTTCTCCAGCAGTTCGCCGCGATCCAGGCCCAAAGGATATGCCGGCAACATGATATTCTCCGCCACTGACAGACCATGGATCAGATTGAACTGCTGAAAGATAAAACCAAACCGCTTGCGACGAATGTCGGTAAGAAAACGTTCCGGCAAGCCAGACAGAAGATCACCGTTCAAACTGATACGCCCGGATGTGGGACGCGACAGGCAACCTATCATAGACAGCAGCGTGGTCTTACCGGAACCACTGGCGCCCTTGATACAGGTCACGCGACCTGGCTCAACATCCAGCGACACTCCATTGATGGCCCAGAACTCATTGGGTCTACCCTGGTTGAACGCCTTTCTGATGTCGGTAAGTTGCAGTCTCATCGCATCACCGCATCAGGATCTGTGATCGATACCTGCCAGATGGGAATGATAGTAGCCACTACGTAGGGAAAGACGGTAAAGAAGAGCAGAGTCGCCACCTGCAGGCCATCCACAAATGGAATGGGGGCAAAATCCGGGTAGATCACCGCCCAACCCTTGAGCACCGGTTCAAACAAAGATGCCGAACCATAGAACACATGTACATAGGCCGCGAGATAACCGATAAAGAATGCCAACAGAGAGATGATCGCCCCCTCCCAGAATTTCATGCGCAGCACATCCCCTGTCTCCCAACCTATTGCCTTGAGGATGCCGATCTCCCTCCTCTCCTCTGCACTCAGTCCCGAGGCCTTATCCCAGGCAAAGATGACAAAGGCCAGGATAGCACCGGCCAGCAGCACAAAGACTATGCCCTGCCGCCAGGAGAAGATGGAATCATAGGTACGCAAGATCTCTTCGCGCAGGATCGGTCTGGTATCAGGTAGTTTAAGCGATAGCTTCTCGGCCACCTTGCGCACTTCGCGTGGGTTGCGTACCGACAAGACCAGATCTGTGTAGTACCCCTCAGGTACACCAAAGGTAGTGCGATACGCCTGCTCCGACATCAACACCAGGTCGGAACTGACCAACTCAGAATCGGCATCCAGGATATCCCTTACCCGAAACGAATAGGTCTTGCCGTCATGGGAGCGAAAGCTGATGTAGTCACCTATACCCACATATCTGGCTCGGGCCACGCCCAATCCTATGATCACCTCGGTGGTGGTGAGTTGCTTCCGTTTATTCACCATTATGGTGTAGTTGGCCTTTACCACCGGGTCATAAAAATAGCCCCAGAGACGTCCCTGTTTACTGGAAACACCACGCACACTGCCGATCTCGTCCAGATAAGAGCCAGGTATTAGGGCGTGCCGTCCGGCCAATGTGCGCTGTAGGATGATCTCTGGGGAATCCTGTAACACAATCCCCGCTTCCCTGCGCAAGGAGTTGGTAAACAGCATTACGGACGCCAGCAGAAACACGATCATGGTATAGACCAGCAATAGACTCAGGTTCTTGCCCTTGCGCCGCATCAGCGACGCCAGGGTGAAGTCGATCAGGTATCTCTGCCTGCGAAGAAAATGCATCATGGGGTGGACACCTGAGGTGGCAGGTAAAAAGAACCGCTTGGAAAATGTTCAAAAGAAAAAGGATGGTCCTGAAATGCGCTATGCAAATCGGACTGGCTTAGGTGTCGGGTATAACGCGCCTCGGTAAACAACGCCAGATCGGTAAGACCATACTCCCCTACCATATCGGTGCGTTTCTCCAGAACGGCAACAGCAGCATCCTGACGAATACTGGAATCCACGACCGTCGCAATAAAGAGAAACAGGCACAGAGAAAAAAAGATCAGGAATGAATCTGATTTACGCATCCGAATAATAAGCCACATCTTTCAGGTCATCGCAATAGCAATCTAAGTATCTAAAAGACAACCGGCATTGATAACCATCAATATCTCAAACAAGCTCCGAATAACTGTGTCATATCACACAGTACAACCTTGCTTTTTATGTATAAATCCATTAAAAATGAGCAAAACATAAGCTGCATAATAATTCATAAAAGCAACAAGGAACCCTTTCGGAATGAAAGATCGTGGAAGGAGCAGACTAGTTAAATACCCTCTTTTCTATTCTGGTGGAATTTTCTTTGGTGCGTTTTATGGCGTCATTTTTCAGCAGCATAGCTAAATATTGTTTCTTGCAATTAAATCTACTGTTAGTCCTATATAGAAAGTGAGAGTAAACCAATGAAAAAGGGAATGTAAATGCTAAGAAAAGACATAATAAATGCAGGTAATAAGATACTAAGATCATTAGAAGAGAGCGGTGTATTTTTCGTTATTCAATCTTTCTTCACGAAAGAAAAGGGTATGTCTGGTGAAGAAATTCTATCTTCTTATCAACACTACATGCATGAAACCAAGTCGTTCAGTGATACCGAAAACAAGATTGTGGAAATATTCGGTTTAAAGGACCTTCAAGAACCAGGCTTTTGGTCATTTTTAGTTACATCAGAAGAAAAACGAAGCCCAGCTGTACATGAAATATATCAAAGATTGCGTTTTGTATCTGAGCATTTACCCAAACTTGTAAGGCTATTACATAGAAGCGTAGATGATATTAAGGAAAAACAGCAGACAGAAGAAAAGACAGATGAGGCAGTTTTAACGGCAATATTAATAGAAGACGACAGTGTATCCTCCACCAAAAGAGTGATTATTGCCCTTGAAGCCATAGAGGGTTTATATGAAGCTGCCAGCCAAATTTTAAACATAGAACCGCAGTCATTAAGTGTTGCCTCATGTGACTCAGGTAGTGATAAATCATTTGATCTTTTAGGGGCTGCGAAAGCAATAGCTTGCGTTAAAGATATTATCTTAAGCTTTTGGGATAAGGTGATATTCTTTCACGAAAACAAAGCGAATAAGCAACTAGAAGTAATCGCCAATACACTTCCGATTTTAAGTGAACTTTCTGACATGAAGAAAAACGGAAAGATTGAGCCTGAAAAAGCAGAGTTAATAAAACGACAAATCATTAGCTCAATTGAGAAGTTTTCAGATGCAGGAGTGACTATTCCTGAGATCAATTCCCGCACTATATTTAACCCACGACAGCTTATGCAACCAAAACGCAAATTACTAGTAGCGCCATCTGTGAGCGCAAAAGAAGACACAAAGACGGAGGAAATATTATTAGAGGAAGAAACGGATATTGATGATCCAGAATTCCAAAAATATATGGAAAAGATGGCAAAGAAATTTTTAAAACGACGTAATGATGAAACTGACAAATAGCTGCTGAGACAGTGGACATTTGTGACATTTGGGACCAGAGTAAAAACCCATAGAAAAAGTTATGGACTATCATGAACTAATCAAGGATCTGAAAGAGCAGAGCACGTGGAGGCTTTTAGGGATAGGCATTATCACTTATGGTGTCTATTTCGCTTATTACATTAAACGACAGACAGACAAGATAAATAGCCATCTGGATAAAGAATCAGCAATATCTAATGGATTCATAAATTCAATTATGGTGATGTCATATATATCAGCGGCACTACTCATCCCGTACATGATCGTAGATTTTGGTCACCCAATTGAAAAGGTAAGTAACCTTTCTGATCGAATTTGGGGGATCATGCTAATTGTTTGGGGATTTAAGGCCAGAAATCGAGTAAACGACATATCTAATTTCAATAGTGAAAGCAGTCATTGGTTCCACGGTTTATGGACATTTCTTTTTACGCCCCTCTACTTCAACTACAAAGTCAATCAATTAAATGATGAACATACAGAACAGGCAGATCCATCCACGCAGGACACAGCAGCCAACGGGCATTGAGCCTTAAGCAATCCTGGTGACTGACCTTTCCATTTTTTAAGATACCATGCAGATGACACTTAACAATCACTTCAAGATCAATCACTATCGCTTACTTGGACGCTCAGCTTCCCTGTGCGCCCCTTATGTAAAACACTGGGCCATCCAGCGACTCCCTGAACAATCGGGTAAATCATGAGGCTCATCTCAATCAACGTCGGTCGTCCACGCGAGGTAGAATGGCGTGGAAAGATTGTGCGCACCTCAATCTTCAAAGATCCGGTGGAAGGACCTGTACCAGTACACAAGCTCAACTTGGCCGGCGACGAGCAAGCCGATCTTTCTGTTCACGGAGGTGCCGACAAGGCCGTCTACGCCTATCCCTCGGAGCATTACTCGTACTGGCGCGACCAACTTCCTGGAATGGAGTTGCCGTGGGGCGCATTCGGCGAGAACCTGACAACTGATGGACTTAACGAGAGTTCTCTACATATCGGAGACCGTTTGAGCATCGGTTCCGGGGAATTCCTTGTGACCCAACCCCGGCTTCCCTGCTTCAAACTCGGCATCAGATTCGATCGCCCGGATATGGTCAAACGTTTCCTGAAGAGCGGTCGCACCGGCTTCTATCTAGCAGTAGTTCGAGAAGGCTCGATCTCGCCCCGAGATCCAATCAGGGTGTTGTCAGAGGCGCAACCTAGAATCAGCGTGGCGGAATTTTTACGTCTTTACACCGAACACGAAAACGAGCAGGAGCTTTTACGCCGAGTCATCAAGGTCCCCGGTCTACCGGATGGCTGGCGAGAGTACTTTTGCAACCGACTTCGGAAGCAGGACACATAAATAACAACGTAGGGCGCAATAACCAACGGGCATTGCGCCTACCATATACTCGAAATGAATTGGTATGCTACGCCTAAACCTAACTCGTTATAAAAAGGAAAATACCTCATGGCCCTATCAAAAGAAGATAAAGAAGAATATGAAAGACTACAAAGACACCTGGAGAGCCTTTCTGAAGAATCAAACAACTTAGCACAAGGGAATTTCGTTGGAGGCGAAAGGAGTGAAAATCGAGACGAACAACAGGATACAATTGCCAAGGAACAGGATAGAATCAGAGATCAACAACGGGAAATACTGGAACGAGCAAAAAGCAATAATGCATAGACTAAACAAAAACCAAAGGGCATCCAAATAACAACCCAGGTAAGGCTTGCCCCACCCTTCAAGCACAAGGATTGGAGACGTTTATGAAACATGTGGATATATGTCGTTACAAATCACTGATAACTGTGACACTGATTATCAGCGCAGTCACACTAGTTTCTTTTTCTACTCTTACCAGCGCCGCTCCGACCTACCAATTTAGTCTATCCAGCAAGATAGGTCAGCTTAAACAGAAGTTCGGACCAGCTTATTCACTAAATCAGACTCTGTTCAATGTGAAACTGCCCCTGAACATCTCAAACATGCCTGGTGCATGGAAGAAGGCACAGCTTATAGGGACTACTGTTGTCTATTTTCTGAATGGGCCTGGCGATGCTGTTGGCTACTCTACCAGCACTGACGGCGGTGCAGGAATGCCGCTGAACATAGGGCTCAGCAGTGGCAGTTATAACGGTACGGTTGTATTCCCTATCAACAAGAGCGCCGGGGCGATCACTGGTAAGACATGTGGTTATGCTATCGTGATGGCGAAACTAGGTTCGCAGTTGATGTTTATTGGCGGCTCCAGTGGCGGTACCGCACCTCAATCCGGGCCATGCTCGAATATAAATATGCCTGCGCCGGGCTCCATAGTAGCGAACTGATAGATCACGGGATCACATCGAATGAACAAACATTATAACCGGAAAGGCAGCCAGCGATACCTACCTGCTAGATTCGCCCCATTGGCATTCATCTTCATACTGGCAACTCAAACATGCTGGGGTGAACCCCCTACTCTGACTAAGAGCAAACCTGCTTATAGTTTTTCTAAAAAGCCTGGCATTGCCCACGAAAAGATCAAACCCAAGATGCCAGAGTTGAGTGATATAGGAATGAAGGCCATCATATTCAAGGGCCCTGATCTTACTGATCTTACTATGCCTGCCGTGCATTTTGATGGCTCTAATATAGGAAAGTGACCGGCGACCATGTCGCGGTACTAATGAATCAAGTACAGCTATTTTTCCCTTGCTATTTTTGTGGTAGGATCGGCAGCGTTTTCTTAAAAAGATAGCCATATACTAAAGAAATTAAAGGAATGTAATAATGATAAAACTGGACATAAGAATTGCGATGGTATTGTTGTTGAGTATGGCTTGCTCCCAGGCTTATGCAACGCATTACCAGTATGTAAGCCTGGCCGATATATCTGGAGTCAGTATAGAGCAAGGTGACACATGGAGCTGGACCTTTGATTTAGTAAACGATGATATGTATCTATGGGAGCTCACCTCCCCAACCAGCACTCCCGGAGGCCCAACCCCAGATATCAACACGGCTGACTCCATGGGATCTTATGATCCAGCATCCGCTCTCCATTACACTTATTTACGAATAGACCCCAACAAAGTGGGCGGGGTCAAAACGTCTAATTTTATTGCTGTCTCCATTAACGACATCATTGTTGCAGATTGGTCAAACCCAATCCAGATTTACGATTGGGGTGTTCCCGGTGATCCAGTTTCTGACATATACGGAATAGCGAATAACAATTTTAGCTTTACAATCAAACTTATTGGCCTTGGCACCTTGGGGTCCAATTCTATTCCTATCACAAACATCAATATAGAAGGTTGCTTCGACAAGAATACGCCAGTCCCTGTCCCAGCCGCAATTTGGCTCTTTGGTTCTGGTCTGCTTGGATATTTAGGTATGGCTAAAAGAAGACGGAAACATCTTACATAAAGGCAAGCAATCGTATAGTCGCTGGTTAAGATTCCAATAGTTTGATCATTTGATAAGGATTTAGGGCCGCTCAATGCGGCCCTTTTTGTTTCCGTACACAATATTGTTTACGCTTACCTTCCCGTTCTATCCTGGGTTCCGGCACCCTGGGATGTTGTGCCAGTACTGGTGGTACCCGAACCAGTTGTTCCCTGGTTTTTATCTCCTGCGGCAAAGGTTGCGCCCGACACACCAACAGTTAGCACAACAACAATCAGCATGATAAGTCTTTTCACTTTAACCTCCTTGCAAATATCCATGTGGCCAGCATCTTATTTATAGTCAATATGGATTGTAATTCAATGATGTTTACACCCATGTTTCAGGCAATAGTTCTCAAAACGCCATCAGTTAAGATACATAATGGCTCCAAATATAAGGAAGTCTGTATGATACATTAATTTTCAAACTGCCCTGCAAACTCGGCATATCCCTGCTTCACCATATCTTCTTTAGGAATAAACCTTAAGGCGGCTGAATTCATGCAGTAGCGTTTTCCTGTCGGTTGCGGCCCGTCATCGAACACATGACCGAGATGGGAATCACCATATTTGCTTCTAACTTCGGTGCGCGGAAGAAACAACCCAAAATCCGCTTTTGTCACAACCGCATCGGACTTTATTGGCTGAGTGAAGCTAGGCCAACCGGTGCCGGACTTATATTTATCCTTGGATGAGAACAGTGGCTCGCCGGTTACCACATCCACATATATACCTTCACGTTTCTCATCCCAATATTCATTATGGAATGGGCGTTCAGTGCCCTCTTCCTGCGTGACTTTGTATTGTAGAGGTGTAAGTGTCTTGCGCAGCTCTTCATCACTTGGCACTGTATACTTTTTTTCAGCTGACATTTTCTTCTCCATCTTCATGGCAGAATCTTTCTTCATCTCATCTTCCGGCCAGGCCTTTTCCAGGAACTGGTCGCGGCCCGATCTATAGCGGTAGTAGTTGTATCTAATAGGATTCTTTTTGTAATAGTCCTGGTGATAATCTTCTGCTTTCCAGAACTTGGTGAATTTACGTATGGGGGTCACGATCGGTTTGTCAAAGTGCCCGGACTTTTCCAATGCGGCCTTGGATTTCTCTGCCGCTATACGTTGCTGCTCATTGTGATAGAAGATTGCTGACACATAAGAGTCACCGCGGTCTACGAACTGGCCGCCACTATCGGTGGGATTTACGTGTCTCCAGAAATAGTCCAGTAGTTGTTCATAAGTAACTACCTTGGGGTCATAATAGAACTGTACCGACTCAATGTGTCCCGTTCCTCCGTTGGATACCTGTTTATAGGTGGGATTATCCACATGCCCGCCGCTATAGCCCGAGATAACCTCTTTGACACCATTCACCTTTTCAAAGTCCGACTCCGTGCACCAGAAACAGCCTCCAGCGAAAGTAGCCACTTCCAGACCTTCAGCAGCACTCTTTTGCTGCATTTTATCTTCCGCCATAGTCCATGAAACCGCCGCCACCAGCGGGATTAAGGCGAATATTAGGTATAAAGAAACCTTTTTCATCTCGCTCCTCCGTCACTCTGCGTTAATAGTTAGTACACAGAATATACGCAAGAGTTCAAAGATCGGTTTCGTTTGGAACTGAATTAGTTACCGCAAAAAGGCTATCTGGAATCAGAGGAAAAGGTCACGGTAATCTCAAATCCTGTCGACCGCGTATTATTAAGGGCTATTTCGGCCTGATGCAGTTCTGCTATGCGCAGTACTATGGACAGTCCCAGACCACATCCATCGTTCTGGTTATCTATCACCCGATAGAAGCGATCAAATACCCTGGCACGCATACCTTCATCTATACCTGGGCCGGTATCTGCCACAGTCAGGGATACATTTCGTCCCTTTTCCTGGACTCTGACATCCACTCTGCCACCATTGGGCGTATATTTCACTGCATTATCCACCAGGTTTCTCAACATCACTTCCAGTGCATCTGGTAATCCATAGATATGACCGTGCGAGTCTTCGTCTAGTCCCAGATCTATCTCCTTACTGATTGCGATATTGGAATGCTCACCAATCACTCGTGCTGCGAGTTCAGCCAGATCCACATATGAGAAATCTTCCCGGCTCGACTCTGGGTCAAGTCGCGCCAATGTGAGCAACTGCTCAACCAGACGGGTCGCTCTGTCCACCCCTTTGAGCATATTGTTAATAGCTCCCATGCGTTCATCCTTGTCCTTAGCTCCCTGTGCAACCTGCGCCTGCACCTTTAAGGTAGCCAATGGTGTTCGTAGCTCGTGGGCCGCATCTGAAGTAAAGCGTCGCTCGGACTCGAACGCTCTACTCAATTGCCACAACAGTTGATTAATAGCCACCACTAGCGGCTTAATCTCGCTGGGCGTCTGCTCCGATGATAAAGGTTGTAGGTCTTTAGGTGAACGCGCACTCACGTCAGCAGTAATACGCTTTAGCGGTCGAAGCCCGCGACCGACGGCGAACCATATCATACTCGCCAGCAGTGGCAACGCGATGAATAGCGGATAAAGTATCTGCAGACTTATCTTATCCACCAACTCATCGCGCACATCATACTGTTCCGCGACGTGAACGCTAGCTGCCCCATCCATGGATGGAATGACGAATACGCGCCAGAGTACACCATCGAATTCCTGATCAGAGAAACCAAACACCTCGCTCATGGGTTTTTTTGGTGCCATCTCAGAATGAAGGACCTGGACTGTACCGCTCCACACCTGGAATGCCACTTTCTTCTCATAGGTGTGTCCTAAAAATGCATCGCTGAGAGAGATGTCCTCATGCTCCTCTTCATCTAACTCGTGTTGAGTAAGACCTTGCAAAGTGCGTGCATATTGGGCCAACTGGGCATCAAACAGCTCTTCGATTTCATGTCGGGTGAAGAAATAGCTGGCAGTTGTTATTGCGATCCATACCAGGGAAAACAGACCCACAAGGATGAACAGCAAACGCAGACGCAACGAATTATTCATGTGGTTTTTTCCACCATATAGCCAACCCCACGAATAGTGCGTATCAGCTCTTTACCAAATTTTTTACGTAGATGATGGATGTAGACCTCTATAGTGTTACTTTCCACATCACCGCTCCATCCATACAAAGCCTCTTCCAGGCGTTCGCGTGACTGTACCCGTCCGGCGTTCTCAAGCAGCATCTGCAGCACTACATATTCTCGCGGAGACAGCTCAACCTTTTCCCCATCAAACTCAACTGAATGGGCCGCAGGGTCAAGCCTAAGCCTGCCAAATTCCAATATGGGCGTGCTGCGTCCGCTGTGCCTTCTGATCAAGGCGCGTACCCTGGCGCATAGCTCAGACAGATCAAACGGCTTGACCAGATAATCGTCCGCACCGGAATCCAGTCCCCGCACTCTCTCCTCAACTGTATCGCGGGCAGTGAGAATCAATACCGGTATCTGGTTTCCCCGTCCCCGTATATCAGACAACACTTCCATACCATTACGTTTTGGCAACCCCAGATCTAACACCACCAACTCAAATATCTCCGTTGAAAGGGCGTGTTCCGCAGCCAGGCCGTCCTGTACCCAATCAACCGTAAATCCATGCTGACGTAGGCCGGCAATGACGGCCTCGCCCAGCATCTGGTCATCCTCAACCAATAAAACTCTCATTGAATCAACTAGTCTCCACTTGGAACCCCTTCGGTTGATTATTCGTCAGTTCCATCCATGAGTAAAGCTACAGAAAGCGCTCTACTTTGGACATCAGCTGAGAAATCTCCTTATGTCGTCCCTGGTCTGCGATCTCTCTTGATGGACGAGGCGGAGCCTGTTTGGCCTTTTGCAAAGCCTGATAGGCCTCTTTGTATTTGTTTTGGTAGAACAGCAGCTCACCCATAAAATAGTTGGGGTCAATACCGTCCGGATTCATCGCCAGGGCCTTTTTCAGATAGGTGTAGGCCTTTTGATTGTCGCCAAACCCTATTGGCCAGCCAGGAACCTTAAAGTACAGAGCACCAAGACTTGTATAGACTGAACCATCAGCCATGGTTGGACGAATCTTTTCCGCCTTGAGGAGCAGATCCCGCGCCTGCTTCGCTTGGGTCATAGCACTCATCTTGGACAGACCGGAGAGAGACCCTGCATATGAACTCAACACAATGGACTCCCATACCAGCGGCTCGGCCTGACCAGGATAGAGTTCGCTCACTGCATGGGCCTTCTTGGCTAAACGTTCAAACGCCTGGGACTTACTCTGTTCAGAGGTTTGATAATTGATAGCGGCCCATTGCCTTTCTATCTCCGCCACATCTGATCCCATCGGCTGCGCTGCCTGCAGAATCCCCGTTCCTAATAACAACAGAGAGAATATGGACCAAAGTGAAACCCCTAATATATTTTGTCGAGACATGATTACCTCCTTACCTATTTGTACCGGCTGCTCGCACAAACTGCTGTGCCTGCTGGTTTTGCTTACTAACCCCGCTATCCACAACCCGTGGTAACAAGGCATTCAAACGAACAAAAAACTTCTCTGGCCAACCTATGTAGGCCTCATCCATATCTGAACGTATGGATTCAACGATCACATCGGCAACATAACCTGGATCGTCGAACTTCATTTTGACTATCTCTCCCATGCGGTAGACCGATTCATCGTTGAAACTGGTTTTGGTTGCGCGCGGTGCGATATAACTGACACCCACACCGCTTCCGGCAAGCTCGCGCCGCAACGCTTCTGAGAATCCACGCAAGGCGAACTTGGATGCCGAATAGGTTGCGAAATAGGCGAATCCGATAGAGCCGAAGATGGAGCCAATATTTGCGATGCGTCCATACTGTTGCTCCAACATATATGGCAATACCGCCTGACACAGTTGCATGGGCACCACTACATTGAGACGCATAAGGCGTTCTGTCACTTCCGGATCTTCAGCGGTAAATGACTCAAAACTCATGCTGCCAGCCAGATTGATCAGCAGGTCGATGCCATCAAGTGCATCCAGCGCTGATCTGACTACTTCATGCACCGCACCCTGCTGCAGTAGATCAATTTTGTGGAAGGTAACATCACCACCACGAGAGCTAAGGGTCTTGGCCAATTCAGCACCGGTATCGCTGCGGCCTACTATAAATAGACGCGCGCCGGATGCGGACAGACGTCGAGCCAACTGGTTACCAATGCCACCAGCAGCGCCGGTGAGTATGATACGTGCACCTGATAATTCCATATCTATTCCCCCTGGTTGCTTCCGACCTGACTCAGGCTGCGGAATATATCGCCATATAGACGATACATGTGCTGGGCACATCGAATGATGGCCTGCTGATCTTCCGGGTCATCTACCTGATTCATCAGTGAGTTGAAATATTGCATGTGGCTAACGTCTAGAGAGCCGTGAGAGGTAAGATACTTAAAGCTCTTCTTCGATAGACCAAGATTCTTACGTATAGAATCAGCCGCATGTGTGGCTAAAGCCACACTGGTTCCTTCCAAGACCAACACCATACCGAAGAAACCAATCGGATTGCCGCGCAATATGGTGTACCAGGCGTAGGCAATCATCTGCTCTGTGGCAAATGAGGGCATTCCTTCTCGCACGTACTTCCAATCACCGCCGCATGCACTGATATCATCCAGTATCCACTCCTCATGTCCGATCTCTTCGCTGATATATTCTGCTATGGCCTTTTGCATCCAGCTGACCCTGGACGGCAACCTTTCACCGCATGCCATAAGCAAGGGTACGGTTTGGCTCACGTGATAGTAGGCCTGGGTAAGAAAGGCGATATACGTTTTCAGATCTATGGCGCCAGCCACACCGGCCTGTAATATAGGTATGGATAGAAATTCATTGCGTTGTGCTTCGGTTGCCACCAGTAACTGATCATAAAAACCGTCATCTACAACTTCTTTTTTAACCACGTTTGAATTTGACATGTCTGTTCTTCTCCTAAGATGCTATGCGCATCCGTATGTATCCGGCTGTCGCCTGTAGAAATTCAGTCGGGGTATAACTGGTACGTGTACTACAACCTTCACATAGAGCTGGGTCTGGTGACGTTGGTTCACGCAGTTCCAGCACCTCGCGCACGCTTAGCTCATTCACCGACCCCATTGGATGGCGACGCCCCAAATCGTTAAAGCAGTATTGGTAATTGCCATCCGCAGCTATAGCCAGATCGCTATTGCGCGGCAGGCATCTGAATTTATTGGCCCGATATTGCCTCCATACATTGGTTATGGATGGGACAAAATCGTATTCCTGGCTGTGCAGGCCAAAGCGGCGTATCACAGAACGCAGCTTGTCGGACGCGGGATCTCCCTCTTCCAAACTTCCAGCTCGGTCATACAGGGTTGGAGACATGGTTAGCTGATCAATACCGTGACTGCGTAGCCAGTTTATGGTCTCCGGCAGGGTATCGATACACTCGGCCAGTGGTGTCAGGCTCACAGCTACAGCGGTCTTACGCAAGGTGTTTTGGGCCAGGATGAGATTATCCATAACCCTCTTCTGGTCTAAACCCGCGTGCACACGATTGTATATATCAGGATCGATACTTGAGAATGAGATAAGCAGGGTTCCGATAACACCGTCCATCGCCAACAGTCGCATCTCGTCCAAGCGCTCACCATTGGTCACCAGGTCTATCGGCACCTTTGAACTGCATGTCATTTCAATAAAGCGCATAAAATCCGGATGCACCGTTGGATCACCATAACCGGCAACCACTGCACGAAAAACATCCTTAGGATCAAGTCGCTGCAGCACCTGCTCATAGGTCTCTTCGCTCATGTGCTGCGCCTGCGCCATTGCATCGCGTGGACACATGGAACAACGTGCATTACATGCCCCGGTCCACTCAATATTCACCGCTACCTGATATTTACTCATAGCTTGATCTCCCCATGCATCTCTGCTTGATTAGCTGCACCGCTTAATACAACCTGCTGCGTCTTGTTTTCGTAACACTCAGCGATAGGTTTCGCATACCGTCGCTCGATCTCTGTACGGCGCAAACTTCCATTTGCACTAGACAAACCATTAGTAGGCAAAAACGGTTCATCCGCTATCACCCATGCGTTGATGCGCCCATAGTCAGGCAGTCTGGAATTGGCAGCAGAAATGGCCTGCATCAAGACACTGCTATCTCTGACTGCAGGCACCAGTACCGCAACATTGAACGACTGTGCCTCGCCGTACACGGCGGCCTGGGCAATAGCGGGTTGCGCCGTTAGTTCCGACTCAATCCACTCCGGGGAGACATTACGTCCATAGGCGGTAATGAAGATATTCTTCTTACGACCCGTTATATAGAGAAACCCGTCATCATCCATATAGCCTACGTCACCCGTTGGCCAGAACTCATCAACACCCGTAGAATCGTGCAGATAGCCGTTAAACAGGCTTCCGCTCACTTGGATCTCTCCACTATCAGAAATATGCACCTGGGTATGAGGAAGTGGTCTACCAACACTGCCTGGGCGATCATCGCCTGGACGATTTACCGCAACCACCGAAGCGCATTCTGACAGGCCATAACCTTGAAACACCGGCAAACCACAATCTTGGGCCGACTTAAGTAGCTGACTGGAAACGTGAGCACCTCCCACGGCGAGATAACGCAGTCGTTGCGGAACCATTTCTGTACTGGAAATAGCCCACACCAGGACCTTAAGAAGTTGCGGCAGGGTGATCGCAGTCGTGGCCTCAGAATCTATCAGGGCATTCAGCATATGAAATGGATCCACACCACTGGCCCCGCACATACCTACATGCTCCTGGCTATAAAGCGTGGTCATACCACCAGCCAGGATTGGGGCATAGATCCCGGCTATATTCTCAAGCAGGGTGGAGAGTGGTAATAGAGTTAGGTGGCGATCGCTATCATCTGCCCCACTGGCGTCAACCAGGGAGCTGGCCACCTGCGCCATAGAATCCACACTAAGCAGTACGCCCTTGGGCGCACCGGTGGTGCCTGACGTGTAGGTGATCTTCGCTGTATCTGTCGGCAATTGAACGACATCTTCACTGGTAATGTGATATAGGTAGAACTCACGTTCTGCCACTATCATATCCATCGCCACCTCTGAAGAGTCCATATCTGCTATCAGGCCGGAGACGCGATCTGGTTGATCGCTTATCACTGCATCTACGCCTGCATCTTTTAGGACATGGGACAGTTGAGTATCAGAGAAGAAACCTGGTAAAGGCACTATGGTTATTTCAGCCTGCATGGCTGCAAGATCCCAGAGCGCCCAGGCACAGGAGTTATCTGCCAGCAAGGCAACAACCTTCATATCCTGCTGAACAAGCAAGGCGCTTAGTCGATTCAGCTCTATAGACACAGAGATATAATCCAGGCCGATGACCTCATCCTGCATTGCAGGATCATTAGGGGCGGTTTCTGCGTGATGGCTTAAGGCATCCAGTATCGGACTCATGCGCTCACCATCCCAAATCCAGATACAGTTCTTACAGACTTAAGGGTTACAGGCTCGGCGACACGATCTCGCTGGCCCAGGTTGACGGCGCTATGCCATAGCGGTTGGATAGGACTCTTCCCCTCTGACATCATAACGGTCAGTACCCTATTGGCCTCGGCCAGATGTCCCGCGATAACGCGTGGGTTCTTATCGTAATAGCTACCCCAGTCTGCTGCCGCTTCTCCCAAGCGTGCCGGATCTGCCATACCTAATACCACCGGAGTGAAACTCATACGGGATAGGGTATTGCACAAACTACCAATGGCAGTGCATACCACCCACTCATAACCTGCGCTATGCAGATAGGCGCCAAGGGCTATAAGCAGGTAACGTACCTGTCCCGGCGTGGGGGCGGCCAGATTACATATCTCAACTATGCGTGAACGATCCACTTCACCCGCAGAACCAAGATAGTTTTCAATGGGTCCATCCAGATACTGCTCGAGAAAAAATTGCTCACTTGCACCAAAACGAAGGCCGGACACGGCAGTAGTATCATTGCGCGGATTCTGCAATGTCACCAGTGTTGATGGAAGCTCTTTAACATCGGCCTGATAATGTTCTGCAAATGTTGCGCGAATAAATTCCCCTGCCCTATTCCACCCTTCCGAATCTCGGTCAAGGCGAACCACTTCAGATGGGGGCGGCAGGTCTATTGCCCTGATCCGTCCGCTATTGTTCGACTTGTTTGAATACTTCAGTTCCATATGCATGCCCTACTTTGTCAGTGTTTGCATGCAAGTTAGCAGTGGAATCTTAAGGAAACCTTAAGAGAATGGAAAAAAAGTTAGAGGAAACAGTATGTAGCGATGATTTTCTAGGAAAAGCTATAGTTTTTGAACTTCTGCTTGAATGCTATGTCGAATCTCGTTTGCTTGTCGCCAAGGTTGCGCCTATCTAAGTCCATACAGATCAGGAAACAGAAGTATGGTCAAAACAATGGCCGTTTGCATAATGATGAAAGGAACCACCCCTCGATAGATGTCCATGGTGCTAACATCGGGCGGCGCAACACCTTTTAGATAAAACAGAGAGAAACCGAAAGGCGGGGTCAAAAATGAGGTCTGTAGATTCATGGCTATGAGAATGGCAAACCAGAGTGGAGCTATTCCCATAGCATCGGCCACAGGTGCCAACATGGGTACTATGATGAATGAGATCTCGACAAAATCGATAAAGAAGCCCAGCACCAGGATCACTACCATGGAAAGGATCAGAAAACCCATCTGTTGACCAGGCAACTGGGTCAGCACCTCTTCCACGATCAGGTCGCCACCGGTGTAGGTGAAGGCCATGGAGAATGCCGTCGCACCCAACAGGATGGCGAACACCATGGAGGTGACCTTTACCGTATCCATGGCAGCTTCGTACACCATCTTCCAGCTGAATTGCCTATACATAGCAGCCAATACCAGTGCGCCGAAGCCACCCAAGGCCGACGACTCGGTGGGCGTGGCGATACCGGCAAAGATGGATCCCAACACCACCAGTATCAGTACCAACGGCGGCAGCACAGCCTTGAGCGCCCTGAAATACTGATCGCTCCTATGCTCCAGGTCTTTGTCCATCGGAATAGCCGGAGCCACTTCCGGGTGCATATATGCCTTGATCAGGATATAGACTACATATACTCCCACCAGGATCACACCAGGCGCCACCGCCGCCTTGAACAGATCGCCCACCGGAATACCCATCACATCACCAAGAATGATCAATACGATAGACGGCGGAATGATCTGTCCCAGAGTCCCGGCACCGCAGATGGTACCGCAGGTCAATTTTTTATCGTATTTGAACTTAAGCATCACCGGCAAAGATATAAGTCCCATCGCCACCACGGATGCACCCACTACACCGGTAGACGCCGCCAGCAGGGCGCCGACCAGAATGGTGGATATGGCCAAACCACCGCGCACACTGCCAAACAGCTTACCCATGGATTCCAGTAGTTGTTCCGCCAGCTTGGTGCGCTGCAGAACTATACCCATGAAGATAAACAACGGTATAGCCATCAACACCGTGTTATTCATGATAGAGTAGATGCGATAAGGCATGAAGGCGAAGATCTCTGGCCCCTCAGCAAACACACCGAATAACAGGGCCACGCCACCGAAAGTGAAAGAAACCGGGAAGCCGAACAGTAACAGCACCAAGGCTGCAAAGAACATTATAATACCGACCATATATTGTTACCCGTCCACCCTAAAATCGCAGTTCGGCTTTATGCACATCCTTATGCACTCCACGAATCCTATTTATTGAATGTAAGACTAGGCCAACACCACTTATGGCCATGGACATGAACGATATGGGTATCATTGATTTGATAGCCCAGCGGTAGAGCAGACCTCCCGGATCACCCGAGCGTTCAGACAGACTCCAGGACTCGATCACAAAATCCAGGCCGTAGTAAAACACCAACAGAGTAAACGGCAGCAGAAAAATGAGCACACCTACCAGATCAACCCACCCCTGCATCTTCGCACTCAAACCTTCATAGATAATATCCACCCTAACATGTCCATCATGCCGCAAGGAATAGGAGATACCCAACAGGAATACGGTAGCATATAGGTGCCACTCCAACTCCTGCATGCCAATGGAAACATCATTAAACATATAACGCATAACAACGTCGTAAAAGACGTTAAACAGAAGAATGATCAACAACACGCCGGCGATCTTTCCCAGCAGATCGGAAAAACCGTTGATCCATTGTTCAACCTTCAGCAGAAACATTTCTTACCCCGATAAAAACCGGCAGCCTTACGGCTGCCGGTCATCACTGACGAATTACTGTTGACTATCAAGATATGCCTTGTCTGAAATTTCAGACCACACACGTGCCTTCTTCATATAAGCAGCCTGAGAATCAATGATCTCCTTGGCCAGAGGGTCAGCAGCTGCACGTTCCGCCAACAATTCTGCGTTAGCCTTACGCAGGGCATCAATAACATCCTTGGGAAAGGTCTTGACCTTGATGTTTGGATACTCGCTCTTCATCTTGTCCCAGTTCTCACTACTGGCGTGATAGGACTGTATATACATATCATATGCGGCGTTGCGCATGGCTACACGCAGTATCTCCTGCAGATCGGCCGGTAGTTTATCCCATGACTTCTTGTTGATCAGGAACTGCAGTTCGGTAGCAGGCTCATGCCAACCGGTGTAGTAGTAAGGGGCTATCTTATGAAAACCCATACGCAAATCCAGAGAAGGCCCCACCCACTCCAGGGCGTCGATGGTACGGCGCTCCAGTGCCGTATAGAGCTCACCGGCCGGAATGTTGGTAGGCTTAGCACCTAGCTTGGCCAACACCTCACCGGCAAAACCGGGAATGCGCATCTTCAGACCCTGCAGATCAGCCACCGAGTTGATCTCCTTCTGGAACCAGCCACCCATCTGGTTACCGGTGTTGCCGCCCGGAAATGAGAGCACACCATGCTTGTCGTACACCTTTTTCATCAGCTCCATACCACCACCGAAGTAGAACCAGCCATACTGTTCGGGTGCGATCATACCGAAGGGCATGGAGGTGAAGAACAGAGTGTTGGGATCCTTACCTTTCCAGTAGTAAGAGGCGGAGTGACCCATGTCATACTGACCTCCACGCACCATATCGAATACGCCAAACGGCGCTTTGTGTTTATTCTTGGAATCTATGGTGATGATCAGACGGCCGTTGGACATGGTCTTGACCGACTCGGCAAGATTCTTGGTGGAATCACCGAATATGGGGAAGTTAGGAGGCCAGGTCTCAGCCAGCTTAAGACGGTAGACTTTATCTGCGGAAAATGCCGGATTGATCAGAGCAAATGCGCCGAGAGCCGCCATAATCAGTTTTCTGGAAAACTTGATTCTAAACATTTCACTTTTCCTCTTGTGGTTGTTTATGAGCGATGGGTCGGTGTTTTCTACAACATTATTAAGGTATAGCAGATATTTATGCTATTCCCTGCTGACCGAACGATTCTAACACTATTTTATATATTTGCAGGTTTGGGGCTGCTGATCCAATACTGAATATTGGCTTATGGAATATTTTCAAATAAAGCACCATACCATACAGGAGCTATGTCCTATGGCCGACTATTGTGCGTTATTTCTTTTTCGCCCACTGAAGTGGGCTCCTACTCCGTACCCTCCCCCTCCCGGCGTCTCTATAACCATGACATCACCCGCTTCAACCTGTATCTGAGCCTGAGCAGAAAACTCTGTCTCACGCCCATCCCGATGCAATAGATAGTTGCGACCCGGCTTTGCCGCTGCGCCCCCGTTCATGCCGTAGGGAGGCACCCTCCGATGACCCGCCAGGATGTTGGCGTGCATCGGCTGCAAAAATCTCAGTTTACGTACTGTTCCATTGCCACCTTTATGCTTACCTGCACCTCCGGAATCAGGCCTGATGGAGAACTCTTCCAAGCGCACCGGGAAGCGCCACTCCAATACCTCGGGATCGGTTAGCCTGGAGTTGGTCATATGGGTATGCACTGCATCCGTTCCGTCCTGGTCGGCGGTAGCTCCAGAACCTCCGCAGATAGTCTCGTAGTATTGATACTCTTCGTTACCCCAGGTGAAGTTATTCATGGTCCCTTGTGATGCCGCCGCCACACCCAACGCCCCCAGCAGGGTATCCACTATCGCTTGTGAAGTCTCAACGTTACCTGCCACCACTGCAGCTGGATAGGATGGGTTGATCATGCAGTTTTCAGGCAAGATGATCTGGAGCGGTTTGAGACAACCCTCGTTCAGAGGAATCTCGTCCGCTACCAGACAGCGAAACACATACAAGACTGCGGCTCTACAGATCGCCCTGGGCGCATTGTAGTTGCCGTGGTGCTGAGGACTGGTGCCGCTAAAGTCTATGTTTGCCGTCCGCTCCGCTCTGTCCAGTCTGATCTTTACACACACCTTGTTACCATCATCCATCTCATAACAGAACTCACCATCCTGCAATATATCCAGTACGCGCCGCACAGATTCCTCCGCGTTGTCCTGTACATGCCGCATATAGGACTGCACTACATCTATTCCGAAATGTTCAACGCTACGCAGCAACTCCTGCATACCTTTTTCGCAGGCTGCAAGCTGAGCCTTGAGATCGGCTATGTTGTAGTCGATATTACGTGCCGGATATGGGCCGGAAGCGAGCAAATATCGTATCTCCTGTTCCAGCATTCTGCCCTCATCCACCAGTTTGATGTTGTCAATCAACACCCCCTCCTGCTCTACGTGACTGGATTCTGATGGCATAGATCCTGGGGCAACACCCCCGATATCCGCATGATGGCCACGGGCGGCAACATAAAACGCTGGTGCCGCACTATCAGAATAAAAGACCGGCTTTACCACCGTTATGTCAGGTAGGTGAGTACCGCCGGCATAGGGATTATTCAGAATAAAGGCATCGCCCCTCCGCATATCTCCCGCATGTTTGGCCATCACGGCCTTGATGCTCTCGCTCATGGAACCGAGGTGCACCGGTATGTGGGGCGCGTTGGCAGCCAGGTCTCCATCATGATCAAACAGGGCACAAGAGAAGTCCATACGCTCCTTTATATTGACAGAGACTGCGGTGTTCTCCAGCACCACCCCCATCTGTTCCGCTATGGACATGAATAGATTATTGAATATCTCCAGCATAACCGGATCCACGTCCGTACCGATCGCCACCCTTTCCGGTAACGACTGATAGCGTTCCAGAATTATGTCGTTACAAGAGGTAAGCAGTGCCTTCCAACCAGGTTCTATTACTATAGTGCCGGTTGCCTCAATGATAACCGCAGGACCTACTATATCCTGTTCCACCACGATTTGTTCACGCAGATAAAAAGGCGTCAGCAATGACTCTTCGCCCATCACCACTTCATGGGTTGCATGTACCTGATGGCTGGTTGCGCCAGCTTTAGAGCTAAACTCAAGAACCGGAACATCGGACACACCTACGGCCTCAACCTGCACAGCCTCTACGATGATCTCTTTGTCCGGATCAATAAAGCCGAAACGTTGGCGATGTTGTTGGTTAAATTGCTCAATGATATTTTCGATTGAGCCAAGATCAAGCAAGAGAGAACTATCAGATCCAGCATATCGCAAATGCACCCTCCGCTCACTTCTGATCCGTTCTTGCCCCACCCCCTGATCAAACAACTCACCTTCTGCATCATTCTGAAGTTCCTTGGCCACCAGTTGCAACTGATCAAAGATATCCTTACTCAATATCTGTTCGACGCCTTTGTTCTTGATCACCCGCTGATCGGCCATACCCATGCCATAGGCGGAGAGCACCCCGGCAAACGGATGTATATAGATACGCTTGATCCCCAGGGCATCAGCCACCAGACAGGCGTGCTGCCCTCCGGCGCCACCAAAACAACACAGGGTATACTCGGTTACGTCATAGCCCCTTTGGATAGAAATACGCTTGATAGCATTGGCCATATTCTCGACTGCAATGGAGAGGAAACCAGCGGCAATCTGTTGCGGCGTGCGACTACTGCCAGTGGCGATTTCAATCTCCTGCGCCAGCTCGGCAAACCTTCTCTGTATGATCTCTAGATCTAGCTCCTGGTTTGCATCCGGACCAAATATCTTGGGGAAAAACTCCGGCTGCAATTTACCCAACATCAAATTGCAATCGGTCACGGTAAGGGGGCCACCATTACGATAGCAGGCAGGCCCAGGATCGGCACCTGCTGAGTCTGGACCTACCCGGAAACGTGAACCATCAAACTGCAGGATAGAGCCTCCCCCTGCGGCCACGGTATGGATCTGCATCATCGGTGCTCGCATGCGCACTCCTGCTACCTCGGTCTCGAATACGCGCTCATACTCTCCGGCATAGTGGCTTACGTCTGTTGAGGTTCCCCCCATGTCAAAACCGATCAATTTGTCATAACCTGCTCCAGCTGCAGCCTCTACCATACCCACCACACCTCCGGCAGGACCGGAGAGGATTGCATCCTTACCGTGAAAGAATTTCGCATCGGCCAGACCACCATTGGACTGCATGAACATCAAGCGGCCGCCTTTCTCTTCCAGACCAGCCAAATCGGATGCAACTCTATCTACGTAGCGACCAAGAATAGGAGATAGATAGGCGTCAACCACGGTAGTGTCTCCGCGGGAGACCAGCTTGATCAAAGGACTCACTCTGGAGCTTATAGATATCTGAGTAAAACCAATCTCCCTAGCTATCCCATACACAATCTCTTCGTGTTGTGGGAAACGATATCCATGCATGAAGACGATCGCCACCGAACGCAGTCCGCGAGCATAGGCCTGTCGCAGGCCATGTTCAGTTTGGACGAGATCAATGGGCTTAATCAGATCACCGTTGGCCCCCATGCGCTCATCCACCTCAAGTACTTCCTGGTACATCATTTCCGGGAGTTGGATATCCAGGTCGAACAGTTTCGGGCGGGTCTGGTAGCCGATACGCAGGGCATCGGCAAAACCTTTGGTTATAACCAGAAGGGTCGGTTCACCCCGTCTCTCCAGCAAGGCGTTTGTGGCTACCGTGGTCCCCATCTTCACGGAAGAAATCTCCTCTGTAGGGATTGGAGCTCGAGTATCCACGCCCAAAATACGCCTGATGCCCTCTATGGCGGCATCGTTGTATCTTTTTGGATTATCGGATAGGAGCTTTTCCGTCAGTAATGCACCACCTGGGGATCTGGCCACAATATCGGTAAAGGTGCCACCGCGATCCACCCAGAATTGCCATTTAGGGCTTGAAATAGATCCGTTTTTAACATCAAAAATCATATGTTTTTTTATGAGTTTTAAGGAGTCTGAATCCCAAGAATTCATCATATAAAAAAAAGACGGGAAGACCTTTCCTATTTAACCAGTTTTTTCTCAGAATTGAGATATGTGATCTGGAAAAAAAATGATTAATTCGCATACTAAAAATAGAGGTTCAATAACCATGAACATTGGTGCATTAAATCTGCAGCAGGGTTCGGTATCACCGACATACGCCTCGACTAAAGATAGGGAATCTGGTTCGTCTGAACGACAGAAAAACGAGTCGCAAAAAGCAACAATAGATGAAACGGAGCTAAAGGAAATAGCAGACCTAAAGGCGCGCGATCGGGAGGTGCGAGCACACGAAGCTGCCCATATCGCAGCCGGAGATTCGGTCGTGCGCGGCGGCGCCAAACTTACCTACGTCCGCGGTCCGGATGGAGTGCTGTACGCTAGCGGAGGTGAGGTATCCATCGATACCTCTAAAGCCAGCACCCCTGAGGCCACCCTAGCCAAGGCGGAAAGAATCCGTCGTGCGGCATTGGCCCCGGCCAAACCATCCTCTCAAGACAGGACGGTAGCTGCTCAGGCCGCACGCTTAGCCGTGTTGGCCAGACAGGAGATATTAGTTCAGCAACAGACTGAAGCTCAGGCATCGGCCTCAAATTCGAAAGCGATCAGCAGTTATCAAAGCGTCACAACTTTGGAAGAACCTAGTGGTGCAGATATTGACGAGCTTATATGATCCATTAAAGAACTGTACTAAACTCTAACCCGGATAATTAATAATCAGACGGGACTTCCTGGAAATGACTGAGAATCTTCTTAACCTTGTAGTTGGAGCTGAACTGGAACTAGACTCATCAAGCAATGTTGTATTAAACAATCTGCAATCAGAGCTAATCGGTTACACGCCGGGACACAGCCTTATAATCTCCCACCCCACAAAAAATGAAATCCCGGTACAGATAAGTTCCGGTGAAAGATTTATCGTAAACATTAAACAAGGTGATGAGGATGTGTGCTTTGAAACTGAGGTGGTGGCAATCTTGAATGAACCATATCCTCACCTGCATACCACCTACCCAGATAACATCAGATCCGGCTCTTTGCGCAAGAGTAGTCGCGTCCCTGCAGCCCCATCCAATATACACCTAGTTGTGGATGGAGATGTTGATAATACCCCCATATCATTCTTGAACGTCAGCACAGCTGGCGCATGCTTGGTGGCCGATAGAAGACTAGGGACGGTGGACGACATGTTTCAAATAAACTTTGAAACTGGAGGCAACGAATCAGACTTCACCTACACCTGCATGATCCGCTATGTGCACGAAGCGCACCAAAGCGAGAAACCCATGTTCAATCATGGTGTGGTTTTTATTGGCATGGATGCCGAAGCCCAGCTTTTCCTGTGGAAGTACTTTCAGGAAAGTGCAGCTTTGCAATAATCTTCCTACCTAGTTAAACAACCCTGCACCAACAGCAAACGGCCCCTTAAAATGGCTTGCCAGCATGGACGGGTGAATCTCACGCCTAACCATTATCCTTACGTTGTCTTTGCCGTATTTCTTTACTAGTCTATACAGCCTTCCAGCATGTGTAGGATGAAGCCTTATGCAGCCGTGTGATGCAGGCCGCCCCAGCCGACTGATATGATTGGTCCCATGTATAGCATATCCACCATTGAAAAATACTGAATATGGCATAGGAGCATTGTCGTATTTTTTCGAGCGATGCATACGGGCTATCCACAGAGGACGATAGTCACCACTTGGGGTTGAATAGCCTTCACGTGCGGAAGAAATCTTCCAGGTATATTTGCGGTGGCCTTCCACATAGACATTCATCTTCTGTTTGGAAATATCGACTGCAACATCGACCTTATCTGCAGATGCCGTTAAGGCAACCGCCCATACCACCAACCCGATTAAAATTGTAAGAGTACGCATTTTTTACACCATTTTTTACTCTATACATATAAATCTACAGCTAGCTTTCGTTATGTATAGAAACCCTAAACTAACAACTAAACTCTTCACTCAGCATCATTAATACTAGGAAAAAAACACAGAAACATGACAAAAATCGCTTTAAAAACAAGGCTCGATGTTGAACCAGTATTTTTTATAACCATGCCATAGATACGTTTTTTCTTCCAACACAATCAGTTATAGATGATTGTTAATCCTGTTTGTTTTTTTGCGATGACATTATATCTGCATTGATATCTCATGCCCATAAATAATCATCTACTTCCAAACCAGAACAAACAGGTATTTCAACCATAGGTATCGTTCAATTGGCAAAATTCTTTACCCTTATAACCGATTTATTGGCCACAAATAACCATGTAACAATCACCATACCAGCCACAGTCATACGATATTAGGATTGATTATTTCAGTAACAGTATTTTTATTCCTAGTTGATTTACATCGATCATGCCAGATGTGACCAACCGAATAACAAGGTTCTTAACCGGCTAGGTTTCTAATCTGAATGTCTCGTGATTTTATATATAAATTTTTACCTAACGATTTTTCCATCAGTGTATATACTCAGAACTATAGGAACGGCTATCAACTAGTAGCTTTTGATGCGGGAGAGTAGATATGACTACGGAAGCAGATCCCATTGTCAGCACTTGGTATCAGCATCTGGACAAAGGTCAGAAATTCCAGGTCGTTGCTGTGGATGAAAGTGAGTTCGTAATTGAGATTCAGTATTTTGACGGTGACATTGAAGAGATTGACATTGATGATTGGTACCTAATGGAAATTGAACAGATAGAGTCACCGGAAGATATTTCTGGAGCATTAGATGTATCTGAACTGGATGACCTAGGTTCTTCCATTACTGACACTGGCCCCGATGATTGGGATGCACCTGCTCTTGAACTAAAGGGATTCAGCGACCAAGGTCTATCCGAAGATCTCATGGACCCTGACGACTCAGATGATGTACCCAGTTATGAAGAGCCATGGGATGAAGTATAAAGATTATAAATAAGCGGTGTTTTTGACCAATGTCATACCTCATTGGTACATCCATAATTAATCGCAACATCCTGGTGTAATTCCTTTCAAGTATGTTACGTTAGTATTGCGTATACTGTATGCTTAACGCATATTAGATAATCATAAATTAATTCTAAAGATAATAACATGCCGGTCGATATTTAGTTGATCTGAGACATCTTCAGTGCAACTACGCCTGATAATCATTAAACATATTTGACTATAAAACGGCAGGAAAGCTGTAAAACAGTAGAGATGTTATACAGTGACACAAGAAAAATTAGAACAACCATATACCAATAACAGATTATCCCTCAAAATTCGCTCAGTTATTCTGAGCGATGGCACGAGGTATAGGCCATGAGCAATCTGCGCTTTGCAAAAAGCCTTCGATTCAGATTTCTCCTGGTGCTGCTGCTATTCCTTACACTCAGCTTCCTCATTGCCGGATGGTTGAGTGTTACAACCGCTGCAAAGGCTATGGACTCCGCCTTAGATGTTAAATTCGAATCCACCACCAACGCCTTAAATAACCTACTTGGCGCTATGGAAAAATCCGCTAAGATGATTGGCGACCGTATGGCTAAAGATAAGGCCTTCGCAAAAGCCGTACAAAATAATAACCACGGGTTAATCAAAGAGAAACTCAAAGATCTTCGAGAAACACACGGCACCAACATGCTCTTCCTGCTTGATAGAAAAGGTGAGGTAATAGAAGGTGTCAGGGACACTCCCAATGTAAAGTCGTTCGAACTTCATAGGCTAGATAGGCAAATAGGCTATAACGCCTTAGCCGAGATTGATAATAAACTGTATCTAATTAAATCGACCCCTGTCTCTAATAAACAAAATACACAACCTCCGCCCGGCATCCTACTTGTTGGATTTCCAATCAATACAAAACTGCTGAGACAGATAAAGGGAGATTCAGAACTAGATATCTCTATAATCAACGATCATAATTTAGTTGCTTCAACAGTAGCTCAGTCTGATCTCGAGCAGAGAAACACCCAGGTCGGAAAAAAAATATATGAGCAACTCATCAAAAATACCAATAAGACAATTTCTGCTTCCATTTTCAATACACCATACCTCAACAGCTTAAGATCTTTCACCAGCATCGCGCCATCAACCAATCATTATATCCTTCTCTCTTACCCGCAGGCTCTGTATAAAGATTCAATCGATCAGATATACCATCAGATTGGTCAATTCATTATTGCCGGATCCATTATTGCCTTAACGTTAGTGCTGTGGCTATCCAGGGGGTTTCTGCACTCGATAAAGATATTGAGCACAGGTGCAGAAAAGATATCTAAAGGAGATTTCAGAACGCGCATATTAATCAACACTGGAGATGAACTGCAGATCCTTGCAGACACCTTCAACAAAATGGCCAACACTGTTGAAAGCACCAACAAAGCTCTATCAAGATACAGTTGTGATTTAGAGCGTGAAGTAGAAGTGAGGACACGTGACTACAGAAAAGAAGAGAGAGCTCATGCCGCTAGCGAGAGAAAACTTAAATCTATAATTGATAATATTGTTGTGGGGCTTCTGACCACTGACGAATCAGGAGCCATTGAGACATTTAATCCAGCAGCAGAAAAAATGTTTGGTTACCAGGCTGATGAAGTCATTGGGCAAAACGTCTCAATGCTCATCCCCTCACCCCATAGCGAAAACCACGACAAATACATATCTGAGTATATAGACCATGGCGATAGCAGAATTGTAGATCGAAAACTGGAAGCAGTGGGCAAACGCAGTGACGGGTCCGTATTCCCCAATCTACTCTCAATAAGTGAGATGTACCTTCCTCATCAATCATCTAATTCAGAAGAAGGCACTATACGCAGGCACTTTATCGCCACCATGCAGGACTTAACAGAGACAAAGCGCACAGAGGAAATATTACGCCGCACTCAAAAAATGAAGGCTCTTGGTCAGCTTACAGGAGGGATCGCCCACGACTTCAACAATCTACTCGGCATAGTAATTGGTAATCTGGATCTTTTAGAAGAGGAGCTAGCTAATAGCGATGCCAGCATAAAGAATCAGTTAGATTCTGCATTAAAGGCGTCACTACGCGGCTCTGACCTAACTAAAAGACTTCTGGCCTTCTCTAGAACTTCAACCACTGACACCAGCCCACTGAACATCAATGAGGTGATTGCTGGAATGCACAATATGATAGAAAAGTCACTCACCTCATCGATCTGCGTTGAGGCAAATCTATCAAATAATCTCTGGTATACAAACATTAATCCAGGAGAACTGGAAGATGCAATTATCAACTTAGCCGTCAACTCAAGAGACGCAATGCCAGATGGTGGAAGATTTATTATAGAAACAAAGAATGTAGTCACTGATGACACATTTATCGATATACACCCAGATATAAAGCCTGGAGAGTATGTACTATTAACGGTGAGTGATACTGGAGAGGGAATTCCTGAATCAGTAAAAGATCGTATCTTTGAACCGTTCTTTACGACCAAGCCTACAGGGAAAGGTACCGGCTTGGGTATCCCCATGATTTACGGATTTATAAAGCGATCTAAAGGACACATTGTTCTCTATTCAGAACCTGAAACCGGTACAACATTTAAGATCTTCTTTCCACGTACACCTTCGGGTACAACTCGTATCAATGATAATGACTTAGACATCGACCTCAAACTCGAGGGCCAAGAAACCATACTGATAGTTGACGACGAAATGGACCTGGCTGGCATAGCCGGAAAAACCCTGGACAAACTAGGATACAAACATTTCATCGCGTCTAATGCAGACGAGGCCTTAGGCATACTAAAAAACAATAAAAATATCGATCTGGTTTTTAGCGATGTTGTTATGCCTGGCGGTATGGATGGCTACGCTCTCGCCGATGAAGTAAATCGATTGTATCCAGAAATAAAAATACTATTAGCATCAGGATTTACTAACAAGTTCCATAACCATCAAAACAATAATATAGGATACACCTTTTTAAGCAAACCCTATCGCCGCAACGAAATGGTTAAAAGCATCAGAGAATTACTGGACAGCAGAATTTAGATCTATGCTTGCAAAGAAAATTAACAATTTAGTCAAATGTATCATTGCTGCCGTAGTTGCAAGCCTGCCTCTGTTGAATATATCTGCGGCACAGCAACAGGAAAATACAGGCGTAATAATATCTCCAGCCAGGGAGCAGATAATAACTCACACCAACATATCCGACACTGCGCCAGCAGGCAGTAACTCAAACAACCAGAGCATCAAAAGCAATACTGCAGATATATACCGACTATCAATCTTCATCCTCTCCACAGCATTTCTTGTATTGTGCGTATTTGCCATCAGAACATCGAAAGCAAATAAGGCCTTAAAGGACGCCACTCAAAGCTTAAAAAGTGCCAATAAATACGGGCAGCTACTGCTTGATTCAGCTGACAACGGCATTTTTGGAATAGATTCTCAAGGGAATACGACATTTGTAAATAACTATCTAGTAAAAAGAACCGGCTGGAGTAAAGAAGACCTCATCAACAAAAACATTCATCTAATAATCCATCATTCGAAAGACGACAAGACCCCTAACAACATAGAGGATTGTCCTGTTTATTGGGCAATCCAAAAGAAAGATACCCATCATGTACTTGACGATATATTCTGGTGCAAAGATGGCAGCTACTTTCATGTTGAATATACTGTAACGCCTATCAGAGAGAACTATGGTGAAAATGGAGCGGTCGTTGTTTTTAAGGATATTACGGAACGCATAAAAACAGAATCAGGTCTAAGAGAAAGCGAAGAACGGTTACAAGCAATCATAAACAATACAACTGCTGTCATAACACTGAAAAGCCCAGACGGTAAGTATATCCTGGTAAACGAGAGATTTGAGAAGACGTTTGAACTTTCCGGGCCTGATGTACATGGGATGACAGATTACGACATATTCCCCAGCGAGCAGGCTGATATTTTTCAAGCAAATGACAAAAAAGCGCTTGAATCTGGTATGCAACAAGAGTTCATTGAAGAGATGCCCCAGAAAGACGGGATGCATACTTATCTATCCATCAAATTCACCCTCACACGAAATGATGGCTATCCATATGCCATATGCAATGTCGCCACTGATATAACTGAACGCAAGCGCACAGAAGATACCCTGCGTCGAGCACAAAAGATGGAAGCAATTGGACAACTCACCGGAGGTATAGCTCACGACTTCAATAACTTGCTTGGCATCATTGTTGGCAATCTTGACCTTCTACAAGATGAACTGGACGATGGTTCAGCAAAGCAACATACAAAATCTGCGCTCAAAGCTGCGCTTCGAGGATCAGATCTAACCCGCCGTCTCTTGTCCTTCTCGCGCAAGGCAACACCCGAGACCAAGCCTCTATGCATAAATCAGGTAATTACTGATATGCAAAACCTGATAGAAAAATCACTCACCGCCTCTATTTCTGTTCACGTCTCCTTAAACAAGGATCTATGGATGACTGACATCAATCAAGGTGAATTAGAGGATGCGATCATCAATCTTGCAGTTAATGCAAGGGACGCCATGCCAGATGGAGGTAAGCTATTCATAACCACCAGCAATAGCACAATAGACGAGCAATATACAAAACAGCATACTGGAGCAGAAGTAGGAGAATATGTACTGGTCAGCGTTCGCGACACTGGATCCGGAATAAATGAAGACATCATAGAAAAGGTTTTAGATCCATTCTTCACCACAAAACCAGGAAGTAAAGGCAGCGGCCTTGGACTCAGCATGGTTTACGGCTTTGTAAAAAGAGTGCGGGGATATATAAATCTAATCTCCAAACCAAACACAGGGACAACCGTTGAGATATTCCTGCCCAGGTCAAATCAGAATTCATCTTGCATGGACCAAAATACGAGTTCAGAGGTAATTCAGCAGGGAGGAGATGAAACCATATTAGTTGTGGACGATGAGCCAGACCTGGCATTAATTGCTGAAGGCACCTTGAGCAAATATGGTTATCACGTATTAAAGGCTGGAACTGCAGCTGAGGCGATAGATGTCCTAAACAAGCATCCCAAGGTTGATCTCCTATTTAGTGACGTAGTTATGCCTGGAGGTATGGATGGCCTAGCGCTTGCGCAATATACAAAGCAGAACTATCCAGAGATTAAGATCCTTCTCGCATCAGGATTCATCCACAAAACAAACAAACAACAGTATGAAGTATCTGGGTATGCAATGCTCAGAAAACCATATCGTAAAACCGAGCTTATTGACCAGATAAGAAAGACCTTAGATTCAAAGTAGGTACAAGTATGATACAACCGTGGCTTATCGTGGTAGATGACGAACCTGAAATGGGGGAGTTCGTTTGCAACGTTGCAATTAAGCAAGGCTTCAATGCAATTAAAGCAACTCACGCTACTGAATTCGTAAATCAGTATAAGGATAAAGCAAGCGTAGTTGTACTTGATCTCTTCATGCCGGATATTGACGGTATTGAACTGATCAGATTTCTTGGTAAACGTAAAAGTAATGCCTCAATCATTCTGATGAGCGGCGTAGACAAGAGCGTCCTCTATTCAGCTCAGGAACTGGCTCTCGAGTTGGGTCTACACCTCCTAGGAACAATGAGCAAACCATTCAGAAAGGACGAACTGGTCGTTCTCCTTAAAAAATCACAACAACGCCCAGATAACCCATTATCGATAGAAAAGGTAGCAGAACATGAAATCACAGAGGAAGAGCTATCTAAAGCTATTCATAATGATGAGTTAGAGATTTACTACCAACCACAGATAGAAATCTCCAGTAAAAGGCTTGTAGGAGCCGAAACCCTTATTCGCTGGAATCACCCAGCAAGAGGGTTGTTAGTTCCGGCTAATTTCTTGCCTTTGGCAGAAGGGACAGAGCTGATTGATGAGATCGCAAGATTCGTTTTAGATAAGGCGCTGCAGCAACGCAGCCAGTGGAACAGTGAGGGAGCATCTATAGACATATCTGTGAATATTTCACCCCGTACGGTAAGTGATTATGGCTTCCCAGAAAAACTACTCGCCATGGCTCAGCAATATCAGATAGATCCAAGCAATGTCACTCTTGAAATCACAGAGACTTCAGCTATCTCCGATCTTTCCAAATCGCTAGATATACTAACCAGAATACGTATGAAAGGCTTCAAGCTCTCCATAGATGACTTTGGAACCGGACACTCATCTCTGGAGAAGCTCGCCAGGATACCATTCACGGAGATCAAGATAGACCGATCTTTTATCCGGCATCTGGATAGAGATCCGGTTTCAAGCACTATCGCTAAACTATCTATAATGTTGGCCCATGAAATGGACATGACTGTTGTAGCAGAGGGAGTTGAAACCAAGGAGGCCTTAATAGATTTAGAAAATCTTGGCTGTGACCGCGCCCAGGGATTCTTAATGGCAAGCCCAATGCCAGCTGATGATCTATTGCCCTGGCTACACAAATGGGACCAAAACAATAATAACTATTGATTATTTTAAAGCAGTCCCCGAAAAATCCATCTAGAATGTGACAGTTTTATTTAGGTCTGCATAAAGACTTGAATATTAGCTCCTGTTAATTAAGATAGTGCAGATTTGCAGTATATTGTTCATATACCAACAATAACCATAACATACTGTAATTATTAATTATTTCTTATATATCTACTGCCCATTAAGGCCACGACATGACAATAGAATCACTCAAGAGAGTCTACTACTTCGGAAAAACCAGGTCAGAGGGCTCCAAGGACATGAAAGAATTGCTTGGAGGCAAAGGTGCAAACCTTGCGGAAATGACGTCCATAGGACTCCCCGTCCCCCCTGGGTTTACCATAACAACAGAGACATGTTCTGAATACAATAAGTGCGGGGGGAAACTTCCTGGACGATTAATGCAAGAAGTCCACTCCAATATGGAGATGTTGCAAAAAGAGACTGGGAAGAATTTTGGTTGCGAGGACAATCCCCTCATCGTATCGGTAAGAAGTGGTGCAGCAGTAAGTATGCCGGGGATGATGGATACGGTACTTAACCTAGGTCTGAATGACCAAGCGATCATCGGCCTGGGCAAAGCCTTCGACAATAGGCGTTTTGCCTTGGATGCCTATCGTCGCCTGATCAACATGTTTGGTGATGTGGTAATGGGTGTGTCACATGAGGAGTTTGAGAAGGAGTTCGACCGCATCAAATCAGAATTCGGAGTTAAGCTAGATACCGAACTGGACGAAAGTGGTCTGGAAAAATTGATTGAGGCATACAAGGCTGTATACAAAAAACACACAGGAGAGGACTTCCCACAAGATCCTTACCAACAACTGGAAAAATCTATTGAGGCTGTGTTTAAAAGTTGGAACACCCCACGCGCCGTCAGCTATCGTGAGATCAATGAAATCACCGGCCTTCTCGGTACTGCAGTAAACGTCCAGACCATGGTCTTCGGTAACATGGGAGACGACTCCGGCACCGGCGTCGCCTTCACCCGCAATCCATCCACCGGCTTAAATGAATTTTATGGTGAGTTCCTTATCAATGCTCAGGGCGAGGACGTTGTCGCCGGTATCCGCACTCCCAAGAACATCAATGAAATGAGCGAATGGAACAGTGGAATATACGAGCAATTGCTGGAGACAAAACGCATCCTGGAAGACCATTATCGCGAGATGCAGGATATCGAGTTCACAATTGAACATGACAAACTATACATACTGCAAACCAGAACAGGAAAACGTACAGGTCTTGCCGCAGTAAAGATCGCGGTTGATATGTTTATGGAAGGACACATCACCAGAGGTGACGCTATAGTACGCATCCCAGCAAACGATCTGACCCAGCTCCTACTACCTACCTTCGATCCGGATGCAGAAAGAGATGTATTAACCGTAGGGCTTCCGGCCTCGCCTGGAGCTGCATCAGGCAAGCTTGCCTTCACCGCAGAAGAGGTGGTTGAGCGTACGGGAAATGGCGAATCAGTGCTGCTGGTGCGTAAAGAGACCAGCCCAGAAGACGTAAACGGTATGCATGTCGCGGCGGGGATTCTGACCTCAACCGGCGGCATGACCAGCCATGCAGCGGTGGTTGCTAGAGGTTGGGGTAAATGCTGCGTCGCCGGCGCTGGAGAGATAGAAATAGATGAAAACAGCCAGACCATCACTGTGAACGGACGTACCTTTGGTACCGACGACGTAATCAGTTTGGATGGCACCTCAGGTGAGGTCATGGCAGGTGAAGTTCCCACCAAAGAACCGGAACTATCAGATGAGTTCGCAGCGATAATGCAGTGGGCGGATGAATTCCGCAAACTCAAGGTAAGAACCAATGCTGACACACCAAAGGACGCGGAAAGAGCCAGGGCCTTTGGCGCCGAGGGCATCGGGCTGTGTCGTACCGAGCATATGTTCTTTGATGAACACCGCATAACCGATATGCGTGAAATGATCCTGGCAGAAACAGAACAGCAGCGCCGCGCCGCCCTGGACAAACTTCTGCCTCATCAACGCACCGACTTTATCGGCATCCTCACTGCAATGGATGGACTACCAGTGACCATACGTCTGCTGGACCCTCCCCTACATGAGTTCCTGCCTCACGACGAAGAGATTCAGCAGGAACTTGCAGAGCATATGGGTATAACCGTTGATAAGGTAAAGCAGCGCCTGGTTCAACTACATGAAGCCAATCCCATGTTGGGCCATCGTGGTTGTCGCCTATCCGTAACCTACCCTGAGATCCTTGAGATGCAGGTAAGGGCCATTACCGAGGCTGCAATTGCATGCCTAAAAGACGGTATCGACGCCAAACCTGAGATCATGATCCCTCTGGTCGGAACCGCTAATGAGCTATCCCTGCTGCGTTCCAAGGTAGAAGCCACTATAGCATCCGTCAAAGAGTCAGCTGGTTACAGCAACTCTCTGGATATCCTCATAGGTACCATGATCGAGATACCACGCGCAGCCCTGACCGCTGATGAGATCGCTGAATTTGCCGACTTCTTTAGTTTCGGCACCAACGACCTTACACAGATGACCTTTGGTTACAGCCGTGATGACGTGAACACGTTTCTGCCTGAATACATCAAGCAGGAGATTCTATACTGCGATCCATTCCAGTCCCTAGACACCACAGGTGTCGGACAACTATTAGAGATGGGTACAACCAAGGGAAGAAGTGTACGCAGAGACCTCAAGGTGGGTATCTGCGGCGAACATGGAGGGGACCCGGCTTCCATTGAGTTCTGCCATAAAACCGGTCTGGACTATGTGTCATGTTCACCCTTCCGCGTGCCCATAGCCAGGTTGGCAACGGCCCAGGCCGCAGTAAAGAATATGGTAGTCAAATACGACTGATGATCGGGCGGCTATGGTCCTAACCATAGCCGCCACCCTTATCTGATCCTGCCTAAATTAATCCAAATCCCGCATCTTGAAAAAACCGTAAAGCGCTCCTATTTAGTCAATACATTACGAATTTACTGGTAATTTGACTACCAAGGAGTTGAAAAATGATCGCACGATTTTCAGATCCATTCGAGGCCCTGCTTAATATCCAGCGTGCCCTGGACCGTTCCAGACTCAGCGACTGGCCTGGGCATAGCACCTCAAGCCACGGCACCTATCCCCCAGTGAATGTCTTCCAACAGGGGGAAGACCTGGTGGTTACCGCCGAGATTCCAGGTGTAAAAAAGGAAGATCTTGAGATTTCCATCAAAAGAAACCAGTTGCGTATCTCTGGAAAAAAGGAGGTTAAGCTGGATGACAACATGAGTATACATAGACGGGAACGATCAGCTGGAAACTTTGATCGCACCTTCAATCTGCCTCTCGAGATAGAGGCGGACAAAGTTAAGGCAGAGTTACAGGACGGAATACTGGCACTGTTCCTACCGCGAGCAGAGAAAGATCGCGCTAAGACCATTCGCATAAATTAATAGCTGTTATATAAACATGTGAGGGTAAAAAAATGACCGATTCCAAAGTATTAGACACCATGGAGAAAAAGGAACTACAAACTGAGCAGGAAAAAACAGTCCCTGGAAAGTACTATGTTCCGTATACGGATATCTTCGAAGAAAAGGATGCCTTGATCGTGGTTATGGAGATACCTGGAGTTGACCGCAACGACATCGACATACATGTGGAAAAAAACATCCTTTCTATCGAGGGCAAGATAACCCATGCAAAATATGACGGCCTTACCCCCGTCTATACAGAATATAACATTGGGCATTACAGCCGAAGCTTCACCTTGTCCAACGAGATGAACCAGGACGGTATTACCGCCAAAACGGAAGACGGTGTACTGACGCTCAGGTTGCCAAAATGCGAGGTGGCCACACCAAGACGTATTGAAGTGTCATGAAATTACACATCAGCCTACCGGATACCCACTGATGTGTGGGTATCTGGTAACCTTAGGTTGTAATATCTATGATTGAGCCTCAGTTGAAACTCGTACGGCCTGAGGACCTTTCGGGCCATTTTCAACATCAAAGCTTACAGTCTGCCCTTCTTGCAACGTCTTAAATCCACTGCCTTCAATGGCTGAGAAATGTACGAATACATCAGAACTGCCATCCTGTGGAGAAATAAAACCATAACCCTTAGACTCATTAAACCATTTGACGGTACCAGTAACCATTTTTCTACCTCTAGCGATACAAATCGTTTCTTGTTTAATCGCAACTTACAAATTCGGATAATAACAAAACAGCATGCTACCCGTTTTGCATCTCAAGTTTATTGCGATTTCTCCATTCTAATGCAAAAATCATTAGGAAAGTATCCCTTATTAACTATATTGTTGTTTTATTTTTTTAGCAAAAACACCACCAAGCAGCATATTTCAGGCCTGCTCTGCAGGCATGACTTCTTTAATAAAACAATAGGTTAGATGCGTGTGAATAATGATTGGACTATATATATAGTGCGTTGTTCGGACAACAGCCTCTACACAGGGATAGCTAAAGATATAGACAAAAGGATTAGAGAGCACAATTCTGGAAACAAACAAGGGGCAAAATATACCCGCTCCAGGGGTCCGGTAGAACTGGTATATACAGAGAAGGCAGATACACGTTCTCTTGCAGCAAAGAGGGAATGTGAAATAAAAAAAATGGATAAAAATTCTAAGGAGATGATGATAAAGGATGTAAGACTATGAGGAAAAATCATGTGCTTTTTAAGGTTAGCGGTAAAGTTCAGGGGGTAATGTTTAGACAAACCTTTATCCGAGCCTGCCATTCCAGAGGGCTAAGGGCTGCTGCCAGCAACCTAAATGATGGCACTGTCTCATGTTATGTATATGGTGATACCAACATGATCGACGACATAATAGTGAACCTGCTGTCCGGAAAAGAGATAAACTCATGGGGCGCATTTATCGAAAAGATAACTCCCATTTCTGATATGGAAGGAATCCCGTTTGAAAAGCATCAAGTAACAACAAACAATGTAGATACATTCAACTGGAATCCAGACGTTGATATGTATATATAGATCACAGATATAAATCTCTTAACTCATACTCCATAACAAGAAGATAACTCCTGATATTTTTCCATTTTCTTTTAAAGTTATTAATTCAAGTTGCCGACAACCTATTCGAACTAATAAATATTTCTGATATTCATATCTACATCTGAATATTTTGACATATAACAATTTTTGATAACTTATAATCCACCTAGCTTGATTTATTTCCCGCTTGATAGGGCAAAGAAAATGGAAGAGCTGATTCAACAATACGAAGAACATGCGAAAAACGGTTTCTACTCTCAACACCTGTCCGAGATAACAAATAAGGGTAACCAGGCGTTCACAACATCCGACATACTCAACGACAATGGTGTACTTCTCGCCCGTAAAGGCGTACCTATAGACGATGAAGTGCGGAAAAGACTCATCAAGCATAAGCTTCTTAAACCACTTGACAGAGATGTCGGTCTGGAACACCAAGCAGACACAAAAACATTAATTACCGCATTCAGACAACTCCTAGAAAGATACCCAGATCTTCGAGCTGTGGATGATGCGCTGAAATTTTCACCAGAATTTGAGAGATTACTCAAACTGGAGAGATTACACCCACAGGTAACCCAGAAACTCACCGTGTTAGAAGCGCAGATGCGCCCTGAATTTGAAAAGAGTATCTTCTCTGCATGGATGGCCACCATGATCGCCCGCGAAATGGAGTTAAGTGAAGATACGGTGCGAGACACCCTGGTAGCGGCCCTCGTACACGATATTGGTCTACTTCACCTCGACCCGGAAATCGTGTGCAGCAACAAAAAACTATCTGCGAATGAATGGAAGACCGTACGCGCCCATGTTGTTGTAGGCAAGATTATAGCTGACTCTGTACCCGGCCTTTCTCCAGAAATCCCTCGCGCCGTGATAGAACACCATGAAGACTGTTTTGGATCAGGCTATCCATACGCCTTGAATGACGAGCATCTTGGAATACCTGGAAGGATCATAAACATGACCGACAGCATCCATTCAATACGCGTTAAATCGTTCAGAAACAGTCAACGAACCCTCGGAGATATTAAGCCGTACTTACAACTTAACCCAACCACAAACGGTTATGATGTTTATAGAGCAACAATGTCTGTCATCAAAAAATCGGGGCTGCGACGGACCCTGCAACGACCAAATTACTGCCCAACAAAATACGCAAAGAAAATTGGAAAACAGGTCAATATTCTTCGGAATGCTAAAGACTCCCTGGATCATATACACAGTAGTTTTTTAGATCTTAGTGACAAAATTGATAACCATGACCAGAAAGAGCTAGCTACTTTAGCAACAATCACTAACAGAATCAGAACAACAATACATGAATCAGGGCTTTTAACCAACGAAATGGCTGAGTGGCTGAATCAGGAACGAGATTTATCAGATATTAGTGATAATATCCTGGAAGAGCTCAATGAAATCGAACTATTAATCAAAGAGCTAACCTGGCAGATACGCAATAGCGTTCGCATGTTCTGTAGTTACAATAACTCTGACGCTACTAATGACCAACTCATGCTCGATCAGATTGACACATCTGTCAAATCAATCCAAAACATCTTTGAACAGCTTAGCGAACTGGAAGATTAGCGCCTATCTATTCAGGACGCATATGTGGAAATAATAAAACATCCCTTATCGAAGGAGAATCGGTAAACAGCATCACCAGACGATCTATGCCTATACCCTCACCAGCAGTCGGCGGAAGCCCATGCTCCAAAGCGCGCACATAATCGGCATCAAAGTGCATCGCTTCCATGTCTCCCGCCTCTTTATCCTGCACCTGCCGACGGAAGCGTTCTGCCTGGTCCTCCGCATCATTCAGCTCGGAAAAACCATTGGCAATCTCACGGCCGCCTACAAAGAACTCAAAACGATCAGTGACGAAAGGGTCGTCATCATTGCGACGAGCCAGAGGTGAAACCTCAGTTGGATATGCAGTGATGAATGTAGGATGCATCAATCTATCTTCTACCGTTTTTTCGAATATCTCTATCTGTATCTTTCCCAGACCATAACTTTCTTTAAGCGGTATTTCATAACGTTTGGCAATAGTCTTGGCAGAATCTATATCATCCAGCTCATTCGAGGTGATATCTGGATTGAAGTGAAGGATAGATTCTTTGACCGTCATACGATCAAACGGCTTGCCGAAGTCATACTCATCACCCTGATAATTTATTTTAGTGGTTCCCAGTATCTCCTGCGCTAGAGAACGTAGCATATCTTCTGTAAGGTCCATCAGGTCATTATAGTCCGCATAGGCCTCATAGAACTCCAGCATGGTGAACTCTGGATTATGACGGGTTGACAGACCCTCGTTACGGAAATTGCGGTTTATCTCATAGACCTTCTCAAACCCTCCTACCACCAGACGTTTGAGATAGAGCTCGGGGGCGATACGCAGAAACAGGTCCATATCCAGCGCGTTATGCTTGGTGATGAAGGGACGGGCTGCTGCGCCTCCAGGTATAACTTGCATCATAGGTGTCTCTACCTCGAGGAACTCTTTCCCATTGAGATAGTTGCGGATAAATTGAACAATATCGGTGCGAACACGAAAGGTATCACGCACTGCCTCATTCATTATCAAATCTAGATAACGCTGACGGTAGCGTTGTTCCTGGTCTGTCAGACCATGGAACTTCTCAGGCAATGGGCGCAATGACTTTGTCAGCAGACGAATCTCATCCACCCGAACCGACAGCTCTCCGGTCTTGGTCTTGAACATTTGTCCTTCGGCACCCACGATATCTCCGATGTCCCATCCCTTCTTAAACTCAGCATATATCCCATCCGGCAGATTATCGCGCTGAACAAAGAGTTGAATTCGCCCTGACATGTCTTGCAGATGTGCAAAACTGGCCTTACCCATGATGCGGCGACTCATCAATCGCCCAGCAACCCGCACTCGCTGACCCACGGACTCCAGTTCTTCATTCGCCATATCATCGTATTTGGCATGCAGTTTAGATGCCATACAGTCGCGACGGAAGTCATTTGGAAAAGCATTGCCTTGTTCACGTAACGCTGCAAGCTTTTCACGACGCAGGGCAATCAGTTTGTTTTCATCAAGTTGTTCGGACATTTTATTTGATCTTAAATTTCGTGAAATTTGATTTGTTAATCCTATTCATTAGGATCATAGACCGCTCTTTAGGCTGGCCTCGATAAACATATCTAGCCCCCCATCCAATACCGCCTGGGTGTTGCCGGTTTCTACACTGGTACGCAAATCCTTGATCCTTGATTGGTCCAGTACATATGACCTGATCTGACTGCCCCAGCCGATGTCAGCCTTGGTATCTTCCAACGCCTGAGCACTTTCGCTACGCTTCTGCATCTCCAGTTCGTAGAGCTTAGCCTTCAGCTGTTTCCAGGCCTGATCGCGATTCTTGTGCTGAGAGCGATCATTCTGGCACTGTACCACAATACCGGTTGGCTCGTGTGTTAGACGTACTGCAGAGTCTGTCTTATTCACATGCTGACCACCGGCGCCGGAAGCGCGGTAGGTATCAGTTCTCACATCGGACGGATTGATCTCAATATCCACAGTGTCATCAATCTCCGGTGATACGAATACCGAAGCGAATGAGGTGTGACGGCGATTTCCTGAGTCAAATGGAGATTTGCGAACCAGACGGTGCACCCCAGTCTCAGTACGCAACCATCCGAATGCGTAATCACCATCAAACTTGATGGTGGCTGACTTGATCCCGGCTACTTCACCCGCTGAACACTCCATCAACTCGGTCTTGAGGCCCTTAGCCTCACCCCAACGCAAATACATGCGCAGCAACATCTCTGCCCAATCCTGGGCTTCGGTACCACCGGAACCGGACTGGATATCCAAGAATGCGTTATTTGCATCCATAGGACCGGAAAACATACGACGAAATTCCAGATCTGCGATCTGTTTCTCGTATACATCCAGATCGGCAATCAAACTGTTGAGGGTACCGCCATCCCCCTCATCCACAGCCATCTCCAAAAGATCTGTCGCATCAGACAACCCTGAACCAAGCTGTTCCAGGGTCAATACAACCGACTCTAAGGTAGAACGCTCTTTACCCAGCGACTGGGCTCGCTCAGGGTCGCTCCATACATCTGGGTCTTCCAACTCACGTAGGACCTCTATTAGGCGCTCTTTCTTGCCCTCATAGTCAAAGATACCCCCTAAGGGAATCACTGCGCCCTAACAACCCATTGATTTTATTAGTTATCGGATTTATATCCTGCATTTCTTACCCCATACCGGAATCCCCATATAAACGGGTATCTCCTACGGCGCCATGTTTTGGTCAGCCAAGATTCAAGACAAGGCGCGAATTTTACACTAGATAGAACTCTCGGGAAAACTATCGCCACCAAACGACAAGGTATAGTATCCTTTGCCCTTCGCAATAATACAAAACAGCATGAGGAGTGGAGTGTGGAGATCGCGTGCCTTGACCTGGAAGGGGTCCTAATCCCAGAGATATGGATAAACTTTGCTGAACGCACCGGAATAGATGAGTTACGTGCCACTACACGTGATATCCCTGATTATGACGTGCTGATGCGCCAGCGCCTAAAGATTCTTGAACAACATAAACTGGGGCTACCAGACATCCAAGAGGTAATAGACGGAATGGGGCCACTTGAAGGCGCACGCGAATTCATAGACTGGCTACGGGAACGTTTCCAGGTAGTCATATTATCCGATACATTCTACGAGTTTGCCGCCCCTATGATGCGCCAGCTCGGATACCCCACCCTGCTCTGCCATAAACTCAGCGTGGACGAAAACGGTTTTGTAACCGATTATCATCTGCGCCAGAAGGATCCGAAACGTCAATCGGTAAAGGCCTTTAAGTCCCTAAACTATAGAATAATTGCCGCTGGCGACTCTTACAACGACACTAGTATGTTGGAAGAGGCAGATAGGGGCATTCTATTTCGCCCCCCCCAAAATGTGATTGACGAATTTCCACAGTACCCAGTGGTAACCAATTATGACGACTTTCGATCAGCTTTCATCGATGCTAGCTGCCGCAGCCTGCCCATTTAGGCCAAGATTGAGTCTAACTACACTTAATTCCAGGCTTTTACTTCCTAAAATCCATATATTTATTAAAGTCTTAAGTTAGATTGCCGCTAAATGTTAGCCTAACAGGCTAGCAGATAGGAATTGAATGGTATGGAGCATGACGGAATTTTGGGTGCTCTTTTCCCAGACAAATAGATCAGTGCTTTATATATTCCTTTCAGCTTTTGGAGGATACGCAAAATACAAATTATTATTTTGTGATCATTTTCTTTTCCAGTTAGTAGCTTACAATTGAAACTTATGGTAAGTTCTGATTGTTTCGACTAAAAGAATACTGGAATTGAACCAGAGGTAATTATGTCGACAGTCCTCATATTGGATGACCAATCAGTCAGCCGCATGATTCTTGAAGAGCTGATTCAGTCTATCGACGCTGACATACGCATCGAATCTTTCGCTGACCCTGTTGTGGCATTGGATTGGGCCAAACATAATCCACATGATTTGGTCATCACTGATTACAAAATGCCAAACATGGACGGAGTAGAATTCACCCACTGGCTACGCCAAATACCATCCTGTTCTGATGTGCCTGTCGTTGTTATAACTTGTATGAATGAAAAAACTGTGCGCTATCGCGCCTTGGAAGCCGGTGCCACTGACTTTCTTATCAAACCATTTGATCACTACGAGTGTAAGGCGAGATGCCGTAACCTTCTGAAACTGCGTAGACAACAGTCAATAATAAAAGACCGAGCCCAGTGGCTTGAACAGGAGATCAACCAAAAAACCGCTGACATAGAACAAAGAGAAAAAGAGACCCTTCTGAGACTAGCACGAGCTGGCGAATACCGCGACGAAGAGACTGGAGTTCATGTAACCAGGATGTCCCAATACGCCACTATAATTGCGGAAGAGCTAGGTCTTAATGAAACCAAATGCGATACCATCAGGCATGCCGCTCCAATGCATGATATCGGGAAGATTGGCATCCCAGATCACATCCTGCTAAAGCCAGGAAAGCTTGATCCGGACGAAATGAAGATAATCCAATCACACACAACAATTGGCTATGAAATACTCAGGGATAGCCCATCCGATTATCTCCAAACTGGTGCTATTATTGCCCTTTCACACCATGAACGCTATGACGGTACCGGCTATCCGCACAGTATAAGTGGGAACAGCATACCTATCGAAGCAAGAATCGTCGCAGTTGCAGATGTGTTTGATGCGTTGTTATCAGAGCGCCCTTATAAGAAACCATGGAGTATTGATCAAGCTTTAGATTACATCAAAGAGCAAAGAGAGAAACATATGGATCCAGACTGTGTAGACGCGTTCTTTAACCGTTTATCGGATATAATTGCGATCCACAACCAGTGGCCAGAACAACAAAAGCAGGTAGAGAGTTAAAAAACGTTGGATGAGCCTGCAGTACGGAGACCAAAGACGTGGTATTTTCGTCAGACAATAAAAAAAGTTTTCTAAATCAAGGAAATCAACAATATTGGACCCGAATAATAATCAGCCTGTTTCTGCTTATAGTCCTATATTGGCAAAATAGCAGCAGCTTCTACTTTTCCATCAACAGTCCAATCCTGCTAATAATATGTGGTTATGCCCTGCTAACCACATTCACTCTATTCCTTACAAAACATGGAATACTCACGAAGGAACTGCATCAGTATCTATCTATAGTTTCTGATACCTGCGGTATATCATTACTTCTGATATTCGGACACGAGTCAACCTCTGCAGTATGTACTGCCTATTACCTATTAGTCATACATAACGGCATTCACAATAACAACTCTAAATTATCTTTTAGCATATTACTCTCAGTACTTAGCTTTGGAGTAGTATTATACTTTAGCAGTTACTGGAACTCTCAATTAACTCTAGGAATAGGTTTGATTATAGGATTAATATTAATCTCTCTCATTCTTTACAGAAATAATTACACTTCAAGTTCAAACATAACTATAAATGCAGCTGAAAAGAATGAGGTCAAAGACCCCCAAATCTCACATAAAATACTGGTTATAACAAACGACCTCAAAGACCGGCATATGCTGCTGAGCTACATCAATTCTTGGGGAATAGATATAGATATACATAGCAGCTCATTAAGAGCACTTGCTGAAGTGGTAAATAACGCAGAAAATGGAAAAGGATATACTACCGTTATAGTGGACTCACTAAACCCGGATATGAATCCGATACAGTTTGCCAAGTATATTCAATCGGACAATATACTGTCGAATATACAGCTAATACACTTATCTCCAGAACTATCCATTGAGCACCAAAAACAGCTTAAAGACGCAGGTTATACCACCCTATTAAAAACCCCGATTGATAAGACAATCCTATTTGACGCCCTGCACTCATGCAATAATCAAGCAGCAAATTGCAATAACATCACTCAACTCATTAAGCACTATTCAAGTAAAACCAACAACAAGCAACCGTTAGACATATTACTAGCTGTTAGCGACAAAGAAGAGCAAGACTCCTACCGCACCACTCTTGAGAAGAACGGACAAAGAGTTTATACAGTAAATAATGGATCTCAAACCCATGATGCTCTTAGCACTCATCGATTCGATCTGGTCATACTGGATTTCAATATGCCTGACGTTGAGGGCAAAGAAATAATCAGGCTCTACTACTACACATACATGAATGAAGACTGGGTGCCATTTATCGCACTTGTTGATGATGCCACTCCGGAAATCATGTCTCAGTGCAGAGAAGTTGAAATTAATGCCATCTTGGTAAGACCAGTGAAAAATGAAGAACTGTTAATCACTGTAGCTGATATAGCATCATCAAAGGCAAAGCAAGCTGAAAGTTTTGACAAACACGGACAACCACCACATCTGCTTGAAACACAAATAAAAGATTGCGGCAATCAAGTCCTCGATACACAAACACTAAGGCAACTAGTAGATCTATCCTCAAGCAAAAGTTTCCTTAATCAGCTAACAACCAGATTTACACAGGACATGGATATGTTAATGGATGGATTAGAATGCTCCATTAACGAAAATCGGTTCACAGACTTCAAAGATTTAGCCTATGCTTTGAAAGATAGCTCATGCAACCTTGGCGCAACGTCTCTACACAAGCTAAGCTTGCTGGCATTACAAATCAATCAACAAGGATTCCAAAAACAGGCGAACTTAATATTCAAGGATTTGCAAGACGCCTTGGCAGAAACAAAATACGCTTTACAGAACTATGCAACCAAACTGGATGATTCTGCATCTAAAAGCGAATAGAAGTAACGGGAAACGCTATGACCACTCTTAAAGTGGTACTTATTAAACCAAGCAAGTATGCAGTTGACGGGTATGTAGAAAGGTTTAAAACCGGGTACATGCCAAACGCCACCCTATATCATATAGCCGGATTAACTCCAAAGAGAGTTAACTCCGTTAGCGTCACAACACACACAATTGATGAGTACGTCAGAGATGACCTGGATTACCTAAAACTGCTACATCCAGATCCAGACACTTCCTGTACTACCTTGATAGCAATTGTAGGAGTCCAATCTCACCAATTTCACCGGGCATTGGACCTTGCGGCCTACGCACACAACAATGGAGTAAGACACTGTATTATAGGTGGCCCTCATCCTATGACCTGTGATACTACGCAATTTCATAATCGCGGTATCAGCTTTGCACTTGCTGAAGCTGAGGTGATATGGAATGAAATTTTGAATGATGCAATTGATGGTGAACTAAAGCCCGTTTATGGACTTGAGGGACGTTGGGCTCCAGTTATTCAAGGACCAATAGTTGACCCACCAAACCAAGAGGAATTGAAGCACTATATCTTACCATTATTAGGGCTATATCCAGTTCGGGGATGTCCATATGACTGTAACTACTGCTCTGTTATAAAAATCTCTGGCCAACAAGTTCGAAGCATACCAATTGAATGTACGATTCAAAGTTTACAAAACGCTAAAAGCGCTGGCATAAAACTAATATTCTTCGTATCTGATAACTTTAACAAATACCCGGAAGCAACAATGCTTCTTGAAGAAATGGTAAATAAAAAATTAACTATACCTTTTACCTGCCAGTGTGACGCTCAGATAGCAAGACAACCAGAATTCGTTAATCTACTTGGGGAAGCTGGGTGTCACGAAATGTTTGTTGGAGTTGAATCTTTCAACATCAATATCTTGAAAGAAGCAAATAAGTTCCACAACAAACCAGATAGTTACAAAGAAATAATACGTCTATGTAAGAAGGCAAACATTAATTCTCATTTTTCAAACATCATTGGCTTCCCAAGTGATGACAAAACATCAATTCAGCAACACCTGGATATGGTTAAGCATCTAAATCCATCAATATCTTCATTTTACATACTCACGCCTATACCAGGATCAGAACAATACGAAGACTTCAAATCCAAAGACTTACTGGTGGAAGAAAACCTTGATAGATACGACAGCACATGCTTAACGTGGAAGCATCCCATAATTTCACCTGAAGACATGTCGGATTATCTTTTTCGCTGTTATGTAGATTTTTATACGGCAGCACTAAAATGCGGCAACCTTTCAGACGACTACAAGGCGACAGCGCTTGCTTTCAGACACTATGCAAAACAAAGAATACATCCCATGTCCGGGGGGACTGGAAAAATCAAATGCGACAACTCAATTGACTATATTAAGTTAAGGAGAAAATACTATGATGTTGAACTTGCACCATTACCCAACAATCTAGAGCTATCACCGAATGACAAGTTGATTAACAAACAAAAAACCTGGAAAACACAATCTGCTAACTAAATGACTTAACGACCAAAACAGCATTAAGCCCGCCAAAAGCAAAAGAGTTGGAAAGTGCAATGTTGATATTCATATCACGAGCCACATTAGGAACATAGTCCAGATTACACCCTTCACCCGCCTTAGTAAAATTAGCAGTCGGCGGCACAACACCTTCTTTGATTGCCCGAACAGTAGCAACCAGCTCAAGGCCACCAGATGCCCCTAGTGTATGGCCATGCATAGATTTTGTGGATGATACGGCTAAATTGCCAGCATGTACCCCAAATACGTTGTTTATGGCTGCGGTTTCCGCCAGATCATTAGCCTGGGTTCCAGTACCATGGGCATTTATGTAATCGACATCCGATGGGGCTATCTTGGCATTACGTAAGGCACAATCTATGGCTTGGGTTATTCCATCTACAGATGGAGCGGTGACATGTCCTGCATCTGACGACATTCCATATCCAGACAGTTCAGCATAGATATCAGCGCCACGTCTTTTTGCATGCTCCAGTGACTCCATAACAACCACACCCGCACCCTCTCCCAAGACCAGTCCACTTCTGTCTTCGGAAAACGGCCTGCATGTATCTCTGGATAAGGCTCGAAGTCCCTCAAATGACTTTATAAGCACCAGAGAAAGTGGCGCTTCTGATCCGCCGGCTATCGCAACATCAACCGAGCCGCTTTGAATCATCATGTGTGCCTGGATAATGGCATGCGCAGCAGATGAACAAGCACTGCAAACGGTAAAAACTGGTCCGGTTATTCCAAACTGCATGCTGATCTGGCTAACTGCGGCACTCGGCATTCCTTTTGGTGCCGTCAGTGGGTGAACTCGGGACTTACCCTGCTCATACAGCATGCAGTATGATTCCTCATAAGTATGCTCTGCTCCAAGACAGGTACCTAGAACCACCGCTGCTGATTGGATATCATTCTTACTTAAAGAGGCATCTTCTATAGCCTCTTTGCAGGCAATAAAAGCAAATTGTGAAAATCTATCAAATAAAGGCAGCTGCTCAGAAGAAATATATTCTTCCGGGTTAAAGTCTGTTACTTCTGCACCAATTTTTGTGTTTAAGCGTCCTGTTGATATATTTACAAACGGGCCTATTCCGGAATGCCCCCTACACAGCTCCGCCCAAAAATTATCTGTGTTATGCCCTAGTGAAGATATTGAACCAAGACCTGTAACTACTACTCGCTTTGACATATTACGGCTTTGCGTTTACTAGCTCTAATACACAATCGACTATATCCTGGACTGTTTTAAAGCCCTCCAAAACATCTCCTGGAACCTCTATGCCGAACTTTTCTTCAATATCATACACAATCGTTATAGCATCCAGCGATGTTATTCCTAATTCGTCTAACGATGACGCTTCAGTCAAAACATTCGGCTCAATATGTTTTTGCTTGGCGATTGCCGCAGAAACTGAGCTTTTTATTTCTTCTCTCATCTGCTCTTCCATTTATTGATTATTATTTGTTACCCAATTGCTACAGTGCAATACTACTAAATTGTAGTATAATTAGCCTGTTATGCTAATAATGATATCTAATTTAAAAAATAAATGCTCTAACCTTGTGAATAATATTCTTACGCGTCTGAAGGACCGCGAGGATAGTGAGCATGGCCAGGCGATTGTGCGCATACTAATTGCCATTGCAGCACTATCATATGCATGGTTATTTATCCAAGAAAACAATTCAAATAGGCATTATTGGATCATTTTTACCTCTGGTACCTTATTATTTTCCATAGGCACATTTGTTGCGATTCTCATACGACCAAATAAATCTGTAGCCAGAAGAATCATCTCTCTATTTGGTGACATTAGTATTTTCAGTGTTTTTGTATTTTCTATGGGAGAAAACGGCGCTCCTTGGTGGCCAGTGTATCTGTGGGTAATCCTGGGTTACGGTTTTAGATACAATGAAAAATATCTTTATCTAGCCTCAGCATACGCATTTGTCTGTTTTGGCGCCATATTATTAAACAACGACTACTGGCAAACCCACACGGCTCTAGGTATTGGTCTACTGCTATCACTAATTGCAATACCCGGGTACGTTTCTACCCTGCTGCGACAACTCACCAAAACCATGAAACGCCTTACAGAGGCGCAAAAGGCCGCTGAGGAGGCAAACCGCGCTAAGAGTGACTTTCTGGCCAGGATGAGTCATGAGATTCGGACGCCTCTAAACGGGATCATAGGTTCCAGCGAGCTTTTACAGTCATGCAAATTGGGGAGAGAGCAAAGAGAATATGCCGATACCATCTATGCCTCTGGCCATAACCTGCTCCATCTTATCGAAGATATCCTGGATATTTCAAAGATCGAAGCTGGAAAACTGACTATTGAAAAAACCAACTTTGACCTACACAACCTGTTGCACACATCCGTCAGGATGTTCTCAAACCAAGCTGAAACCAAAGGGCTAAATCTATCATGTCAGATTGGTCTTGATACCCCGTATAAACTAGTTGGTGACCCTTACCATTTCAGGCAGATACTTAACAACCTTTTAGGCAATGCTATCAAATTTACCGAAAAGGGATCGGTGGAGTTGCGCTGCCACGTGAAACGCAATGGTAAAGAAAAGGTATTGATCCGTTTTGAGGTGGTGGATACAGGTATTGGTATTCCAGAAGAGGTCCAGGAACGTATATTTGAGAAGTTTTCGCAGGCAGATGAGAGCACCACCAGACGATTTGGCGGAACCGGGCTTGGCACCGCAATAACCAAACAGCTAGTTGAGTTGATGGGTGGACGTATAGGCATTCAGAGCACCCCAAACATCGGCTCCACATTCTGGTTCGATATCGAATTTGAACGTCAGTTGGAGACATCTGATGATCTGGATAGCGCCATACTGCAAGATTGTAAAGTTCTTAGATTAGTCCAAGATACCGAAATACGAACAGATATTTCGACCGCTTTAGATGGATGGAGCGTGCCATTCCATGATGTAACAAATAAAAGGGATGCAATCAGACTGTTGATGGATGCATCATCTCACAACACCCCTTTTGAGGTATTGATATTAGACGGCATCCCTTTAAATGAAGACCTATGTTATTTCGTTGAATCTCTAGGGAATGAGCTATCTCTCCCGAATCTAACGGTACTTATCTCACAGAGAGCAGGTCAACCAGCACCAACACTGAAAACAGAATCCAACCAGATATATGTATTCTCAGATCCGCTGGATAAATCCAGCCTATTCAATGCGCTACACGCCTCCCATGCCTCACGCTACGAAGATGCCGATATAATAAATCTAACTGATCATTTCATCGGCGAGCGTCAGAATCAACGCAAATACAAGATCCTGGTTGCAGAAGATAACTCGGTCAACCGCATGGTCATAGGACGAATCCTTGAGCGCAAGGGTCACTCACATAAGTTGGTGGAAAACGGAGAGGAACTGCTAGAAGCGCTCGAAGATGAGGATTTTGACCTAGTGATCACCGACATGCATATGCCGGTGGTAAGCGGGGTAGAAGCTTACAAAATTTACCGTTTTGCTCATGCGAGCGAAGAAACGATCCCATTTATCATGCTGACGGCTAACGCCACCCTGGAAGCCCGTAGGGAATGTAGAGAGATAGGTATAAAACACTTCCTGACAAAGCCAGTTTCATCAAACAAACTGGTGGACAGCATCTCACAAGCTGTTGCTCATCTTCCTGAATCAGCTGGATCTAACGTCCGTCAACAAGTAAAAAACAAGCACGCCAACCAGTCAATCCTGGATTACAAGGTACTGGACGAGGTCACGCGCCTATCGCAGGATGGTGATTTCAAGATTAAGTTATTCAAAAACTTCGAACAGGACAGCGAACAGCTAATTCAAGGCATGGAAGAGGCAATGAAATGCTCTGACTACAACCATTTCAAAGACCTGGCGCACGCACTAAAAGGCTCTTCGTCCTATTTGGGTCTGATCGAGCTCACCAATCTATCATCGACCGCCCAATTTATGTCTGACCAAGGTATAAAAACCAAAGGGGGAGCACACCTGCATGAGATTCGCCAGGCGTTCACTCGTGCGAAGTCCCTACTGTCAAAGGAGATTGACCTGAAGAAACCCGCTAATGATTAGCCTGCGATAGTTATTACCCTGTCCTCTTCAGCCCCCGTCCAGCGTTTTTCTTGCGCCCTTATTAGATACTCCATCAATCTAAGATTCTTGTCAGACAGCTGCATGGCGGTGTCTACCCAAAGAACTATTACATCCAGCAACTCCTTATAGGTCAGAGGGTTAAACTGGTCGGCTAGAATATCAACGCCTTGATACCCAAGATGGCGGTTTTGCCTGTGCTGCATGTACTCATAAACAGCCTGCTTCCCTTTGCCATCTGGTGCTAATACGTCAACCACACCCATGTCATATAGCTCTTCGGCAGAATATACCTTACCGCTGTTTATAATCCTCTTGGCCATGGATGGAGAGAGGCGTCTAGCCAAAAAGCTGAACGCGCCCATGCCTGGAAACATGCCAAAAACTGTCTCGGGAAAACCGAACTTTGAACCCCTTTCAGCAATGAGTATATTTGTCGATAAGGCACCCTCAAAACCTCCACCTAGGGCCTCACCTTGCACCAAAGATATGGTAGTAAACGGTATTCCATAGCTCGTAGCCAATGGATATGCTAGATCTATACTGAGTTTTGCATACTCAAACAACCTTTCGCGATCCTTTGCCCTAATCAGCTGAGTAAAATATTTCAAATCGCCGCCGAGATTAAATACACCCTGTCGATCCGAAGCTATGATCTGATAAAGCAGGCGTGATTCACTTGCCTGCTCATAACCCTCTTTCGCATCCTGACCAATCTTTTTCTGTACCTGTTCCATCTCCCGTAACAAGTCCAGACTTACACAAGGCCTGTCTGGATAACTAAGAGTAGTCCAAACAGCCCTATAATCAGGCTCATGCCTAACGTTCAAGTACTTGAAATTACCGTGATCTTCCGTTCGCAAATGGCGCTCAATAATCATACTAACCCCTCTTTATCATCTGAAAAACATACTTAGTATGTAGATTTTTTTTATTCTCATTACATATATATAGTAGTTTTTTGCATAAAAACCACAATATATGCGATTTTTCATGTAAAATGAGGAACCACCCATGATTTCAGGACATTATTATTTTTCCCTATTGTCCATAATCAGGCTATTCACATAATCAGCTCTTAATGTAAGGAATGTCTGAGTTGTCCAGATATCCCTAGCTCTGATTTTATGTTTAGGCCTAGATAAACTGGGGATATAATTCCACCTCATTTGGAAGAACAAAACAATGACTTTTTCGGAATAAGCACTTGAACCAAGTCTCAGATAAGATAACCGGTGTGATTTTGGCCGGCGGTAAGGCCAACCGCATGCACGGACGGGATAAAGGACTTCTAAGCCTGGCTGGAAGACCAATGATCGAATATGTTATTGAGGTCATTAGGCCCCAAGTAGATGATCTATTGATCAATGCCAATCGTAGTAAAGACATGTATAGTAAGTATGGTTTAAGGGTAGTTCAGGACAAAAAACGAGATTTTTCAGGACCTCTTGCAGGTATAGCTTCAGGTATCGAGGCTGCAACAACAGATCTAGTCCTTACAGTTCCATGCGATTGCCCCTGGATTCCAAAAGATCTTGCCACCAGACTAAAAAAGAGACTGTGTGAAGGTTTATCTATGGTAGCAGTAGCCCACGATGGCCAGCGAATGCAATCTGTATTTGCACTATTTAGAAGAGAGGTGCTTAAGGAAATTTATTCCTACTTAGATGCTGGAGATCGGAAGCTCCAGCTCTGGATAGAACGGCAACAACCGGCTTTGGTCGACTTTTCAGATAATCCTGATGCATTCATCAATATCAACACACCGGAAGAAAGGCTAAGAATTGAGCAGATCATAGCGGGTCGCTAAACATCACGAATAAGCATTATCCCTGTTTTTTTCTACTAACCCATACCACAGCCGCCATGGCTCCAATAAATGCGGCATAGATTGCGTTCTCGCGAGATACCCCCAAGTATAATGCTGAATACCCAACAACGCCGGCCCCAATGGCGCTAAATGCAAGGCTACGCATAAAACGACAAAAGGCACATGAGCTATACGGATCTTTTGTTTTATTCATTGATTACAAAGTCTACAGTGCATTCTATGAGTATAGATATTGAGACATTAATAATCGACATTACAATTATTGCTTACTGTTGAAATAGGAAGGTATTTTAATCTCTCGTTGCGACATCGCCTGTGAATAGCCCAAATTACTATGGGTTTGTGCCTCTTTTGCGAGCGACATAGCCATTACATAATCACCAATACTAAGGGCGGCCTTTGCCTTCATAATCAATTCGGCGGTATCTCTCCATTCCCCTTCCACTGATGCAGCCTGTTCTCGAGCAACTACTGCGGCTGATATGGCACTCTTCGCATCTAATTCCAATACATCTGTCCTTAACCTCTCCTCACCAGAAGTCAATGTTGATGATGTTAAGAATACCGCTATTAGTATCCATACCCCAAGCCACATTCTGATTTGCATAGAGACCTCCAATATCATCCCCTATTTACGCGATCCAGGGCCATTAAGGGGCAACCCATTACTTATATATGTTAAAAAATATTCCAGGTTTCTGTACTGCATACCCTGTGCCTTGAACGGTGCGGCCCGCACCTGTTCATTACAACCGGAGAACCTGCGATGCAAGGTTCCGACACTCCCCCATTTCGATCTATATGCTGGCCAATGCGTTGTATGCCCAAGAGTCGGACCCAATTTTTCGGCGCGAAGATATTTGCCTGCATTCTGTAGGTGGCAAGTTGCGCAGGAAAAATTAAGCTGACCGCGTCTAGTGAAATAGAACTTCTTTCCCTGTTCGTAAGCAGCCAGAGCACGCTGATCATCATTGGGGATGATTACATTAGTAATCTGACCACGGGACTGGTATGAGATATATGAAAGGATATCGTTTATAGGGCCTTTTTTATATGGAAGTGCTCTTTCTCCATTAGCTCGCAGGCACTGATTGATAGCCAGTGGGAGCGTAACTACTATGCCCTTCGCCTTATCCCATCGCGGGTATTTGTGGGCCATTGCCGGTCCGTCAGGAAAACAGTCTTGGTAGGATTTTCCATTGGTAAACGGCTTTTCCCACATCAGCCTCCCATGTTCGATAAATGGTTCATATGGAGGAAACTCTTCTATGGCCTTCCAGTTTTCGTGTCCGGCTCTATCAATGACATAAACACCATTAGCATAATCAGCTATAGCTACAGTTGGGAATCGTTTCTTATAAAACTCTCTAAACGCCTCTCTATCATCCTCGGGAGATGCCAAAACAATATTGGGTAGCATCAATACATACAGCGTCAGCTTCAATATCACAGAATTACCAGAAAAGTTAAACATGAGATGGTGTTTTAAAGAGTCCAAATGAACTCTGTGACTAAATCAATCTCAGATTCAGAGATTATCTTGAAGCGTCCAAATGGGGGCATAGATGATTCTGTATTCATCATGGTTGCATCCCATATCTGTGCCCTTAGCTTCCTTTTATCAGGAAATCTTTTTTGAATATGGACTAGAGGTGGACCAATATTCCCAGGAGATTCAGAACCCTCTATCGCATGGCAGGATATGCAATTACCTTTATTGCGGCTAAATACAATATCCCTTCCAGTCATGGCAGCCTTGCCTGTAACAGATTCTGCGCTGACCGAGAGCGGTATTAAAGACAAACAGACTACAATAATCTGCAACCTGTTACAGATCATTATCTTCTCCTCTGGCAAACAGAATTAATTCAGCGCCTAATCAATCTATCGCGTTCAGAACGGCCTGCCTTCACCACTATTGATCTTCTGTTTATGCCAACTTGATGATGGTTGTTTCAGGATAACCCATAAAGAAAGCATTGTCAGAAAAGAAACATTTAGGTCTGTATTAATAGATTCTTGGACTTATCAAACGATCCGGAACCGAGCTAGTAATTCTGGTATATCCACCTCGAGCAGTTTCAGATCATGCTCGCTATCTAGCTCTAAATCCTTGCCTATTCTTATTTTGGTTTCAAGAGCCAGCTCCGGTATCAGGACAGTAGCACGTCCGTCCTTCATCTCCACCACAACTCCCTTCCCTTTCCATTCAGGATTCTGCTTCAGATAGATCATCTTCCAGTGGTTGTTCGACAATCTTTCGGCCTTACGCACTTTTGCACCAGCCATCTCCGCTATCGCGATACGATCTGAAATCTGCTGATTACTCAACAAATCCTCATCTAATAGATGAGATCGTAATTGCTGGTGCACAACAAGATCCAGGTAGCGACGCAGTGGACTGGTGACCCTGCTATATACCTCCAACCCAAGACCTGAGTGAGGTTCTTCCAGAGTCTTGTGACGACTTGGCTGGAATAGCCTGCGGCATGCATACATAGCGGCGAGCCCATCTGTTTGCAGTTCAGACTCAGGTGGCGTTTGGGTGGCAAAAGGGATTGGAATTTGATGCTCCAGACAATATCTGGCCACCGCCTCACCCGCCATCAGCATCACATCTGTGACCATATCTCTGCTGCTTGATCGTTCAAGTGGACGAACCAATACCTTTCCACCCACCACTCGCACGCTCACCTCAGGCAAGTCTATACCTTTGGCTCCAAAATTTACCCTGCGTTTGCGATAACGCTGAGCCATATCCGCTAATTTGGCAAAAGGTTGTTCAGTGATCAGCCCATCAGTATCGCCATAGCTGCGTCTTGTCACCTTGACAGTGGTCAACTCAATACGAGTGTCGGTTATTTCGGCATCCTGCGTTAGGCTAAAGCTAATCGATAATGCTGGTGATTGTTCATGCAGGCCCAATCCTAGTCGGTGGGTTATGGCCCTCGGCAACATATGCACCGTACCCTCAGGAAGATAGAGATTAGCGCCCCTCTCTCTCGCCTCAAGGTCGATTTCTGAATCTGGACTAATCAGGGATGCGGCATCTGCAATATGTACCCAGAGACGTTCTCCATCCAAACTGATTGCATCATCCGGATCCTCACTTCCTTCATCGTCGATGGCAAATGCTGGCAGATGGGCAAGGTCAAGGCGCTTCTCCTGCTCCATGGATAGCACCGGTAACTCAGGATCAACTACCGGCAAAGACTGTCTTTGAGGATATGGATTAAAACCTTCATCCCAGTAACCTACCTTACATAGCAACCGGTGGGCATGCTCCATCTTTTCTTGAAACCCCAGCGCCTTGAGGATCCGACTTTGATCTGACTGCCTTAGAGCCAACTTCTCCACCTCAATCAACTTATCCCTATCATCATCCTCAATCCTACTCTGTTGTATACGCTCCAGGAGTCCTGACCATGACCTTTCTGCTTCAAGTTTGGATTCACGTTCCTCCCTATCTGCCTTTATCTGATCTGCGCTTCGGGTGTTGATTGATTCCGGGGTGCCTTCAAAATAGAGGCCATCGGCCACTAACTGCCAAGCGGCCCAGGCCGTAGCTGGAGTATATTCCCCGAAGATGAGCTCTGTCAGCTCAGCCAGGTTGGTTTTCGCCCCCAAAAGAAGTTCCCATGCCTCGTCTATATTCCCTTCATGCTCAACCAATTCAGACAGGCCAGACACTGGACCAGGGTGCAATAAAGAAACATCTTTGGGACGCACCCGTTTTGTCTTATCGCCATCAAGCATAATATCTATCTTATCGCTGACGGCAGCAACGATTGCCGGTCTGATCTTGTACAGAACCAAGCTGCCAGGTTCAGGTCTACGTGGATGGGTCTGAGAACTCATACGACTATAATCACATGGATGGAAAACAAAGGGTATGATACCGTCTTATGCATTGACACGCCTAGGAGAAGTGATGACCCAACAGTTAAATGAATGCTCCTTGTTCAACCTATCGCATCTGAGATTCATCAGGGTATCAGGCGCCGATGCCGAGACCTTTCTACAGGGCCAAATCACCAGTGATATTCGCAAGGTAACACCTGAACACCACCAGATGGGGGGATACTGCACACCAAAAGGCCGTATGTTGGCCAACTTCAGGGTTTTCTCATACCAAGGTACCTACATACTGCAACTCCCCAACGACACTCATGAGATGATGTTAAAACGTCTATCCATGTATATCTTGAGATCACAAGTCACCTTGGAGAACGCTAGCGATCAACTGACTGCCATTGGGCTGGCTGGATACTGTTCGGCCGAACTCTTAGCCACTATATTCAAGACCATACCGACCTCACCGGGCGATTCAGCTGAACAAGACAGCGTAACATTGATGAATATTTCTGGCACTACGCCACGCTTTGAGATCTTTGGTCAATCCAGCCAAATTGACGAACTGCGGCAAGAGATATCAAGCCAGGCCAAAATTACTGATCCTGAACTATGGTATCTACTGGATATCCGTTCCGGCATCCCAACCATACATGCCGGAACAGTAGAAGCATTTGTACCACAAATGGTTAATATGCAGTTGTTAGATGGTGTCAGCTTCGACAAAGGGTGTTATGTAGGTCAAGAGGTGGTCGCCAGGATGAAATATCTCGGAGAACTCAAACGCCGTATGTATCTAGCTAGAACAGACTGCTCTACCCGGCCACAGCCCGGAGATGATCTCTATTCCTCTGCCGGAACCGAATCAGGTCAAAGGACCGGAAAGATAGTCATGTCTGCACCTGCGCCTGAGGGTGGGTATGAACTGTTGGCGGTAATAGATAACAGCTCTATTGAAGCAGGTTCAATACATCTAAAAAAATGCTCTGGACCAAATCTTGAAATACTCTCTTTGCCCTACGAGTTTGACCAAGATAGATAGAAACAGAATTATTTTCGACAATCTCTTAACTTATTGAAAAAATTGCCGACATAAAGTATTGAGTCTTGAACATGTAATAAACCATAACAGCGGGAGATTTAACCAACATGGTCGACGCGCAGGAATTTTTGGACAAGCTCCTCAAGGCTATAAAAAACAACACCATTACCTTGCCGACCCTCCCCGAGGTAGCCTTACGCATCCGGGACTCTGTTGAAAGCGAAGACACATCAGCCGAACAGATAGCAGATATGGTGGCCACAGACGCGGCTCTATCGGCCCGTCTCCTTCAGGTGGCAAACAGCCCACTCTACAGAGGGCGCATGGTTATAGACAGCATCCAGATGGCCGTAACCAGGTTAGGCACCAAGCTCATCCGCACCCTGATTACCAGCTTGGCAATGAGGCAGATTTTCCAGGCCACATCCGACACTATGGACCAACAACTACATGCAGAATGGGAACATAGTGTCCAGATAGCAGCACTCAGCCGCGCCCTGTCGAAACAGGTGCCATACCTACAGGCGGAAAAGGCCATGCTGGCAGGACTGGTGCACAATATCGGATCACTTCCTGTCATCACCATGGCTGAAGACTATCCTGAACTTGTGGATGACGGAATCAAACTGAGAGAAATAATCGATAGAGTGGGACCGACAATAGGTGAAACCATACTAACTGAATGGGGGTTCCCAGATACTATGTGCAAGATCCCGAAAAACTATCAGAATTTGAGCTACGATGGCGGCAACAAAGCAGATTTTGTCGACTTGGTTATCGTCGCAAGACTACAGACCCTGTCGGCAGATCATCCGCATGCACAGTCAGACTGGACCCAAATACCTTCATTCGGCAAGATAGGTCTTGAACCGGAGGTTGAAATCATAACTATAGATGGTGTGGCCGAAGAGGTAGAGGGGGTTCAGGAGATGCTTCTTAACTGAGCGATACCGAATATTCTAAAAAAAGGCCGATTACCAGATTATGGTAACCGGCCCAATCTAAGTCGTGCATCCCTGCAGCGCCTCCCTGCTGCACCTCACTGGCGCCATGCGCTTCCATTAAGCTTCCTTATGTAAACATTCCTTAGATGTCTAGCTTATGCCTGTGAACAAATGTAACCGTAAATACTATGTTTTCTCTATGGAATTTTACCTAAGTAGATGTAGGATATTTCATCATTTGCTATATAGGGAATATGCTAGATTAGCTGGAAATATACGTTTTCAGACAGATACACTAAACCTGGTTGTTAAAATATACCGTTTTCAAAGGTGCATTGTTAAATATTGACCTTGACATAACACCAATCATTCACTATTTTCTGTATTAACTGAAATTAATGGATTATTGATAATGAAACTAACACCTGTCATGGAAAAATATATTCTACATTGGGGTGAGATGGGAACCCGTTGGGGCGTCAACCGCACCGTAGCACAGATTCACGCACTGCTCTATCTCTCCTCAAATCCCATGAATGCCGAAGAGATCACTGAAACCCTTGGCGTTGCCCGCTCCAACGTAAGCACCAGTATAAAAGAGCTTCAGGCATGGAAACTGGTCAAAGTAGTCCACCTGTTGAAGGATCGTAGAGATCATTTTACAACGATGAAAGATCCCTGGGAACTCTTCTACACCATCATGGAGGGTCGCAAGCAGCGAGAACTTGATCCAACCATTTCGGTCCTGCGCGAATGCGTACTTGAGAGTGATGATGACAGGCAAACGCCTTCAGAGGTGAAAAAACGTATGAAGGAGGTACTTGAGTTTATGGAAACCCTGGATACCTGGCATGAACAAATAAAGATCCTGCCAAAAACCACCCTGCAGAAACTCATCAAGCTGGGCGCAAAGGTGCAGGGTTTTCTCGGAGCCAAATAACTTTTTTTAACTGTATATTTCTGTGCATACAGAAATTAATGAAATATTTATATGGAGATTATGGCAATGAACACACTTTTACTCTTCGTTCTTGAATTAGCACTTTGCCTCGCTATCAGCTTTGTCTTGATCCGACTGCTTAAACCACTGCTCACAGATGTACTGACGGACACCTGTGGTACGGAAAACAGGGCTGCATTTTGGGTAATGTTCACCCAGCTGATGCTGGTCATCTCTCCCCTCCTGGTCGTGGTCTATTTCGCTCAGACCGGTTCAGTCATCCATCACAGTGTGGCCGATGAACTGCGGAAGACACTATTCAGAACTCTACTCGGAGACTTCATCGCCTTGAGTGCAATTGGCAAGGTTATCTGGAAGTCTATCAGTAACTCGCACAACTTGATGGCTCTGCATACCAAACAGGGATAGACGGTCATGCGCATTCTTATTACCGGAGCAAGCGGGTTCATCGGCAGCCACCTGGCACGAGCGCTGTCAGAGAAGGGGCATCACATCGTGGCCTGCGTACGCTGTACCGAATATGCTGAGCAACGATGGCCAGAGATCTCTGTCATCATGTCCGACTTCTCTACCGACCACTCCATATCCGACTGGATCCCGCGACTGCAAGGTATCGACGCTGTCATCAACGCGGTCGGTATCATCCGCGAAACCAGAACCCAGACCTTCGATGCACTGCACAGCCATGCACCCATCGCCCTGTTTCGGGCCTGCGAGTCGGCAGGGGTAAAAAGGGTCATTCAGATCTCAGCCCTGGGCGCCGATGAGCACGCCTTCAGCCACTACCACACAAGTAAACTTGCAGCAGATAGACACCTGAGGAAATGCGCTCTTGATTGGGCCGTCATTATGCCATCCATAGTCTATGGCCCCGGGGCCAAAAGCATGGCCCTATTCAAGGCCATATCCGCCCTGCCCTTTATCCCCCTGATCGACTCTGGTGATCAACCTGTCCAACCAATCCACATTGACGATCTGTCACAAGCGATAGTTGAGTTGGTGGAATCACCGTCACCACTGCGAGAGAACATAGAGATGGTTGGACCCGCGCCTATCACCATGATTGAGCTATACAGCACACTCCGTCGCTGGCTTGGTCTGGGCCATGCAAGATTCATCTCTATCCCATACCAGCTTGCGCTTTATGGCGCCCGCTGGGCTGGATTGCTGGGACAAACACCGATAACCGAAGATGCCGTTCGCATGCTACGTAACGGCAATACCGGTAATGTCGAGCCCATCGTCGCCAGGTTCGGTTACTGGCCAAAATCCATGGAAAAGGTATTGACCAATACACCGGCACAACAGTCTGATCTTTGGCATGCCGGACTCTATTTTCTAGCCCCGGCATTGCGTATCTCAATCGCCTTCGTATGGCTGTTTACCGGGATCGTATCCGCCTGTGTGTTTCCCGTAGAACAGAGTTACGCCATGTTGGCCCGGGCTGGGATAGATGGCATCTGGCAACCCATCATGCTGTATGGCGCAGCTGTTACCGACATCTTGCTTGGCATCGCAACCCTCTTCTCCATGCGTCTGCGCCTGGTGGTCGTGATCCAGATCGGTGTCATCTTATTGTACAGCGTCATCATTACACTGTGGCTCCCGGAGCAGTGGGCACACCCGTTCGGCGCCATGAGCAAGAATCTACCGCTGATAGCTGGCACCCTTATCATGCTGATATTGGATAGGAGAAGATGATGGAATACGCACTGGTTAAGGTTATCCATATCCTCAGCTCTACCCTGCTGTTTGGTACCGGACTGGGCAGTGCTTTTTACAAGTGGATGGCGGATCGCGGCGGCGACCTGAGATCCATGGCCAGAACCAATCGGACCGTGGTCATCGCCGATTGGCTGTTTACCACACCCACGGTCATTATCCAGCCGATCACAGGTTTTTGGCTGGTCCACATCCTGGGCTTCCCCCTTGATCAACCATGGATAATCATTACGATCGTTCTCTACATCGTAGCCGGAGGCTGCTGGCTCCCTGTGGTCTGGCTGCAGATCAGGATGCGGGATCTGGCCACCAAAGCCGTACTGCAAGGACAGGAGTTAGATGACCGCTATCACCGCTATGCGAGGACATGGTTTTGGCTTGGCGTACCAGCCTTTACCTCCATGGTCGCTGTATATATTCTGATGGTCTTTAAACCAGCTATTTCACTATAGGCGGATCATTATGCAACAGGAACATCCGACATCGATCATGCAACAGGCCCTGGGTAAACAGTGGCAGCGACTTGACGATATCGTGAAACATCATTACGAAATGGCCCCTGGGACTACTGTGGATATGACCATACACGGCACCATGGACCGTGTATTTCACTCCAATATTGCCAAACTCTTCCTGTTGCCTGGACGTGTCTTTGGCGCGCTGGTCCCCTACCGTGGTATCAATATCCCGACCCAAGTCAGAAACTGGACCACAGAAGATAACACCAAGTCCATGTTCTGGCACCGCACCCTGCAATTTCCCGGCAAACCACTGACCGAGTTCAGATCCAGGATGGAATACGCGGGAGGGAATGAGATTATCGAATATGTGAGATTCGGCCTAGGTATACGTATGCGCATGTCGGTCGACGCCGGTGCCCTGATATTTAACAGCGCCGGGTACGTTTGGGATACAGGGTTGTCCCGGATACCCATACCTACATGGGCCATATTGGGGGATGCCAGGATAATCGAACGGGCCATCTCAGAAGATGAGTTCTATATAGACTTTAGTATGGCACACCCTCTCTTTGGTAAAACCTTTGGTTACTCCGGTACATTTTCCATAAAAGGGGCTACATGATTGGCGGAGACGACTGCATGGATACGGGAGGTACAAGCCCATGGATGGGCGAAGGTAGAATAATGCAGGAGCAATTATCGAGAGTAACGCATGGAGCAGTTACCGAGGGTGGGATTGATTCGCCGCTAAACGGCTTACTCCTACGGGGCGACGTCGCCTTGCTCCGTCGTCCTGCGCCAGCGCTTCGCGCTGGCTGGTCGAACCCGGCGTGGGCCCTCACCCACCCATGCTAATAAAGCACAAGGTCCCTAAAGGGGCCATGTGCTTTATATGGCGGAGAGGGTGGGATTCGAACCCACGGTACGCGTAAGCGTACAACTGATTTCGAGTCAGTCCCGTTCGGCCAGCTCCGGCACCTCTCCAAAAACTTGTGTATCTTCAAGCATACAACTGATTTACTCCGGGCTTCCATGCCCTCCGCCCTACGGGCCGCGCTAAAGCGCGTTCCAATTCGCTCGGCAACTGCTCCTGCGTTGCTCTCTACGATACATCCCTGTATCTATCCCGGCAAATTGGTCGAGTCAGTCCCGTTCGGCCAGCTCCGGCACCCCTTCTATCTGGTGTACCGTCCATTCAGTGCTGTCAACCTGTTACTGGGGACAGAGGTCGGTTAAAATCTCCCATTATTCTACACAAAAACGGAATACTGACTAAGCATTAAAACCCTTTGGATCAATCTCACTTTTATGCGCAAAAGCCTCTTTTCAGTCTTCATACTGCTTTTATTTGCTAGTTGCAGCTTTCCACCGCCGCTGCTGGAGCAGATCAAACAAAAGGGTGAACTCGTGGTTCTAACCAGGAACAGTGCCACCACCTATTACGAGGATAAGGATGGACTGACCGGTTTCGAGTACGATCTGGTAACTATGTTTGCCGATGAACTGGGGGTCAAAGCCAGATTCATCGTGCCGAAACGTTTCAACGACACTATCCCCATGCTGATGGACGGAAAGGCCCATCTTGCGGCAGCTGGACTGACTATTACAGCCAACCGCATGACCATGGTACGTTTTGGCACCAGCTATCACACCATAACACAGCAATTGATCTACAAACTTGGCAATAGAAGGCCGAGGAGCCTTAAGGATACTGTCGGCAGTCTATTTGAAGTAGTTGCTGGCAGTAGTCATGAGGAAGAACTACTCCGCCACAAGAAAAAAAATCCTAAGCTGGATTGGCTATCAAATAGTGACCTCGGGAGTGAAGAGCTGATTAATATGGTTTGGGAAGGGATCCTTGATTACACGGTTGCCGACTCTAATGAAATGATGATTAATAAGCGCTTCTATCCTGAGCTTGCAGTGGCATTTGATCTTACCAAACCAGAAGAGTTAGCCTGGGCCTTTCCCCACTCTGAAGACTCTAGTCTCTATGATGCGGCTAGAAGTTTTTTCCATCGTCTAAAATTGACAGGCAAACTTGATCGATTGATGGAACGATACTACGGGAAAACAGTGAACATCGGTTTCGTTGGAACCAATACATTTAAATTCCACTCCCAGGTACGCCTTCCACAATATATTGACTACTTCAAACAAGCCGCACAGCAAACTCAATTCGATTGGCGTCTACTTGCTGCAGTCGGCTATCAAGAGTCACATTGGGACCCGGAAGCAGTGTCGCCCACTGGCGTCCGAGGAATAATGATGCTAACCAATAACACCGCTAATGAGCTAAACATAGAAGACAGGGAGGACCCTAAACAGAGTATCATCGGCGGCGCCAGGTACCTGCGTAATATCGAAAAACGTTTGCCAAAAAAGATAAAGGGCAAAGATAGACTATGGTTGTCATTAGCTGCGTATAATGTGGGCTTGGGACATTTAGAGGATGCCCGCATCCTGACCCAACAACACGGTGCTGATCCTAGTTCGTGGGATGATGTTCAAACTTACCTTCCATTACTCAGCCAGGAGAAATACTACACTGAGACCAAGCACGGATATGCCAGAGGACGCGAGCCAGTGACCTATGTAGAAAATATACGTACCTACTACAATCTTCTAAGCTGGTTCAATCTGCAGAAAACACAAAGGAAGGAAGATGAGCAACAACCACCGCCTCTGACGCCATCATCGTCTTCCGCGCTGTAATATCTCATGCTCCTAAAATCAAATCTACATCTAACCGTTTCTTCGCTTTTGAAAGAAAGAGCGGATGATATCTCCACATTCACGCTCTAGCACACCCCCTGTACAATCCAGGCTATGATTGAACCGGCCGTCTGGTGGCAGTAGATTGAACAAGCTTCCGGCCGCACCGCCCTTTGGATCATAGGCCCCAAAGACAACACGACCAACACGAGCATGAATAATGGCACTAGCACACATGGGGCAGGGTTCCAAAGTTACATACAAGGTGCAGCCTGGTAAGCGGTAGTTACATTGATTAAGTCCTGCATCACGCAAGGCTATTATCTCGGCGTGTGCCGTGGGGTCATGAGTGCCTACAGGTCGATTCCAACCCTGCCCTACAATCTCATCATGTATAACGACCACAGCACCCACAGGCACTTCGCCCTCATCCTCAGCCTTTTGAGCTAAACTCAGGGCATGCTTCATCCATTTAAGATCGCACTGCATTTGCTGGATATAATCAGAATCAGTAATTTTCAAGACGTTGCGAGCGGTCAATCTTCCACCATATTACCGCGGTTACGCTCAGAATAATCCAGCTCTATGTCAAAATCCAACAGTATCTGACATTCCACGAATTCGCGGTCTATGCTATAGGTAAATACAGAGAATAATGCTCAATATATCTTTAAAGTAATATAGTAAGGACGGAAATTGTCTAGAGACGCGAATGGGATTGACTCCAGAGACACCTTACTTGAAAACGAGTACGCTTGTCTTTGGTATTATCCGGAAGCCAAAATCATTCATCATAAATTTCTCCAGCCAGTTTCAGATAAATCGTTTCGCGATGTGCTGTTAACCGGACTACGTTTAATGCGGGAGAACAATGTTCAGAAGTGGCTTTCAGATGATCGCAACAACTCCATTCTCTCTGCAGAAGATAGCGCATGGGCTCAAGACTATTGGGAGCCTTTGGCACTTAAGGCAGGTTGGAAATTTTGGGCGGTGCTGCCCCCAATCAAGGCTCGAGGCAATGTGAATATGCAGCGACTAATTGAACAACTAAACATAGCCAGGCACGTCACGATCAAGGTCTTTTTTGAACCTGAAGGAGCCTGGCAGTGGTTGATACAGCAAAAAACAGCCAACGAGAAGTAGATCTGTCGCATATAGCAAACTGAACACGATTTCTAAAGCGCTTCTAATATTACCGCACCTTATCTATGGCACCTCAGAGTAGCGCATGCGCTCAACAATCATTTGAGTGCGTTTGTTGACATAAGCGGAAAAAGGGTTACGTCCGTAACGACGTGGTGCAGGTAGCATCACGGCCAGACGCGCCGCATGGTGCGCTGACAAATTGGCAGCTCCCATATTGTAATAGCGCCGTGCCGCCGCCTCAGCCCCAAAGATACCGTTGCCCCATTCTGCAGTATTGAGATAAACCTCCAGGATACGACGCTTGTCCCATAGCAACTCCAGCCAAACCGTTATGATCGCCTCCTGTATCTTGCGCCACGGCGTTCTGGAATCGGAGAGGAACAGATTCTTAGCCAACTGCTGGGATATGGTCGAGCCGCCGGCAACTACCTTGCCCCGACGCCGGTTTTTTTCCAGCGCATTACGCATACCTTCCCAGTCAAATCCAAAGTGGCCGACAAACCTGTCGTCCTCGGCGGCGACCACGGCACGCTTTAGGTGAATGGAGATACGTTTATAAGGCACCCAGTTATGTTTGAGCTTGGCCCTACGGTTCTTCTCCTGCATCACCTCAAGACGGTGCCGCATAAACGCAGTCATATCAGGATCATAATATCTCCACCATAATACCCAGGAAAAATACCAGGCCTGCCAACAGACAGCGAGGAGCAGTAGATAGAGAAGGATGCGGCGCACCCTTTTTCCGGTTGATTTCATATGACTGACCAAACACCTTTCGCTATTGTCCATCTATAACTGAAGACAGATACATACCTCTTTGAACTGAGGCAGATCGGTCTGAGCGCCGTTCCTTACAAATACGGTCACACGCCCCTGTAACAAGACAGGAATCTCAGAACCGCGCATTCCGTCGGGAAATACCTTATCTATCACACCATCGAAAGTCGGATTGAAGCTCAGCGCTGACTGGTTGACCCAGACACCGTACTCGATAGCCGATTGATCACACACCACTAAAGTCAAACACCAGCCGCTGCCAGCCACGACATTTAACCATACGTTCAGTATGCATTCAGGTTCGGCTACATATATTACACAACAGTTAAACACAAGGAGGAACAAAAAATGAAACACCTACAGAAAAAACTGTTGCCAATCTGCATCATGCTGATCTGCGGTACAACCTCAGTCAGCACAGCAGTTGCTGCCGAGAGGCGCACCGCCAACACAGCACCTGTATCGGCAAAAACCAACAAGGCTGTTGTTATTTACAGTAAGCGCCTCATTAGCGCCAAGAACAAGACGCCAGCAAAGGTTCGCCAACCAGGCATGACGACCCAGGCCAGTAAAAACGCCATAAGAAGTGCCTTTAAGATTGCGAATAGCGCCGGACTTACAGTACGTTCAAGACCCATCGACACCACAAACAATGAAAGAGCCCCGGTGTATGATCTGCCGGAGGTCTCCCGAAATAATCCACGCGACCCGAACGGCCCGATAGACGGTAATGATTATCGACCACCGGTTGCCGAAGATATGAAAACACCTATGCCGGAAGGACTGGATACCAACAAATTATCGCATTGGGTCGGTGACCCCAGAGACAGGCCAGATGGGATGAGTGAAGAGGACTATCGCGACAGAAACCGCTCCAGCGACTATCGGGCAAGGGATATGGATACCAGGGAAGGCCAGTTAACCATGATCAAGTTTGGAGATGAGAATGGTCATGTTCCAGGTGAGCATAATGGCAAACCTGCCCCGGAGGGCAATGATAGTGGCAACGAATCCGGTGGCGGTGATGCTGAAAACGGTGATATCAAGTTGGGAGAGGGAGAAGATGTCTGGGTAGACGAAGATGAACTGGATGCAGATATGCCGGCATACGAACGGATAAAGCCTGACTCTGATCCGGAAGGCGACGACCCCGATGAGATGCGTGGCCGCATGGCCAGTGAACAGCGAGTCATAACCGGTGGCGCACGCACTGGACAAGGCCCGATTAACCCGGTCCAAACATCAGCTGGTCAGGGTAAGAGAAAACCTGGTGAATGGCTGCCGGGAGAGACCATCAGAGAGCACGGCCAACGTGTCACCAGCGGCACCCCTCTGCCGGAAGATGGCGGACC
>JBNKEE010000035.1:0-12367 GCA_050288625.1 Sedimenticolaceae bacterium | reverse complement strand
CATACCTTTCTCAATAGCATGCCGGCGATGGCGCGGACTAGGGAGTTGGGGGATGTGCGGGAGTTTTTTGCGGCTGCTGAGTAGATTCCCTCTCCCCTGGGGAATATGACTTTATGTTCGTCGTTGATACTCCCTCTCCCTCAAGGGAGAGGGGACTAGATTATTCGCTACGTTCACCATTTGGGCCGACCTGTCGGGCGTGCAACGCGCTACGCGCTTTCGTCCCACCTGCACGGGGATGACGATGGTGGGATTTGTAGAAATACCCCTCACCCCAACCTTTATGCCATTTAGGGTGCTTTCCCCCAGAGGAGAGGGAGCAGAAGATTGGCCTCAAAACTCGTTAGCCATATATAATCCCCACCCATGAAACTCCTAGCCATAGAAACCGCCGCCGAGGCCTGTTCCGCCGCACTGTTTATCGACGGTGACATCTCCCTGCGCTATGTGGTGCAGCCGCGTAAGCATAGCGAATTGATCATGCCTATGCTGGATGGGCTGCTGGATGAGGCGGGTATCAAACCGACCCAGTTGGACGGCCTGGCATTCGGCTGTGGCCCCGGTTCTTTTACCGGGGTGCGTATCGCGGCGGGAGTGGCCCAGGGGGTTGCCCTGGGGGCGGGTCTTCCAGTAGTGCGGGTCTCCACCTTGGCTGCCCTGGCCCAGGTGCATTATCGTCAGTCTGGATACACCAAGGTACTGCCGGCGTTCGATGCCCGCATGCAGGAGGTGTACTGGGGATGTTATCAACTACAGGATTCGGGTCTGATGGATGCAGTCTTTCCCGATGAGATCGCTGCCGCCGATAAGGTTACTAAACCTGTAGGTGCAGGCTGGCGCGGTGTGGGCAGCGGCTGGGAAACATACAGGGATGAGTTGTCCGGACGGGTTGCTGATGGGCTGGAATCGGTTACCACAGATCTTCACTGCAGCGCCCACGATGTGGCGCTATTGGGAGTGTATGGTTTGGAGCAGGGTGACGCTGTCCCCGCAGAGGATGCTCTGCCACAATATCTGAGGGATGATGTGGCCAAGAAACCGGCTAATCCGCAGCTGTTTGGATGATCTAATAGAAATCGTCGTAGACGATCTGGCACCCCGATGGTAGGTGCATAGTACGCAGTAGCTTTTCCATGTCGCCACGTTGCCGTTCCAGACATATCAGCCATACCTGATCGGTAAGGTTCAGTAACTGGTGTAGCCAGTCTGGCTCCATCATCTCGCTGGAATAGATATGTGATCCCTTAAGATCTACATCTATCCGCTCATATCTTTGTTTGTGGGTGCGAACAAGTTGATGATATACGCGTTTATAGAGCTTGGCCCCGGAGACAAAGAAAAACGATCCGGTTACACGAATTATTAATCTTCTCTTCTCTGCGATAATGCGGACATCGGGATTGGAAAAACTGATGAAGTGTAGGCCTATGGAGAGCAGGGCGCCAACAAAGATCGCCGTCTGAATATTCAATATAACTACGGAAAAGGCCGAGGCCAGAAAAACTACCTTTCTCAATGCTCCAGATTGTACATGGGCTCTGTACTTGCGAGGGTTCAACATCCCAATCCCCACCAGGATAAGGCAGCCTCCCAGGGCTGGCATGGGGATGGCCGCGATAATTGCGCCAAATTCTGATACGAAAAATCCTGTGAAGATTGCCGATACTATAAGGGCAAGTTTTCCACCATGCATATCCCTTAGGAACGCGCTCTTATTGAATGAGTTGGAAACCGGAGCTCCGTGAAAGAAACCGAGAAATAGATGTTGCATGCCCTGAGAAAAAAGTTCTCTAGCCGGATTATATTCATCGTATGGATTTCGGATCGCCTTGGCGATAGATAGGGTCTGGAGTGATCCGATAAAGGCGATGGCGAAGGCCGGAGAAAACAGTTTAAAAAGTATCGGCCATGATACTTGGCGAAAGTCCGGTTGGGATGTTGAGAGCAGGGGAAGATCGACCCATCCTACCATCTCTATCTTGGTGTCAGCAGAAAGGGATAGGATGTGGCTGACCAAAAAGCCGGCCACGATGCCGATGATGATTGCGTAACGCTTCAACGGAGTTATCAACCAGCAAACCGCGCCAGTAGTGATGGTGGCAAAAGCAATGATCATGGAATAGCTATTGGCATGCCCGTCAAGCATCAGCGCAATTGATGCCAGGCCGCTGAATATCTTCCACTGGCTCGGACCGGCGGGAGATAGACCGACTGCCATGTTTATAGCAGTAAGGATAAATATCGCTCCTATCCCAGCTGTAAGCCCGTCTATAACTGTGTTGCTTACATAGTCCATTATGTCTATCCGGGTTATGATCAGGCTAAAAATAAGCTGTACCACACCCACCATAACGGTCAGTGAAAATAGATAGCCCATATAGAGAACTCCCTCTGCCGGGGCAAAGGGGGCGATGGCCGCCCCTGTGATCAGGGCTGCGGCTGTATTTGGTCCACCCACCCCATATTTTGAGCTGGCAAAGATGGCATTAAAAAATGCCGAATAGATGCTGGCAAGTATCATTACTTCAGGTGGTACGCCGGCAATGATGGCAAAACCGATACTAAGTGGAAATGCAGCGATAGCGGTTGCTATGCCTGGAATCAATGCATGGCGGGCGAAGAGAATAAACTGCTCGGAGTTGGTTATGCTCTTATAGGTACTGATCATGAGCCATCTCCGGCAATCATATACAGGAACTTCTGCCATAGATGTTTCAGAAAGATCATTGCCTGATTATTGCGGGTGAAATCTGCAGGTCGTCCCTGCGCAGTCAGGTAGGCTGCTACATCCAAGGCCTGCTGTACTGTCAATGCGTGTCGTTGGTGTGATGCGCCAGGTGGCATATTGAAGTAGATGAACCCTGCCAGACGATCGCGTTTGGCAAGTCCAGCTGCATTGTTATAGCTATATGGGCCAGCCAAAGGAGGGGGCTCATAGCCTTTGTATATTTTACCGACACCACCCCAGCCGTTCTTACCATGGCATCCACTGCAGACCGTTTTATAGATCTTTTCTCCAGCCAAAATACTGGACCCTTGTCCCAATGTGTCATAAAGTCTGGGCATGCCGCGTCCGGGATATAGAACGCCGATCTGCAAGCCATCTTTCTGTGCCAACCAATTTGAGTAGATGCGAACGTAAGGTAGAACCGGTGACTCTGTTCCGAGATCGAACCAGTTCATTGAGCGGGCGTAGCACCTTAACACGCGGCGATCAAAGCGGGTTGGCTTATTGCGGTCTGTCATCATGGTAGGCATTAATACGGCAGCTTGCCCCAGATCTCCTGCGTAAGGCATATTTCCTGAATTGATATGGCAGGAGCTGCACTTCATTCCAGTGCTCCATATGCGCAACAGGGGTGAAACATAGCGTCCAGTGTCTGTGACCTCGTTGCATCCTTTTACTACGAATTGGGCATTGATACCTTTTGGCATACCTTTCTTCAGGAAGATTTCTTTACACCCATCAGTTGGTTTTAATGCGGTGAATTGTTGTTCTGAAAGGGGGTGGTGCGATGGGTCTTCCACTTGAAACATTGCGCCTTTCTGTTTGGCTTTGGTAAATGCATATATATATATGGCGGTAATGGCCGAATCTGTACGACCGGGGCGAGTTCCGTTGTAACGAAGCTTGATCTCGTCTTGTATGGCTTGAGCAAAATCTTCCATCCGGTTTTTTCGCGGATTAAAACGGGGAAATCTGCTCCACATGTCCGAGAATAGAGGAGCATTTGTGCCGTCATGGCAATCAAGACAGCTGCGCTTCGAGGCTGTTTTATCTGCCTCAAAGAGATTATTTGTCTTGGTATAGCGTGATAGATAGAGGTCCGTCTCTGAGGCTATAAGGCACCCACGCCAGAGCATGTCTTCCGTGTGACCATATCGCCCCATCTCGGCCCCGATATCTTGCTGACAGAGCGGGCTTTCGGGAAGGGTATCTGTGCGAAAGTGATAGCTATCACTGCTGATAATCCAGAATGGGACTATAATGGTTACTGCGATAACTACATAATGCCACCAGATAAAATCAAATCTGACGCGCAAGTGTCTCCTCCAAACATCTTTATTGTTCTTATCAATTTCAAAGCAACAGTCCTTAGATTACGCAAAAAAAGAGAACAGCTGCCCTGATCTCTTCCGTGATGATGTAATTAGTCCTATGGGAATAATTTTACTAAAGTTCGTACAGATATTGGAGGGGGAATCCATAAATATTTCAAAGAAATAAAACCATGAAGTAACTACTGTTTTAATCTAAATGCCGAAGGATAAATTCTATTGGATGCAGCATTATCCAGCATGATTCTGGTATATAATGCTGTCTTTTTCGGGACTGACGTCTGGGGCGGGGATATTTCTGAGGATGCCAATAGGAGTCGAAACCAATAAAGAACGAATGGTCTCCCTGCTATTGCTGGTCCTGACTATTCTGCTAAGTATTGCCTATTTTCTCTCAAACATGGGAGCAGACCTGATAAGTGCAGGAGAAGCGCGTGCGGCAGAGATTGCGCGTGAGATGTTGGAGCGGGGGAACTATATTTTACCTTCTCTCAATCACGAGGTTTCCGGCCATACGTTGACGAAACCACCCTTGTATCATTGGATGCTCGTCCTGACGGGAGCGCCCTTCGATTGGCAGAACTGGGCCATGCGGTTGACTTCGGCTATGTCGGCCATCGGTTCTATCTATTTGGTGTTTTTGTTCGGACGCAAGATGTTCGGCTATCGGGCGGCAGTTTATTCCGCATTGGTGTTATCCACTTCCATAGTGTTTTTAGAAAATAGCTCTGCCGCAAGGATGGATGTATTTTTTAGCTTCTTGATCCTGTCTTCCGTCTACTGTTTCTGGCAGGCGTTAGACAGGAGTCATGAACAGCGGTGGATCTATGGTTTTTATACATTGAGTGCCCTGGCCGTTCTGACTAAGGGGCCTGTAGGGGTCCTTTTCCCGTTGGTGGTTGCGGCCATCTTGTTGTTGAATAGCCCGAATAAGAGCAACTGGCGCAGCTATATACCGATCAGTGGCATTCTGCTGTTTTTTGCCTTGGCTCTTCCATGGTACGTCTTACTGGCTATGACAGCGCCTTCAGGCCTGGCCAGCAACTTTCTTTTTGGACAATTGGCGCAATGGTGGCACGGCAGTAGCAATGTGGCTGCGCAGGGCGGTCAACCCATTACCTACTATCTGCCACACATCCTGGTTGGGCTATTTCCCTGGTCTCTGTTTTTGCCCATGGCTATAGTGGTTGGGATAGGTGCTGCCAGAGATGAAAGGAATTCTGGCATCAAATCCATGCTGATCTGGTTTATAGGTGGACTTATCCTGTTTAGCCTGGGAGGTAAAAAGGCTGCGCGTTATCTGTTACCAATCATGGCTCCATTTTCTCTGATGATGGGATTCTACTGGGATAAGGTTGGAGACGCTATCAGCAAACGACATGGACGGATGCTGCTCATATCTTCGGTCTTGGCCTTTTTGCTTACTGTGGTTTTAGCTATGTTGCTAGTCGGCGTATATAGCGATACTGATTGGGTTATGCAGTGGTTGTTTAAAGGCAGAAATCGCGGGGGCAGCAGTCAGTTATCAGCGGTGCTGGATCTGATTTTGCAGCATCCGATTCCGGTTGCCGTAGCCATTGGGGCCATGGTCCTATCGGCGCTACTTGCAGTGATCGGCAGCGTTAAGCGCAACAAGTATCTATTAGTGTTCGGTCTTGCGGCAACGATTTGGAGCCTGGTCTGGCCTTTCTCCATAGGAGTAAGACCGGTATTGAAGCAGCGGTTGAGTCCCAGGATCGCTGCGGAGAAAATTGCAAGTATGCTGCCCGAAGATGCAGTACTCTATGGTGGTGGCAGTGGTTATGAACATGCTGTACGCTGGTATCTGAAAAGAAATATCCAGATTGAACCTCAAGAGCAGTTGTATAACAGGGTGATGCAGCAGCCTTCATCCTGGGTATTATTGCTTGAAAACGACCCATTGCAGGAAAGGTTACTTAACGCTGACAGAAAGAGATTGCAGTGGCATATAGATTATTATTACATGACCCTGTTTCCAGGATCGCCCCAGACAAACAAATCGAGATGAGATAGCAAATGGACCTTTCCATTGTAATTCCTGTATTCAATGAGGCTGAGAATATTCCAATTCTGGCTGAGGAGATTCGCTCAGCCTTGGATGGCAGATATAAATATGAAGTAATCTTTGTGGATGATTGCAGTAACGACTCGTCTGGTGATGTGTTACTTAGGCTGCGTCGGGAATATTCGCAGTTCAGGCATCTGAGACACGAACGAAACAGTGGTCAAAGTACAGCCGTACGCAACGGCGTTAAGGCTGCCAGATCAGATTGGATTGCCACTTTGGATGGGGATGGTCAGAATGACCCCTCAGATATCCCGGCCATGATGGAGATGCTCAAGGCTAGCTCCGGGGATGAAAGCCTGCAGATGGTGGCTGGCTATCGTAAAAAACGTCAGGACAGCTGGATAAAGAAGATATCATCCAAAGTCGCTAACGGAGTCCGTTCCCGTTTGTTGCGTGATGCAACGCCTGATACCGGATGCGGCCTTAAGCTTTTTTCCCGTGAGGCATTTTTGGAGCTTCCGTATTTTGACCATATGCATCGCTTCTTGCCGGCCCTGATTCAGCGAAACGGAGGCAAGACCGTGTCAGTAGAGGTAAATCATAGACATCGTGTTGCCGGCGTATCGAAATATGGCCTACACAACCGTCTATGGGTAGGGATAGTGGATATCTTTGGTGTTAGATGGTTGCAGAGAAGAGCGAGAATAACCGCAATTGAAGAGCGCGAGTAATTACGGAGTGAACATAAGGTAGACAGGAAATGAATGAAGTTCTATTTGAGTTTTTAGGCGCGTCGGTTACGCCATGGAAGATAATAGGTTATACCGGTGTACTCATGTTCGCCGGCAGATGGGTTGTTCAACTCATATCTTCCACCAAAGAGAAAAAGCCCACCTTCCCGCGCACCTTCTGGTTAATGAGTTTGACAGGAAGCCTATTGTTGTTGTCTTACTTCATATTCGGAAAGAATGATTCTGTGGGGATACTATCTAATGCGTTCCCAGCCTGTATTGCGCTGTACAATCTCTATTTAGATATTACTCACAAATCTAGATTAGCCAGTTAGGGCCTAAGGTTATGCTCTGGATTTTATGGCCAATATCAACTGATTGCGCAGCGCTTTTACCAGGTTAAGCTGTTTTTTGTTTAGACGAACCCCTCCTGGTTTTGCGTGATCTGCGTATATCAGTCCCAGCGGTCGTTGATTGACAACCAAAGGGAAGATATAAAATGATCCGACACTAAGTATCTTTTTGTACCATTCAGGTATATTGATTTTTATCTTCTTATCAGATGCGTCTTCTATGTAAAGGTCGACGTCATTATGCACCGCTGCGTGGAATACGTTTGAACTAAATGTTATAGGAAAACGAAAGTGAGGGGTAAGTTTATCTACTTCTGCACCAAAACCCATCTTGGCGCAATATTCTTTCTTTTTCCTGTCGTGTAATACCAGGATTACATGTTTGTAGGCAAATGCGCGATAGATGGTCTCTATGACGACGTTGAATATCTGACCGAGATTTACATGCTCTTCCAGCATCATGCTGGTTATTTCTTGCAGCCCTTCGGTAAGAATGGCCTCAGCATTATCTGTGGATTGGTCTGACTTGGGTTGATTGATCTGTTTGTTTGTCTTTGGTTCCTCATCCGGACTTATCTGTAGAGTCTGGGTGATGTTCTGACCAGGGTTTTCCCTTTCTTTCTCTTGTTCATCATCCTTCTTCTGGTTTTTGTAGAGATGGTATATTACGGAATCCTCTTTGGCCTTTTCGATCAGACCACCACTCAGTTCACTAAATTCAACCTTGGCCTCTTTAGCCATTTGGTCAAATCTCTTTCCGGTAACCGCGAGAGCATTGCGATACCTTTTTAACAATGCCTGGGTGTTTTCTTCATCCTGACCTTGTTCGCTACCGAGTATTCTGGTGGCTTCGTTGGCAAAGTTGGCTATGCACCTTAGTTTTACATCACTATCTTTTAGATCTCCTGGGTTGTCTGGATCTATCTTGACCATGCCGGTGGTAATGGTATTGGGAAAATTCCACTGTTTGGCAATCGCAATGCCGATATCACTAAACGTCATTCCCAAGACCTTAACCTCAGCCTGCTCTTGAGGGAGGTCTTGTTGATTTACCAGGCGCGCCACCTCTTCACTTTCGCCATGTAGATAATAGGTAACCAGTATTTTTCCCAGGTTGTGCAGCATGCCGCATAAAAAACTTTCTTCCACGTGCTTCATGCCGGCGTTCTCAGCAGCTTGTCTGGCAAAAGCGGCGCTATATATTGAAGACGCTATCTCATTCTTGAGTTGAGTTGCTTGGGCTTTGTTATGCAGGTGTTCAAAGAATATTAGAGACGCTGCTATAGAGCGTATAGTCTTTACCCCTAGTACCACAATAGCTCTGGACACAGTTCCGATCTTGCCGGCGAAACGGCTATAGTAGGCAGAGTTCACCACCTTAAGTAGCTTATTCACCAGGGCGAAATCACTCATAATGACGCTTGCCAGGCGATTGGCATCTTCCTCTTCGGAGGATGTGAGCCGGTTAAGGGTCCTGATAGATTCGGACAGGGCGGGGAAATCGCTTTGGCGTTGCATCCTGCGTAGTAGAAACTCTATGGTTCCTTTAGACGATCTTATGTCACCGGTTGATCGGTCTGCTGCCTCTCTATATTCGATAAGTGCGTTGAGCATCTCTCCGGCGTTGGCATAGCGTGAGCTAGGGTCTTTCTCCAATGCCCTGAGAATTATTCCGTCTAGTCTTTCTCCCACCTCATGGTTTATCGAGGATGGTGGTTTGACCTGTTTGCTCTTTATATTGTTCAGCAATGTGCTGGGGTCCGCGCCGGTAAAGGCACGTCTTCCCGTAACCATTTCATATAGGATTGCCCCCAGCGCGAATATATCCATTTGCAGGCTTACTCGGCCGTGGGAAATATACTCGGGAGCCATATATCTGGGGGTTCCCGTCAACATGGTGTCTTTGCCGTTTGATGACCTCAGTATCCTGGCTATACCGAAATCCATGATCTTTGGGGTAGCGTTTCCATCCAGCATTATATTGGCAGGTTTTAGGTCACGATGGACTATGCCATCCTTATGTACCTGAGCTACTCCGGAGATGATGCCAGTGGCAATGTCCAGAGCTAAGTTCAGGTTAAGATGCTTTTGATTGAGGCGATCCGAAAGCAATTCCCCTTTAACATACTCAAATACCAGGTAGGGCTTATTGTCTTGCTTGCCAACATCAAAGATAGAGACGATGTTAGGATGCTGGATGTGACTTATGCTGCGCGCTTCATTCAGAAACTCGCTTACGTCGCTTGAGAGAAGGCCTTGTCTATTTTCAAACAGTTTAATGGTGACGTAGCGTTGTAGTTCAGGGTCGGTGCATAGGTATGCCGTTCCCTGACCGCCTTCTCCTAGTTTCTTTTTTACAGTGAAGCGCCCGATCTGTTGCATAAGGCGTAGATTTCCCCAATGGTCTAGGTTGATAAACCATTATCGGCAGCATAGTGGAAATCTTTTGGGTTTTATGGAAGCTATTATGTTTAGAGCCCAACTCCTGTGGGTGATTTATCAGGTTTATTTTTTGCCTAGAGGGCAGGCTTCTACCTGAATGTGGCAAATTCCAGACCGTTTCCCTGATTTACCAGATACGGGCCTTTATCCTCTTTCCATTCGCCCAGGACAAAGCGTTTTGCTGGTCTTCCGTCCAGGCGTAGGTCATATTCCCCCTGAGTATGGACATGTCCGTGTATTAGTTGCCAAGTGTGATGTTTACGCAAATACTCTTCAACCGTACCATCAACTACATCCATAGCAGATTTCGGCAGCTCGCCTTTTGACTCTATGCTCTTTTTCCGTAGGCTGGCGGCAATAACCTTACGTTCTGATAATGGCTTGCCAAGGAATTCTTCTCGGAATTGATCGCTGCGCAGGTAGACTCTGTCTCTTTGGTAATCAGCATCGTTCGTTACCAATAGGTCTCCATGCATCAGTAGGGTGGATTCACCTGAGATATTGATTATGGCAGAGTCATGCAGCAGAGCGCATCCTGTCTCTCTGCTGAACTCATCACCGATCAGGAAGTCACGGTTACCCCTGATAAAAAATAGTTGGCAGCCTCTGGAAGAGATGTCTGACAGCCCCTTTAATATTTCAGGTATAGGCGGAGTTCGGTCGTCGTCACCTACCCAGACATCAAATAGGTCTCCCAGGATATACAGACGCTGGCTGCGCGCACCCTTGTCACTTAAGAAGCGTAAGAAAATCTCTACAGTGGCTGGTCTCTCTTCAGACAAATGTATGTCTGATACCAGTAGGGTATCAATCATTATGGTTATTCGGTGATTTCAGCCTTTATGATGACGACATCCTCTACTGGCACATCCTGATGTCCGCTATTGAAACCGGTCTCGACTAGCTTGATCTTGTTGACGACATCCATACCTTCGGAGACCTTGCCAAATACGCAATACCCCCAACCATCTTGCCCTGGGTAGTCCAGAAATTTGTTGTCCGCTACGTTGATAAAGAACTGTGCAGATGCTGAATGTGGATCCATTGTGCGGGCCATGGCGATGGTGCCGGTCAGATTGCTCAGACCATTATTCGCCTCGTTTTGGATTGGAGCGCGAGTATCCTTTTCCTGCATGCCGGGTTCGAAACCACCACCCTGAATCATGAAGTTATTAATGACTCTATGAAAGATGCAGCCGTCATAATGACCGTCTTTTACATACTGCGTGAAGTTCTCGGAGGTGATAGGCGCATTTTCCTCATCAAGCTCAATTGTGATATCGCCGAGGTTTGTCTTGAATGTAATCATAAAAATAACTCTCTAAATGGATGATTTGTTGCTGTTGGTGATTCGTTATTTTGCGGCAGGTACACGGGCGGCGCTTATAAGAATGACCTGTTTTTCCGGAACATTGCGCATGCCATTTTTTGTCAATGTGTAAACATCGGCTATTTTGTCCACGGTGTCCATGCCTTTTGTCACTTTGCCAAAAACTGCGTAGCCCCAGCCGTCGCTGCCAGGATAATCCAGGTTGGTATTATCTACATGGTTGATGAAGAATTGGGAAGTAGCTGAGTGGGGTGCAGAGGTTCTGGCCATAGCGATGGTGCCGCGTTTGTTTTTCAGGCCATTGTTTGCCTCATTTTTAATGGGGGCGTGGGCGTTTTTTTTCTGCAAATCACTGCCAAAGCCACCTCCCTGGATCATAAAGCTGTTTATTACGCGGTGGAAGATGGTTCCGTTATAAAAGCCTTCATCTACATAGCGAAGAAAGTTTTTTACGGAAAGAGGCGCCTTGTCGGCAAACAGTTCAAGCTCTATGTTACCTTTGCTGGTCTTGAATAGGACCTTTGGATTATCAGCGTTGGCAGCGGATGACAGCCCCAGGATGATCAGGGTTACCAGGAACGGTGTGGAAAACAGTTTTTTCATCTCTGATTGGTTCCTTCTATTTGCGCTACAACCAGGGGGCGAAAGGCGCCGACCTGAAGATAATTGGAAACTATGTATGATAAAGCACAAAGTTCAGGCGAGAAACCCCAGTTTCACTTTGTTGTGCACTTGGTTTCGTTTACTATGCGCATGGCTGTGGTTCAACTATCTGGTACTTAGATATGCTCAAGGTCTATAACGATCTCACAAACAAGAAAGAAGAGTTTATTCCAATAGAGGCCGGCAAGGTCAGTATGTATGTCTGTGGCATGACGGTGTATGACTTATGCCATCTTGGCCATGCTAGGGTTATGGTGGTATTTGACGTCATTTATCGTTATTTGCAGGCAAAAGGCTACCAGGTCGAGTATGTTCGCAACATTACAGATATCGATGACAAGATCATAAACCGCGCCAACGAGAACGGCGAACCCTTTTCTGATCTGACCGAGCGCTTCATAGATGCCATGCATGAGGACGAGGACGCCTTGGGCGTACTTCGTCCCAGTGCGGAGCCCAGGGCCACAACCCATATCGCTGAGATCATTGCCATGGTGCAGCGGCTGCTGGACCAAGGTCACGCCTATGTGGGTGACAATGGGGATGTCTACTACTCGGTCGGTAGCTTCGATGGCTACGGCAAGCTTTCCGGAAAATCCATTGAAGACCTGCGGGCAGGTGAGCGGGTAGAGGTGGAAGAGAAGAAGCGCGACCCACTGGATTTCGTGTTGTGGAAGGCGGCTAAACCAGGTGAGCCGGCCTGGGGATCTCCCTGGGGAGATGGTCGTCCTGGTTGGCATATTGAGTGCTCCGCCATGTC
>JBNKEE010000034.1:0-69354 GCA_050288625.1 Sedimenticolaceae bacterium | reverse complement strand
AGCAAAAAAATTGGGGCTCAGCTTCCGAGCCTTGCGTTATCGTCTCAGCAAACTGGGTATAGATTAGCTATTGTGAACCAGATCACCCTTTCAGCAGACTGCGTGTGACAATTTTTGTCACCTAGTGCTAATCTTTTTCAGTGTTACCGTCCGGCTTGGCAATCTTTTTAATCTATAGGTTATTGTAAATCCAATAAATTAGATTAGAATATAGACTTAACGTAATGAATTTATGAAATATTTCATAACCTCAATAAATTGACCTAACACTTTGGCATAGTTGCTGCTACTTTCAGGTATGAAAAGGGTTTATTTATTCCCATGGATCAGGACAAAGCAAACGCGGGAGATTAGTTCAGTTTCTTGTGCTAAATGCATACCACTAACTCGAGTTGTACAACTGTAGGAGATAGACATGAAAAAGTTCCAACAAGGCTTCACATTGATCGAACTGATGATCGTTGTGGCGATCATCGGTATTCTGGCGGCCATCGCATTGCCCGCCTATGAAGACTACGTAATCAAGGCTAGAGTATCTGAGGGCATTTTGGCCGTCAGCCAGTGCCGCACCTCCGTTGCCGAAGTCTACCAGACCGGCACCTCCGGCATGACCGTCGGTGTTAACAACTGGGGCTGTGGTGAAGGTGACACCTCTACCCAGTATGTCAACGACGTTCAGACCACTGCCAACGGTCAGATCATCGTTACCCTCAGGAATATCGATACTGCCGTTGACACCAGCACCATCTCTCTGACCCCAGTAGGACCTGACGGTTCTACCGCGTTGACCACTGCTGATATACCAACTCAGGTCTCCGGCTTTGACTGCGGACCGGGAACTGCAAGCGGCATACAACCACAGTATCTGCCAGGTTCCTGTAAGTAAGATATGCGCAATGGTCAGACCGGTTCCGGCCTGACCAGCGCTATAGAAGTTTGATAAGAGACCCCCGCATTCCTGCGGGGGTTTTCTCACTCCATATGTAATCAAGTACCAGCAATCCATCCACAAATAGAATCGGAAAAAATGATGGAGCAGCAAAAAAAGGTTGAAGCACGACTCTGGCCATTGTGGGTCCCTATACTACTGGGGATGATCGCGGTAACCAGCCTTTTCATCCAACTATCGAACCCCATTATCAGCGCCGATCTGTGGTGGCATATGTTGCATGGGCGCCAGATCCTGGAATCAGGTTCACTAGTTGCTGACCATTCTATATTCACCTGGACCCCTGCTATCTCTTATTTCCCCTACACCAGCTGGCTGGGGCAGATCATCCTCTATCTTATTTATGAGTTCACCGGTAGCACCGGACTTATGGCCCTGCGTTATGGTGTATTCTTTCTCATCTTTATGTTGGGATGGCGCTATGCCTTGACCCGTGGAATCACCAATAACCCCATAACCTGGACAGTAATCTTTATAGGGATTGCCCTTACCTGGCAGGCCCCGTTGATCAAAACAGAACTGTTCACCACCTGCCTATTCACCACCGTGATATGGCTTTACTTTCATATGCGGTATAGGGGTGATCAGGCTTGGTGGATGACGTATCTGCTGCCTTTTATTCTGCTTATATGGGTTAATACGCATGGCGCGTTTATCATGGCAGCTCTATTCTTTACCGCCGCGATTGTCGGAGAGATACTGAACAGTAAATTTAGCCCTAACCAGGCCATGTCTCCCAGGCAAAAACGGCACTTCTTTATCGCGCTTGCCCTCTGCCTCCCTGTACTTTTCATATCTCCATACGGTTATGATCTACCGTACAGCATAATTAAAGAAGTAGTACTGACAGATACCGGCTTTCACAGCCGTGTCAGTAGTTATATACCCACATACCTGTTCAATGTTGCACCATACTACCTGCTAGATTATTTTGTCGTTGCAATATTTACGTTCATTTTTCTGTTATGGCAAAAACTAAAGAATAAGCAAACGGATTGGGTTGTTATCCTGGCCTTCCTGGGTTATAGCGCCATATTTCCCAAACTTGCACGAGTAACGTTTTTTCTTGGGCCGGTGTTCATATTTATTTGCCTGGATATGTTGGCGGAAAAAAAAGAGTCATGGGCCTGGTCATCATCCAAGGCAACTAAAACGGTGTTGGCTATCCTATGCCTATCGTTATCGACCCTTATGGGGTGGAGAACCTTTGACAATAATATCTGCAGGCTATCCAGCTACCAGGATGGCATCAAGCAGTCCTTCGGCGTCAGCGCATCATTCCCAATAACCGAGACGGAATATATCAAGAAAAACCTTCACGGCAAGAAGATCGGCAATATGTACCGTGACGGCGGCTACCTAGAGTACCATCTCTGGCCGGAAAAACAGGCCATGATAGATACACGCTATTTTCCGTTTAGGAGCTGGATAAATGATTACTTTGATTTCGTGGACGGAAAAGACATAGACGAATTCGTAAAGGATCATCCCGCCGACTTCTGGTTGGTAAACTATAAATTCGCTAATCCAGTGAGCTGGTTCATTCGTTCTAGCGACTGGAAACCGGCCTTCCTTGGACCCACAGGAGCGGTCTTTGTACCTAGTGCAGCCGCATCTGAAAAACCTCAAATAGCCTCGAACCTTAGATCCAGATTGGAAATAAACGATTATGTTCACTCGTTCCGAGCGTCAATCGCTTTAAAAGATCTGACATTCGCCAAGCGAATATATGAGGCCGCAACGAGCACTCACGGAACAGCATGTAGCGGACATGTTTTTCTCACCCATGAGATGAGAGATTCCATTGCCGGAATAGAGGCCTATAATGCAGGAAAGTACCAGGAAGCCTACAGAATTCTTAAGAAGAACACAGTATTTATTCAGACACAAGGGAAGGCGGCTGACGCACTTATGAATCTAGCCCAACGGTCATTGGATCAAGGGGATATTCGCGCAGCCAGAGATTGGTACCTTAAGATATTCAAGATGCTACCAAAAGTTGGTTATCAAGATATTTTTAATCTCGCCTTGCTGGACCGAAAGTACCGCTTTTCAAATATTAAAGGGCTGCAAATGCCCACAGACGATCTGCACTGGCAGCGACTTGTTACTTTGATCCTAATGGAGAGAGACAAGATACCGCAGGCACTGAGCATTATCGTTAAGACTGCGGAAGCAATGAAAGATGGAAGTTACGATGGCACAGTCAAGCTCCTACCACGTTACAGAGATCCTATTAATAACTAGCACCATTGCAGAATAATGCTTGATTCAAACTACTCTAACTAATTTCGATTTTAACAAGCCAGCATTGCCGCCAGGGAATAGCACATCATATAACTAATAGGCAGATCGACAATAGGAGAAAGAGTTTGCCGAAAACAGACTTTAGGAATGAGCGCTCTTCGTGGCCTGTTTGGATCTCCACCATACTGGCGATCATCGTAATTGCCGTACTTATTATCCAAATCACCAACCCAATCACTGCAAACGATCTTTGGTGGCACATGGCCTTAGGTCGCCATATTCTGGAAACAGGATCTCTGATCATTGATCACTCGATCTTCACCTGGACTCCAGCTGCCCCTTACTACCCATATAACAGTTGGCTGTCCGACATCCTTCTCTACTTTACATATGACTACACTGGGACCACCGGCCTGTTCGTACTGCGCTACGGAATCTATTTTCTATTGTTTGGTCTGGCCTGGCGCTATGCCATATCTCTCAGCGTTGCCAGAAACCCTGTAGCTTGGGTTATTATTGCGGTTGCGTTAACAATGGTTTGGCCAGCCTACCTGATAAAACCTGAGTTATTCACTATTGGTTTTTTTACGGTTGTTGTATGGCTATATTTTCATATGCGCCAAAAAGGCGAAAGCGCATGGTGGCAAGCGTACATATTCCCGCTGATACTTATCATCTGGGTTAATATGCACGGTGCTTTCTTTATCTCTTCCCTATTCTTCGCCGCCACCATCATCGGCGAAATAATGAACAGCCTGTTCTCTGCCAGCCAGGCGATGCCAGCAAGATTAAGGAAACACTATTTTATCGCTATGGCTTTATGCATACCGGCCATCCTGCTGTCTCCTTTTGGTTACGAACTTCCACTGACCATAATACGAGAGGTCTTGGCAAACGAGAATATCAATAAATACGTTATTTCGTATAAGCCAACTCTAGAGTTTAACGGTCCGCCGCTTTACATGCTGGACTATATGATCATGGCCATGCTGTTATTCGTTTTATTGCTGTGGCAGAAGCTGAAGAACAAGCAAACCGACTGGGTCTTAATACTGGCATTCCTGGGGTACTGCGCCATCTTTACTCAGGTTGCTAGAGCTACCTTTTATCTTGGTCCGGTATTCCTGTTTACCTGCATGCAGATGCTGTCTGAGAAAAAGGATTCGTGGGTTTGGTCACCGTCAAAGATAAATAGATCCCTAATCACTGTTCTATGCATACTACTGACTATCCTAATAGGGTGGCGAACAGTCAGCGACAACAGCTGCAAATTGTTTGGATATAAGGACAGTATCAAACTGGCATTTGGAATCAGCGATTCATTCCCCATAGCTGAGACTGAGTATATTAAAAAGAATATGACTGGCTTGAAGATTGGGAACATCTACCGGGACGGCGGATATCTAATCTACCAACTCTGGCCGAAAAAAAAGGTCATGATCGATCCGCGCTATTTTCCATTCAGAGATTGGGTTGATGACTATATAACCTTCTCTCAAGGGAGAGATGTAGAACAATTCATCAAAAGAAACCGTGCTGACTATTGGCTCATACGATATAACAACATTGTCGCATTTCAGTGGTTCTACCAATCCAAAGGTTGGAAGCCAGCCTTACTGGGGCCAACCGGTGCTGTCTTTATTCCATCTGACGACAGGGGCATCCCTTCAACAATTTCACCAGAGATATCAACCAAGGTAGGCTTTGAATATATAGTACCTGCCTTCATAGCAGCCACACAGACTAACAATCTTAAATTTGCCGAACACCTCGCCGAGATAGCCAAAAATAACATAGGGTGTTTTTGCGAAAAAAACAAGATTATCGTCAACGAAATGATTGAGACCATTCCAGGACTTCGGGCCTATAATAGCGGCGAGTATGAAAAAGCCGCCAGAATACTTGGAAGAACAACCAAGTATATTCCCACCCAGAACAAGGCCGCTAGAGGATTAATGCTATTGGCTGAGCAATATTGGAGCAAAGGAGACATCACTGACGCTAGAAATTTATATCTAAGGGCGTTTAAGATTAGTTCCTTAAAGACGATAACCGATATATACAATTTTACTTTGCTGGATTGGCGCCATAACCATTCTGCCGACGTAACACATGAAGATAGAGATGATTACCTAAATTGGCAGAATTTTGTAGATTTGATTCTGACACAGAAAAACAAATTGCCGCAATCCCAACAGTTTATCGTCAAAATGGCCATGGCAATGAAGGAAAGGCGCTATGATGGAACAGCCCCACTCGTATTGAGTGATGGAAGTTTCTCCCCAGCACCAGGCAAACAGATTAAAGATTAACCACGTGGAAATAGAGTGAACATCAGTTTCAATAAACCTTACATGACCGGAAGGGAATTAGAATACATAGCCCAAGCCCATAGGGTTGGTCATCTAGCGGGAGCGGGAGAATTCACCAGAAGGTGTCAAAGTTGGTTAGAAAATAAGACTGGAACAAGCAAAGCCCTCCTTACTCACTCTTGTACTGCAGCACTGGAGATGGCTGCTCTGGTTGCGGATATCCAGCCAGGTGATGAAGTTATACTACCCTCTTACACTTTTGTTTCAACGGCAAGCGCCTTTGCAATGCGCGGTGCGGTTCCCGTGTTTATTGACATCCGAAAAGACACCTTAAACATCGATGAATCACTGATCGAAGCGGCAATCACCCCTCGCACAAAAATGATAATTCCTGTGCATTATGCTGGAATCGCATGCGAGATGGACATCATTCTAAATATCGCCAACCACCACGACCTACTAATTATAGAAGATGCTGCTCAGGGATTAATGTCAAGCTATAAAGATAAAGCCCTTGGTACCATTGGACATCTAGGCGCCATTTCATTTCATGAAACGAAAAACATAATATCTGGAGAAGGTGGAGCACTACTTATAAATGACTCTTCGCTCAAGGAACGTGCCGAAATAGTATGGGAAAAAGGAACTAATCGAAAAAAGTTTTTTCGTGGAGAAGTAGACAAATATACCTGGGTTGACCTGGGTTCATCCTACCTGCCATCAGAACTGATCGCTGCCTTTTTGTTTGCACAGATGGAGGAAGCTGAGTCGATTACAACAAGTCGATTAAAACTGTGGAACAACTACCACCGCGCGTTCGCGGATGCTGAGTCCCAGGGTAAAGTAAAGCGCCCAACAGTACCTGATAGCTGTAAACACAATGCACACTTGTACTACCTGTTGTTGCCTAACAACCAAAAACGTGACACTTTCATCCACGACCTGAAACAAAAGGGAATAGACGCCGTATTCCACTACACTCCTCTACACAACTCGCCGGCCGGCAAACATTATGGCCGTAGCCATGGATCATTTGCTGTTACTGATGACATATCAGAAAGGCTGGTTCGCTTGCCGTTATGGGTGGGTTTGGAAGAGCTACAGGAACAGGTAATTTCAGCTGTTTTGGATGCAATCAAATAATGTGTATAACCGCAACATTTCAACCTATAATACTGAAAGACAGCAAGAGACTAAGATTGTGAAACTCTCAGTTGTAACAACACTCTACCACTCATCACCTTATATCGATGATTTCTACCGTCGTGCAAGCGAGGCTGCTAGACAGTTTGCAAAGGACGAATATGAAATCATTCTGGTAAATGATGGCTCGCCTGATGACAGCCTTGATAAAGCAGTGCGTCTAAGCAAACAGGATCCCCACTTGGTTGTTATTGATCTATCAAGGAACTTTGGTCATCACAAAGCCATTATGACCGGGCTGAGCTATTCTAGAGGAGACCATATCTTTTTGATTGATAGTGACTTGGAGGAAGAGCCTGAGTGGCTGCCAAGCTTCTCAGAGCAAATGAAGAAAGAGGATTGCGATGTTGTTTATGGTGTACAAAAGAAACGTAAAGGAAGATGGTTTGAGCGAATAAGCGGATGGCTCTTTTATAAAATGTTTCATACGCTAACAGGCGTACAAATACCCAGAAGCTGGGTTACCGCTAGATTAATGACTAGACGTTATGTTGATGCCCTGCTACAGCACCACGAGCGTGAAATATCTATAGGAGGACTTTATCTTCTTACAGGATTCAAACAACATCCAAATACCATAACTAAAAAGAGCATCAGCAATACCACTTACACCATAAAAAGAAAGATCTCTGTTCTCGTTAATGCTACAACATCATTAAGCAGTAGACCTTTGGTTGCAATATTCTATAGCGGCGCTCTCATTTTCATTACAGCGGCAACATATTCCCTATACCTCGTTATAAATTGGCTTTTTCTATCAACACCACTAAGCGGATGGACATCAGTCATGGCATCTATATGGCTGCTGGGAGGACTGATGATATCTTTCATAGGAATCATTGGTATTTATCTTTCAAAAGTATTCCTGGAATCCAAACAGCGCCCGCTAACAATCGTAAGAAAGGTATTTGGTGACTCAATAAAACAATCACCTATGGAGTAATCATTTGAAATCTACCCCACTTAATATTGGCTTTATTGGTGGTGCTATCAACTCTGCTGTTGGTGCCACACACAAAATTTCGTCCCAAATGGACAACCGCTGGTCCTTATCTGCCGGCTGTTTCAGCGTCCATGAAGAAATAAATGTGTCTACAGCCAAACAATGGGGCATAGATCCCGAACGCGTCTACTCAAATTTTCGCGATTTACTGAATGCAGAAAAAAGTAAACTCGATGCCATTGCCATCTTAACACCAACCCCTTCGCATGCCGAGATAGTCATTTCTGCCATAGAGATGGGTTATCCGGTCATATGCGAGAAGGCATTAGTCAAGTCATCTGACGAAGGGGCACGTATAAAAAAGGCCATAAAAAAACACAGCGGGTTTCTAGCTGTAACCTACAACTATACCGGCTACCCAATGATTCGTGAGTTACAATCGATTATACGCGCTGGAAAGATAGGAAAACTGCATCAAATCCAGATTGAAATGCCACAGGAAACCTTCCTCCGACTGGATAGTAATAACAACAAGCCTACGCCGCAGGAGTGGCGTCTAAAAGATTATGATGTTCCCACACTTTCTCTTGATTTAGGTGTTCACTTACACCATATGGTTCATTTTCTTTCCGATGAACAACCGATTGAACTTACCGCTATAAATAACAACTATGGATTCTTTAGCGATATTGTTGACAATACAATCTGTATTGCCCGCTATACTGGAAACGTTGATTGCCAAATATGGTATGGAAAAACAGCTTTGGGAAATACCAATGGGTTAAGGGTACGAATATATGGTGAGTTAGGATCTGCTGAATGGTACCAGATGCACCCGGAAACGCTAATACTGCACGACAACAAAGGACGGATAAACGTATTAGAACGCTCATCAGTTGACCTTAAGATTGCCAATAAGGATCGCTACAATCGCTTTAAAGCAGGACATCCAGCTGGCTTTATCGAAGCATTTGCTAATCTTTATTCAGACATAGCAGATAGTCTACAAAAATTTAAAAATAATCAGGATCATACATCACCATATGTTTTTGGTGCTGATATAGCGTATGACGGAATAGTCATGCTTGAGACTATTGCCAAATCTGCTAAAAACCACTCTTGGGAACGTATTACTCTTTAAATTAGTGCACATGCAGCAACACTATCAATGAAAACCAGTATCACTATCATCCACCCCTGACAAACCATATGTTGCTCCTTGATAAATACAGAGAAAATCACTCCTCAAAATTATTTTGCCAGGATTTTTTAGATGCAAAGTCTAAAGACCGTTATATCTTCGGCATAAATAAATATGCAAATGAAATAGCACAATCGATCGACGTAGCAGGTTTTATAGACGACTTTACATCAAACGTTGTCCACCAAGGAAAGCCCGTAATCAAGTCCAACGAAATACCCGATAATTGTTTAGTGGTTTCATCTCTACTCGGACGACCGCTAACCGCCAAAAAGGTACTAACTGAACTAGGTGTCAGACATCTAGATTACTTTGCTTTTTATACCTATTCCGGCTTAATAAAACATCCCGTACCTTTCTGGGGTGACGGCAAGAAAGATATAGATGAGAATAAGGAGAAATACCTACATCTCTATTCATGCCTGAAAGATGGCACTTCAAAAGACACTCTAAAAAAGATTATTAATTTCAGGGCCACATCCGACCTTGATTATCTTGATGGGTTTTACGACAGACAAAAAGAGCAGTATTTTGAACCATTCTTTAAGCTCTACAAAGAAAACGAAGTTTTTGTTGATGTCGGCGGATTCGACGGGGAAACGAGTCTGGAATTTATACGACGCTGCCCAAAATATAATTCAATACATTACTTTGAACCTGACCATAACAACATGGAAAGGTCCAAATCCGCTCTCAACAAACACCCGAATATCAATTTTCTTCAATATGGCGCATCAAATAAATGCGGAATAGCACGCTTTTTATCCGACGGGTCGGTATCATCCATTGACAGCGAAGGCACACAGGAAGTTAAACTTGACACCATCGATAACCTGGTACAAGGCCCTGTGACATTTATTAAAATGGACATTGAAGGCGCGGAGATCAGCGCCATCGATGGCGCAGCTGAAACCATAACAAAAAACCACCCGATCTTGGCAATTTCAGTTTATCATCATGCCTCCGATCTTTGGAAAATACCCATGCAGATAAAAAAATTCTGTGACAATTACAATATTTATCTGCGCCACTATACTGAGGGTGTTGTTGAGACAGTAATGTACTTTGTACCAGATAACAGGATGTCTCAATAATCATGCATCAGAAACGCCTTTTACTAGCAGGTGGCGGATACTCTGATATCCCCCTAATTGAAGCGGCACAAAAACAGGGGTTCTATGTAATAACCAGTGGCAACCGACCTGAAGACATGGGTCATATGGTTTCAGACAAATACTGCCCGGCTGACTTCTCTGATCCAAACGCAATATTAGAGGTAGCATCGAAAGAGAAGGTTAATTATATCTGCCCCTGTACCAACGATTTCTCGGCCATCTCTTCAGCATATGCAGCAGAAAAATTAGGCCTGCCAGGGCATGATCCTTTTGAAACCAGCAAATTGATTCACCATAAAGATTCCTATCGCAGCTTTGCACTTTCAAACGGAATACCCGCACCTAATGCCATAGGATTCTCTAGCCCTAAATCCGCCCTTCAGTCGCTTAGTAAGTTAACCCTACCCGTGATTATAAAACCGGTTGATCTAACTGGGGGCAAAGGCATTTCAAAGATAACCGATTTATCTGAAGCAAAGAATTCCATATTAAAGGCCTTCTCAATTTCTAAAGCGAAACGTGTTGTTATTGAAGAGTTCATCGAAGGGAGCCGCCACGGTTTTTCTACGTTGATAATGGATGGTAAGGTCGTGTTTCACTTTTCAGATAATGAGCATTACTTTTTGAATCCATATTTGGTTGCGGGAGCGTCTGCACCGGCCAGCATTCCTGATTCAGTTGTCTTCAATCTCATAGAGCAGATAGAAAAAATATCAGAATTGTTGTCACTTAGGCACGGCATATTTCATGTGCAGTATGTTCTACATGATGGCCAGCCAATTATTATAGAGATATGCCGTCGACCTCCTGGGGACCTTTACATAAAGCTTGTACAATATGCCACCGGAATCGATTATCCAAAATTGATCGTTGATTTTTTTACAGGACAAGATTGCCCCAAAATCTCACAAGAGGATGTAAACGGATTTTATTTGCGACATTGTGTCATGGCTGATAAAACAGGCGTACTAAATAATATCAATTTTAATCACGAGATAGAGGACAACATATTCAATAAATTCATGTGGTGGCAAAAAGGAACCATAGTAGGCAATCACCTGACTGAAAAATTTGGTATTGTATTTTTGAAATTCAGTTCGATGGAAGAAATGTTAGACAAAACAAGCAGAATGCAAGAACTAATAAAGGCCGAAGTGGAGCCTAGCTAGCCTTATAAGAGCAGATACTTAACTATCTAACATGAAAGACAACAGTTCAATATAACCTGACCGCAGGAACATTATGAGTAATATACAAGCACACCTATTCGCAATAGCCGCGCCTATTCTTGCTTCTATAAGTCAGATAATCATTAAATGGCAAACCAATCAAGTCGGGCAACTACCTGACGAGCTGGGCGGCAGAGCGTGGTTCCTGCTCGAATTTCTTCTCCGCCCATGGGTCTTGCTGGCTATTTTCGCCACGTTTACCAGCGGTGTAAGTTGGATAATTGCCTTAACTAAACTTGATCTAAGTTATGCGTATCCTTACGTCGCCGCCACATTCATCATTGTCCCACTATTGGCAATATTCATTCTTGGAGAGAGTTTTACAACTGCCAAACTGATTGGCGGGATCTTGATCTTATCTGGTATCGCTGTGGTTATGATCAAAGGATAATAATCAGTTATCGACTGATATACCTTCTGCCTACGTCAGTCATACGCATAAGATAGCGACCATAATCTGAGTTACCCATCTCTTTTGCTAAAGTAAATAGCTGCTCCTGAGTGATAAGGCCGCTTCTAAAGGCTATCTCATCTGGGCTGCAAATCTTTAGGCCCTGCCTCTTTTCTATTGTTTCAACAAAATTTGAGGCCGCCAGCAAGGAGTCATGTGTTCCAGTATCTAGCCAAGCAGTGCCACGACCAAGTAACTGGACCTGCAATTGCCCCTCTTCCAGGTAAATACGGTTAAGATCAGTAATCTCTAATTCTCCGCGTTCTGACGGAGTAATCTTTTTCGCCAACTCCACTACGCGCTGATCAAATATATATAGCCCGGTTACTGCATACGGCGAGCGCGGATTCTCAGGTTTTTCTTCAATCGAAATGGGCTGATCATCTGTATTGAGTTCAACCACCCCGTAGCGCTTAGGATCATTTACGTAATAGGCGAATATCCTTGCTCCCTCACGCAACTCAGCAAACCGCGCGGACAGCATCTTCCCCAACCCATTGCCATAGAAAATATTATCTCCTAGAACAAGGGCAACCGGATCAGATCCTATGAAATCTTCACCAATAAGCAATGCCTCCACTATACCGGCTGGCTTCGTTTGAATCTCGTAGGAAATGCGTATACCCCATTGGCTTCCGTCACCCAACAGGCTATTAAAAAGAGACCTCTCTTCGGGCCTGGTTATAATTAGGATATCTCGTATCCCCATCAGAAGCAGGGTGCTAATCGGATAATAGATGAGAGGCTTATCGTAGACAGGAAGTAGGTGTTTGTTGACTGACCTACAAGTTGGATAAAGGCGCGTACCACTTCCGCCGGCCAAAATAATGCCTTTTTTTGATTTATTCGACATCTACTATCACCCTAAAATTAATACATTACCAAGGATTACTTCCTGTAATGTGGTGTGTAAATACCTATCTCACCCAATTGCGCAAACATTTATTCTAAGTTATTGTAACATTTCACAAATAATTGCATAGGTTAAGCTATAATCAGCATATTATTTGGATTATACCTAAAGATATTAAACTAGTTCTAAATAGGAAACACTGCCGCGAAAACTTGAGCCGATTGAATGAGTTAACCCATTCTCTACTATTTTACTATAGACAAATATCAAAATATGCATAATTAATACATATGGCTAAGGCAAAACAGACAATAAAAATCAGTGGCTTAGCGCATCGCCTGATCAGTGACAACCTATTGACTGCAGAGGTGGCGGAGCGCGCTTATGGCCAGGCAATGAGCCAACGCACCCTGTTTGTAACATACCTTGTTGAACACAATATACTGGACAGCAAACAGATCGCTTATGCGGCATCTCAAGAGTTTGGCGTCCCGCTCTTCGATATCGGTGTGCTTGACCTTGAGCAGGCACCAATTACTCTGGTTGATGAGAAGCTGATCCGCACGCACCACGCAATTCCACTATTCCGTCGCGGCAACCGTCTGTTTCTAGGCGTATCTGATCCAACCAATATTTCCGGGCTTGATGAGATAAAGTTCCACACAGGTCTGACAACTGAAGCCATAGTGGTAGAGGAAGACAAACTCACCAATTTCATCGATGTAGCACTGGACGCGGCAGAAACATCCATGGAAGAACTGATGGATGCAGATCTGGACAACCTAGACATCAATGTAACTGACGATGACGCCCCTTCTGAGGGTGAGCTGGACATTGATGATGCACCAGTGGTGCGTTTCGTGAACAAGATACTGTTAGACGCAATAAAAACCGGCGCATCAGATATACACTTCGAGCCATACGAAAAAAACTTCCGTGTACGTTTTCGCCAGGATGGCATGCTAAACGAGGTGGCAGCCCCACCAATCAACATTGCACCTAGACTCATCGCACGACTCAAGGTTATGTCACGCATGAATATTGCTGAGCGAAGAATACCCCAGGATGGGCGCATTAAGATGATGTTATCCAAGAATCGCTCTATCGATTTTCGTGTCAATACCTGCCCTACTCTGTATGGCGAGAAAGTCGTGCTGCGTATACTTGACCCTACCTCAGCACAGATAGGTATTGAATCCTTGGGGTTTGAACCTGAGCAGCAGAGATTGTTTGAGAGCGCCTTAGGTAAACCGTACGGCATGATACTGGTAACTGGACCAACCGGAAGTGGTAAGACTGTTACCCTCTATACAGGTTTAAATATACTGAACGAACCAGAAGTAAACATTTCCACCGTAGAAGATCCGGTTGAAATTCAGGTTCGCGGCATCAATCAGGTCAACACCAATGTAAAGACCGGACTAACATTTGCTGAAGCCCTACGTGCCTTCCTACGTCAGGACCCGGACATCGTGATGGTTGGTGAGATACGTGACCTTGAAACCGCTGAGATCGCGGTGAAGGCAGCCCAGACCGGCCATTTAGTTTTATCAACGCTCCATACTAACGATGCCCCTCAAACCCTCAGCCGACTAGCCAACATGGGCATACCGCCATATAACATTGCCTCTTCTGTGCTGCTTATCATGGCTCAGCGTCTTGCCAGAAAGCTTTGCGAACACTGCAAAGTACAAGACGAACTATCAAAAGAGGCCCTGATAACCGAGGGTTTTGACAAGCAATCAGTCTCAAAACTTAAGATATATAAGGCATCAGAGACAGGGTGTGAACGGTGCACTCATGGCTATAAGGGAAGAATTGGTATATTTGAGGTCATGCCTATCTCTGAAGAGATGGGAAAGATTATTATGGCAAACGGCACCTCACTGCAGTTGGCGGAACAAGCCAGTAAAGAGGGAGTACAGAATCTCAGAATATCTGGACTAAATAAGGTCAAGGAAGGAATAACCAGTCTTGAGGAAATAAACCGGGTAACCAAGGATTAATTGAATGGCAAAAAAAGCAAAACAAGTAGAAAAAGCCCTTGTATATACTTGGGAAGGAACTGACAAAAAGGGTAAGCGCCTTAAAGGTGAGACTCGAGCGGCCTCGGTAACTCTGGTCAGGGCGGATCTACGTAAACAGGGCATAATTCCGCTAAAGATAAAAAAGAAACCAACCTCTATACTCTCTGCAAGAAAACCAAAGATAACCTCTGCGGATATTGCAGTATTCGCGCGCCAGTTAGCCACCATGATGACCGCAGGTGTCCCCATGGTACAAGCCTTTGATATCGTTGGGCGTGGTAACGAAAACGCTTCCATGCAAGACCTGATTTTGTCAATAAAGGCAGATGTAGAGGGTGGTACAGCCCTGGCAGCAGCACTATCAAAACACCCGCTCCATTTCGATGACTTGTTTTGTAATCTGGTTCGGGCTGGTGAAGCGGCTGGCGTCCTTGAGGACCTCTTGGACAAGATAGCCACCTATAAGGAAAAAATAGAATCCATAAAAGGCAAGATAAAAAAGGCCATGTTCTATCCTGCTGCAGTTATCGTAGTTGCGGTTCTGGTTACCACCTTGATTATGATGTTTGTGGTTCCGCAGTTTGAAAGCCTGTTTGCCAGTTTTGGATCTGACCTACCTGCATTTACCAAATTTGTGGTATCAATATCCCGATGGCTTCAAGACTGGTGGTTTCTGGCCTTTGGAGCAGTAATTGCTGCTATATATCTATTTGCCTTTGTCTGGAAACGTTCTCGCCCTTTCCGCCTTTGGGTCGACAGGCTCTTGCTCAAGGTGCCAATCATTGGAGTCATCGTTAACAAATCCTCTATCGCCAGATTTGCCCGCACTACATCCACCATGTTTGCCGCAGGTGTACCTATGGTTGAGGCACTGGAGTCCGTAGCTGGAGCAACTGGTAACATTGTCTACTCAGACGCGGTACTGCGCATGCGTGAAGATGTGGCCACTGGACAGTCCCTGCAACTAACCATGAAACAACAGAACCTTTTCCCACACATGGTTATCCAGATGGTAGCCATTGGCGAGGAATCTGGATCGTTGGAAGATATGTTATCCAAGGTGGCTGACTTCTATGAAGAGGAAGTGGACAACATGGTAGACGCCCTAAGCAGTCTGCTAGAACCTATTATCATGGTTGTCCTGGGTACGCTAGTCGGCGGTCTTATTGTGGCTATGTATCTACCCATCTTCCACATGGGAGAAGCATTCTGATCATTTCACCACCTAATAAACTCAAACATGCTGTTCATTGAACAACTACAACAACACCCGGCTCAGTTTCTTTTTACAATAGGTATTTGCAGTCTTGCCGTCGGTAGTTTTCTAAATGTTGTTATCTACAGACTGCCAGTGATGCTGGAAAGAGAGTGGAAGCAGCAATGCCATGAGCTGGCAGGAACAGAACAGATAGAAAGCGAAACTACAAGATTCAACCTTGTTCTACCTGGCTCCCATTGCCAGCACTGCGGTCATGAAATAACCTTTTTCGAAAACATCCCAATAATTAGCTATATGTTCTTGAGGGGTAAATGCTCGGAATGCGGAGAGAAGATCTCTATTCGCTATCCAATAGTGGAACTTACCACTGCCCTGCTTTCTATTGTTGTAGCCTGGCACTTTGGCTTCGGGTGGCAGACAGTAGGAGGCCTGCTTCTGACCTGGGCCCTGATCGCACTTAGCATGATAGATTATGACCACAAACTCCTTCCAGACAATATAGTCATTCCCTTTCTCTGGCTGGGCCTACTGATGAATCTGAACGGGATATTTGCCGACCTTCCATCTGCAATGATCGGGGCTACAGCAGGATACCTATCGCTTTGGAGCATCTTCTGGTTATTTAAACTAATAACGGGAAAAGAGGGGATGGGCTATGGTGATTTCAAACTACTCGCCCTGTTCGGTGCATGGCTTGGTTGGCAATACTTGTTGCAGATCGTCCTGCTCTCTTCCCTGGTGGGTGCAATCGTAGGCGTGAGTCTGGTAATAATCCTCGGGCGTGACCGCACCATCCCTATACCTTTTGGACCATATCTGGCTGCAGCTGGGTGGATCAGTCTGCTCTGGGGAGAAGAGATCAATCAGGCATATCTAAGATTTGCCGGACTGGGATAGATGTTAAGGATCGGGCTAACTGGAGGTATAGGCAGCGGAAAAAGTACCGTCAGCGACATGTTTTCATCACTTGGCGTACCTATTATAGATTCTGACACAATAGCAAGGGAGGTTGTTGAACCTGGCGAACCCGGATTAGAACAGGTCATTACGCGCTTCGGGGATGACGTACTAAATCCTGATTGCACTCTCAATCGTCAACGACTACGCAATATCGTCTTCGGTAACACTGACGCCCGCAAAGATCTCGAACAGATCCTGCATCCTCTGATTCGTAAGCGTTCAAATGAGTATCTTGAGGAACTCTCCACACCCTACGCCATATTATCAATCCCACTTCTGATTGAAGCGGGACTTACCTCATCAGTTGACCGCATACTGGTAGTAGACTGTCCAGAACATACGCAGATTGAACGTATATGCAATAGAGACGGTATCTCGCCAGATAAGGCAAGGGCCATCCTTGCGTCCCAATGTAGTCGCAACCAACGTCTGAGTGTCGCTGACGATATTCTCGACAATGACCAACCGCTTGAGGAGATAAAACAGAGGGTGGAATCTCTGCATAACAGCTACCTTTCACTGGCTCAAAAAACATAAGAACAGTCTCTCAATATTGTATGGAATGGAAACCCGTACTTTGAGTTTAAAGACGAAGGTCTGCTATCCTTAGTTATCGCCTACAGGAATAACAGTAATGGAAACTACAAACGGACAGATCATATTCGAGCACCCACTAAGCGAGCGCACGAGAACGCTTTTGAGGTTCGAGCATCTGTTCAACACGACTTTATATCACTCTCAACAGGAAAACAGTTGGAACAGCCGTGCTGCTGTTGATGGCATAGTTGATATGCACAACATCCTACTGTCTCGCACCGATATAAAGAGTGAACTCCTTAAAGAACTAGGACGCTACAAGCTGTATTTTCAAGGCCTGGATGACAGCCCTGATGTTGACCTAGAGCTTCTGGATAAAACACTAAAACAGATCGACGAATACAGCCTGGAGATACAAAGAAACATAGGGCAGATCGGTCGAGAACTGCGTAATAATGAATTCATCCAATCTATTCTCAATCGCAGCGGCATACCAGGAGGGAAGTGTTCTTTCGACCTACCGCTATACCATCATTGGTTAGAGCAACCTGCATCAACCCGCATATCTCATCTCCAACAGTGGCTTGACGCCGTAGACCCGATCAGAAAGGCGGTTATGCTCCTCCTGTCTATAATGCGAGATAGTTCAAACCCAACAGATGAATGCGCCGAGTATGGTATGTTCCAGATGTCCCTGAACAGCAAAACACCAGCTAGGTTGATTCGCATCAGCTTACCGATAGAGAGCCGTATTCTCCCCAAGGTTAGCGGCAGCCGCCACAGATTCACCGTGCGTTTCCTTAAAGTAGACACGCAAAACAGAACAACCCAGATCAGCCAAAACATCAGATTTCAACTTACCTGTTGCACAATTTAAATGATGAATCAGAAGAAAACCACAAAATGCCCGACCTGTGGCAAACCAGTGCAATTGGCACAAGAGTCCATCTGGAGACCTTTCTGCAGCGAACGTTGCAAGTTGATTGATCTAGGTGACTGGTTAGACGAAAACCGCCGCATACCTGATAAGGGTACGCCAAACATGGACATATAAGTCTATGACCAGAAGCAACTAATACCGGCTATCCCCTGGGCGCCATTACCCCAAGCAACTTCAAGATCAGATTCACGCATGCCGCCCAGTGCGTAGACCGGGATATTGGCTTCATACACCATATCGGAAAAACCTTCCCATCCTATAGGTACTGACTCAGGGTGGCTACTAGTCTCCATCACCGGAGAAAGAACGGCAAAATCCAGCCCTATTCCGGCAGCATGAGATAACTCTGCTGTCGAGTGGCAGGATGCTGCTACCAACATATCCTGCGGCAGTGGACGAGAATTTAATCTATTCAATCGCCGACTGTTTAGATGTAACCCGTCTGCTCCCATCTCCTGAACCAGTTCCGGAGGACCATTCAGCAGCAGGCGAGCATCTTTCTCATGGCAGAGCGTAACCGCCCTCCTACCAAGTTCCAGCAGTTCAGCTTCCGGCATATCGACTCGCAGCTGTACCAAGCGTATACCGATGTCAAGTGCCTGCTGCAATCTATCCAGAAATTGTTCCTGCCTGCCTGGATCCGACCCTGTTATTAGGTAGCGATCAGGCAAATCTATAGCTGTAATCACAGGCAGGTCGGCCGCAGGCATTCTATATTCAGACAACTGCCAAGGTTCCACCCATTGCAGAGGTTGTCCCTCCAACCCTTGCGGAGTACCAAGGTAATCCGTAGCAATATGCACATCCAGTAATACAGATTTATCTGGGTAGTGATGCAGATTCTGCATCAGAGAACGATGCCCTAGTAGATCAATCCCCAACTCTTCATTGAGTTCTCGCCACAATCCATGTCCTACCGCTTCACCGACCTCCAGCTTTCCTCCAGGGAACTCCCACATGCCGCCTTGGTGTGTATCCTTTCCTCGCTTGGTCAGGAGTATGCGCCCTTGGTTGTCGTAGATCACGGCTGCGACCACATGGATAGACGGCATTATGCCTCCTCAACATCTACGGGCTGACCGAACAGATCATGTTCTGCCGATCCAGTGATCCTGACCAAGATAAAATCCCCCGGATCTATTTCCCAACCACCATCAATGATCACCGTACCATCGATTTCCGGCGCATCGGCAGAGCTTCTGGCAACCACTCGATCTGCATGCACCTCGTCCACCAACACCAGCATCTCACTGCCTACCTTTGCGCACAGACGGTTACAGCTGATCTCTTCCTGTACCTGCATAAACCTGTGCAGACGTTCCTGCTTAACCTCTTCTGCTATCTGGTCCGGCAGGTTGTTGGCGCTAGCCCCGTCTACTGGTGAATAGGTGAATGCCCCAACACGATCTAACCTAGCCTCGGTCAGAAAATCTAGCAACTCCTGAAATTCCTCTTCGGTCTCGCCCGGGAACCCAACAATAAAGGTACTGCGCAAGGTGATGTCAGGGCAGATGTCGCGCCAGCCCCGTATCCTATCCAACACCTTCTCGCTTGCTGCCGGGCGCTGCATAGCCCGTAATACCCTCTCACTCCCATGCTGTAGTGGAATGTCCAGATAGGGCAGTATCTTGCCAGTGGCCATCAACGGGATCAGCTCATCAACACTGGGGTACGGATATATATAGTGCATTCGCACCCAGACCCCCAAGTCGCCCAGAGCAGAGGCGAGATCAATCAGATTGCTCCGCAAGGGACGTCCTCCCCAGAATCCCGGTCTGTACTTGATATCCAACCCGTAGGCGCTGGTATCCTGAGCCACTACCAACAGCTCTCGCACGCCGGAATTGACCAGATTCTCCGCCTCTCGCATCACATCATCTATGGGCCTACTCACCAGATCACCCCTGAGCTGAGGGATGATGCAGAAACTACAACTATGATTGCACCCTTCGGCAATCTTCAGATAGGCATAGTGGCGAGGAGTCAATTTTATGCCCTGGGATGGGATTGAGTCAGAATACGGATGCTGAGGTGGGGCTAGCTCTGCGTGAACGGCCGCCATTACATCTTCATAGGCATGGGCGCCGCTGACCGCCAACACCTGAGGATGGGAGTTGAGTATCAGCTCATCTCGCGCACCGAGACAGCCGGTAACTATCACCCGACCATTCTCATCTATGGCCTCACCGATGGCAGAGAGTGATTCCTCCACCGCAGCATCAATAAATCCACAGGTGTTCACCACTACCAGATCTGCGTCCTTATAGGAGTCTGTTACCAGATAGCCCTCAGACCGCATCTGGGTAAGGATGCGCTCCGAATCAACCAGATTCTTGGGACAGCCGAGACTTATGAAACCTACGCGTGGTGAAGTGCTGCTCATCTCAAATTACTATTACCGCAGAAAAGCCAGGACATAGTTTGCACGGTTTTAGGAAGAAATTCAGCCATTTGATGCAAAACATATATAATGTCACTGATATGTCAAAGAAACACTCCAAGATCTATACCCGAAAAGGGGACGATGGCAGCACCGGACTAGCCGATGGACAGCGTGTACAGAAAAATAGTGCCCGCATGGAAGCCATTGGCGCCGTTGATGAGTTAAACAGCCTGATCGGGGTCCTGGCAGCTACAGATATACCTCATGACATCCATTCCATATTGCTGGAGATTCAGCACGATCTGTTTACCATCGGAGCCAACTTGGCCACACCTGACAATACGTTATTGCAACATGATGCAATAACGAAACTGGAACTTGAAATCGACCGCATTGATACGGAATTACCATCCCTAAAGCAGTTTATTTTACCCGGAGGCACAACAGAAGCGGCTAACTGCCATAACGCCAGGGCAGTATGCCGACGGGCAGAACGTCGTGTTCTGACCATGCAGCAGACTGAAGGAGATCAGTCCAATTTGTGCTCCCTACAGTACCTTAACCGTCTATCCGACTTTCTGTTTGTACTGGCCCGCACCCTATCCCGCCTACACGATGGTGAAGAGATTATCTGGCGCAACCGTTAACTCTACAGACTACAGCATAGGAAATAGTCAATTGAATAACCAAAGCAACAATATCGTCCCAGGCAGCCATGTAACGATGCACTTCTCCATAACCCTACCGGACGGCACCGAGGCAGCTTCCACCTTTGAAGATGAACCGACCAGTTTCATCATCGGAGACGGTAGCATCTCAGAAGGATTAGAACTGGCGCTTTATGGCTTATCTGCAGGAGATGAACAATCTCTCACGCTACAGCCTGAACAGGCCTTTGGACCCAGAGACGAGGCCAAAGTACACCCGATGCCGCGCGCCAATTTCGGCCCAGAAATAGAGCTGGAACCAGGACTGATAATCGGCTTCACCACCCCGGATGGAAATGAGTTGGCCGGTATCGTTCAGGAGGTGCATGAACAGGATGTGCTGATGGATTTCAACCATCCTTTAGCTGGTATGGAAGTAATATTTAGGGTGGAGGTGCTAGAAGTCACTGCCCCAACCATTAAACTCGACAGCTAGAAAACGATGAAGATAATCCTGGCAAACCCTCGCGGATTCTGTGCCGGCGTTGATCGTGCAATTGAGATAGTAAACAGGGCGCTAGATCTATTTGGCGCCCCGATCTATATCCGACACGAGGTAGTACACAACCGTTTCGTGGTAGACAGCCTGCGTCAACGTGGCGCCATCTTCGTGGATGAACTGGACGAGATACCGGATGGCAGCACCGTTATCTTTAGCGCCCATGGTGTATCCATGATGGTCAGACAGGAGGCCGAAAGGCGTGATCTAAGACTATTCGATGCCACATGCCCATTGGTTACAAAAGTACACATGGAGGTGGCCAGGTTCAGTCGGGATTGCTATGAAGTAATCCTTATAGGTCATAGAGGTCACCCGGAGGTAGAGGGCACTATGGGACAGTATCTATGCCATGGAGATGAGGGCGGTATATACCTGGTTGTGACACCACAAGATGTCGACGAGTTACAGATAAAAAATCCAGAAAAGCTGGCATATGTAACCCAAACCACTCTCTCCATGGACGACTCGCAACTTGTGGTCGATGCCCTGCGCCGGCGTTTCCCGACCATCCACAGGCCAAACAAGGACGATATCTGTTACGCCACCCAGAACCGGCAGGATGCGGTAAAAGAGCTAGCAAGCCGCTGTGAGCTAGTTCTTGTGGTAGGTTCACCCAACAGCTCAAACTCTAACCGCTTGCGGGAAATAGCAGAAAAACATGGGACCAAGGCATACCTTATCGACCATGCAGAAGATATCCAGAAAGAGTGGCTACATAATGTAATGAATATCGGTCTTACCGCGGGGGCATCAGCACCGGACCTGCTGGTCAATCAGGTGATTGAACGACTCTCAAGATGGGGGGCGGACACAGTAGAACAGCTCACGGGCCGTGAAGAGAGAGTGGAGTTCTCTCTCCCCAGGGAACTAGTTTAATCCTTATACGAAATAATATAGATAGCTATCGCCAACACCTATCATACATATCAATACCACTAGCATTTACTGCTGTCTTAACGCCTTGATTATTTACGGTCATAGTCATACAGAAGTCATTATCGCCCATTTGTGAACCTGCCGTAGTAGCGGTTACGGTAAACGTGGTCCCTCCAGTAGTGGTTATCGTAAAATACCCATTCTCCGTTAGGCCCGAGGTACTATTGATTGTTGGAAGGTCGTTTGCGTTTATGCTGCTAAGATTTGCTGCATAACTCCCGTTTGCCGTGTAGAACCGTTCCTGGGCCTGAGCGACGGTCAGAAGGGCAGACCGTCCTTCTGACCTTCTACCCTTCTCCAACTGATCTATATAGTTGGGAAGGGCAATCATGGCAAGTATGGCGATAATGGCCACCACGATCATCAGCTCCAAAAGGCTGAAACCCCTTTGACGAACTCTCATAGCCTAATCCTCTTGATTATCATTTCAGACGCACCCATGATCTTCTCTTATTGGCAAGGGCCGGCTTTTCTGTATTGATTTCTATCGTGGAGCTCGCGCTACTACTAGAACGGTACTTGATCTCCTTTTCCCCTTCAGGATCGGTTAAAACCGTCGGGCTCTGTGTCACAGAGTCTGAACGCACCCCACTCGAGGAGAAATTGGTGCCATCTTCAGACTTCATGTCGTTTTCGTCAAATACCCCATCCCCATTAAGATCAAACACTGGTATGCCAAGCGAACCACCGTATGCCGCATCTAATTCCATAAGCCAGCTGGAACCGCCATCAGAGCAAGGGTGATCAGATGGAATAGTGGTTACAAAGATAATCCTACCGGCACGTAACAGTGAACGAGTAACCTGACGCTCTCCGGTCTCAGGCAAATCTATATACCACCCCATATGTCCTGTTGAACTGCTCCAGTTCCATGTGGTAATGGTATTGCTAGATACATAACGAACCTCATTGCCGCTACCGAACACCTCACCGGACGAACTAAGCTGATTCGACACGCAAGTCTCGTCCAAAGTACCTGTAGTTACGCATTGCCTCAGAAGGTTGCTATCTGAGATAGACGGGGTACTTGGAGCACCAGACAAAGATGACGTGCTTCCATTATTCCAAAGGTCCCAGATACCATAGAAGCGCTGCACATCATCTGTAACATTATCCGTGGTCTCGACATATTTTCCTGTACCAAAGTACACCATCACACCAGGCAGTCCATCCGGGTGCAATCCAACTTCTGGCCTGGTGGTAATAGATCTGTCATTAGTACTAGTTGTTGATCCAGGGGCACTAAACAGTGGATTTGCACCAAACGCAGACTTCCATGATCCACCAGAGTCTGGAATAAATTTCCACATATTACCCTTCAAATCACCAGCATAGATAGCGTCCACAGTACCGTCACCATTGATATCTACAGGGGCTGGAGTCGATAGGCCATTATCCGTACTAGCGCCATCCACCGTGACTGAATCTATGAGCGCCCCAGTCTGAACATTTACTATGTAGAGTACGGCATGGCCGTTATCGTAGCCATTGCCAAACACGGCGACCCAGGTGCCGTCATAGTTTCTAACGATGGCGGGACGTGAGAAGGTATAACCCAGATCACCGAAATTGACCGTATCAGCAGAGGTGATCTCCCATAATATAGTACTACTCGCCCCTCCGTCGGTCTCAGAGAAGCTGGAAGGGTTAGTAATGTCAAGCGCATATATGCCCTTTCCGCCGGCATTCAACCCGCCTACCAGAACCGTATGCCACTGATTATCAGAAAAGACCGCGTCTCCCACGGTAGGAGAACCGTCTACATAATACCTGTGGGTATAGTCACTGGAAGTGAGTTTCGTTAGAACTGCATCAGTGAAGAAGGTTGATGGGATATATGCCAACTCCTCTTCGCCGTCCGCCACGTTGAACCCATGTAGCATACCGTCATTGGCCCCAACGTATACCATCTTGGTACGGCCTGACACCCTGCTCTTGAATGCAGAGTATGTCTCTACACTACCCCCCTCAAGGGTATCCGAATATCTGAAATTAGGATCGCCGACATATACCGGACCAGAGTTTACAATATCACCCAATATTCTGCTTCTGATCCTAAAGATACCACCAGATTCACTCTTTTCCTTGGAGTCGTCCCCTCTTAGGTAATTCAAACGATCCTGACCCAAGGCGTCGGTAGTGCCGGTATCAGGATCTGTGTTTAAATAATCTATATAGGAGGTTATAGGATCATGGTCTGCATCATCAAGATTTAATCTGGCCCAGGTAAACGCCATACCATCGTCTGTAGCACCGGTGGCATCTGGGTTATAGGTAATAATGGTCCTTCCAGAGCTACTCAATTCGGTCGCAGCATCACCATCTGCTCCCCATGTACTACTCAGGGTTAAGGCACCGGAAGATGTATTAACATCATACTTTAACAGACCTCCGGACCAATCTTCACTATTAAATGTTGCCTGAAAGATATTGGTTCCAGTGGCAAGCTTTTGCGAGTTGGCAGCGGTAGATGAGGCGGACGCGGTCTGTTCAGAGATATCCTCAAACACCTTGCTCAAGGCAGTATACAACTCTGATGGATTTGTAGAATAGAAATAGTTATCTGGAATCCCGTCGGAATTGTTATCCCACTCATAATTTTGATCAGGTTTGTTGTTAGGAGAGCTAGTACCTGAAGGACGCAAAGCAACGTTATCTTCTTCCGAAAAACCGCCCCACTTGGCAGCGTAGTACAGCGGTGTTTCCAATTGTGTAGCAGTAGTAGTACCTATGGCATATGTAACTGATGTTGCTGCATCACCATAGTTGCAGCCACCAAGTGATATACAATCCTGTATCCCGGAATATGGGTCTTCATAATCTTTGAAATCGTTATGGCCGGAATGTATATGCAACCCATCTTGAGTGGTCCCGGATATGACATAGCCAAAACCATGTATACCCCCGGTGGATGCACCATACACATCAGTAGTTACTTCAATTGAGTTGCTATCAATCTGATATTCTATTATGCCACCCATATCCTGGTCATAGTCACCACCATACTGCGCTGACTCCCACAACACCAGGAACTTACCGGTGGCAACACCGCCAACCTCGGTATGCGGTTCCACAATTTTAAAATCCACAATGGCGCAATTGCCATTATGTCTGCGGCCATTCGCATTAACAGGAGCACCACTAACACTCCCGTCACGAAATTCCATGCATGCAGGCAGAATGAGCACCTCTTTATCATCCGTACCTGGGACAGGTACTCGAATAACCGGCTGAGCCGGACTCAGCGCCACACCAAATGTGTTTACGCGTATATCAGCCGTAGTGCCGTTATATTCAAGAAGATTAGAACGGATGCTCTCTGTTTTTGCAAAATACGCCAAACCAGCAATTTGGTATGTTCCCTCAAGCCAAGGCGCTTCAGGGCAAGTTCCAGTTCCATCTGATAGATTATCAAGATCCTTGGCGGTACAGGATTTATCAGTACTACCGGGAATGGTTCCTATAAAGTAGGTGCCCGCATCTGTAACACCTTCCCCATCTCCAACCTCGTCAGTAAATTCATCCAATGTCTGTGTTGCGCTGAAATCTGAGAACCCGCTTAATTGGTCCCCGTCAAAACTATTGGTACTAGCATTAAACTGAATTATATTGGCAGGTGCGCAATAGTTCGCTGAATTTAATGGGTCGGACCATGAAGCGGTAGTAATGGCATTTATATAAGAGCTATCGTTTGCATTGAAGTCCGGCGTAGCAGATTTTCCAGCAAAATAGCGAAGAGACTCATAAAATAGTTCGGACTGTGGATTGCCCCAGTTACTACACTCTCCATCATCAAATCCATACTTACCAAATGAGCAGCTATCCAGAGTATTGTATTGATTGCTACCAAAATCGAACCGTGTAATACGCAGTTTATTCAAAGTGCCAACAATTGAGTCTGTGGGAAATAAGAATATGCCGTCTGCACTTCTAACCTCATCCGCAAAACTAGTTATATTCTTTCTAAGAACACCGCCAGACTTGTTTTTTTGGTAACTACCTGTCATTAGGCCAAACTTTATCGATCCGTCTTCGCCATACTCGTGCAGCAGACCGGTAGGTTTTTTATATCCACTCGGATACTCCTCACAGTTATCCTCTTCCAAACCGGACACACACACCTTGACGCGTACGGTAAACTCCGCGCTCCCTGTGGCACTATTACTCGGCGGTGTAGAAGATGCGCTAATACCGGTAACTGCAGGGTTATTAGAATTAGAATTATTGTTTTCTTCAGACCAATGACATTGATTAACTTCATGGGCGGTCCAAAGAGAGTAGTTACCTTGGGCTACGCGCATTAAGGGAGGGTCCGTGTTGTCTCTCGAATTACCACTTGATGCATACGTGGTATTACACATCGAAATAGCTGTGGAATAGGGCGTCAGTTGGTCGACATCGCCTCCATCGTAGTATTTAACAAAACTGTGCGAATCTGTAGGAATAAATGCCCTTTCCAAAACAGTCACCGAAGCAGTATCCGTGGAACGCATGCCGCCATATAGTATCTTTCGGACAGCATCCATCCTGCTCATGGTTGCCCAGTTCAGGAAATTCCCACTCCAATTGATACCACTACAGTATTTATCAGCTGTTTCAGAAGTAGGTTCGAAGATGCCACTGCTATAACTGTAGCACTTGTCACTATCAAAATAACCGTAGTAATCAATACTGTGCTTGTATGTAGTTTCAGCTTCAGAAGAGCTATCTAGATTAGAGTAATCATCATACGCCTTAAAGTAGAGCTGATGATCATTCGACATATTCAGCATCACCAGAGGCTCTGCGTAGGTCACCAGAAACAGCGGCGCCTGAGCAAGGCTCATCGCATGTGCTGCTGACGAGAATAGAACAGACAAGACAGCAAATCCCAGACCATAAAACCATGAGTTTCTGCGCTTGTGTAAACTGTTAGCAATCATCATGACCCACCTCACTCTCCAATAAACATCATCCAAGTTACCCAAGGTCTTTCGTATGACTCTAAATAAGCCAAACGGCACCTAGTCAATCCATTCGATAAAACGTACTTTGTATCACGACCTGCGGATCGGTAGTCGATGCCTTGCCCCAACCCTTCGCCGTTACCCTGAAATAGCGCATGGTAGGTGGCGGTCCAAAACCGACGCCTACACTGCTACCATGCAAAAGAACTTCGTTGAGACGTTCAATGTAATATGTGGGATTTTGCGAGGCCACACCATCGATTCCACTGAGGCCGGTAACGGTCTGGGTGGCAACGGTTCCAAACGGGTTCTTGCTCGGAACTCCTTCATGCGTTCCATTAGTGCCGTCCCACGCCATGGCGTCAAACACCGCGAATACCTTTAGTTTCTTTTCTGCAGCTTTCATGGCCGCTTCTGCCGCCTCAAGCGCTATCTGCTCATCACGAAAGTTACTCGTCATGCGCTCTTCGATAACCGTATTCTGGGCGCCAGTGATACCAAGCAACGTTAGCACCACCAGAAAGATAAGCGAAATGGCTAATACGGCTCCGGTTTGCCTGATTTTCATATTTGCGCGCATCATAGCTCCGACATCTCTCCCAATGCTCTATTTCTCAAGGTATAAAACCCGGTGAACTCCTTTCTCAATCTCTTATCACCAGTGCCTGGGGTATATGAAGTCTCCATAAATACGTAATCGGTCGGCTCCTGCAAGGCATCATCGACACTATCCACCAACAGCGAGACACGTACGCTCACAACATCCCCCCAATTCTTTGCGGTAGTAATCTGCGAGGCATCCATATAGCGATCTGACTGGTAATCCTCATCGGTATCCACGCCATACATGACTTGAAGCTGCGACACACCCTCGACCAACTCATGCACAGCGCCACTCATATCCTGCATATAGAGAGAGGTAACGCTATTCCCCTGGTAATTGGTACGGCCACTATCCGCCACAAAAAAGGTGTTTATGAATGGATTAGTCACAATCGCATCAGCACCAAACAGTTTGGTAAGGCTATCCTGCGTATTGTAGTCATCGCCACCAGAGGTCATGGCGTGTTTCACCAGAGACTGAGTGGTGTCTTCTGTGGCGCGAACCATATTGATGGTAGAGCAGTCAGAGATCAGTACATAATCCCCCTCCACAATTGGGTAAGTCGCGGTATTGATAGTGATATCAGCCGCCGGACTAGCATCAGTTCCGGTATAACTCACCCCCGCCATACCGGAGCCACGCAGGGTAATCGTATCCGAACCTGTCACCAGTGTTTTTCCCGATATGCTGGTACTCGCAGCCACGTTATCCTGTCCCGTGACAGGGGTATCTGTCGTAATTGTTGCTAGTCCACTTGGTGGGCTTGATGCAAGAACGTATGCATCTGCGGTTAACTCTTTATCACTCGGTCCTGAACATCCAAAAAAACCCGCTAATCGAACAGCTGAGGAGATGCGTTGCATGGCAAAACGCCCTCCCTCTTGTACTCTGGACAGACCTTCTTGAGATCGAAAGGTACTATTGTTGGAAATGAATACCTGAGCAACACCCATGGCCAAGAAGAGCCCGATGATCATCCCCACCATAAGTTCTACCAAGGAAAATCCTTGCTGCCCGTACATACCCTGATTGTTCATAGCGTAATTTCTCATAGCATGGTAGATACAGTGAATGTTTGATAATCACCTGTATTGCCTGTCCTCATGTCATCCCAACGTACACTTACAGTTGCCACACCTGTGGCGGCATTCACGGAATAGGCGCCATCACCGCCAGGCAACGTTTGCACAGTGGCCACCCACTCCATTTCATCGGCATCGGCCATATCGGAACTGCTACATGCTGACGTTTCACAATCCTTAGTTGGAGCGGAGTCGCCAAACGCACGGGAATAGTTGCCATTTACAGCCGCAGCTTGCCTGTTGGCACGCATCCTATCCATCATGTCATAGGCCATAATGACCGCCTGGGAACGCAGATAAGAACTATGGTTACTACCAAGAGTCCTGCCCTGAAGCCCGGCCATACCCAGCAGACCCACAGCCAGCACGATGGCCGTGATAAGTGCCTCCAGCAGACTGAAACCGCTCATTCGATGCTTATTAAGTATCATATTTCCATCTCTCCATCATGGGCAGGTGGCAGTAGTGGTAATCTTATGCATACGAATCGAACCTATTACGGCAACCCGTACACAGCGGCTGACGTTTCCGGTGCTGCCTGCTTCGGCCATGGCAAAAGTCACTTCTCCCGCCGTAACGGTATTCTTCGAAGCGTCGCCATCGAATCCGACATATGCATCTGTCGTAGTCACGGTAGCCGCACCCGGCAGCGGCCTCCAATGCTTAAGCACAGAATCGGTACCATCTACCGTACCTGTAGTACCGCCATCCACAAACACATGCCAACCATGTGCCCAATCTCCGCTGGCCCCACAAACCGTGGTAGTGGCGTCGGCGGTAGCCTTCGAACAGACCGTCACGGTGGACTTTCTACCTATCGCCTCACTCCTGGCGTAGTTAAGCGCTGAATACAGGGAGTTTGACTGAGTAGTTGCTCGACTATTGGCCATCATGAACCTGAACGAAGGTATGGCGATGCCCAATAGCACAATGGCGACGACCACCGTAACGACCAGTTCAATTAGGGTAAAACCGTAAGCTCTTTTCATATTCATAGGTATAACATCTAGTTTGGTCAACATGACCAATTGCAGGACAGGCTGTAGACATTTACCGACAAATGGCTAACGGCCTCGTGGTAGTATCAGTATCAGCTTATATGACTCCAGCGCTACGGAAGGACTATTACCTTCACTATGTCGAACGTCCACTGAACTGTGTGGGTTAATTCTATGACTTCAGACCCAAATTGACTAGGCTGATTCTATCCATAACTATTGTTCGCCTATCCACGATTCTTTATACTGCCCCCTCTTCGGGCCGATGTAGCTCAGTCGGTAGAGCAACTGATTCGTAATCAGTAGGTCGGCGGTTCGATTCCGCCCATCGGCTCCATTTTCAACCCATATCTGTACTGGCTCTAACAGATGGCAAAGCTGTTCATTAATAATCTCACCATTATCGATTCATCTTTACTAGACGAAGAACGTGGGATTGTGGGCGAGAGTTGGCGTGTTGATGTAGAACTTGAAGGAGACCTGAATAACCAGGGGATGGTTCTGGATTTCTCTGACATCAAGAAACAGGTAAAACTGGCCATCGACCAGGATTTTGATCACAAACTTCTTGTACCTGCATCCAACCACAATTGCAGCGTAACGGAGAGCACAGGAGAGATCGAAGTCGAATTCCAGCTCAACTCCGGGGAATGGATCCGTCACAGCTCACCGGCAACAGCCGTCACGAATATCGACACAGACCGAATAGATCAGAAGAGTCTGGCAACGGCTATCATGGAAAGGATAACACCAGGGCTACCGGACAATGTAGCAAGTTTTCATCTAAGGTTGCACCACGAATCTGCGTATGATCCAAGCTTTCATTACAGCCACGGACTAAGACAGCACTGCGGAAATTGTCAGCGCATCGCCCATGGGCATAGATCACGCATCGAGATATCTCAGGACGGGGAACGAAACAGTGATCTGGAAACAAGATGGGCGGAACACTGGCGTGATGTCTATATAGGCACCAAGGACGATCTTGCTGATGAGTTCACATCAGATGGCACAACATATCTACGTTTTGGCTACCAGGCCGAGCATGGAAGCTTCCAACTGGAACTACCGAAACGCCTATGCTACACGATCGACACCGACTCCACCGTAGAAAATCTGGCTCAGCATATTGCAGATAAGTTAAAACAGGAACATCCGGATTCTGACTTCCAGGTCCGTGTGTTCGAGGGCGTGGATAAGGGGGCGATTGGGTCATCCTAATTATGACCATAGATTTTCTTGTAGGAGCCCAGTCCTCTGGGCGATAAGATAATCCTGCCATAATCGCCCGCAGGACGACTGCATGGATGCAGGAGGTAGAGCGACGCAGGATGCCAAAGCCGAGCGGGCTCCTACAGTTTTTTAGATCAATATCTAAGTACGATACTCGGCATTTATCTTTACGTAGTCATAGGATAGGTCGCAGGTCAGAACCCTGGCTTCTGCATCTCCACGACACAGATCCACCCGGATGACAAACTCGTCCCGGTCCATAACCACCTGACCCGCCTCTTCGCTATAGCTCGGATCACGTCCGCCATCTTTCACAATAGACACATCATCCAACCATATGCGGATGACATTGATATCTAGATCTTCCAAACCAGCCCTGCCGACAGCGGCCAGGATACGCCCCCAGTTCGGATCGGAGGCAAATAAAGCTGTTTTTACCAGGGGCGAGTGGGCGATGGTGTAGGCCACTCGGCGCGCTTCAACCATATCAGCAGCCCCTTCCACCAGGATCTCGACCAGTTTGGTCGCACCCTCGCCGTCCAGGACTATGGCCCGCGCCAGCTCCATACAGACACTCCCGACGGCGTCACATAAATCTTCGAATGCGACACTATCCAGGTCTGTAATAGCGGGATGAGCGCCGGCTCCAGTGGCCATTAGCACACATGCATCGTTGGTGGAGGTGTCGCCATCCACGGTGATGGAATTAAATGAGGGGCCTACCGCCCGTTGCAGACACTCCTGCAACAGATCGGCTTCTACTTTGGCGTCCGTAGCCACATAGGCAAGCATTGTAGCCATGTCCGGCCGTATCATCCCAGAGCCCTTGGCCATCCCGGTGACAGTTATCTTCTTTCCATCACACTGAAAACTCTGTGACACCAGCTTGGGAACCGTATCCGTGGTCATGATGGCTCGAGCCGCGTTCTGCCACCCCGACTCATCCAGGTTTGCAAAAGCCTGCGGAAGCGCTGCCGACACCTTGGTCAAAGGCAGCAGTTCACCTATTACACCGGTAGAGAAAGGCAAAACCTGCTCAGCATCACAACCCGCAATCTCCGACAATGCCACACAGGTTTGATTACAGACAGCCAACCCATCTCTACCGGTTCCAGCATTGGCATTGCCGGAATTGATCAACAGATAACGCGGAGACATCTCCCGCAGATGCTGTTTTGCCACCAGTACCGGTGCGGCGCAAAAGGCGTTACGGGTGAATACGGCGGCACAAGTTGAACCGGGCGCCATTTCTATGATCACCAGGTCATTTCTATCAGTATACTTTATCCCGGCTGAAGTTGAGCCCAGGCGTATGCCACTAACAGGGGTAAAATCCAACGAGGAACCAGTCACTACCACTCCCGTCTAGACTATTGCAGTTTGCCGTGACACTGCTTGTATTTTTTGCCAGAGCCGCAGGGGCATGGTTCGTTGCGTCCCACCTTACGACCCTCGCGCACATAAGGGGTATGACTGCCCTCATCCTGCTCATCATCCCCTTCTTCACCGAAGCCAGAGAACTCCTCGTGCTTCATCTCGAAACCATCAGCAGACTGAGCGCGATGATAGGCCTCCATCTCTTCATCTGTGCGTACCTGGATCAAAGTTAGCACGGTAATGAACTCCAGTTTGATCTCTTCCAGCAAGCGCTCGAACATCTCGAAGGCCTCACGCTTGTACTCCTGCTTGGGGTTTTTCTGGGCATAACCTCTCAGGTGAATCCCCTGACGCAGGTAATCCATATCCGCCAGATGTTCCTTCCACTTTGTATCCAGAATCTGCAACATCAGGGCCTTTTCATAGGTACGCAAGTTTTCCGATCCTGCCAGGGCCTCCTTCTCGGAATAGGCCTGTTCCATCTGCTCCAGGATGCGTGCACGCAAGCCATCTTCATCCAGATGGTCATCATCATCCAGCCACTGCTGCAGATCGTATTTCAGGCCATAGGTGTTCTCCAGGGCCAGTGTCAGTCCAGGAACATCCCACTGCTCGTCCATACTTTCAGGTGGGATATAGGTACTGATAAGATCATTCACCACATCATAGCGCAGCGCCTTTACCGTCTCTGCAATATCCTCGATCTCCATGAGCTCGTCACGCTGTTGATAAACCACCTTACGCTGATCATTGGCCACATCATCATATTCAAGGAGTTGTTTGCGAATATCGAAGTTACGACCCTCTACCTTCTTCTGAGCGTTTGCTATGGCCTTGGTCACCCAGGGATGTTCGATGGCCTCACCCCGTTCCATACCAAGTTTCTGCATGATCGCAGATACCCGATCCGAGGCGAATATACGCATAAGATTATCCTGCAGCGACAGATAAAAACGAGTGGAACCAGGATCACCCTGGCGACCGGAACGACCTCGTAGCTGATTGTCTACACGTCTGGACTCATGACGTTCGGTGCCTACTACATGTAGGCCGCCGGCATCCAGTACCTGTTGGTGACGCTTCTGCCATTCGGATTTGATCCTCTCTACTACAGAGTCATCGTTACGCTTATCCCCCAACTCATCCAGTTCCATCTCCAAGTTGCCGCCCAACACGATATCTGTGCCACGACCAGCCATGTTGGTAGCGATGGTAACTGCGCCAGGTCGTCCGGCCTCGGCCACAATGGCAGCCTCACGCTCATGCTGTTTGGCGTTGAGTACATTGTGCTTTAGCTTCTTCTTATTCAACAGCTTTGAAATCAGCTCTGAGGTCTCAATGGATGCGGTACCAACCAGCACCGGCTGACCACGACTGACACAGTCCTGGATATCATCGATGATGGCTTCGTATTTCTCCTCGGCTGTCATGTAGACCAGATCACCCATATCATCTCTGACCATGGGCTTATTAGTAGGAATAACCACAACCTCCAGGCCGTAGATCTGCTGAAATTCGTAGGCCTCGGTATCAGCCGTGCCGGTCATGCCAGAGAGCTTAGTGTAAAGACGGAAATAGTTCTGAAAGGTAATAGAGGCCAGGGTCTGGTTCTCTTTCTGGATCTCCACCCCCTCCTTGGCCTCAATAGCCTGATGCAGCCCCTCCGACCAGCGACGGCCCGGCATGGTGCGGCCGGTAAACTCATCCACGATCACGATTTGACCATCCTGAATTATGTAATCCACATCCTTATGAAACAGGGCATGGGCGCGCAGGGCTGCGGTCACATGATGCATCATGCTTATATTGGCGGAATCGTAAAGGCTGGAATCAGCAGCCAGAAGGCCCATGGATGTAAGCATCTCCTCTACATGCTGATGCCCTTCATCGCTGAGGTAGGCCTGCTTGGATTTTTCATCTACCGAGTAGTCGCCAGGACCGAAGTCAGGCTTTCCTTCCTCATCTTTTATAGGATCTTGCTGGGTAAGTTTAGGAATGATCCGGTCGATCTTTTTATACAGTTCGGAACTTCCCTCGGTCGGACCTGAGATGATCAGCGGCGTGCGTGCTTCATCGATAAGGATCGAATCCACCTCATCTACCACGGCAAAATTACGACTTCTCTGTACACGCTCATCCGCGCTGAATGCCATGTTGTCCCGCAGATAATCAAAGCCAAACTCATTATTGGTTCCGTAGGTAATATCACAGGCGTATGCCTGCTGGCGGGTTACCTTACAAAGGTGTGGATAGCCACTTGGTGTACCCTCATCCAATGGGTCATATTTATATGAAGCCTCGTCTGAGCCCAATCCACCCGATGAGTTGATTACCCCCACGCTCATACCAAGAAAGTGGTATATCCTGCCCATCCAAGCAGCATCACGCCGAGCCAGATAGTCATTCACCGTAACTACATGCACACCCTCTCCAGACAGCGCATTCAAATATACGGCCAAAGTCGCCACCAACGTCTTACCTTCGCCAGTGCGCATCTCGGCAATCTTGTCGTCATTCAGGACCATGCCGCCGATTAGCTGAACATCGAAATGGCGCATGCCCAGAGTGCGCACACCTGCCTCGCGTACAACCGCAAACGCCTCTGCCAACAAAGCATCCAGGCTCTCGCCACCTTCTAAACGCTCGCGAAACTCCGTGGTTTTAGTCTTCAACTCCACATCAGAGATGGCTTGTAACGCAGGTTCTAGTTCGTTGATCTTGGCCACTTCCCGCGACATGCGTTTGATCACGCGCTCATTGCGACTACCAAAGATCTTGCTGAATGTTTTCGTGAGCATGAAAATCTGTTCCGTCTGGAATAATTAAAGCTGGAAATGATACCGCAAAACAGGCTCTGGTGGCAGGGATAATGGGCCCATTATCGCTTATGCACCAACGCCATGTAAGCTGACCGATCCGTACATGGATACAGGTTAGATGGAGTCATAAGATGTGATTGCAACCGGATTTACGGTTTTCTTAAAAGACCGCGCACTAAAATAATGTATACAGTGACTAAAAACAGGATTATTTGGATGCGTGCAGATACTTCTCTGGGTCTACTGTCTTACCATTGAGCTGCACCTCAAAATGCAGATGTGGTCCGGTAGAGCGCCCAGTTGAACCTACAGCTGCTATCTTCTGGCCCTTAGTCACATAATCTCCAACTTCTGCCAGAAGCCGCTTATTGTGTGCATAGAGAGTGACAATACCGTTGCCGTGGTGAAGCTTTATTACCTTTCCATACCCCTGCTTCTCACCAGAAAAGATGACAATACCTGAAGCCGCAGCCTCTACATTGGCGCCAACCCTGCCAGCCAAATCAACACCGTCATGATATGACTTGGCTCCGGTAAATGGATCAGTCCTTTCACCGTATTTTGAAGAGATATAACCGCCTTTAACCGGGTAGCCTGATGGCTGAACCTCTTTTTGCAGATCGCTGTTCAGGATCAAATCTTCCATTAAGTTGAGTTTGAGCTCACGGTCTTCAATCACCCTGGAAAGGGTCTCCATGTCATCAACCAACTCTGACAACTCAGCATACTTCTCAACGTCCTGCTCAAGTCCACCTTGTGGTGGAGCCTTTTTGAAATCAAACTCTTCCGCATCCAGTTTGCCCATCTTGGTCAGACGTTCACCCAGTGCGTTCAGGCGTACGATATGGGACTGGAGCTGACCCAACTTCAGGGCCATGGCATTTAGGTGCTCACGGGTCTTCTTCTTGGTGTCTTCCCATTCTTTGCGCTGCTGGTTGATGCTGGATTGAATAGTGGCCCCAGAAATAGATGCCAGGCGTGAATCCTCAATCCCCTGCTCAACCCCTTGCTCATGCCCCATATTGAAGGCCAACCAAGATGTAGTAGCGGAAATACCTGCAATCGCACACAAAAGCACAGTAATAAAGAGAAACGGAGAGATAGTTGTAGAGCCGAATTTGTGGTGTCGATCTGACAGGAGTAGTATTTTCATATTGTATTTTTAATTATGTATTTGTATGGCATCAAAACCGTAAGCGCCCCTCCATGAGCAAGAAATTCCAACCCCTAAACAACTACCTACAAAACAGCGTAGAATTTGCCACAATTCGTGCAAAGTTGCAACAAAATCAGGGCCTTTTACAGCATATTAGGCAGATGCTACCAACCCCATTGAATGAGCATTGTATCGGCTTGGTTGTAAAGCCAGACCGTCTTATTCTATTTGCCGACTCTTCTGCCTGGGCCAGCCGTCTGCGCTATTTCACACGAGAACTTCAAGCTAAACTCGGAAAGAAACAGATGAATTTCAATAAGATAGATATAAAAATAACCATAGATAACCGCAGGACTAAAACCATACACAGAGGAAGGAGAGCCAAAATCTTATCCACCAAAAACTCTGACCATCTGCAAAAGGTAGCGGATCACACGTCAGATCCTGATCTACGCGCAGCACTGATGAGGCTGAGCACGCACAACCAGAAGCTGAAATGACGTTTTGAAGGCTGTTGTTAGGATATAGGGATAGGCTTCAGATAAGAGATGGGCTCTTCACCACCCTCTTCAAACGTAACCTCTTCCCAGGCCTCTTTGTCGGCAATAAGGGCCTTTAACAGCTTATTATTCAGTGCATGGCCTGATCTGTTGCCGATAAAAGATCCCACCAGGCTATGGCCCAGAAGGTAGAGATCACCGATTGCGTCCAGGATCTTATGCTTCACGAATTCGTCTTCGTAGCGCAGACCATCTTCGTTCAACACCCTGAAGTCATCCACAACAATGGCGTTATCTATACTGCCACCCAGGGCAAGCTGGCGTTCACGCAACATCTCGATATCACGCAAAAATCCAAAGGTGCGGGCGCGGCTAACCTCTTTAACAAAGGAGGTAGAAGAAAAATCGACTGAAGCAAATTTGGTACGATCTGTGAAAACGGGATGGTCGAAGTCTATGGCGAAGGATACCTTGAATCCATCAAAAGGCTTAAACGCCGCACTCTTCCCTTCTTCTTCCACCACAACTTCGCGTTTTATGCGGATAAAGCGCTTTGGTGCACTCTGCTCTTCTATACCGGCGGACTGGATCAAGAAAACGAATGGTCCGGCGCTTCCGTCCATGATCGGAACCTCTGCAGCACTAACATCCACATAGGCATTATCTATCCCCAGCCCTGCACAGGCGGATAGTAGATGTTCTACGGTAGAAATCCTCACGCCATCCTTTTCCAAGGTCGTGGAGAGTTGGGTATCGCCGACATTTTCCGGGCAGGCCCTGATCTCAACAGGCTCGTCCAGATCAACACGTCTGAAAACTATACCTGTGTTTGGTGCCGCTGGTCTGAGTGTTAGATATATCTTATCGCCGGTGTGCAATCCAACGCCTGTGGCGCGAATCACATTCTTCAATGTCCGCTGCTTAATCATTATAGTTTCATTTTCCACTCAAAATCCCCAAAAAACGGAACGTATACTACCATAAGCAGCAACTATGATGAAAGCGCTCTTTCCAACAGGGAACAGATCGCCACACCCGCAAACCATAGGCCTGAAATCACCGCTCTGGATACATGATTTCCAGAGACTACTATTTATTCAACAAGTTCCCTCCATCAATCCGCCTGCCTGCGCAGGAATGCTGGGATATCCAGATATTCCATCTCCTTATCATGCCCCGCCTCGGCATAGGATTTGGCAATCTTCGGGTCCTTACGGATGACTGTAGGACGATCCATTGCGCTGTAGTCTGGCCGCTCAATCTCCTCTTTCTCTACCTCTGCATCCACCTCTACAGGACGAAGCAGTGTCACATCCTCGCTCTTAATATCAGTGGTTACCGCCTTGATGGAGTTATTTCCCAGACCTGTAGCGACCACGGTCACCCTAAGATCGTCCTCCATATCCGGGTCGATAACGGTTCCAACAACCACGGTAGCATCATCACATGCGACCTCTTTCACGGTATTACCCACTTCATCGAACTCACCGATCGATAGATTGGACCCAGCCGTGATATTCACCAGTATCCCGCGGGCTCCGGACAGGTTCACATCTTCCAACAGAGGGCTATGTATGGCCTCTTCTGCTGCCAGACGCGCCCTATCGTCTCCCCTGGCGCTACCTGAACCCATCATGGCCACACCCATCTCAGACATAACCGTACGCACATCGGCAAAGTCCACGTTTATCAACCCTGGTCGGGTAATCAGTTCCGCGATGCCCTGAACGGCTCCCAACAGTATGTCATTGGCCGCTTTAAACGCATTGAGCAAGCTTATCTCTTTACCCAAGACCTCAAGTAGCCTCTCATTGGGAATGGTAATGAGAGAATCCACATATTTGGCCAGCTCCTGTACGCCATTTTCCGCTACTGTCATGCGCTTGGTCCCTTCAAAGCAGAACGGTTTGGTCACCACGGCAACCGTTAGCACGCCCATATCTCTGGCCACTTCCGCCACTATAGGACCCGCCCCCGTTCCAGTGCCACCTCCCAGGCCTGCTGTGATAAATACCATATCTGCGCCTTCCAGCGCTTCCTGGATGCGATCACGATCTTCCATCGCCGCGCCACGACCGATATCCGGGTTGGTGCCTGCACCCAGACCCTTTGTGATATTGGATCCAAGCTGTAACAGCGTACGCACCCTGCTGTTGTTCAACGCCTGGGCATCTGTGTTTGCGCAGATAAAATCCACGCCCTCAATATTGGCATCAACCATGTGGTTAACAGCGTTACCACCGCCACCACCGACACCAACTACCTTTATCACTGCGTTTTGACAATGTGCATCCATCAATTCAAACATCACTCACCCTCCTCTCAAACAGGTCTAAGACCCAGGCAACCTGAAAATTAAAAGAAAAACTCATCAAAAATTCCCCTGGAACCAACTGCGCATACGGCCCCATATATCATTCATTCCTGGTCCATTTGGCAGTTCACGCATATGCGTCGCCCGATTACTGGAACCGAACAGAAGCAGACCGACGCCGGTGGCGTATATTGGATTGCGCACCACATCCACCAGGCCTGTGATGTACTGAGGCACACCCAGTCTTACCGGCATGTGAAACACCTCTTCCGCCAGATCAATCAGCCCTTCCATCTTGGAGCTACCCCCGGTCAGCACTACTCCGCCCGGGATCAGGTCTTCAAACCCGCTACGTCTGAGCTCGGCCTGCACCAGGGTCAGAAGCTCCTCGTACCTCGGTTCCACTACCTCGGCCAGGGTCTGGCGTGACAATCTTCTGGATGGGCGATCACCTATACTTGGCACTTCAATGGTTTCGTCGTCTGCAGCCAGTTGAGTCAGGGCGCATGCATACTTGACCTTTATGTCTTCCGCATGTTGGGTAGGGGTGCGTAGGGCAACAGCAATATCGTTAGTCACCTGATCGCCGGCAATAGGGATCACCGCGGTGTGTCGAATGGAACCGTCGGTAAAGATGGCGATATCTGTGGTACCACCACCTATATCCACCAAGCATACGCCTAGCTCTTTTTCGTCATCGGACAGAACAGCGTAGCTGGAGCTAAGTTGTTCCAGTATCAAATCATCTACATCCAGGCCACAACGGCGTACGCACTTGACTATATTCTGGGCCGCACTCACTGCTCCGGTCACCATATGTACCCGGGCCTCTAGACGCACACCAGACATCCCCACTGGCTCTTTTATCCCTTCCTGTTCGTCGATAATGAATTCCTGCGGCAGAATATGCAGGATCTTCTGATCCGCAGGAATCGCGACGGCCCTAGCGGCATCTATTACCCGTTCCACATCACCGTACGCCACCTCATGATCTTTAATGGCAACGATACCGTGAGAGTTCAGGCTGCGAATATGGCTGCCGGCAATACCTGCGTGCACTGAGTGGATCTCGCACCCCGCCATCAATTCAGCCTCTTCTACTGCACGTTGAATGGACTGAACGGTAGATTCGATATTCACCACTACCCCTTTCTTCAGGCCACGCGATGGATGCGACCCTATACCGATGACCTCGATCTCCCGTTCTGGCTTCACCTCGCCTACAATGGCAACCACCTTCGAGGTGCCAATATCCAGGCCAACAATAAGATTTTTTTCCGTCTTTTTGGTCATTACGCCAACCCTCTCAAGATCTTGATCATTTGCCCCTTTCCGACCGTCGGGACTATATTTTTCCAGGTAACGGCAACGCCGTTGGTGTAGCGCATATCTATCACCTTTATCCCTCTCTTATCCTCCTTGAGGAGTGGATAGATGCTATAGAATCGCGCCAATCTATCTTCTAAATCCTTGCTACCAAGCCTTACGACCAATTCATCGTTTAACTTCATGGTCCAGGCGCGACGCTCATCCATAACCATCGCAGTAATCTTCAGTCCTAGTGAAGCGAGCCTAATCTTTAATTTTATGTAGGTCCTCGCCAGTTCTTGCTCACTACCATCCGGTCCAGCAAGACGTGGCAGTCCAGTCGGTATACTTTTTGGCTTGGGACGAAACACCTCACCTCGCACATTCAGCACTGCATCCTTTCCCCATCTAGAAAGAGGCACATGCTCTTCCACCCAGAGTTGCAGACTATCCGGCCATACCCTCCTGACACTCACCTGATCGACCCAGGGTAGATCCTTGGCCTTATCCCTTATGGCAGCGACATCAACGGTGAGGAAGCCGCCCCTGGTGAGATTCCCTACCGCCTGTTCCAGATCCTGACGTTGCATATAACGAAACTTGCCGTCTGTTCGCACCACCTTCAGAGGTAGCAGAGTAGGATCCATCAATGCGACAGCACCGGCGTAGATACCGCCTCCTACGACCACTGCTATGGTCATCAGCTTCAACCACAACAGAAGCGCAAGCCAACGCTGCTCTCGGCGTTGTTGTTCCGCTTTGGTGATCTGATTACTGGTGGCGCCTTTTCTTGCCATTACACACTCTCCAGAGTTGTAGCCAGGATCTGCCATACCAGCTCATCAAAATCCAGGCCTTGCTGTTTCGCAGCCATCGGGACCAGACTGTGATCTGTCATTCCAGGAACCGTGTTTACCTCAATCAACCAGGGTTGCTGATTCCGGTCCATCATGATATCCACCCTACCCCAACCGCTTGCTCCTACGGCATGGAATGCCTTCAGCGCCAAGTCCTGCAGCTCCTTCTCTTTTGCCGCATCCAGTCCACAGGGACAGTGGTAACTAGTGCTATCAGAACTGTATTTTGCATCGTAGTCATAGAAGGTGTGGGGCGTCTCCAGGCGAATCAGCGGCAGTGCATTATCACTGAGGATTGAGGCGGTAAACTCCTCTCCGGTTATCCATTGCTCCGCCATTACTTGACCGTCATACTCCCTGGCTGCCGCCCATGCCGTACGCAGCTCATCAGGGGTATTAACCTTGGACATACCTATGCTTGAACCCTCATGCACCGGCTTTACCATCAAAGGAAAATCCAGCTCTGCCGCAGTTTCCAATTCAGACTCATTGTTGATCATCAGATATCCTGGCGTAGGAAGAGAGAGCCCGCTCCACAATAGCTTGCATCTGTATTTATCCATACCCAGAGATGACCCTTGCACCCCACTTCCGGTATAGGGCAAACCCAGGGTCTCCAGACCACCCTGAATGACTCCATCCTCACCACCACGACCATGCAGAACGATGAACACGCGGTCATAGCAACCATCCACCAACTGCTGCAACACATCTCGTCCGGCGTCTATCCCGTACGCATCTACCCCTTTGCGTAACAAGCCATCTAGCACCGCCTTACCGCTACGTAGGGAGACCTCGCGTTCTGCCGACAGCCCACCCATAAGGACCGCAACCTTGCCGAATTCATCAGCTCGCATATTCATGCCGGTCCCTCCCCAACTATGTGCACCTCAGTAACCAGACGTATACCGGTGGTCTCTTCCACCCGGTCTCGCACCATCCAGATCAATTCTTCGATATCAGCCGCCTTGGCCCCGCCAGTATTGATGATAAAGTTTGCGTGTTTGTCGGAGACACATGCCTTGCCGATACACTTGCCTTTCAAGCCGGTCTGCTCGATCAAGCGTGCAGCGTGATCACCTTCGGGATTTCTGAAGACAGAACCGCAACTGGGCAGTCCGATTGGCTGGGTTGAGGCGCGCTTATCCAACAGCTCCTGGATGGCATCCAGGGCGGCATCTCCGTCTCCCGGATTGAGTTTGACTGTGGCTGCAAGAAACCACTCCCCCTCTGGACCTTTGACCTGTCTATAGCCGACATCAAAATCATCAATATTGCGCTTTCGCACCTGGCCATAGCGGTCTATGGTCTCTGCCTGTTCCACCCACTCCCAGATTTCGCCCCCGAAAGCTCCGGCGTTCATTGCCAGGGCCCCACCAAAGGTGCCTGGAATTCCGGCCAAAAATTCCACCCCACATAGCCCGCTATGGACCGTGACACGAGCCAATTTCGCGCTGGAAACCCCAGCCTCGGCCCGAACCCGGTAATCATCCAACTGTTCGATCTTATCCAGGAGTCCACGAGTAAGGATGACCGTGCCATCAAAGCCTCCGTCACGAATCAGAAGATTACTGCCTAGCCCTAGCCATAACAGTGGCTCGTCATCTGGCAGGGATTGCATAAACTGCACCAGATCATCACTGTCAGCAGGGCGATACATGCGACGGGCAGGACCGCCCACCCGCCAGGAGGTGTACCTGGACAATGGCTCCTGGTAAAGCATCTCACCCTTGAATGCAGAGGCTGTCATGGTCAGTCCTCATCTCCCGCTTTGGCACATAAAAGCTCCGGCATATTTGCTGCCCAGGACCCGATATCGCCAGCACCCATCATGGCCACTACATCTCCATCCTGAACAAGCCCAGACAGAAGTTCCGGGAGATCTGAAAGTGGATCGAGAAAAACCGGATCAACCTGCCCTCTGGTACGGATAGCCCTGCTTAGGGAACGCCCATCGGCACCGGCTATGGGTGACTCACCAGCCGGATAGACCTCGGTCAATATCAGTACATCTGCCAAAGACAGGACCTGTGCAAAATCATCAAACTGTTCCTGGGTACGTGTGTAACGATGAGGCTGAAATACCAACACCAGCCTACGTTCGGGCCAACCCTCGCGTATCGCTGCAATAGTCGCAGCCACCTCGCGGGGATGATGTCCATAATCATCCACCAACATCACCTCTCCGTTCGCGGTGCGACAACCATCTTTGACCTGGAAGCGTCTCCCAATGCCCTGAAACTTTTCCAAGGCCCTGGCAATAGAGTCATTGTCTACGCCCAGATCTCTAGCCACTGCGATAGCGGCTAGTGAGTTAAGCACGTTGTGACGCCCTGGCATGTTCAAGGTCAATGGGAGAACGGTTCCGTCATCGGAAAAACGTACAGAAAAATGGGTCCTCAGACCTTCCTGTTTTATGTCCAGGGCCTGTAAGTCAGCGTCTTCATGCTGACCGTATGTGATCACCGGACGCGCCAGTCGTGGCAATAGTCCCCGAACCTCATCATCATCGATACACAGGACTGCCTGCCCGTAGAAAGGAAGATGGTGCAAAAACTCTATAAAGGTTTGGCGCAGGCGCTCAAAATCACCCTCATAAGTAGCCATATGGTCGGCATCTATGTTGGTAACCACCGCCATCATTGGCTGGAGATAGAGGAACGAGGCATCACTCTCATCCGCCTCTGCCACAAGAAACTCACCGGTACCTAATCTTGCATTGGTGCCAGCGCTGTTCAGGCGACCGCCGATAACAAATGTTGGGTCTAGTCCGCCTTCGGCCAACAGACTAGCAACCAGGCTGGTAGTGGTGGTCTTGCCATGGGTACCTGCCACTGCGATTCCAAAACGGAACCGCATCAATTCCGCCAACATCTCAGCCCTTGGCACCACCGGAATGCGTTCTGCACGCGCCGCTTCAACTTCTGGATTATCCTCTTTTACGGCACTGGAAATCACCACCGCATCGGCGCCCTGAATATTCTCCGCCTTATGGCCGATCACCACCTCCGCGCCCTGTTTCTGTAGCTGCTTAACCACAGGTCCTGATCTTTGATCTGATCCGGAGATGCGATAGCCCAGATTCAACATCACCTCTGCGATCCCGCTCATACCGGATCCGCCTATACCAACAAAATGGATATGGCGCATACGTCCCATGGTCTCTGCCGCATGTCGTAATTGACTGCTATTGGTCTGATTCATTGCTGCTCAATCTCCTCGCAGATATCTGCCACGTCCATGGTAGCCATTGGTTTTGCCAGGTTGCGGGCGGCCTGCGCCATATGCAGCAGTCTTTCCCGATCTGTGATTAGTGGTTTTAAATTATTTGCCAGAATCCCGGGGTTAAGTTCGGACTGGTGAATCAATAGCGCCGCACCTGAATCAGTCAGATAGCGAGCATTCAATGTCTGATGGTCATCCACTGCATGTGGATATGGCACCAGCAGCGCCCCGACACCAGCAGCCGCCAATTCTGATACCGTCAGCGCACCAGACCTGCATATAACCAGATCAGCCCATCCATAGGCCTCGGCCATATTGGATATAAACGGAACCACCTGGGCCTTGATTCCCATGGTCTGGTATACACTGGCGGTCGCATCTTCCTTGCCTCTTCCTGTCTGATGGCGCACTTCAAACTGTTCGGATACATCGATTAGATCCAACGCTGCGGGCACCGTTTCATTAAGAGCCTGAGCTCCCTGCGACCCACCGAGGATGAGCAAGCGTATAGGCCCAGCCCGGTCACTCATCCGGAGGGACGGCTTAGGTAGTTGCCATATGTCCGCACGAATCGGGTTGCCTACCAGGAGTACCTTCTTGAGCGCACCAAAGCTTCCGGGGAATGATTCCAATACCTGGTTAGCCAGGTACGATAGCAGTTTGTTGGTCATCCCTGGCACCGCATTCTGCTCGTGAATAATCAGAGGGATACGCATCATTCTGGCCACGACCCCACCTGGTCCGGTGACAAACCCACCCATCCCAAGTACTACGCCAGGCCTGCGCCTCCTGAACACCACAAATACCTGCCACAAGGCCAGCGTTAGCATCCAAGGCGCCTTAAGCCAACGCACCGCACCATTACCACGCAAACCATTAATACTGATGGTCTCCAGATCAAAACCGGCTTCCGGCACTATCCGTTCTTCAAACCCACCAGCTGACCCTAACCAGATCACGCCCAGGCCACGGCCTCGCAGTTCTGTCGCTACCGCAAGTGCGGGAAAAACATGTCCTCCTGTGCCGCCCGCCATGATCATTACCGATGAGCCCATCGCAACCTCTCTCTCTTCAGGGATGACTCCTGATGCCGGTTCTCATAATCAATCCGAACCAATATCGAGATCACCATGCAAGCCACGATAATGCTGTTCCCTCCGTAACTCATGAATGGCAGTGTCAGTCCTTTAGTAGGCAACAATCCGACATTTACCCCTATGTTTATAAAGCTCTGAACACCTATCCAGAGTCCGAAACCCTGAGCCATATAGGATGCGAATCTGGACTCCAGACGCACCGCCTCGGCCCCAATAGAGAATGCCCTCCACACGATCACCGAAAACAGAAAGACCACCAAAAGCGTACCAGCCAGTCCAAGCTCTTCTCCAATCACGGCCATAAGAAAATCAGTATGGGCCTCAGGCAGATAGAACAATTTTTGAATGCCGTTACCTAGACCTACTCCAAACCACTCTCCACGCCCAAACGCGATCAATGCCTGAGCTAGCTGATAGCCGCTGTCCTGGACGTCTGCCCATGGATCCAAAAATGTCGTTATACGCTGCAGGCGATAAGGGGAGGTAATAATCAGAGTAAAAAGAGCAGACCCTGCAAGGAAGATCAGGATCATAAACTGCCAAACCGGCACACCGCCCAGAAATAACATACCCAGCGCAGTAATCAACAGTACCGTCACAGTCCCAAAATCGGGCTGAATCATGATCAAGGTGCTGGCAACTACCAACAAGATCATAGGCTTGATAAAGCCCCACACCGTATGCGTAACCTCTAACTGCCTGCGCACTAGATAGCCAGCCAGATAGATAACCAAAAAAAGCTTCATAAACTCCGAGCTTTGCAGACTGAAGGAACCCAAAGGTATCCATCTGGTAGCGCCATTAACCTCTTTTCCAAGACCCGGTATAAGAACCAACAACAACAGAACAAGCCCGAAGAGATATAGCGCTCCACCCATTTTTTGTAACCGGCTTATCGGAAGTTGAAATACCGTTATGGCGGCCACCAAACCTATTCCTATCGCAGTCAGATGCCTTAGAACAAAATAGAACGGCGCTCCACCGATGCGATGCAGTGATGCTGATGCAACCATAACCAGTCCCAACCCAAGCAAAGCCAGAGCTGCGCCGATCAGGGCATAGTCAAGCTCAGGAAGACGAAAACCCATCCCCTCAGTTGTCGCCTGGGTTTGAGCAGCAACACTCATGCCTGTAACCCCGCGACTGCATCCATGAACACCTCACCACGCTGTTCATATCCTGTATACATGTCAAAACTGGCGCAGGCAGGAGAGAGCAGTACCTGGTCACCTGCCTGTGCCTGCTCTGCCGCCATAGCCACCGCCTGCTCCATGGACTTTGCATGTAACAGCGGAACCGTATCTGCCAGCGCCTGTTCAATTTGGTGTGCATCTCGTCCGATCAGCACCACGGACCGCGCATGCTCGGCAACTGCCGGAGCCAGAAGTGAAAAATCAGCACCCTTGGCATCGCCACCAGCTATTAGCACTGTCTTACCAGACCCGTAAAAACCGCTTAACGCTGCAATACAGGCCCCAACGTTTGTACCCTTGGAATCGTTATACCAGCGCACTCCAGCATATTCCGTCACATACTGGGTTCTATGTGGCAATCCCTTAAACTCCCTCAGGGCTTGCAACATTGCCTCTTCCGGCATACCCATAGCGCTGCCGACAGCCAGAGCAGCCAGAGAATTGCTCAGATTGTGCCGCCCAGGAACAAGTAACTCTGCGGATGGAAGCAACAGCCGCTGTTCATAACAGATCCACTCCACATCATCAGACCAGCGCAGACCGAAGCTGCTTTCCGCTGGTTCACTCAGGGTATAGAGCAGATCGCTCTCATGCCCTTTGCGCATAGCCAACACAGTTGGGTCATCCAGGTTAAAGATTCCAATTTCTGCCCGGTGGTAGACATCAGATTTAACCTTGGCATATGTAGCAAAATCAGGGTATCTATCCATATGATCTGAAGACACATTCAACACCACCGCAGCCCTGAGGCTTAGTGAGCTGGTGGTCTCCAACTGAAAGCTAGACAATTCCAAAATGTACATCTCAGCACCCTGATCCAGCAGATCCAGCGCTGGTTCACCCAGATTCCCTCCCACCTTTGCCTTTATCCCTGACTGGTCGGCCATGGCCCCTACCATGGTGGTTACAGTACTCTTGCCATTGGATCCGGTAATAGCTGCCACGGGGGCATGAACCGCCTGGGAGAACAGCTCGACATCTCCAAGAACTGGCACACCACGTCCCATTGCATCCTGTATCAAGGGCTCTGACACCGGGACCCCCGGAGATACTACCAACTGCTCTGCTGCATCAAATACCGAGGCTTCAAAACCACCAAGAAACAGAGCTACATCAGGAAGCTCTGCCTTCAATGCCTCCAATCCTGGCGGTTGTTCCCTGGTATCTGTTATGGCCACAGGCACACCTTGCGCCGCCAGATAACGGGCACAGGAGAGCCCGGTCTTTCCCAGACCGACAATCAGAGTCTTATATTCCTTTATCCCACTCTGCTGCATTTAATCCTCCACTGTATGGGCCAAAACATTCATATTTAGCGAATCTTCAGGCTTGCCAAACCAATCAGCACCAATATCACCGTGATAATCCAGAAGCGCACGATGACCCTTGGCTCCGGCCAGCCCTTTAGTTCAAAATGGTGATGTAGGGGTGCCATGCGAAATATGCGCCGCCCGGTTAGCTTGTATGAACCAACCTGCAAAATCACCGAAACCGTCTCCATCACAAATACTCCACCCATTATCAGCAACACCAACTCCTGTCGCGCCACCACCGCCACAATACCCAGAGCAGCACCCAAAGCCAGGGCACCAACATCTCCCATAAACACCTGAGCCGGATAGGCGTTAAACCAGAGAAATCCAAGACCAGAGCCGATCAGGGCCCCACAAAAGATCACGACTTCACCCAACCCTGGCAGATAAGGGATCAACAGATATTCGGCAATCTTGGCGTGACCTGACACATAGACGAATATGCCAAGGGCGCCGGCCACCAACACCGTAGGCATGATCGCCAGACCATCCAAACCGTCTGTAAGATTGACCGCATTACTCGATCCCACGATGACGAAATATGTGAGGACAACAAACCATGGCCCCAGATCAATCACCACGTGCTTTACAAATGGGACGATCAATTGTGTCTCGGCTGGTTGACCGGAGGTCAGATATAAAAACACTGCCGCACCCAACCCCACCAGGGATTGAGATAGGTATTTGTATCGTGCAGCCAATCCCTTGGGGTCCTTCAGGGCAAGCTTTTTGTAATCGTCATAGAACCCGATAACACCGAACAACAGTGTCACCAACAACACCACCCATACATAACGGTTACCAAGATCACACCAGAGCAGAGTGCTTACGCCGATTGCCACCAACAGCAGGGTACCGCCCATGGTAGGAGTACCTGCTTTGGATAAGTGACTCTGTGGTCCGTCATCACGCACCGTCTGTCCAATCTGATGAAAGCTCAAACGGCGTATCATCACAGGACCCACCAAAAATGAGATTATCAGCGCTGTCAAAGCACCCAGAATCGCACGCAGTGTTAGATACTGGAATACATTGAAACCAGGATCAAACTGCGAAAGAAATTCAGCCAGATAGAGCAACATATCAGTTCCCCTCCCCCTGACTAAGCCCGTCAACCACCGACTCCATACCCGCAGAGCGAGAACCTTTTATTAAAACCATATCCCCTGACCTCAATTCACCTTTTAATTTTTCTAGTAGTTGTTCTTTTTGCTGGAAACCGTGCCCGCCTCGACCAAAAGATGTCGCAACGGCTGCAGCCTCTCCTGACGCATAGAGCTGATCAACACCCGCCTCCCTGGCCCTCTCTCCCAAACGTTGGTATACGTCTCCTATACCATCACCCACCTCAGCCAGTTCCCCCAACACCAGGAGGCGACGTTGTGAGTCATCTTGGATTCCGGTAAGAACGTCAATCGCAGCAGCCACTGAGTCAGGGTTGGCGTTATAGCTATCATCTATGATACGAATACCATCTAAACCGACGACCGGGCAGAGACGACCCTTAACCGGCTTAACGGCCTTAAGGCCATCTCTGATCTGATCCTGACTTGCCCCCATAACGCCAGCCGCGGCAATGGCCGCCAGTGCATTTTTGCAATTGTGGACGCCGGCCAAACTTAGCTCCACTTCGAACTCGCCTTCCGGTGTACGCACCTGAAACCTGTTACAGAAACCGTCCTCCCGCCACTCAGGGCGCAACCCCTCAAAGGAGGCAGTCACATCTGCTAACCGATCAAATCCGAAGCTGACGATCTTTCTGCATCCCGCCTGTTCGCGCCAGAGGCCAGACCATTCGTCATCCACATTTAGGATAAAGGTTCCATCCTTACTCAAGCCGTTAATGACCTCGCCCTTGGCCCTTGCCACTCCTTCGACACTTCCAAACCCCTCCAGATGAGCCTGTCCAGCATTAGTTATTACCGCAACATCCGGCTTCGCTATCCTGGTAAGGTGATCGATCTCTCCAGGGTGGTTGGCCCCCATCTCAACCACCGCATACTCCTCATTCTGAAGACGCAGCAGGGTCAAAGGCAGTCCGATATCGTTATTCAGGTTACCTTGCGTCGCCAGCACTCGGCCTTTGTGTGCCATGATTGCAGCCAGCATCTCCTTCACCGTAGTCTTGCCATTGCTGCCGGTAATAGCCGCGACCAAGGCTCTGCCCTTCTCTCTCCATACTGATGCTAAGGCACCTAGTCCTCTCAAGGTATCTTGTACTAATAGGCAAGGAAGGTCCGTCTCCAATACGCGCTGCACCATAGCCGCCACAGCACCACTCTGCTGAACCTGTGACAGATAGTCATGGCCATCGAAATTAGGACCAGCCAAGGCGATAAACAGCTGTCCCGGTTGCAGATTGCGGCTATCGGTACTCACTGACGCAAATGAGACATCCTCACCTAGCATACGTCCGTTAATGAGCCTGGCGCACTCTGAAAGGCTAAGGCTTATCATGCGGCAGCCTCCTTCAACGCCATCAGAACCTGTTCACGGTCACTAAAATGCAGCCTCTTATCACCGATCAGTTGATAATCTTCGTGCCCCTTACCGCATACCATGACCAGATCGCCAGCCGCGGCATCATCCACGGCCTGACGGATGGCCTTGGCCCTATCCCGCTCCACCAAAACATCGCTGGGATTTTCCATACCCTTCAGAATATCTGTGATGATCCAGTCGCCATCCTCGGTACGAGGATTGTCATCAGTGAGGATCACCCGGTCCGCCAAACGCTCAGCGATCCCGCCCATCTGGGGACGCTTACCCGTATCTCTGTCGCCACCGCAGCCAAACACACAGATCAGCCGAGCTCCTGTATGGGCCCGTGCCGCCTCCAAGGCATGCTCCAGGGCATCAGGTGTATGGGAGTAATCGACCACAACAAGCGGTCCTCCATCACCTCCCAGACGTTCCATACGCCCAGGTACCGTGCTAAGACGGGACATGCGTTCCAGCGCCTCTTCTAGAGGAAGCTCTTTAAACAGCAACACATTCAATACAGCCAACAGATTACTAACATTGAACCGACCTAACAGGCCAGTATGCAGCTCACCATCACCACGACTAGTCTGGACACGAACGGTCATGCCGTGGATATTTTGTGTTATCTCCTGAGCCCAAGCCCAACCATCCAACCGCTCGGGTATCTCCTCTTGCCTATTCAAGCCATATCCCAGGGCCAAAACCCCTGCTGGTAGCTTGTCCAGTATCTGCCGTCCAAATTTATCATCCAGATTTATCACCGCACAGCGAATACCCGGCATCTTAAATAGGCGCAGCTTGGAGTCTCCGTAGGCCTCCATGCTGCCATGGTAGTCCAGATGATCCCTGCTAAGATTGGTGAAAACCGCCACGTCAAAGTGCACGGCTGCAACCCTGCCCTGCTCCAATGCATGAGACGAGACCTCCATAGCGATTGCATCGGCTCCTTTCCGTTTTAATTCATCCAGAACTCGCTGCAATTCAATAGGATCAGGGGTGGTATGGGTACTGGGTGTAAGGTCGCCATAGAATCCATTGCCAATGGTCCCTATAACGCCACATTTTGTCTGCTCTCCTAAGGCCTGAGCCAAAAACTGAGTGCAACTGGTTTTGCCGTTGGTTCCGGTAAAACCGGTAACACTCATATGATGGCTCGGGTTTTTATAAAATCGCCCCGCTATTTTGCTGGCTTTATTACTAAGCCCTGGAACCTCTATAACAGGAATACCTACATCATCCAGGCGCTGTAATTGCAGCTCACCCCAATTTGAGTCAGGTTCGTAGGCCACTGCAACAGCACCATTCTCCAATGCCTGTTCCAAAAATTCCATGCCATGCTGCCCCCCGCCAGAGCAGGCCAAAAATAGAGTTCCTGGCACGACCTTTCTGCTATCTAAGGCGATTGAACTTACCTGGCAACCAGTGCCCAAGTTACAAGTTGTCATCCCAGCGAGAAGGTCAACAAGCCTATAGTTAGACACTATTTGCTCCTCCCCAGGCTATTGGCCATACGCAGACCGTCAGACGGAAGCTTATCTGGAGAGATATTAAGCAGGCGCAATGCACCACCCATCACCTTAGAAAAGAGGGGTGCTGCAACCTGACCACCGTAGTATTTGCCAGAGCTAGGCTCGTCCACTACCACGACCGCAACCAATTTTGGATTGCTCGCAGGAGCCATACCGGCAAATATTGCGAAGAATTTATCGTCCGCATAACCACCGGCGATACTCTTGCGCACAGTCCCAGTCTTGCCTGCGACCCTGTAACCCTTTATTGCCGCAGCCGGAGCAGTGCCTTCAGGTGAGACTACAGACTCCAGCATCGATCGCACCATACGGGCGGTTGAGGCCTTAAACACCCTGAATCCTTCCGCTTTACCAAAACGACGCTCCAAGGTTATTGGACGACTGATCCCATCAGAGGCCAAAACGGCATAGGCACGTGCGAGTTGCAACGGCGTAACCGAAAGTCCGTATCCAAACGCCAGGGCCGCCTGATCGAAATCTGTCCAAACATCGTAGTCTGGAAGATGGCCAGATGCCTCACCAGGGAACCCGCTATCGGATGATGCCCTAAACCCAAGGCTCAACAGACTAACCCACAGATCCTCACGAGGTATATTCAGGGATATCTTACTGATCCCCACATTGCTGGACTTTTGAATAACAGTAGTGACATCGATATCACCATAGTTACGGGTATCTTTAATAAGATTCTTACCGACCTTAAATCGCCCCGGCGCAGTATCGATGGTTGTATTTGCCTTTATTATTCCAATATCCAGGGCGCATGCAGCCACGAACGGCTTCATAGTAGAACCAGGTTCAAACAGATCGGTTATGGCCCGATTACGCAGTTTGCCGCCGCTACGATTAGTGGTGCTATTGGGGTTAAATGACGGCTGATTCACCATAGCCAGGACTTCGCCGGTTTCAACATCCAAAATCACAACAGACCCGGAACGGGCCTTGTTTTGCGCTATAGCTGCCTTCAACTCTCGATAGGCCAAGAATTGCAATCGTCGGTCCAAGCTAAGCTGCAATGTATGTCCAGGCCTAGGTGATCTGATGTTTTCCACATCTGCAACCACCCTAGATCGACCATCCTTTATAACCCGCTTACTGCCTGTGGCTCCGCTTAGCCAATCGTTGAAGGCCAGCTCCATACCTTCCTGACCTTTATCATCAACATTGGTGAAACCGACCACATGGGCAAACACCTCGCCGCTAGGATAGAACCTGCGATATTCTCTCTGCAGATCAACTCCGGCCAGCTTATTCTCACGGGCAATCTTTATCACTTTTTCGCTCAGGTCAGGATTGGCTCGACGCTTTAGATACAGAAAAGAGCGATCCCTCTTATCCAAAATCTGTTTCTGCAACACCTTAACGTTGCGTCCCAACGCCTTTGCAATAGGAGCAAGATCACTGACTTTCGTACTTATTACACGTGGATTTACCCAGATCGAATCTACTGGTGTACTGACTGCCAGAGGTTCGCCCCTGCGATCCAGAATCATTCCCCTATGAGCAGGCACCTCAACTATCCGAAGATGGCGCCTTTCACCCTCGTGTTGCAGAAAATCGGTCTCAAATATCTGTTGATCAACAGCGCGCCAGATGACAGCCACACCAGCCATCCAAAGCAGGGTGAGCATGGTCCAGCTACGCAGACGGTAGCGCGGCAGTTCTATCTGCTCGTGCTTGTCGCTTGTTGCCGCCCGTTTTTTGCGTCTTTCACTCACCATTGTCAGGGCCTAATCACCTTTACTTCCTCAACCAGAGGTATACGCATATTCAGTCTTTCCCGAGCAATCTTTTCTACACGCCCATGGGTAGCCCAGGTGCTCTGTTCCAGTTGCAACCTACCCCACTCCACTTCTGCCGCATCCCGTTTTGTCCTAATCGATTCGAGTTCCGCAAAATGTATACGAGAGGCATATTTCGCATAGACCACCCCTATCGCAGATAACACTATGGCCAACCCCAAAAAGACAACCGCTATTAAGTTGCCTCGAATCATGCCATCCTCTCCGCCACCCTCAGAACAGCGCTCCGCGCCCTGGGATTGGACTCAATCTCGCCGGCCGACGGATATATAGCCTTACCAACGGCCCGCAGCTTCGGACGTAGCTGTTCTTGTGTCACCGGCAGATCCGCTGGAAAATCATCCCCCCGCTCGCAGTCGCGTATAAAACGCTTCACAATCCTGTCTTCGAGTGAGTGGAAGCTGACCACAGCCAAACGACCCAGCGGCGCCAAGACATTTAATGACTGCTCAAGACACCGCCTAAGGTCTTCCAGCTCCTTATTTACATGGATGCGTATAGCCTGAAAACTTCTGGTTGCAGGATGCTTCTCTCTCTCTTTGATTGGGCATGCCTTCTCAATAATCGCTGCCAACTGCCCGGTTGTAGTTATTGGTCCTTCCTGTCTCGCATCAACAATCGCTTTTGCGATACGCTTGGAAAAACGTTCGTCGCCAAATTCTTTAAGCACCTGAGCTATCTCCCTGCCTTCAGCAGACGCCAACCACTCTGCCGCGCTCACCCCTGAGCTGGAATCCATGCGCATATCTAAAGGTCCGCTACGCAAGAAGCTGAAACCACGTTCCGGGTCATCCAGTTGGGGAGACGAAACCCCAAGGTCCAGCAACAAGCCGTCGACCTTTCCAGCTACACCGCATTGTTGTGCCAGCTGTTCCAACATGGCGAATGACCCATGTTTGATTAAAAATCTTCCATCCTTGCCGAACACCATTTCCGCATAAGCAACTGCCTGCGGATCCTTATCTATCGCCAGCAGCAGCCCGTTGCTCCCAAGCCGCTGCAGAATAGCTCCACTATGTCCACCACGCCCAAAGGTTCCATCCACAAATACCCCTGATGACTTAATATTCAGGGCATTCAGCGCCTCGTCAAAGAGCACCGGGACATGGTCTGATTGCGCATTCATCAGATTGAGAGCGTTTCCAGATCAGCCGGGAGATCCTGTTCCAGATCTTCCTCAAGCCAGCTCTCACGCGCTTCGTTCCAACGCCCTTCGTCCCACAGCTCAAATTTACTACCTTGCCCGATTAACACTGCATGCTTATTCATATGGGCAAATTCTCTAAGTGGTGGCGGTAACAGAATCCTGCCCTGCCCATCCATATCTACCTCTACCGCATGTCCTACCAGCAGTCTCTGCAATCGGCGCGCGGCCTTATTAAAGGTAGGGAGATTCATCAATTTGCGCTCAATCTCCTGCCATTCAGGGGCCGGATAGATAAGCAGGCAGCGGTCATCAGGATCGACGGTGATTACCATCTGAGAGGCACAGCAATCTTTCAGGCGCTCACGATACTTTGTCGGTATCGCAAACCGCCCTTTTGCGTCCAGATTTAGACTGTTTACACCTCGAAACAAGTTAGGTATCCCCTTTCTGTTTCCCCATAAAAACCCACTTTTCACCACTTAACGCCATAATAGGTAGGTAATTCCCCACTTGTCAAGGCAATTACTCCACAAAAATAGAAAAAGTTCCTTTAAAGACAGTAGGTTACAGAGGGGAATTAACAGCAACACAATAGAGAGAAAACACACTAAAACAGCATGCTAAAGATACAACTTAAAGTGATTTATTAGGAGTTATAGGGGATTTATCCCTAATCTTAGGTAATGCTAATCACCACTTTTAAAAAAGCGGAGCACAATCATCAGCGATCACTACTTGACCCTGACCCAGGATCACGTAGTGAAAACAGATACCCTGATGCTGTCTTTAACTCTATGGTGGCATAGGGGCTAGCAAGAAGCTGCTTATATAAGGCGGTATTACTGTGCTGCACCACCGCCCAACGGCTGCCGAAGGTCTTGAGGATAATCTCTCCTTTATCCCGGTCTAGTGATTGTGGTCCTGGAATCAAGGTCCAAAACAGGTATCGCGCTGGATCCTGGTATGCGAGAAAGAGCGGGGAAAGCCCGACCACATATCTATGCTTGACAGAGTGCCAAATAAGAAAAGAGAAATTTTCACCAGTATTGAAGATCAGACTATCCGGCTCTGCTCGCTGCTCCAGAGTTCTGGCAATCTCACCGTAGTGAGAGAATCGGTAGATAGCTACCGCCCTATACATTTCCATATTGACCGTCATACGCCACCCTGCAAATAACACTAGACAAACCACACCAAACACTCTCGCCTTTTTGGTTATCATCCCAATTATTGGCATGGTATTCACAGCAACAGATAACAACGCCGTTGGGATATAGTATTCGGCAAACCTGTTGGCAGAGGCATAAGCCAACAGTGCGAAAAACGCCAATAGATTGATCACAACTACCTGCGGCTGACGAATCCAGGCTCGTCGAAGAGCAACCAGCAAGACAAAACTACCCACCCATAGAAGATGGGCGGGCCAGGCCTGCTGCCACAATCCAAATACTGTCACCGGTGTCCATTCACCCCCAGGTGAACTAGCAAGCGAATTAGCACCCACATAAAGCAGATGAAAAAACATAAAGTCTATATTTTGCGGGAACCAGGGACTCAGAAGCAGCCCTGCAAGGAACCCTACAGCAGGAAAGATTAAAAGTTTCCCATCGATCTGCCGCTCCCTGATGGTATAAATCACCCATATAAGAAGGATCGGAAAACCGATGATCACCGACCCATGATAGGATTCGATACCTAGGAAAACTATAAACCCTAGTAGCAGATAGGATCGCCGCAGTGAAAACAAAGTGGCCAATAGAAGATAACAGATAGCAATGTTTTGTGCCCGCAGCATTAGGATTCTAGCAGGGAAGGTCAATCCTCCAGCCAGCAACAGCAACGACCAGAGAGGGGCAAAGGGGACACCAAGTAGTCGGCATGTCAAGTTGAAGATTGCCGGCACCATGGCCGCGTTGGTGATCAGCGCAAGCTTTAGTCCCAAAACCCGATCATCCACTGCACCGAACGGGGAAAACATAAGATGCCACAGCCAATGGTGATCCGGCCCGTGCTCTCCCAGTATTGTGAGTGGTAGCCAGCGGATGTCCACCCACGGACCATCATTCCAGATCAGCTCCATTATTCTGAAATGATAAAAGCCATCTACTGTAAAAAGTGAATCGGCCGGCAGGACACTCAAGGCAAACAAAACCCACGCCAAAACGAAAACCGCTGCTGACTCAAGACCAATAGTCAGAGGAGCTAGGGTAGGCTTAAAAGGTGGGACGCACTTATTCTTCCACATATTTTACAACAACTATTTTAACCCTTTAACAACCTCTCAAACCAAATGGTATTTACTAAAGTTCAAAACCATAAACGGCCTAAAGTAAATGGTGGGAGCCGGCCTGTAAGCCGGGTTCTGTCGAGAATGATCATTCATCTAGGATGCGTGTCGCCACGCACCTCCAGCAACCTACCCGGGGACCCTGTGGGCCACAGGTGTGGCCGAAGCCACTCGCCCCCCTATTTGGTCTTGCTCCGGGTGGGGTTTACCCTGCCACTACTGTTGCCAGCAGCGCGGTGCGCTCTTACCGCACCATTTCACCCTTACCATCCAGCAGCGAACCGTCGGATTCGGCGGTATATTTTCTGCGGCACTTTCCGTGGGCTTACGCCCCCCAGGCGTTACCTGGCACCCTGCCCTATGGAGCCCGGACTTTCCTCTCTCCCGGATGGGACAGCGATCATTCGGCCGACTCCCAGGAGCAAAGATAATCTCCCTGTTTATTGTGCGCAACCGATATCTTTATGATTATGTATTGCCAACCAAAGATATATCTAATAGGATTGCTCCTTTTTCCATATAATTACACGGAAATTTTGCAGGTCGGTTACTGTCTCAGTGCCGACTTCTTGCTTTTTAAGAGACTGAGAGATGTCTGACCCGATAATGGCTACATACAAACGGTTGCCAGTACACTTTCAGCGCGGTGCAGGCGCCGAGCTGTGGGACACGGATGGTAAACGTTACCTGGACGCACTCTCTGGAATCGCGGTGTGCGGGCTTGGCCACGCTCACCCGGCAGTCACAGAAGCCATCCGCAAACAGGCAGGGGAATTAATCCACACCTCCAATCTTTACGGCATCACTCAACAGGAGCAGTTGGGTGCAACCCTGACCAACATATCAGGCATGAACAAGGCCTTTTTCTGTAACTCAGGGGCCGAGGCGAACGAGGCGGCGATCAAGATCGCTCGTTTGTATGGACACTCCAAGGACATAGACAACCCAGCCATAGTGGTTATGGAGAACAGCTTCCACGGACGCACCCTGGCCACGCTATCAGCCACCGGCAATCGCAAGGTTCAGGCCGGTTTTGAGCCACTGGTGAGCGGCTTCGTGCGGGTGCCGTATGACGACATTGACAGCCTACGCTTGGTTGCCGCTAACATCCCGAATGTTGTTGCCGTACTGGTGGAGCCTATCCAGGGCGAAGGCGGCATCAATATTCCGGCAGAAAACTATCTGAACCATATACGCAGCATCTGTGACGAGCACGGCTGGTTGATGATGCTGGACGAGATCCAGACCGGCATGGGCCGTAGCGGCCGCATGTTTGCTCATCAACACAATGGGATAATCCCGGACGTGATGACATTGGCCAAGGGTCTGGCTAACGGAGTTCCCATCGGGGCATGTCTAGCCAGTGGCAAAGCTGCAGATATCCTGTTTGCTGGTTCTCACGGCTCAACCTTTGGTGGCAACCATCTAGCCTGTGCTACAGCCCACGCCGTAATCGATACAATTGAAAAAGAGGGGCTTGTAGCAAGAGCCGAGACCCTAGGCAACAAGATCCTGGCAGATCTGGCCGACGCGCTGGCCGATGTCGCTGGTATAGAAGAGATACGGGGTCAGGGGCTGCTTATTGGCATTGAGTTGGATCGCAACTGTGGTGACCTGGTAGCTGCCGCCCTGGAGAAGGGGCTACTGATAAACGTTACGGCTGACAAAACCATTCGTCTTCTGCCCCCTCTAATCATGAGCAATGAGCAGTCTGACGAGATGATAGCCATACTCTCAGAGCTGCTCAAACGATTCCTTGAGTCAAACTAGGATCAACGCCGATTCTTTTACCTACACGGATAAAGAGATGACGGAGAACGCTACAAAACGACAGCCAAGGCATTTTCTATCGTTGCTGGACCTAACCCAGGACGAGCTGTATAGCATCCTGGCCAGGGCTACTGAGTTGAAACAGTTGCTACAAAAAGGAATAGCGCACACATCTCTGCAAAACCGAACCCTGGCTATGGTGTTCGAGAAATCCTCCACCCGCACCAGAATATCATTCGAAGCAGGGATCACCCAACTGGGTGGTCATGCCATATTCCTCTCTCCCAGGGATACACAACTGGGTCGGGGGGAACCGATCGAAGACAGCGCCAGGGTAATGTCACGAATGGTGGACTGCATCATGGTACGCACCTATCACCAGAAGGATCTGGAGCTGTTTGCCGAACACTCTCAAGTGCCGGTGATCAACGCCCTGACCGATCTATTTCACCCGTGTCAGTTGCTCGCTGACATGCAAACCTATATGGAACACCGCGGAGATATCGCTGGCAAGACCGTAGCCTGGATCGGAGATGGAAACAATATGTGCCACTCTTATATCAACGCTTCCAGACAGTTCGGTTTCAAGCTGAATATCGCATGCCCGGAAGGATATGAGCCAAAAGATGAGATCATGGCCCCGGCCTCTGATCGCTGTCAAATAACATCTGACCCTATGGCTGCTGCCACAGGAGCCGATCTCGTTGTTACTGATGTCTGGGCCAGCATGGGACAAGAAGAGGAGCAGGTAAAACGCAAGCAAGCATTCGCGAATTATCAGGTATCCGATAAAATTATGGACCAAGCCGGTCAAGACGCGCTATTCATGCACTGCCTACCAGCCCATCGTGGCGAAGAGGTAGCGGCATCGGTCATCGACAGGCCCGACAGCGTAGTCTGGGAAGAGGCAGAGAACCGCATGCATTCGCAAAAGGCCTTACTTGAATTCCTTCTCTGCTGATAACTACACAAATAATCAAAGCTGGCCCGCCAAACAACTTAACAATTTTTACAGTTTTTGCATTAGATTGTTTTTCACTTGGGGAACGAAAAAATAGCAATTAATAAAATATAACAAGGAGAAACAAATGAAGTTGTTTAGTTTTAGGAACATACGGATACTGATACTATTGGCCATCCTGTCAGTTGCCGCCATACACACCAAGCAGCAATACATGTATTCGACCTCCTGGCTCAACCCACTGGAGGTTGTAATCTTTCCTATCAATGCCGACGGTAGCACACAGACCGCAACCTATATAGCGAATCTAAGCAGCAAAGCATTCTCTGCAATAGATCAATTCACAGCTAAAGAGGCAAAAAAATACGGCCTATATCAAAACAATCCCACTAAAACCATATTGGGACCAACCATAAACGATATGCCACCGGCGCCACCGGCAAAAAACGCTTTTTTTCTTAAGGTAGCCATGTGGAGCATAAAAATGCGTTACTGGGCCTGGAAAAACACCCCTGATGGTCCCTCCAGTCACAACCGAATCAATATGTTTGTGTTGTATCACGACATTAACAACAGCCAACCATTACAACGCTCTCTAGGCATGGACAAAGGCCTTTTGGGTATAGTGCACGCTTTTGCTTCAAAACAGCAGGACAAACAAAACAATATCGTTATCGCCCATGAACTACTACACACTGTCGGAGCAACAGATAAATATGACAGCGTTGGCAATCCTGTTTTCCCCGACGGCTACGCCCAACCTGAACGCAATCCTCTGTTCCCTCAATACCGTGCCGAAATCATGGCAGGACGTATATCTCAATCGCGTACATCATCCACAATGGCTCTGAGCTTGGATAGCTGCGTTATCGGGGCAAGAACCGCAAGAGAAATATCCTGGCCGGATGCTCAGTAGCGTCTAAACTACATACTACAATCAAAACATATTTATGAAACATTCACCTAGTACTGTGGGTTAAATCAGCAATAAAGATTTATCAAGGAGCAAACATGACTATCCGTATCGGTATCAACGGCTTTGGACGTATCGGCAGAAATATATTTCGCGCTATTCGCCAGGATCAGGCATTCGCAGACATGGAGATCGTGGCGGTAAATGATCTTACCCAGTTAGAAACCTCTGCTCATCTGCTCAAGTATGACTCCGTTATGGGACGATTTGATGGTGAGGTATCTGCAACCGATAACGGCCTGATTGTAGATGGCAAAGAGGTAGCCTTCTCCCGTTTTAAAGATCCAGAAGAGATTCCATGGGGTGATCACGGTGTGGATTATGTACTGGAGGCCACCGGCCTGTTCCGAGATCACGATCTTGCCGCCGGCCACCTGAAAGGCGGAGTGCGTCGGGTGATTATCTCAGCCCCGGCCAAAGGCGACGTAAAGACCATTGTCATGGGCGTGAATGAGGATGAGTACGATCCCAACAAACACCAGGTAGTTTCCAACGCCTCCTGCACCACCAACTGCCTGGCCCCGGTAGCCAAGGTGATCATGGACCGCTTCGGCATCACGCGCGGGTTGATGACCACCATCCACGCCTACACCAATGACCAACGGCTTCTGGACTTCCCTCACTCCGACCTACGCCGCGCCAGGGCGGCGGCCATGTCCATGATCCCGACCAAGACCGGCGCGGCGGCGGCGGTGGCCCTGGTCATCCCGGCCCTGGCAGGAAAATTCGATGGACTGGCGGTGCGGGTACCCACACCCAATGTCTCTATGGTGGACGTAGTGATGGAGGTTGAGAAAGAGACCACTGTATCCGAAGTAAACGATGCCCTGAGGGAATCGGCCAACCGCTATCTCGGCTATACCGATGAGCCTCTGGTTTCCATCGACTTCCAGGGCGACCCCCACTCCTCATTTGTGGACGGCAGCTGTACTCGCGTATTAGGCAAATCGGTGAAGATCATGAGCTGGTATGACAACGAATGGGGCTACTCCAACCGCATGCTGGACCTGATCAATCATATGCAAGGGCAGGAGATATGATAATCTGTCGCATATGAGGTATTTGCCATCTACTAAATCATGACCAGCAAGTCGGAACAGGGCCTGGGCGGCTCGGACGCCCTGCGCGCCAACCTGCTGGAAACGGCGGTGGATGTAGTTCAGATAGATCCGCGCCATGAGGTATTGCGCGAGCCGGTCAAGGGGTACTCCGGGCTGATCAAGGGCCTGGACAAACTCCTGTACGAACTCAACCATCCATTCCGCAACTGGCGCCTGATCCTGCCCGTATTCCGCAGCTTTGTGCTGAAGAACAACAGCCGCTATCTGGCCCACCCGGCGGGACCGCAGTGCTCCATCACCATCATCCAGGTGCTCCTGGAGGCCCTGGAGGAGTCCGGAAAATTCATCTCTGCGGAAGAGGTGGCGGAGGCCATAAGCGCCTATCTGGATAAACTGGTTTCCGATCTCGACAGCGGACAGTTGCCAAACTACCTGGATGCCCTATCCACAATATTCAGCCAGCTTGGCGCCCTATCCAAAAAGAACCTGCTGATCCTGTCCAGCAGCTACCACCCGATCCGCGCCACCCTGCAAAAGCTGGTGCAGAAGATAGACGGGGTTGAGCCTGAGGGATTCGACTGGAGTCCGTTCTGCTCCTTTCAGGACAACTGCCTGCGCCATACCTATGATTACTGGCTGCAGCAGGATGACCCGATTGAGTTCTGTGAGATCCACACGGATGGAGTGGAGGCGATATCCCACACCAACATCCAAACGAGATTAAACGAACTGGATGCGCTGGAGAGAGATGCGTGTTCAAGCAGGCAGTTGGAACAGCTGGTGGAATTTCCAACCTACCTGGATATTGTGAGGGGTTACCGCCAGCATGCCAATCAACTTGCCAACGCAGAATCAGAACTATTAAACCAGAACTACAAACTGCAGTTCCTGTTCCGCATCATGGACAGCGACGGTCTCTCCATGATCCACGAAGAGACCCTGAAGGAGATCAACCGCAACCTATTACAGTTGGTACGCAAACAGACCTATGATGAGATCGAAGAGTTCTTCCTGCGGGCATTCGTATTCCTGCGCGCCAACGTAAAGCGCTTCCCCCACACCGCCCTGCAGAGCATCGAGGTACTGGGCACAGAGATACTGAAACACAACAACGGACGCCTGGTGGAGGCGTTCCTGGCCCAGGCCATCCGCTTCGGTTTCCAGTACAGTTCGGTCCAGGGGGTGACGGAAGACTGGCAACCCATATTCAACACCTCCCATCTCTACAACATCCGGGTGTGGCTGAACCTCATCATCCAAAATCCGGAGTGGTGCTCCACCCTGCTCTCGGCCCTGATCATCAACATCAAGCTCTCCGGCACCTGCATCCGGGATACCGACCTGTTCCAGAAAGAGATAACCCGCCTGCTCAACAGCGAGATAGCGCCGGTCTATAACCTGGTAAAACAGTTCACCCGTCTGTTGCCGGTATTCTTCAATGAGATCGGCTCGGAGGGCGTACTGCGTGAGGTATCCACCGAACTGGACGAGACCCACAAGCGCAAAGACCAGCTGATCCACTTCCTGCGCAAACAGAGTCATGTTGAGAGCTCCAACATGATCGTAGACTTCATCAACGGCATCATCCGCTTCTGGCGCACCCTGGATAAGGATGCGATAGCGATGTATATCCCGGAAGATCTGTTGCACCGGATCGACCCCCAAAGCGAATATGTAAGCTGGGTCCACCAGATCACCGTAGAGATGTTTGAAAATACAGGGTTTCAGGATGAGGAACAGCTGCTCTCCTGGCCGCGCCGCGAGATGGAAAAGAGCATCATGGCCATGAACGACCATCCGGAGTCGGAACTGCGCCGGGTGGTATTGCTGATCCGCATGTATCAACTGGTCAATCTCAAATACGATCTTGGCTTCCAGAACATAAGAGAGCAGGCGCAGGAGATCAAAGAGAGCGGTCTGCCGGACATCATGCCCATGGTGGAGGCGCTGGAGACGAACGACGCCTACGCCGGACTGGAGGCTATACTCGATACCCTGGAGGAGCTGAAAGATGTCACACTCAGTCCTGAGAAGTTCGAGGCCAGGGAAGACATCTTCCACAAACGGCATATCGCCACCGATATACCCTCGGTCTACGGACGCTATCAGGAGAAAAAGTTCGACGCCCTCAGCCTCTCCTTCCGCCTAGAGAATCTGGCCAACGTCTATCTGGAACGCCTCACCGCCAGCGCCAGCGATTTCCTCCTGACCCAGGCCACCTTCTATCGCGTGGTCAAGGCGTTGCGGCTGTTTATCCGCGCCCTGGCCATAGACGGCATCGCTTCGCGCCGTCTGGAAAATCAGGTGGACGTACTGGAGAACTCCCTCAAGGTAAAACGCTTCTCCTATCTCCAGTACCTGGACGTATTCCGCGGACTGTCCGAGGCCATCTCCGATATCCGTTACACCTACTACACCAACCACCACCGGGACACCCTGGCGGTGATCGCGCCCCAGATCCCGCGGGATTCGCTGCTACCGGCCTACCGCAACCATGTGGATGCCGACCGGGCCGGCACCCTCAGCCGCATCTCGGAGAGCTTCGAGAGAGACCTGATCGCCGAGACCATCGGCATCCAGTCGCTGGACAACTACATCACCCGGGTCTATCAGGTGTTGCACGAGCAGGAGGCCAACCTGAGCGTGGAGTATCTGGACATGCTCATGACCTACGATCCGAAGAAGCTGTTCTGCCGACTGCATGACCTGAACGAGCACACCTATGACCTGATCCACATGGGCAACAAGGGATACAACCTGGCCCAACTGATCAAACTTGGGGTCAAGGTCCCGGCGGGCAGCATCCTCACATCCGAGTTCTTCCGCTGCCAGAAGATCATCCGCAACTTCCCGCCGGCCAGACAGGACTTCAACAAGCGCCTGGACAGTGAGATCAACTATATCGAGCGTGCCACCGGTCGCCGCTTCGGCAGCCGCCAGGACCCGCTGCTGATCTCGGTGCGCAGCTGTCCCATCATCTCCATGCCGGGCATGATGGCCACCGTGCATAACCTCGGGATCAACGAAGAGATAGTGCAGGAACTGGCGCAGAAGACCGGCAAGCCCTACTTCGCCTGGGACACCTATCGCCGTTTCGTCCAGTCCTGGTGTATGACCAGCGGCATGGAGCGGGAGGAGTTCAGCGCCATCATGCGCCAGGCCAAAGAGCGTCACGGGGTGGACAAGAAACAGCAGTTCAACGCGGAGCAGATGCGGGAGCTGACCCTGACCTACAAACGGGCGGCCAGGGAGCACGGCATCACCATCCCGGACGATCCATGGCAGCAGCTCAACGGGGCCATAAACATGGTGATAGATTCCTGGGATGCCACGGAGGCGATCAAATACCGCAGCCTGATGGACATCTCGGATGAGTGGGGTACGGCCGTACTGATCCAGGGCATGGTGTTCGGCAACCTGAATCAGGATGCGGGCACCGGCGTACTCTTTACCGCCCACCCCTATCGCAAACTCAGCCAGGTCACCCTCTGGGGCGACTACACCCCCGGCAACCAGGGGGAAGACATCGTAGGCGGCCTGGTTGCCACCATGCCCATATCCATCGAACAGGCCGAACTGGACGACCGCCCGGTAAAACAGAGCCTGGAGGTGATGTTCCCGCAGATCTACGGATCCCTGCTCAAGCTGTCGCGTGAGCTGGTGTATAACGAGAACTGGAACAAGCAGGAGACGGAGTTCACCTTCGAGGGACCGACCGTAGAAGACCTTTATCTGCTGCAGACCCGCGACATGGTCACATCCAAGATCCAGTCCATGACCCACTTCATCCCGACCGAGGCCCTCAAGAGCAGCCTGCTGGGACGGGGCATCGGGGTGTGCGGCGGCGCCCTCTCCGGCCGCGCCGTTTTCAATATCGAGAACATCGAGACCATGCGCGCCGAGTCGCCCAACACGCCGCTGATCCTGATCCGCTCAGATACCGTCCCGGAAGATATCCACGAGATCTCCCAGGCAGACGGCGTACTCACGGCCCGCGGCGGCCAGACCAGCCACGCCTCCATCGTCACCATCCGTCTGGAGAAGACCTGCGTGGTGGGCTGTGAGGCCATGAAGGTGTTCGAGGCGGAGAGCCGCTGCGTCATAAACGGCCAGGAGATACGCTTCGGCGACACCATAAGCATCGACGGCCGCAGCGGCATCCTCCTCAGCGGCGAGCACCCGACCGAGTCTGCTCCGGAAGGGGCCAGTGCATCCAGGTTGATATAACATCCAGCTAAAGTAAAATTAGCACCTCAAATTAACTCATCCCCTTCACAGGAGAAACCATAAGAATGGGAACCGAAACCAGCGCCTTAAAGCTAGGCATCAACGGCATGGGCCGCATCGGCAAACTGTCGCTTTGGCACCATATTGCCCGTAAATCATTTTCCGAGATCGTGATCAATCTCGGACGCGATGCAGGCCAGGGGCTGGCTGATATTGCACAGGTCATGGAAAAAGACAGCAGCTATGGACGACTCGGCAACTATCTCTATGGTTACAGCGCACCGCGCTCCGTGATCGAGGAGTTGAACGAGGAGACCGGCACCATGCGGGTGGACGGCGTACCGGTCAAGATCCTGCGCACCGAACGCAACCCCAAGGACATCGCCTGGGGTGATAACGGGGTACGCCTGGTGGTGGACACCACCGGCGTCTACACCGACCCTACCGTCCAAGGGGACGACCCCAAAGGTTCACTACGTGGACACCTGGATGCCGGGGCCGAGAAGGTAGTGCTCTCCGCCCCGTTCAAGATCAAGAACCAGGGTCTGGCCATGCCGGACGACGCCATCACCACGGTGATGGGCATCAACGGTGAGGACTTCGATCCGAGCAAGCACAACCTGCTCTCCGCGGCATCCTGCACCACCACCTGCCTCTCCTTCATGATGAAACCGATGCTGGACGCCATCGGTTCCGACCACATCCTCTCCGCATCCATGGTCACCATCCACGCCGCCACCGGCAGCCAGAAGGTGCTGGACGCGGTGCCCAAGGCCGGGGCCAAGGACATCCGCAAGAACCGCAGCATCATGAACAACATCATCCTCACCACCACCGGTGCCGCCAAGGCCCTGAAGCTGGTGTTGCCGGAGATGGGAGACATAGGCTTCATGGCCGAGTCGGTGCGTATCCCGACCGCCACCGGCTCCCTGATCATCCTCACCCTGAACATACAGGCGGAAGATCCGTCCAAACCGGTCAACCGCGAGGAGATAAACGCCATCTACCGGGCTGCGGCGGAGGGACCGATGAAGGACTATCTGGTCTATTCAGAACACCAGAACGTATCCTCCGACATCATCGGCTTCCCCAAGGCGGCCGCCACCATCGAGTCCACCGAGACCCACACCAGGACCGCCATGGTGCGCATGCATCCTCCGGGCGGAGGCGACCCGCTGGAGGCCCCGGTCACCAAGGTGGTGGTCTACGGCTGGTACGACAACGAGCTGGGCAGCTACACCAACATGCTGGGGGACCGCCTGGTCAGCATCGCACAAAAGATGCTGTAAAGAGCGGGCGGCATGGATACCACCATGTATCAGGAACTGGAGCATGGCATCTTCCGTATAGATGCCATGTACCAGCGACCCGGACTCGCCAGCTGCTACCTGCTGCGCCAGGGTGACGCGGCGGTCCTGATCGATACCGGCACCACCCATACCGTACCCAGGGTGATGGAACTGCTGCGGCAGCAGGGGCTGACGCCGGAACAGATCAGATACGTCATGCCCACCCACGTCCATCTGGATCACGCCGGAGGCGTGGGCGAACTGATGCGGCAACTGCCGGAGGCCGAGCTGGTGGTGCACCCCTACGGCTCCCGCCACATGATCGACCCGGGCAAGCTGCAGGCCGGCGCTACCGCGGTCTATGGCGCGGACAAGTTCAGGGAGAGCTTCGGAGAGCTGATAGCGGTACCGGAACAGAGGGTGATCGAGGCCGCCGACGGATATAGCATCGACCTCAACGGACGCCAACTGGTGTGCCTGGACACACCGGGCCATGCCCGCCACCACTACTGCGTCTACGACGAACAGAGCAACGGCTTCTTCTCCGGCGACACCTTCGGCATCTCCTACCGCGAGTTCGACAACCACAACGGCCGCTTCATCTTCGTGCCGTCCACCCCGGTACAGTTCGACCCGGACGCATGGCACCGGACCATAGACCGGCTCATGGGCTACGCGCCGCAATACATGTACCTCACCCACTTCGGCCGCATCGACGACCTGCCCCGCATGGCCGAGCAGCTGCACCAGGGGCTGGATGACTATGTGGAGCTATGCAAATCGGTCACGGCCGAAGAGAGATATGAACAACTGGAGACCGGTCTGATGAAGATCTATCTGGAGCGGCTGCAACAGCACGAATGCGCCCTGCCCCGTGACAAGCAGGAAGAGCTCCTAAGTCTGGATCTGGGGATCAATGCACAGGGATTGGAGATATGGATGCAGCGGCAGGATAAAACTGCTTAACCCCAACTGTGTGGGCTCACCCCCTGGCGACAAAAACCCTAGCCGCGAATGCTCGCCAATAACCGCATAAGTACGCAAATAACAAATACCCAATCACCCGTCATCCCGCGACCTGATCGCGG
>JBNKEE010000033.1:0-104988 GCA_050288625.1 Sedimenticolaceae bacterium | reverse complement strand
AGGCACCGAGAGTGAAGATCACTTCACCACCCGTAATGGCATCGAATTCGCCGGCACCCATCTGATCCTGGATCTGTGGGGTGCCAAGTATCTAGACCAGCTCGACCGTATGGAACAGGCCATGCGTGAGGCAGTACAGGTCGCCGGTGCCACCCTACTCCATATCCACCTGCACCACTTTACCCCCAACGGCGGTATTTCAGGTGTAGCGGTATTGGCGGAATCCCACATCAGCGTTCACACCTGGCCGGAGCGTGATTTCGCTGCATTTGATATCTTTATGTGTGGAGATGCCATGCCGGAGATGGCCATCCCGGTCTTGAAGCGCGCCTTCTGTCCTGAGCGTATGGTAATAAGTGAACACCTGCGCGGAGTCGTGGAAAAATGACCAAGGTGTTCAACGAGACACTGTATGACGCCCTGAATCAGAGTTTTCGCATCGATAAGCTCTATTTCGAGCAAAAGACCGATCATCAGCACCTGATGATCTTCCACAACGCCTTCCTGGGCCGTGTCATGACCCTGGACGGCGTGGTGCAGACCACGGAAAGGGATGAGTTCATCTACCATGAGATGATGGCCCATGTGCCCATCCTGGCCCATGGCAGCGCGCGTAACGTGCTGATCATCGGCGGAGGTGACGGTGGCATGTTGCGTGAGGTGGCCAGACACTCATCTGTCGAGCATATCACCATGGTGGAGATCGACAGCGCCGTGGTGGATATGGCCAAGACCTACCTACCCAAACACTCAGACGGCGCCTTCGAAGAACCGCGCCTGGACCTGGTCATCGCCGACGGCATGGATTTCGTACGCGAGACCGATAAGCGCTTTGATGTCATCATCTCTGACAGTACCGACCCTATCGGTCCTGGAGAGGTGCTGTTTACCGAGGATTTTTACGGCCAGTGCAAGCGTATCCTGAACCCGGGCGGTGTGATCGCCACCCAGAACGGCGTACCCTTCTTCCAGATAGATGAGGTGCTACACACCGCCAGGCGTATGGGGCAGCATTTTGCCGATCAGACCTTTTACTCTGCGGCGGTCCCCACCTACTATGGTGGAATCATGACCTTCGCCTGGGGTACGGATGATGCGTCCTTGCGTAAGGTCGATATAGATACGCTACGCCAGCGCTTTGCCGCATCCGGCATCACCACGCGTTACTACACCCCGGAGATCCACCAGGCCAGCTTCGCCCTGCCCCGTTATGTCTCGGAGGCCCTCGTCGAGGGTTGATCCTTGAGTGACCGGGTCATTCGTTTCGGCGGCAGTGACGAGGAGCAGGCCTACTATCGCGATCTGGTAGCCAAGCACGGCTCTCCCCTGCTGATCCTGGATTGCGCCGTCCTGCGTGAGCGTTATCGCCTGCTGCAGCAACAGCTACCTGGTGCGGATCTCTACTACGCCATCAAGGCCTTCTCCCATCCGGATGCCCTGGCCACCCTGAGTGATGCCGGATGTAACTTTGACGTGGCCTCCGCCGGTGAGATCGACTTGCTGCGAGACCTGCAGATCAGCGGGCGGCGCACCATCCACACCCATCCGATCAAGAAGGATGCCGATATCAAGGCTGCCCTCAGGGGTGGCTCCACCACCTTCGTGGTGGACAATATCGACGAGCTGAAGAAACTGATCCCCTACAAGCAGCGCATCGGACTGCTGCTGCGGGTGAGCTTCCGTAGTGATACAGCAAAGGTCGATCTGTCGCGTAAATTCGGCTGTGCCCCCGATCAGGTGCCTGAACTGGTAAGCCAGGCCGCCGCATTGGGTGTGCACGTACGTGGCCTCTCCTTCCATGTCGGTTCCCAGAGTCTTACCCCGGACGCCCACGTGGACGCTATCCAACGCTGTGCCGCCTTGATTAGGGAAGTCGAGGAACGTGAGGATCGACCCATGGACGTATTGGATATCGGCGGCGGCTTTCCCGCAGATTACACCATAACCGGGTTTGATGCGGATGGCTACTTCGAGCCGATCCGCGCGGCATTGCAGGGACTACCGGAGCACATAAACATCATCGCCGAACCGGGCCGATTTCTCATAGCCCCTGCGGTTACAGGTATCAGCAGCGTAAGCGGGAAGGCCCGGCGCGGAGATTATCTCTGGTATTACCTGGATGACGGCATATACGGCTCTTACAGCGGACAACTGTTTGATCATACCGTCTATCCTCTGCAGATCTTCAACGACGCTCCTGAACGCCAGAGATCGATCCTGGCCGGCCCCACCTGTGACAGCATAGATATCATCGCCGAGGATGTGGAACTACCAGAACTACAGGAGGGAGACCTTGTGATCGGTCACATGATGGGGGCCTACACCCATGCTACCTCGACCCGTTTTAACTCCATAGAGGCGGCCAGGGTCGTTGTAATAAATAGGGATTAGACCTATTTACAAATCCTGTTCACATCCAGCGTAAACTCACAGGGCTGGTTCTTGGTCTCCCAGCGATGGCTATCGAACTGACCGGTACAGCCGGCATCCTCTAATAAGGCCTTATCGTCCCTGGAACATACCAGCAGGACGGCGTGTCTGTTCTCTCTGAGTACACGCACCTTGTAGTCCGCGAACGGCGTGAGCAGGCCAGGGTCATGTGTTGTGGCCATCTTTAGCAGGAGATCATCCGTTATATCGGCGGGAGGGTTGTTATAACGTACCGTCGCCTCTACAGGTTGTGCCAGACGTTTCAGGTCCAGCGCCAGTTGTTGCATCCGGTCTTCGGTGTAGGTCGGGTTGACGGCGCATCCGACGACAAACAACACCAGCAGAAGATATATGGGCCTTTTCATTGCGTTAACTCCAGTACACTAGGGTGCCGTTAGTATCCTTGCCGGTATCCAGGTTCCAGTCGCCGATCGCGCTCAGGTAATCACCGTCACCCTGCAGAATCCCGCGTGCGACCACCGCCCAGGACCTGACCACGTTATCCAGGGCCCGGTCAAACACCTGGTCATAGTCCATGTTGCCGCCCGGAACCTCTAGACTCTGGATATAGCGGGAATATGGCCTTTTGGTATAGACCAGTCCGAGACCGGCCGCAACATGCCGGGCAAAGGGGATAAGACGTCCGCCCTCTTCCGCAATATTGTCCACGATAAAGCGAAAGCCCCTGTGCCAACCATCGATATCCGGCGGATCGGTATCCACCGCGTCACCGTAAACATCTCTGAGCATACTTAGCCACAGCGCCTTGATATCAGGGTCAATACGGTTGCGATCCTGCGGGTCGCTGCAGGTGCCAATACCGGAATCCAGGAACTCCGCCTGCCCGATATCCCCCAGATTCATGCGTTGATAGATATATACATCCTGATGCATCTCGCACACCCGGTGCTCTCTCTTGTTCTGGGCGTATGGGCCCACCTTAAGCTCCACCACCGGATGGATGGTGACATCGGTAATCACATGGGCGGCATAACCGAGCAGCCAGGCCAAAAGCTTTTCCCGCACGGTCGCAGGTTGCAGGCGGATGGCCTTGACCCCGGCATGTATCATCTGGCCGGTCTGGATGTAGTGCATCCGGTCCGCCCAGCCAGCTGCATTCTCATCCCCCAGCAGCAGATATGGGTAGTCCGGACTAACACTGCCCAGCTCAATATATTTACCGTACCTGAGTACCGTGGGGATGGCCTGCATGGGAAAGCCTGGCATATTCTCCAGCCGCATGGGATCCTGCAACAGATTGACCAGGGTGAGATGGGCGTAAGCTCCAGGCATTATGCCTCCGTGTGGTTTGGTGTTATTCCTTGGTTGGGATGTATTTTATCTTTGGGTAGTGGTTGCCATATACAGATCAATAACTCCTAATCCGCGCTTGCGGAAACCCCTTCAGCCATGTATTGATTTCGTCTTTATCCATCGAAACCATGGATATATGCACCATAATGCAGTGTGTTCCTGCGTGGGCTGAAAACAGATAGGCGTTGAGCTGGTACATGCCCTGCTTGATCTGGCTAAGACTTAGCGGGAAGTACATGCTGAATGTATGGTTGTCCTCTGCCTGCATGAGGTTTATTTTAGATTTATCCAAACCATATTGTTCGGCTATGGAACCCCCGGATGACGTTGCGCATTCGGCTGCGGTCATGCCCTCGTCTGCGGTAGGAGTTATCACCGATATGTTGTAGGGATCCAGGTTGCCAAGCAGCCGCAGATGGGGTTTTGCCGCTGACATTGGGTGTTGCTCTAACTTGATTGCCGGCAACTCTGGAATTTCGATCTCTACATCTGGATTTTCCAGTCGTACCTTGAATGTGCCTTGCTTGGCTACGCCGGTGGTAATGAAGTGTACTGCTGCTAACGCCTTCTTAAAATTATCTGTGCTTATATCATTGGTGAGAATGGTGGTGGTTACTAATATATTCTCTATGATAATTGTACCTGTATTGAGATAGATACTCTCCCCTTTGGGTAAGGTTTCCATATTCTTGAGATTTTCATCGGCGAATGTATATAGATGCCCTATGCTGCCTGTCATCTCTTGCTGTATCGGTGTAGAATCCAGCTCTTTAGTGGATTCGTAGCTGTGATATTTTGCTCTGATTTCACTGCTGATCTGTTTTAGAAACTCTTTCTTGTCTTCAGCGGAAAGTGATTCCTTGAGTGGTATTGGCGTCATTAGCAGTGTGAGCTCGGTACCGTTTCTGGGTTTGGCCTTAAGGGTAGGTCTCCTCAGCTTGTTTGACTGACTTATATTAACTTCCCAATCGGACGGAAGCGGGACGGATATAGAAGAATCTCCCGGTAAGTTGATATCGACATATTTGATATCGGAAGGACCTTGTTTGACAGTCTGTGTCTTGCTGGTACTGTCAGAAGTGGGAACCTTCGGGCAACGTTTGCCCTGATATGAGACCTTTCCCGATTCATCTATACACTTATATAGCGCGAATGCATCACTGCTGAAAATAATTGCACATAGTAAAAGTAGATATCCTATTCTCATAATTATTGTTTCCGAATTATTTGTAGTAATAGTAGTAGTGTGGCTAGAGATAGCCACCCAACTTCTGCAACAACGCATACACTTTCTTCATACCATTCTCCATATGCTCAACTATGGAATCCATAGTGATTGGATCGCCGCTTTTGCCCGCCGCCCAGTTTGCCACTACTGAACAGTGCGCATAACAGAGGTCTAGTTCTCTTGCGAGTGCCGCTTCAGGCATCCCGGTCATGCCAACCAGATCACACCCATCTCCTTGCATCCTTTTTATCTCCATTGCCGTCTCCAGTCTTGGTCCCTGGGTGGCGCCATAGGTACCATCTTTGATGATATCCAGGCCGGCATCAATGGCGGCATTGATTAAGGCTAGCCTGAGTTCCTGGCAATATGGTTCGGTAAAGTCGATGTGAGTTACCTCGGACAGATCATTCTCAAAGAACGTATTGCCACGGCTCCAGGTATAGTCGATTATTTGATCAGGTATGACGATGGTCTCCGGCGCCATGTCTTCTCTTATTCCGCCTACTGTGGCCATGCCAATTACATAATCCACACCAATGTGGTTTAGGGCCCAGATATTAGCCCGGTAGTTGATCTTGTGTGGAGGAATGGTGTGACCTGCCCCATGTCTTGGTAAGAACACGATATCCAGTCCATCAAAGCATCCGTGGATCAATGGAGATGATGGTTCGCCATAGGGTGTGTTTACAAATTCCCTCCTGGTGATTTTAAGAGACTCCATTTTGGTGAATCCAGATCCACCTATTATCGCCAACTGTGTCATGCTGTCATTCTCAAGTTTAATATCTATTTTATTAGCAGTGCCTTCATATCTGATACCGCCTTAGCCATTCCATCGAACAGCGCCCGCGCGATGATTGAGTGGCCTATGTTCAATTCAACTATCCCCTCGATGTCTGTGATCGCCTTTACATTATGGTAGTCCAGTCCATGACCGGCATTTACCTGCAGGCCTACATCCGCTCCATGTTTTACCGCTTCTGTTATCCTGATTAGCTCCATTTTCCTTTGTTCGATAGTCGTTGCGTCTGCATAGTGGCCAGTATGTATCTCTATGACTGGGGCACCACTCTCTTTGGCCGCGTCTATCTGTTCCAGGTCGGCATCTATGAAAAGGGACACCCTGGTTCCGGACTCCTTTAAGGTAGTACAGTACTCTTGTAAATATGCGAGATTGGCTTTGACATCAAGGCCACCTTCCGTGGTGAGCTCTTCACGCTTTTCCGGGACTATACAACAGTCATGTGGCTGTATCCGTGTAGCTACTTCTAGCATCTCCTTGGTTGCAGCCATCTCCAGGTTCATGCGTGTCTGTAGCATATCCTTCAGCATCTCTACATCACGATCCTGTATATGTCTCCGGTCTTCCCTTAGATGTAGGGTTATGGCATCGGCACCGGCGTGTTCTGCGATTAGTGCAGCCTGTAGAGGCTCCGGGTATCTGGTACCGCGAGCCTGACGCACCGTTGCTATATGGTCGATGTTTACACCGAGTAGAATGTCTTTTACTTGTTTCATTGCTTGCTGTCTGAAAACGATCTGAATAACTCGCGGCTCTTTATTGGGCGATCACCTAGATAGTGTGCCATTATGCGCCGCATAAGTGTTCTTGACTGGCTCCTTTCTCTTTCATGATACGGAAAGTTACCGGCCAATGCATATAGAGTGCTTCCGTTTACCGAATTTTTATCAGGACTATCTATTTCCCTGGGGCCGTTTTCTAACTCGAATGAATAGAATGAATCTGGTTTGATCTGGCATCCTGTTTCGGCTTCTGCGTCAAGCAGTAGTCCATATCCTAGTTCATTCAGCAGTGCCACCTCAAATCTACGTAGGGTCGGTTCTACATCTGTGGATGATGATAGCTGTTTTAAGGTATCTTCATAGTGACAGAACAACTCTGGATGCGGGTCATTTCTTGCCAGTATACGCATTAGGATCTCATTTAGGTAAAAGCCACAGTACATGTTCTTACCATTGAGGGTGGATACACCACTATCCTGTTCATAGCCCGATAATGTCTTAACCTCACCTTTACCTGAGAACTTTATTACCAATGGATTGAAGGGTTGGAGTAGTGCATGCCATGACTTTCTGTTAGTTCTGACCCCTTTTGCGATTGCCGGAAAGCGTCCATGTTCACGGGTAAAGCACTCCACCAGCAGGCTGCTGTTAGAGTAAGGTTTGCGATGTAATAGGTAGGTGCGAAACATGTACTTTAACTAATCACCGTATCCAAGCTGGTGCAGGGATTTACTGTCTGTCGACCAGCTCTTTTTCACCTTAACCCAGACCTTTAGAAATACCTTATGGCCGAAGAACTTTTCCATTTCTATCCTAGCCTGTGTAGCCACCTCTTTTAACGCTTCACCATTTTTGCCAATAATAATATTTTTCTGTCCCTTGCGCTCTACCCAAATCAGAGTGGTTATATGGTATATGCCATCCTTTACTTCAAATTTCTCGATCTCAACCGTCAAGGCATAGGGGATCTCTTTGGCATAACGCTGAGTAAGTTGTTCTCGCACCAGCTCCGCAGCAAAGAAGCGTTCTGACCGATCGGTGAGTTGATCATCCGGATATATATTTTGCCCTTCAGGCATTGCATCAAGGACCTTCTGTTCCAGTTCCGCCAAGTTTGTTCCGTTAAGAGCAGATAGCGGAATGATCTCGGCAAAGGAGTGTCGGGAAGAAACCTCGGCTAGAAATGGCAGCAACTCCTCTTTATCCTTGATCCGATCAACCTTGTTTATGATCAGTATACATTTAAGGTCGTATTTTATTACAGTTTTTAATACCGCCTCATCCTCATCGGTCCAGCGCGTCGCCTCAATGACAAACAGCAGAAGATCCACATCTGTTAGAGCTGATTTGGCGGTGCGATTAAGGTATTTATTCATGGGTTGATTGCCACGCTTATGGAGGCCAGGCGTGTCTACATAGACTATCTGCCCCTTCTCCGTGGTTTTAACCCCAAGAATGCTATGGCGTGTGGTTTGTGGCTTATGGGAAGTGATGGCCAGCTTCTGGCCGATGATCCTGTTTAGTAGTGTTGATTTGCCTACGTTGGGCCGTCCTACTATTGCCGTGTAACCGCATCTGTTTTTTGTATTAGGCATCGCTCTCCAGCTCATGCAAGATACTCTTCGCGGCCTCCTGCTCTGCCTTGCGGCGACTTGACCCATTAGCTACGGTTTGCATACCTAAATCTGCAACATCACACTTGACCATAAAATGCTGGTCGTGTTGTTCTCCGCTTACTTCAAGAACAGAATATACTGGTAGTTTGTAATGTCTGGCTTGAAGGTACTCTTGTAGTCTGGTCTTTGGGTCTTTCAGATTCTTTTTGGTAGTGATGTTTTCAAACCTTGTATGGTATAACCCGGTTATCATCTGACGTGCTGCTTCAAGTCCGCCGTCCAGATATACAGCCGCAATTATGGCTTCCATGGCATCTGCAAGAATGGAGTTTCTGGATTGGCCTCCACTGCTAAGTTCACCGGGACCTAACTGCAAATAGTTCCCGAGATTGATCTCTTTTGCTATCTCAGCCAGGGTTACACCTTTTACTAGACTTGACCTTAGCCTGCTCATATCTCCCTCGTCAGCAGAGCCAAGCTTATCAAACAGCACATCTGCAACAACAAAACCTAGAATTGCATCTCCAAGAAACTCCATTCTCTCATTATTTTTTCCTCCAGCACTTCTATGTGTTAAAGCCTTGTCGAAAAGTGCTATGTCAGAAAACTCGTAGCCAATTTTGCGACTGAGATGTTCTATGGGTTCTCTCAATTGGATACCAGTTCAACTTCTTCATTAAAAGAGACAATTATCTCGATATTGCCAACCATCGGCTTACGCACAAAGTAGTCAATTTCAATCTTGAGTAATCCTGGTTTCTTGTCAATTGTAACCATATCATTCTTAATATCTCTAACTCCATTCGTGTTTAATCGAGCCATAACCATGTTTCGGACATGTTTCTTACTTTGTTGTGTTATTAATGGCTCTTCTTCAAACGATTTAAGAACTGTTTTAACTGAGTAATTTTCCAGATATATTGGTACTAATTTGAACGCTAACAGTGCAAAAAAACCAATCAAGAATAATATGGTCAGCCATCCCATGCCGGTCATTCCATTCTGTTTATTTCTATCGACCATCATTGTGCTAGCCTCCTAGATAGTAAAAATTCAATATATGTGTGCTTGCAAATATTAATCGATACCCTCTCCAATTCTTTCCCAGGCAATAGGCAGCACACTATCTCTATTTGAGTCCCAACTCATCCAAATACCAAACGCCTTACCAACCAAGTTTTGCTCAGGAACATATCCCCAACAGCGGCTATCGTTACTGTTATCTCTATTATCACCCATAACAAAATAGTAACCATCAGGGACCTTGATAGATCCGCTAGTCAGCATTTGGCAGCCAGGTGGAAAATCTGGAAATAGTTGATTGACCAGTATAGAGTGCTCTACATCTCCCAGAGTCTCAACGCTTTCCAAGGTACCTGTCATATTTTCGCCTGAGCCCGATCCATTGTAGAGTCCTAGTTGTACCTGCTTTAAAGGTTCTCCATTTACGATCAACGTCTTATTTCGATAATCTATTGTGTCACCCGGAACAGCTACTACACGTTTAATATAGTCGATGGATGGGTCTTTAGGGTAACGGAACACTACTACATCACCTTTTTCTGGTTCCCCTATTTCTATAATCTTCTTATTTAGTACTGGTAGGCGTATCCCATAGCTGAACTTATTGACCAGTATAAAATCACCTATAAGCAGTGTTGGCATCATTGAACCTGAAGGGATTCTAAACGGCTCAACAACTGCAGAGCGTAATACTAGAACGGCAAGAATAACTGGAAAGAATGAACGTGAATATTCGACTATAAGCGGTTCTTTTTCTCTTGCCGAGCTAAAGCCTATCGATATATTACCTCTTCTTCTTGGAGCGAAGAAAATTACATCTGCAAGCCAGATCACTCCTGTAATGAGTGTAGCCAGAACTAGTATTAAAGGAAAATCGATATTCATACGAACCTTCTCTATTATGTATCCATAATTTAATTATCTTTGCCTACGCGCAGAACGGCAAGAAAAGCCTCTTGTGGTATTTCGACTTTACCAACCTGCTTCATGCGTTTTTTACCGGCCTTTTGCTTTTCAAGTAGCTTTCTTTTTCTGGTGATATCTCCACCATAACACTTTGCTGTTACATTCTTTCGTAATGCTTTTACGGTAGTGCGCGCGATTATTTTACTACCAATAGCAGCTTGAATGGCAACCTCGAACATTTGTCGAGGTATTATTTCTTTCATCTTTACTGTCAGATCTCTGCCCCTGCTTTCAACATTATCTCGGTGTACTATTAGTGATAGTGCGTCTACCTTCTCTGAGTTGATAAGAATCTCAAGTTTAACCAAAGGTGATGGCACAAAGCGCTTGAAGTCATATTCAAAAGAGGCATACCCACGACTGACAGATTTCAACCTATCAAAGAAGTCAAGTACCACCTCATTCATTGGTAGTTCGTAAACCAACTGTACTTGTCCTCCCAGATATTGTAGGTTTTTCTGGGTGCCACGCTTTTCTATGCAGAGGTTTATCACATTTCCCAGATAGTCCTGGGGTACCAGAATAGTTGCTTCTATCAAAGGTTCACGTATTTCAGCAATCTTACTTGTATCCGGCAAAGCAGCAGGGTTGTCTATGTAGATAACTTCGCCGTCACTCTTTTCTACCTCATATATTACCGTCGGGGCTGTCGTGATCAGATCCAGATCATATTCGCGTTCCAGTCTCTCCTGAACAATCTCCATGTGTAGCATTCCGAGAAATCCGCAGCGGAAGCCGAAACCAAGGGCCTGGGATGTCTCTGGCTCAAAATGTAATGCTGCATCATTCAGCTTTAGTTTCTGCAAGGCCTCACGGAATGATTCATAATCATCAGAACTTACCGGATATAGCCCGGAGAATACCCGAGGTCTCATCTCGGTAAAGCCTGGGAGAGGCTTTTCTGCCTTACGGTCGGTCAGGGTGATAGTATCGCCAACTGGTGCGCCGTCGATATCCTTGATACCGGCAATCACGAATCCTACCTCTCCTGGGCCAAGCTCATCCTTATCTACCCGTTTAGGGTTGAATACACCGACCTTTTCCACCTGATAGGATCGATCGGTAGACATGATATACATCTTGTCCTTGCGCTTGATAACGCCATTTATAACTCGGATTAGGGAGATCACCCCTACATAACTATCGAACCAAGAGTCTATGATCAAGGCCTGTAGTGGCTTGGTTCTATCACCTTCCGGTGGCGGTATGTGTTCTACCAATTGCTCCAACAGTTCGGTTATGCCCTCGCCGCTTTTAGCGCTTACCCGCATTGCGTGCTTTGCTTCTAGGCCTATGATCTCCTCGATTTCTGTAATAACCTTTTCAGGATCTGCTGCAGGCAGGTCTATTTTATTCAGCACTGGTAGTACTTCCAGCCCTTGTTCGATAGCTGTGTAGCAGTTGGCTACACTCTGTGCTTCGACTCCCTGAGCGGAATCTACTACTAACAGCGCCCCCTCACACGCCGCAAGAGAGCGGGATACTTCATAGGAAAAGTCCACATGCCCTGGAGTATCGATAAAGTTTAATTGGTAGGTTTCGCCGTTTTTACTGGCATAAAAAAGGGTGACACTTTGGGCCTTGATAGTGATGCCACGTTCTCGTTCCAGATCCATGGAATCCAGGACCTGCTCGTTCATTTCTCTTTCCGTCAGTCCGCCACAGACCTGGATGAAACGATCAGCTATGGTGGATTTCCCATGGTCTATATGGGCAATTATGGAAAAATTTCTGATGTGTTGCAGATCGGTCATTATTGAACCTGATGTTCCAGCAGCATTCAAACCATCTAGCTGTCAGCTAAACAGTGTATCTAAATAACAGAAAACGGAACTTCTCACTCGAAAAGTTCCGTTCCCAAACGGTGTAACTCTTTTAGTGGTGGCTATGATACCTTACTTGCCTGACTCCTAAAATAGTCTCTTAATGCCATTTCATCCAGGTAGTAACGGCATAACTCTCTGCCATTTCCTTCGATTACAGGGATCAGGCTGCCATATCTCTCCCGTAGTTTCTCATTCGAATCCACATTAATGGATTCAATATCGAACTGTTCTGAGCTTTGCAGTTCAGTAAGCTGCAGCATTAAGTCTTCACACAGGTGACAGCCGTGCCTGTAATAGAAGGTAACTGTTGGTTTTTTAACTATTTTTTAGGCACCTTTAACGCAAGAAATACCGGACCTGTGTATCTTTGCACCAAGACAGCAACGCTAGTCCCTGGCTTTAGACCATTAACTGCTTTCTTGAAATCCTTTACGTTACTGATCTTTAGGCCGTTTATCATCTGAATGACGTCACCACGCCTTATACCAGCTAGTCTGCCTGCACCATGCCCTACTTCGTAAACAATAACACCACCATTTGACAGCTGCCTCTTCTCTATTTGCTCATCGCTGAGCTCCTTGACCTTTATCCCGAGGGCCTTGTTACTGGTTTGACCAAGAGCACCTGTTTTTGCCTCCATCTCATCATCAGACGGCAATTCGCCGATGGTGACATCTAATACCATCTTCTTACCCTGGCGCAATATCGAGAGCTTGGAGGGCTTATTTACTTCACTGGAGCCTACCAGAGGAGGCAGATCGGATGAGTTCATCAACTTTTTGCCGTTGAAATCTAATATGATATCACCAGGCTTCAGTCTCGCTTTTTCAGCCGGGCTACTTGGAATAACCCTTGATACCAACGCGCCACTGGGCTGTTTCATGCCGAAGGAATCAGCTAGATCCTTTGTAACGTCCTGAATAAGAACTCCGAGCCATCCTCTAGAGACCTTACCCTTGGTACGGAGTTGATCAGCCACATTCATTGCCACCTCAATAGGGATAGAGAATGAAAGCCCCATGAAGCCGCCGGTGCGACTGTATATCTGAGAATTGACCCCGACTACTTCACCATCAAGGTTGAACAACGGACCACCAGAGTTGCCGGGGTTGATAGCGACGTCGGTCTGTATAAATGGTACATAGTTCTCTCTCGGCAGGCTTCTGCCAGTTGCACTTACAATGCCAGCGGTCACTGAGTGATCAAAGCCAAAGGGAGATCCTATTGCCAATACCCACTGCCCTGCTTTCAGGTCGCTGGACTTTCCAATCTTTACGGTAGGCAGGTCATTTGCTTCTATCTTAAGCACGGCAGTATCACTCTGTTTGTCACTGCCGATGACTTTAGCCTCAAATTCCCGTCTGTCGCTGAGCCTCACAATTATTTCATCTGCGTCTTCAACCACATGGTTGTTGGTCATAACATAGCCATCACTGCTGATAATGAATCCTGAGCCTAGGGACTGTGGGGTCATTCTGCCATCCTCATCATTACCTCTTCCACCTGGTTGGTCTTCGAAGAAATGACGAAAGAATTCATTAAATGGACTGTTTCGCGGCAAATCTGGTATACGAAAATTGTGTCTTAAGCTGCGTGCGTTTATTTTGGATTTTGTGCTTATATTAACTATTGCAGGACCGTTATGTTCTACCATAGAAGTAAAATCCGGGAGTTCCGCAGCTTGTACGCATATCGTGCTGAACAACAGTATCAGCGTTAACAGGCTGAAATTAAAATACCTATTCACATGCATATTGCCCATTTATTCTCGCTCCTGTAATTCTTCAATACTATAATTTGACGACATTATAGAACATCTGATCATTAAGAAGTTCCAGTATATTGATTGTGTTTAAACGTTATGCTGGTAGTCTAGGTTCGGTATCAAAACTTACTCGTTCAGATTTGGCAAATCTTAACATAACTGGTTGGTATCGGCTGTCACTCTGTGCCCTTCTTGCGAATGTCCGCACTAGAGCTAGACCAGATATAAAGCCAACTACACCGCCAATTATCGCAAACAGATCGTGTGATGCATAACCGAAACTAATTGCTGCTTCTTGTCCAATGACAGCCAATAAAATCATAGAAACTATAGGGGCTAAATAGAATATAAAAGATACCTTGGAAAGAGCAGATTCCTGCAGACCTATGATGACTTGATCTCCCGGTTTGGCATTGATGGCATTGACTATTCGTACAACAGTTTTCCTATTGCCAAATACCTTCGAAAAAACACCAGTACCACACACGCTGCTAGCTGAGCATCCGCCGCATGAACCCTGAGGTTTGGTTTCGATATGTGCGAACTCTCCCTCACAGCTCAAAATGAGTGCGGTCTCTTCAATCACCAGCTTATTTCTCCTGCTTGTATCTAGCTGCTAATGCAAACTTCTTCACTGTTTGCGCCGGGACTTCACCAACGGCTGTGATTTGGAAACCATTATGCTGAATACCGAAGGCATGTATTGCCCCCATTTGTGATTCTCCCTCAAACCGTTTTTCAGGCATGGCCTCTTCAATATATACGGACATGGTTGCAAGACCGTCTGTGAAAACGAAGTGCTCTATCACATCATTATCTGTACTTGCCATTCTTGTTTCGTGAACACTCAATCTGAATCCTTCTGGAATAGAATCAAAGGACCATTTACTCTCACCCTCTGATCCTGCGGTATTTTGCATAGGGTCTTGGTGTTTCCAATTGTACTTCTTCAGCTCTTCATGGGTAACAAGCTCTAGTGAGTTATCGCTAACTGCCGCGCCAATTTTTAAACTGGTGAACATTATCTGAGATATGGGATTTCCAGAATGGTCCAGGAGGTCTGATCTGAGAGGGATAGCAGATTCAACATCCAGGGAAACCCTATGACCGTACCTGTTTCCATCCTTGGGAATAACTAATACAATCTTGGTGTCTTTATCTGCAACCCTTTCCTCTCCATCCATTCTAAAGTCATAATAAGCTGAAATCTCATCTGGTTTATAAGGTAGTAGTTTGGTAATACCTTCGTGACCAAAACGCTTGCCAACCAGAACGCTCTGTATATCTGGTTGTATACAAATAACCTCGCCTTTTCTGCGTACAACTTCCCGCCTTGAACCATTTAAAGATACCAAACGTTCTCTCTCAACTCCGTTATCAACCGTATGCACGATTTTCATTGATTCCATGTGCTGGTTATGCAGATAAACGAAGGTACCTTCGTAATTCAACTGTTGAACTGCAGTGTACATCCTTTCCAACCAGTTATAGGCCTCCCTCTGCGTCTCGACGGCAGACGCGACTGCCGGAAGGCTGGCCAGCAAAATCGATAGGAAAAACTTCCTGGACATGGAAAGGTTATCGTTTGGTGTTAATTGTCTTAGAGTCATAACCGACAAAGGTTGCGTAGGGCATTACACCAATACCAGTACCAGGGGCAGCATACTCACTATGATTGACCAAGTAGCCGTTTAATCTGGTTTCCAATGATGGTTCTTTCAGATTCTTCCAGCGAGTACCTGGAATCGTTTGATGTGCAACTGGCATGGCCGGTGCTACGTTATTGATATTGGATGCTGTAATAATCTGTTTAGATGGGTTATCGGTGGATATCGCTACGGTAGTAGGTTGGGCTGGATCATTCAGTCCTAATAGACCTGGTGCAGTAATCACAGCTACCGTTGCCACTGATGCTGCCAATGCGGCTCCGGCAGCCGGCTTGATCCAATTCGACTTCCAGGGTCCCGTATGGGTCTTTTTAGGTATGGAGATAATCGCAGGTTCCAAATTTACCTGTTGTTTAACACGTTCGGATATCTCACTCGCCATGAGATTGATAGATTCTCCACGCATGACATCACCAATCATGTGGTACCTTTCCCATCTTTCGCATAGGTCACGATCCTGGCTTATCTTTGTCAGCACAGATGCTGAGTCTCTATCAGACAGCTCGTTGTCCAACAACGCCGATACCTGTTCATTTAGTTTATCTGTCATCTTCTGATACCCAAAATATTACCTGGTAATTTAATCAGTAAATCAATGTTCCAATAAAGGAGCCAATTTTGTGTCAATCGCTGCACGAGCACGGAATATCCGCGATCTAACAGTTCCAACCGGACAGGACATAGCCTTGGCTATCTCTTCATAGCTAAGACCTTCCAGTTCCCTTAATGTAATCGCAGTTTTAAGATCCTCAGGCAGTCCATCAATGGCATCTCTAACTGTCTTAGCGATCTCATCCTGTAATAACTGGTTTTCAGGAGTTGTATTCTCCTGCAGTCGCACACCAATATCCATCTGCTCCGCTGTTCCTGCGTCAAGATCTGAACCAGGTGGGCGGCGTCCTTGCGCCACTATGTGATTCTTCGCCGTATTTATCGCAATGCGATATATCCAGGTGTAAAAGGCGCTATCTCCACGAAAATTGGGGAGTGCCTTATAGGCCTTGATAAAAGCCTCCTGAGTCACATCTAGCGCCTCACTTTGGTTGCGTACATAACGGGATACCAGATTGACCACTTTACGCTGGTATTTCAGGACCAGAAGATCAAATGCCTTCTTGTCCCCGCGCTGTACTCTTTCTACCAGTTCCTGATCTACTTGTCGCTCGCCCATGCGGGCCTTCTCCATTTCCGCGACAAGCGCAGGGCATTATTCACATTCATTGACATCCTATACATGAAATAGTTCTCGTATCTCAGGGTCATTAAAAAATATCGTATCTCTATTGATAACTATTATTTCTAGTTATACAAAATTAGGTTAGGATTCTGCAAACGATAACTGTTTGCATTTAATTCCGATTAAAATCAGCATTGGCGGATTATGAACCCCTATGAAGATCGCGGCAAATCTTAGGTAATGAAATTATGGGACAAAGTTACCTTCACGACGTTCTTATAATTGGCAGCGGCGCAGCCGGTCTTAGTCTGGCTTTGCGGCTTCCAAACAATCTGAGGATCGCTGTCCTTTCAAAAACTGATCTTTCGGAAAGCAACACCTACTATGCCCAGGGTGGTATTTCCGCGGTTCTGGATAAAAAGGACTCCATTAATTCCCATATAGAAGACACCATTAATGCAGGGGCAGGGCTCTGTGATGAGGATATAGTAAGGATGGTGGTGGAACACGGTCCAGACAATATCAAGTGGTTATTATCTCAGGGGATGGAGTTTACTAAGAGGCAGAAGCCTGGTGACGAGTACCATCTAACCCGTGAAGGAGGGCATTCCCATCGTCGGGTCATCCATGCAGCCGATGCAACTGGCCAGGTGATGCAGAACACTCTTGAGGATCATGTCAGGACCAAAAATAATATAGACCTTTTTGAAAAACGTAACGCAATTGATCTGATTACCGGCCATAAACTTGGGTTCAAGGATAATCGCTGTCTAGGCGCATATGTATACAATCGAGACACAGATCATGTAGACACATTTCGTGCACGCTGTGTAGTTCTGGCGACAGGCGGCGCCAGTAAGGTATACCTCTATACCTCCAATCCAGACATAGCCACCGGAGACGGTATTGCAATGGGCTGGCGCGCTGGCTGTCGGGTGGCCAATATGGAGTTCATACAGTTCCATCCAACCTGCCTCTATCATCCGCACGCGAAATCTTTCTTGGTCACTGAAGCTCTTCGTGGCGAAGGGGGAAAACTATTATTACCAGATGGTACCCGGTTTATGACCAGCTTTGACGAGAGGGCCGAACTCGCACCACGTGACATCGTGGCCCGAGCCATCGACCATGAGATGAAGAGACTGGGAACGGATTGCCTATTTCTGGATATAAGCCATAAACCAGCTGATTTTATCCAAGAGAGATTCCCCATGATCTATGCCAAGTGCCAGGAGTTCGGCATAGATATCACCAAAGAACCCATCCCGGTGGTACCGGCCGCACACTATACCTGTGGCGGCATAATGACGGATAAGAATGCACGCACCGATGTACAAAATCTCTACGCCATCGGCGAGGCTGCTTACACCGGATTGCATGGCGCAAACCGCATGGCCAGTAACTCTCTTCTGGAGTGTTTGGTGTTTGGGGAGACCGCGTCCAATGACATAATCAGCAGTCTGAAAAATATATCCACACCGCCTGAAATCCCTGCATGGGATGAGAGCCGTGTTACCGACTCTGATGAAGATGTAGTGGTATCTCACAACTGGGACGAGCTACGGCGCTTTATGTGGGACTATGTGGGGATAGTACGAAGCAATAAACGTCTGGAGAGGGCAAGACGCAGAGTGAACATGCTGCGTCAGGAGATAAAAGAGTATTACAGTACCTTCAAAGTCCACAATGATCACCTTGAACTACGTAATCTTGTTGATGTTGCCAATCTGATCATCCGTTCTGCCATGCGTAGGCGTGAAAGTAGAGGCCTGCACTACAATATCGACCACCCGAACAGGGATGATCAGGGACAAAATCTACCTACGATCATTATTCCGGATAATTACCTCCCGAAGTGATTGCCTACTTTTAGCATCACCTTTAACCTTCTGAACTGATCGCTATCGATAGCATCTCTCGGTATTGTGACTCTACATCTGCCTCGAACTGTTGTCTTAAAGTGTAGAATCACGACGTATCTGTTGGTAAAACTTGTAGGGCAAAGCTCCACTCTTAATCTGTCACCATCTATCATTTCTACCATCCAACCACTTTTCGGCTCCCAATATATGCCGATGACAGAATTGGCCTCCAGATGCAGTACATCTTTCCTCCAGTGATAGATCAAGCTGGAGATTATCAGCGTAGCCGAAGGGATAAGAAGGTATATATTTAGATCGATAAAGAGAATCAGTATCAGTGCTGAAAAGTGGATCAGTAGCAGATAGATGGCAATCCAGTTGGAAAAGCCTGGGATTATCCTTAAAGGTGGCGCTGATGAGTTATGCATGGAATTAATTTTCCATACAGCCTCTTATCTTCTCCAGTAATTTAGCTAGTTCCCTGTCATTGGGGCTTATCTTCCCTGTAAGCATCTCGTACATCTCCTGATCCTGCATATCCAATAGTGTGATGAATTGCCTTTTCTCATCATCCGTAAGGTGTTCGTATACATTATCCATGTATGAGTTAAGTAACAGATCCAACTCTAGCAGACCACGTCTACAGGCCCAGCGCAGTTGGTTGGTTGATGGCAGTGTATTCGTTCCCTGTGTTGATTCCATCACTATATGGACTGTTTCAGCATCAGTGCCTTGATGTGTCCTATGGCCCTGGTCGGATTGAGGTTCTTAGGGCAAACCTCGACGCAGTTCATAATGGTGTGACAGCGAAACAGCTTGTACGGTCCCTCCAGGGCGTCCAGACGCTCTGTCCTGCCCTGATCACGGGTATCAGCGAGAAAACGCCACGCCTGCAATAAGGCGTGTGGTCCAAGAAACTTATCAGGATTCCACCAGAAAGACGGACAAGAGGTGGAGCAACAACCGCACATAATACACTCGTAAAGGCCGTCCAGCTTATCCCGATCCTCCGGAGATTGGCGCATCTCCACTTCAGGCACCGGATCCTTGCGAATGAGGTAGGGACGGATAGATCTATATTGTTCATAGAACTGATTCATATCCACTACTAGGTCTCGAATGACCGGTCGCCCTGGCAGCGGGCGCACCTTTACCGGTTCACTCAGCTCGACCACCGGCGTAGTGCAGGCCAGCATGTTTTTACCGTTCACATTGAGACCGTCCGAGCCACAAACACCTTCACCACACGAGTGACGAAAATTGAGGGACTCATCTATATCTCTTATGGCAAGCAAGGCATCACGCAGCATCATATCTGAGGTGACAGCCACCTCGTAATCCTGCATATACGGCGCCTTATCTGTTTCTGGGTTATAGCGATAGATTCGAAACTTCATGATGCTTTCTCAATATACGCGTTCTTTGGGTGGAAAGGTCTCAACAGTAATCGGTTTGGTACGAACCGGTTTGGTGTTGTGTCTGTCCCCATCCAGATAATAAAGGCTATGTCTCATCCAGTTTTTATCATCACGATCTGGATAATCGATGCGAGAGTGGGCGCCACGGCTCTCTTTTCTGGCCTCTGCCGACATCATGATGGACATTGAGATGTCGATCATATTCTCCAGCTCCAGGGCCTCGACGCGGGCATGGTTGAATACCTTACTATCGTCTTGGAGTTGTACCCCAGGTAAGCGGTCACGCAGGGCCTTGAGTTGCTCAATACCCTCCTGCATAACTTCTTCATTGCGGAATACACCGCAATGAGTCTCCATGACCTGTTTCAGATCATCGCGCAGGGATTGTACCGACTCACCGTCACCCTTCTTTTCCCAACGCACCAGCCTTGCCATCGCCTTGTCCACACTCTCTTTACACAGAGGCTTGTGATAACGATTTGCCTTCAGGAACTCTCCTACCCTGTTGGCTGCAGCACGGCCAAATACCAGGATATCCAGTAGCGAATTACCCCCGAGACGATTACCACCATGTACAGATACACAGGCAGCTTCACCAATGGCGTAGAGTCCGTTTACTACCTGCTCAGGTTCATCATCTTTATTTACAATAACTTCACCAAAACGGTTGGTGGGGATACCGCCCATGGCGTAGTGTGCGGTAGGAAATACAGGTATCGGAGTGTCAGCCGGATCCATATTCAGGAATGTCCTGCAGATATCACTGATGCCTGGCAGACGCTTACCAACGATATCCGCACCTAGGTGGTCCAGTCTCAGTAATACGAAGTCACCTTTAGGCCCACAGCCTCGCCCTTCCCTTATCTCAGTAGCTATAGCACGGCTAACTACGTCACGGCTGGCCAGGTCTTTGACATTAGGGGCATAGCGTTCCATAAAACGTTCGCCATCCTTGTTTACCAGATAACCGCCCTCGCCTCGGGCGCCTTCTGTAATAAGGATACCCTTACCTGCAACACCGGTAGGATGGAATTGGAAAAACTCCATATCCTCAAGGGGAACGCCGGCCCTAAGGGCCATGGCCATGCCATCACCTGTATTGATATGGGCGTTTGTGGTGGTACGGAAGATCTGTCCGCAGCCGCCGGTTGCGATGAGGGTAGTCTTGGCTTCTATCAACAGGGGTTCACCGGTGGCAATCTCCATGGCTAACGCACCCAGTACATTACCCTCTTTATCAGATATAAGATCAACAGCGAAATATTCATCGAAGAAATTGGTCTTGGCGCGGATGTTCTCCTGATACAGGCTATGCAGGATGGCATGTCCAGTGCGGTCGGCAGCGGCGCAAGTACGGGTGGCCTGACCGCCCTCACCGAACTCCTTACTCTGTCCACCGAATGGACGCTGATAGATCTTTCCATTGTCCAGGCGTGAGAAAGGCACGCCATAGTGTTCTAATTCATAGACCAGATGGGATGCGGCACGGCACATGTATTCAATTGCGTCTTGGTCTCCTAGATAATCACTACCTTTCACTGTGTCATACATGTGCCAATGCCAGTTATCAGATGAGACATTGGCCAGCGCTGCGTTCACACCACCCTGGGCGGCTATGGTGTGGGATCTGGTGGGAAAGACCTTGGATACAACTGCCACCCTCGCCTCGGCATCTGCTAGTTGCAGAGAGGCGCGCAGTCCGGCACCTCCAGAGCCTATGATCAATGTATCGAACTTGCGGCTTGCAAGCTTCATATAAAACCCCTCACTTCAATTTATGCGGTGACAGTAAGAAAAAGATATTTTACGATCCAAAGACCGCTACCAATTAGTCCTAATGCCAATATCGTCAATGCTACCACCCGTATCATCAGCGGATGGACGTAATCAATAATGATGTCTCTTGTACCAACCCAGGCGTGAAACAACAGAAAAAATACACAGAAGAGCAATGAGATGTTGAAAGTCGGGCTGGCAACAGTTTCAATCCACTCTTGATATGAAGCCGGTGGAGTAAAAAGAAAAAAGCCGCATAAAAAAAGTGTATACAGTCCCAGATATACCGCACTTATTCGCTGGAACACCCATGCTCTAAAACCACTGGCACGCCGGCTCATTTTGCGACTCCTAGCATGATAACCCCTGCAAGTAAGGCCACTATTGCGGCCAGCGCAGTTGCCATCAATGCGGTTATTCTACCGTTCACCCTGTCGACTCCCACATCAAAATCTAAAAACAGAAAACGTATACCAGATAGAAGGTGGTGCAATATCCCCCAGCCTAACAACAACATGATGATTTTTACCAGGATACCGGATAGATGTTCCTGTACCTGTAGAAAACCCTGCTCACTTTCAAGTGATAGGGCAAACAGATATGAGATATATGGGATAGAAAGCACCAAAAGAGCGCCACTAGCCCGGTGCAGTATGGACATAATGGCCATGATTGGCATCTTTATCTGGAAGAGATTTAGATAGACCGGTCTGGTTTGTTTATTCATAAAGTAGTTCTCTTGGTCTGGTTTGTTCTGGGACGAGGTATGCAAAAATGCAGGCAGGACCAGAAATTAACCGACAAAAAATACATAAGAGATGATTTATTAATTCTTAAGAAATAACTATGGGATAGAACTTACTAATCTTCAAGTAATCACCAAGTGGCAAAGTTAACGCTATCTCAGTCCAATAAAACGACAGGCACCTTAAACTGCTTTTATGCATGCATAAAATTGGTATTTTTAATCTAATCCAGAGGTACAGTCAATACTTTTGATATATGTTAAGATTTTCTTTGCTGCTGAAGGGTTTTTGCCTGTTGCTTTCTCCTTTTGTGCAGCTCTTACAATTTGCCGTAGGTAGTGCCTATCTAGATCTGGGCAAAACTCAGCGAGTTCATTCAGGGCATTATCTCCCTCCGCTATTAACCTTTTCTGCCACTGTTCAATAAATTCCTGTCTTCGCCTCTTTTCCGGATGGTTTGAATCAAGCCGTTCCAGGATATGCCGGATATTCGCGACATCTTCATCTGCCAATAGTTTACCTATACGGCGAATATGTCTCTGTTGTGCTGTTCTGTTTTTGATCCGAGTGTACTCTTCCAGGGCGTCGAGCATGTTTTGACTGAACGGAAATTTATGTATCTGTGCAGGTTTTAGAGCAATGAGCTTTTCTCCCAGACCTTGAAGTTCGGCAAATTCACGTTTGATTTGGCTCTTACTTTTCTCATCGCAGGATTCGATTTGTTCCAACTCATCATGCATACAACCACTCCAGGTGTTCTACGATCAACTGAACATCCCTGTTTCCACGGTACTCATTCACATCCAGACGATATGCAGCGTTCACTGCCACTTCCCCTTTTTGTGGTGCCATATTGCTCAGGTTAAAGGCGATGGCATCAATTAGTTCACCATTTTCTGTAGCTAAGACTAATTTTAGATGTCTGTCACCAACGATACGCCAATTGATCAGGTTGAACCTGCCATCAAACACCGGCTCTGGATAGCTCTGGCCCCATGGACCAGCATCGCGCAACATCTCAGCGGTCTCAATGTTCATCTGTTGCGGCAAAAGCTCTCCATCGGAATAAACGACCCCACGGATATCATCATAATCCATATGCAGTCTTACCTCTGCGTCGAAGGCGTTACTGAAACGCTCTAGGTCCTTGCGCAGTAGGGTAAGACCAGCGGCCATGGCATGGCCGCCGAACTTGCTGATAAGGTCAGGATGTCTGGTTGCTATGCTATCAAGGACATCCCGTATATGTACTCCGATAACAGATCTGGCTGAGCCCTTTATCCATGTACCATCAGATAGGGCGAATGCGATTACCGGTCGATGGTAACGATCCTTTATCCTGGAGGCCAGGATACCTATAACACCCTGATGCCATTGCTCATCAAAAATACAGAGGCCGAACGGCAGTTCTGATTCTCCCTTCAGATCTATTGGCTCAAGGTAGGCTAGGGCCTGTTGGCGCATCTCATCCTCTACCTCCCGGCGCTGTTGGTTGAGATTGTTGAGCTCGAATGCACCCTGCTCAGCCACAGCAATGGAATCGGTGATCAAGGTCTCTATACCCAGGGACATGTCATCCATTCTGCCTGCAGCATTCAGCCTGGGTCCTATGGCAAATCCCAGGTCAGATGCCACTACACGCTCTAAACCTCGTCCTGACGCTCTGAACAACGCAATGATCCCAGGGCGACACATGCCGGCCTTTATCCTGCGTAGTCCCTGATACACCAGAATACGATTGACCCGGTCCAGCGGCACCACGTCTGCCACAGTGCCCAGGGCAACTAGATCGAGAAATTCTGCCAGATTCGGCTCATCTATATCTTGCTTTTCAAACCAATTGTCTGCCCTGAGCCTGGACCTGAGTGCCAACAGCACATAGAACATGACTCCCACCCCGGCCAGACACTGTCCTATGCCGTCATCGTGCATATTTGGATCAACTATCACGGCGGCATCCGGTAGCTCTGATCCAGGGAGATGGTGATCGGTTACCAATACTGACACGCCAGCATGGTTCGCTGCCGCCACCCCCGAGATACTGGAGATGCCATTGTCGACCGTGACAATAAGGTCGGGAGATTTTTGCAGGGCAACATCCACTATCTCGGGTGTTAGACCATAACCATATTCAAACCTGTTTGGCACAAGGTAGGAAACCTTAGCAGCGCCCATGGCCCTCAGTGCAAGTACAGCCAAGGCACATGAAGTAGCCCCGTCTGCGTCAAAATCACCAATAATAAGGATATGGCTGGAGGATTGTATATGCTTATATAATAAATCAGCAGCCTGAGCAGTTCCGCGAATCTTGGATGGCGCTGGCAGATCAGACAGTTCTCGCCCTAATTCGAAATCTTTAGTCACTCCTCTGGCCAGATAGATCCTCCTAAGCAGCTCTGGTATATCTCCAGATAGATTCGATTTTTCCGGTATCGAGCGCCTTACTATTTCAGTTCTTGATTGCAACACGCTCTTTGCCTAGCTGAGTTGATTGACATAGTATGCGTCCATGAAACAGACTCATGATAAACAGATGACACCAGCATAACAGATGGCGACTGAGCAGACATCACATGATCTGGATTCCATCAGCATGCACATCTGGCATATCGATTTGGATGGGGCTTTGGGTGATCTGGTCGAGCTACTATCAGATAGGGAAATAAAAAGAGCTGAGGCGAAAAAACAGGCCTTTGAGAGAAACCGCTTTATCCTTGCACATGGAGCCATGAGATCTATCCTTGGACGTTATATGGGTGTTTCTGGAGGGGAATTGACATTTAGCCACGGGGATAAAGGAAAACCATCCATTCGTAATCCTAAGTCTGATATTGAGTTCAATCTGAGTCATTGCGATGACATGGCGCTTTTGGCCGTGACTTACAAAATCCAGGTCGGTATAGATCTGGAACGTATCCGTACCCGCCCATTACAACTGAAAATTGCGCAACGCATGTTTCCTGACCAGATATACAAAAGGCTAATACAATCTCCATCAGATCAGTTTGATGTAGAATTTTTTCGCCACTGGACAGAACTGGAGGCAAGGGCAAAGTGTGTGGGACATGGGATATTCTCATCCAGCAAGGTATGGGATGAAATAACAACTAAACACATTTCTTTACACGACAGATGGATGGCATGTGTTGCGGTAAGGGATATCGAGATCTCATCTTTACGATTGAGGCACTTCCCTTATAGGAATTAGTCCGCCTTAACTGCTATCATGCAACAACTTTTAATCAATCCCGTATTACATGGAAACACTTCACATACTGCTGCTGGCCCTGGTCCAGGGGATTACTGAATTTTTACCTATCTCCAGTTCTGCCCATCTCATATTGGCCCCTAAAGTTTTTGGTTTCAGTGATCAGGGACTGGCCTTTGATGTTGCTATACATGTGGGTTCGTTACTGGCTGTTATCGGCTATTTTAGAAAAGAGCTAAAACAGATCATGAAAGATTTTCTCAACTCATTTGGCAACCAGGAGAAAGCTACTGAACACTCACGAATGGGCTGGATGATTATAATTGCAACCATACCTATCATCTTCACCGGGCTTGCCTTTAAGTCATTTATCGAACAGAACATGCGCACCGCCCTGATGATAGCCATACCGACCATTGTTTTCGCCCTACTGCTCTACTGGTCTGACCTGAAGGGCAGAAAAGAGAGAGGGGTAACATCAATTAATTGGAAAGATGCTATTGTTATCGGACTGTTTCAGTCTATCGCTATATTTCCCGGTACCTCACGTTCCGGCATCACAATAACCGCTGGGCTCATGCTAGGCCTTACCAGAGAAGCGACGTCCAGATTCTCATTTCTCTTATCCATACCGACCATAATCATGACGGGGATCTATGTAACCTACGGCCTGTTGTTAAGTGATGAAGTGATCGTCTGGAGTGATATGATAGCAGGAGCTATTCTATCCTTTGCCTCTGCGTACCTTTGCATTCACCTGTTTCTCAGCTTTATCGAGAGATGCGGTATGCTGCCATTCGTCATCTACCGTCTGATACTAGGTGGCGCCCTGCTCTTCGTCGCCGCAAGCTGATGATCAAGAATAATCCCGCCTCCGGCGCAGGCTATCTACTGAAAGGCCTTAAACTTCTGACCCATCCCGGGTTGCGCCGTTATGTGGTCATGCCCTTTCTGATCAATATCCTGATATTCTCGCTTATGTTATGGATAGGTGTGATCCAGTTTGAAAATCTTTTGGACTGGATGCTGCCGCAGGACTCATGGCTCTCCTATTTCCGCTACATCCTCTGGCCCGTGTTTGCCATAGCAGCCATTCTGGTTACTTTTTACAGTTTCACCATTCTGGCCAACCTGTTGGCCGCTCCATTCAACGGCATTCTGGCAGAAAAGGTGGAGATACTCATTACCGGAACCAACCCATCCCAGATGCACGCCGGTATTATGCAGTCCATCAGGCCCGCGGTTCGATCAGAGTTGATCAAGCTGAGATATTTCATCGTGCGCGCCCTGCCCCTGCTGTTGCTCTTTCTTATTCCAGGAGTAAATGTCATTGCCCCCCTCCTATGGGCCCTGTTCGGCATCTGGTATCTGGCCCTGGAGTACGCCGACTATCCTATGGCCAACAACGGACTAGAGTTCAAAGATCAGCTTGGAAAAATGAAACAGATGCGTATGGCTGCGCTTGGATTCGGTGGCGGTCTTACTCTGTTAATGATGATCCCGTTGCTGAACTTCGCTGCCATGCCTGCTGCGGTGGCGGGTGCTACTGCAATGTGGTGTGACAGGAGGTAATTTGCTATCGATGCTGAGAAGCAGGGCCCGTTCTATGGGGCGACAAAAAAATTATAATCCCATGCAACCAATGTCATCCAATCACAAATACCCTATCGTTCCTATTGTTGAATGGACAAGTTAGAGTGAATTAATATCAGCGGCAACAAAATATTAATTGATTGAGGCGATCCATGAGACGTTTTATCTTCCCCTTACTATTCCTTACCTTCTGGGTATCATCGGCATCTGCTTATACGTACTCTATAACCAATGGAGTTACTAATCAGACAGTGGATCCTCTTGTTACGGCTGAGACTGGAGCCTCTTATTACGATTACATAACTCCATCCGGCCATCCGGCATTTGGTCCTGAAAAGAATACGGCATTCTTTTGGTTGCACGAAAACAGCCTGAACGGAGATATCACCCTGGGAATGATCTTTAATGCCACAGGCAGTGGTGGCAGTAGTGGATCAATGAATCTGGGATTGACCGGGTTACCACTGGGATGGTCCTGGTCTGTGCAGGACGATGCTAACGAAGTAGGTGGTGATGGTACAACGCCAAGTTGGATCTGGGTTAGCTCATATACGGATGGTGGTGTTATCGCTGGCTTGGATGGGGAGTGGGAGATCGCCATTCAGTTACTTGCAGCCTCAGGTATCGACAACTGGTTCTTTCTCAGCGGGCCGGATGCAACCAACCCGGCAAGGACAGCCCTTGACCTTAGCGGTCAGAATCTGGTCATACGATCCTCTGCGGTTCCACTGCCTGCAGCTGTGTGGCTATTTGGATCTGGTATTTTGGGTCTAATTGGCTTTTCACGAAGCAGGAAGTAATGAATTAACTGTTCAATCTGTATCCCGCGGTCATACCGCGGGATGATATCCTTCAATAAACTCCCCAATCCTCTCCACCCCCTCATGCAACAACTCCATATCCGTGGTATAGGCGAAGCGCAGGTGTTTCTCCGGTGCATTGGTTCCGAAATCCATCCCCGGCGTTATTGCCACTCCCTTCTCTTCTAGCAGTCTATAGGCAAAACCTGCACTGTCATCTGTGAGTTTGCTGCAGTCTCCATATAGATAGAAAGCGCCTTGTGGTTTTGTTTGAAACCTAAAACCAAGCTTTTCTAAAGTGGGAAGCAGATAATCGCGGCGCTGGCGGAATACCTCCCGGCGCTGTTCCAGGATCTCCCTGGTTTCTGCACTGAAAGCGGATAGCGCTGCATATTGGGACGGTGTAGGGGCTGAGAGGAAGATGTTTTGCGCTAGCCTGTCCAGGGGTTCTATTTTATCCTCAGGGGCCACCAACCACCCCAGACGCCATCCGGTCATACCAAAGTATTTGGAGAAGCTGTTTATGACGAAGATATGGTCGCCAATCTCCAGAGCTGAATGTCCATCCGCTCCGTATATCAGTCCCTGATAGATCTCATCCACGATTAGGAATCCATCGTTATCTTCTACAACTCTGCTGATTGCGAGCAGTTCCTGGCGGCTGAGCATGGTGCCTGTTGGATTGGAGGGTGTGGCCACCAACACAGCTCTGGAATTTTCCTGCCAGTTATCTGCCACTAGATCGGCAGTAAGTTGGTAATCGCTGCTAGCATCGACGTTCACAGCCTGAGGGACACCACCCACCAAGCGGACAAAATTCCTGTTACACGGATATCCGGGATCGGCCATGAGAACGCCGTCTCCTGGGTTTATCAGCACGCTTAGCAATAGTTGCAGCGCCCCGGATGCGCCCGGTGTCACAGCTATGCGCTTGGGGGTTATATCCAGGTTGTAACATTGCTTGTAATGCCCGGAGATGGCATTTCTCAGCTCAGGTAACCCCAAAGCTGGCGTGTAGTGGGTACGCCCCTCAGCAAGGGCCTGACGTCCCGCCTCAATGATAGGTTTTGGAGTGGGAAAGTCTGGTTCACCCACCTCCATGTGGATTACCGCTATACCCTCTTTCTCCAGCTTCTTGGCCCTCTCCAGCAGCTGCATTACATGGAACGGCCTGATCTTTTCCATTCGCTCAGCAATCACCTTCAACACCCCGGTTCTGCTATTATTTAGATGCCTTAGCTTAACCCAAAGGGTTCATCGATAGCACCCAAGTATGGCTGTTTTGGACACTATTTCTTGCCCGGAACACGCTATTCTGGTATAGATACCGCCCTTCATTAGTATGGTTTGTCAGGAGATTTGAATGGCCGCTAAAAAGAGACCCGAAAAAGAGCAACTTTCCGGTCCGTTTGGCTTTACGCCCTACAAGACGAAAAAGGGCGAAGAGTATATGAACGAAAAGATGGAAGAGCATTTCCGCAGCATCATGCAGGCGTGGAAAAATGAGCTCATGGCTGAGGTAGATAGAACGGTACATCACATGCAGGATGAGGCGGCCAATTTTCCCGATCCCACCGATAGGGCTAGCCAGGAATCTGAATTCAGCCTGGAGTTGCGTACCAGAGACCGTGAACGTAAACTCATCAAAAAAATCGACGATACCCTGACTCTGATAGACAACCACGACTACGGATATTGTGAATCATGTGGTGTAGAGATCGGTATCCGCAGACTTGAGGCCAGACCGACTGCTACCCTATGTATCGACTGCAAGACTCTGGACGAGATCCGAGAGAAACAGATGGGTTAACCGACCTGTATCTACCGAACATAATAGCCGGCTTTCTAGCCGGCTTTTTCATGCTTAAAATGGACCAATGTGCACACTCACTAGATACCGTGGACGTTTCGCCCCATCACCCTCCGGTCCCTTACACTTCGGCTCTCTGGTGGCCGCCCTGGGAAGCTATCTGGATGCTCGCAGTCATAGCGGTGTCTGGCTGCTGCGTATGGAGGATATAGATCCACCGCGGGAAAAACTCGGCGCTGCTGACTCTATACTGGCAACTCTGGAACTGTTCGGCTTTTCCTGGGATGAACCAGTGTTGTATCAGAGCAGTCGCATCAGTGCCTATGTCGAGGCTGCCGAGAATCTGCTCTCATCAGGCCTGGCCTATAGATGCAGCTGCAGTCGCAGAGAGATTCAGGAAGTAGCCATTAAGGGCAGTGAAGGCATGATCTATCCAGGAACCTGTCGCAACGGCTATGACACGGCGCGCGATTCCAAGACGCTGCGACTCATCACTGACTCCGTGGAAACCGGCTTTACCGACCTGATCCATGGCCGATTCCGCCAAAACCTGGGGCAGGATGTGGGGGATTTTGTCATCCGCCGTGCGGATGGGCTCTACGCCTATCAACTAGCGGTGGTAGTGGACGATGCCTTTCAGAGCATCACCCGAGTGGTGCGAGGCAGCGATCTGCTTTTCTCCACCCCGCGTCAGGTATATCTGCAAAGGCTCCTGGGTCTGCCAATGCCAGAGTATGCCCACCTGCCCTTGGTCATGGGCAAGGATGGCAAGAAGCTGAGCAAGCAGAGTCTGGCCTGGCCGGTGGATAGGGAGGATCCACTACAAACCCTACTTAGGGCTGCGGAGTTTTTAGGTCAGACACCGGGAAAGGACGCTCCGGCTAATCTCGATGAGTTCTGGGAGTGGGCCGTCACCAACTGGGATACAAAGACAATACCCATTCAACAATTCTAGATGTAGGAGCTGGCTTCTGCTGGCGATTTATAACGATTCGCCCAGAGGGCTGGGCTCCTACAACTCCCAGCTACGCCATCCCGACATCAGGGGAAAATAGAGACCAAGCCTGATAGGGCGATCTTCCAGTTTGCTGAATACAGCGGCATAGCGCACCATCTGCCCACGATATCTTTCCATCTCTCTATCCAGAAAGGCATCGACGTCACTGCCCTCATGGAATCCAGTCTTGTAGTCGATGATCCATCTCACTCCGTACACATCGATGAAGGTCCGATCCACCACTATGTTCACCAGCTTGTTATTGAGTGCAGAACTGAGGGCATATTCTGATCTGGCATCCTGATGCTGGTCAGACAGGATCCAGCAGCCACGATCATCCGCCATGGCTTGTGACAAAGCCGCATCCACCCTGGTTACGGCTGCGTACAGTTCGTCTTTGGGGACTCCAAGATGCAGGAGGGCGTTAGCGAATGCGCCATGCAGAGAGCTGATACGCTGCCGATCCCAGGACCTTGTACCATCCCTGGCAATACGCTGCAGATAGCGATGCACTAGGGTTCCGACATGGCGTGCGGTCTCGCTGGCCCAGTCAAACTCTACCCGTTCCAGTTGGGTCGTTTCTGGTAATGGTTCTGAGACGATCTGAGGCAGAGGTGTCTCCAGTTCTCGTTGTGGGAACTGCCACTCCGTAGGCAGACGGCGTATTGGATGCGTATCTTGCCTCGCTGATTGTGATTCGACCGGAGCTTGATCTTCTACCGACATCTGCAGGAATTGCTCCTTTATCTCAGGCGCTGACCATAGAGACGCAAGCAGTGAGCGCGTATCAGGATCTTTGATACCGTTCTGGGTGTACTCCACATGCCCAAACAGGTGCAGATGTTTCCTGGCCCTGGTGGCCGCCACATACAGCAGTCGCACTGTTTCCAAACGGTCCTTCTCCCTAACCATACGGTGCAGATACTTATATATGAGGTCCTCTTTTTCATCCGCACCCTTGATCGGCGCAAGTAACAGATCATTTTCCCCATCCGATGAGATGCGTTCCAGCCAATACAGGAGTCTGGTATCAACACCCCCTGACCACTTACCCAATCCGGGAATGATCACCCGGTCAAACTCCAGGCCCTTGGCGGCATGTATGGTCATTAGTTGCAACCGTTCGTCGCTGGCGGTGTCCGGCGGGGCGTATAGCTCATTCAGCGCCTCATCCAGCGCGGAAAAATCATCTATATCTCCACCCCGGTCAAACTCTTCCAGTAATTGAAACAGCATCCCGGCCTCTTCCAGCTCTGTCTCGGACCTGACCACAGCAGGTCCGCCAAGAGCGATCCAGGCCCCTTCAACCAGATCACGCAGGGGCACACGCCGGTGTCTGTGCTGGGCTAGCTGCAGGACAGATCTGACGCGTAGCAGTCGTGTCTGGCCCTCGTTACTCATCTCTTCTTTGAGATCATCCCGGTTAATCAATTCCCAGATAGTGAGGTTATGGTTTCCACCTGCCAGGGCATACATATCTTCCAGGCTCAGACCGCACCAGGGTGCGCGGAGTATGGCAAGCCAGGAGATACGATCCGCCGGGTGCAGCAGGGCACGAGTCAAGGCCATCAGGTCGTAGATGATTGGACGCTGGGACAGGGGTTCCACATCCACTGCCTGAAACCTCAATCCGGCCTGTTTCAGTTGCGGGATGATCTCTGCCAGATGATTACGGCTGCGCACCAGGATGGCAATTTCATCGTTTGGTTCTTCCCGATGTGTGGTCTCTATCAGTTCCAGAATCTGTCTAGCCTCAGCCAGGTCATCGCGTCCTAAGCCTGGATGCACCTGCACAGCGAGTTTGGCATTCTCAGAGTGGAATGGCGTGGAATTGACATAGGTTACGGCCCCCATGCCGATATCCTCCTGCTGAGGGAATACCTGCTGGAACACCTGGTTGACCCACTCGACGATTCCAGCCTGTGACCGGAAGTTCACAAAAAGTAACAGGGGTGTCAGGCCGATATGGCCTAGCCCCTCCTGTCTGATCTTCAGATAGAGCCCCACATCGGCTTCACGGAAACGGTAGATAGATTGCATGGGGTCGCCCACCACGAACAGGGTCCTGCCATCGCTCGGCTCCCAGCCGCGAGTAAGCTTTCTCAGCAGTTCATACTGTCCGTATGAAGTATCCTGGAACTCATCTACCAGGATGTGTTGTATGCGATAGTCCAGAGCCATGGCCAGATCTGTTGGGTTATCATCAGTTCCCAGCGCGGTATTGGCGCCCAGAGCCATTTCGATGAAGTCGAGCTCCCCGCGTTCTGCCATCTCTAATCTCAGTTCCGCCACTGCGATCTTCAAGAACAGGAACAGAGCCTGCATCACCCGCCATTGATCTTCTGTGTATGCAACTGGCGGGAGTAAACGAACTTGATCAAGTTCTAAGATGAATTTGGGATGATTCCTTAACTCTTCAAGCAAAGCAGAAAAGTCGTCTTTCATCTGTTTGCATAAATCTTTCCCATCAGCATTGTCTGCTGGAAAACCATCTAGTTTATTTACCCTCTTTCTTAACCCACCATCTTTGGTTAACAGTAGGTCAGCCAAACCTCTCCACTGCGAGATGGCATCACAACACGCCGAAGGCATGGCCTGCATATCCAAACAGGCAACAACATCCCTCTCCTTACCACCTTCTTTCAGATTGGCTGCTGCAAATCTGGCATGTCGGAGTATCTCTGACGTGAGGTTGTGGGGAACGGTTGCGGTCAGCTTGGTCATGGCATCTTCAACCATGCTCTCCAAAGCCCGTTCCAGTTCCTGTCGTCGTAGCCACTCATCGCCATCACTAACCACATGTCGCAACCACTGGTCGCGCTTGGATAGCATGGTTACCAGCAACCCCTCCAATCTGGATATGTTATTGCCCAGATGGCGCAACAGGGTGGCCACGGCATCGCCCCACTCCCTGCCCTGTTCCAGATGATGAATTGCCGTCCTGGCCGCCGCCTCGTACATCTTCTTGGCCTTTTCTATGGCCTGCTGGTTACCACCAAAGCTAGACAGCAACGGCAACTGACGGGTGATATCGCCACATAGAGAGTCGATGGTCTGGATCCTGAGACGCCGGGGGGACTGTTGCAATCCCCATCCCAGTTCCAGGTCGCGCTCTATAACGCCTTTTGCCAGACTCCAGGTAAGGTGTTCATGTCCCTGCTCCGGTTCTGGTCCAGACGTTCCATCCATGGCATCCAGGATGCGGTTGCGCATCTCTGAGGTCGCCTTCCTGGTGAAGGTGATAGCGACAATCTCTTCCGGCTCATTCACTACAGCAAGTAGACTCAGATAGCGCTGAATCAGCAGTTCTGTCTTACCGGAACCGGCCGGGGCCTGTACGATAAATGAGCGCTCTATATCCAGTGCCTGTTCGCGTTGTCCTTGATCTTGAATGTTGGGGTTACTCATCCTCTTCTCCCCACTCATGGATACGGCACAAAGATGGCAGAGGACAGTAGACGCATTCTTTGTCGATATCCTTAGGCATTACCTCCGCACACCCATCCAAGACCTCTTGCGCCAACAATTCCAAACGCTGTTTCCATTCTGTCTTTAGACCATCCCAACCAGCGTAGTCTACGGCCTCCTTGGTTGTACAGAATGCCTTGATACCCGGCACCACTCCCTCTTGTTCAGTTACCCCCCTGAATCTGAGATTGGACGTGTTTAAACCGGCAAGAAAGACACCGGATATATTTGCTGAATTGGTGGTGGCATAGAGTGGCAGTTGTGGCTCATCTATGCGCTGCTCAAACCAACCTGCGTAGGAGAGATTTTTTCCGGTCTTGTAATCGATAATAAGATTGCTGCCGTCCTCAAGACGGTCGATTCTATCCGCCACAATATCCAATTCCAGACCGGCCAGGGCCACTCTATCCCTCTGTTCCAGAGAAGAGACTGCAAAGGGTGCTCGCTGTCGTTCCAACTGCAGCCATTCCAGAACCAGTTCTGTCAACCGTTCCTGCTCAATCTCTATAAACCTGGGGGTAAAGGTATCTGGACGCAGCGGTTTTATCCGGGATAGTTCATGCGACACAACATCTTCTGCAATTTGCCTCAGATCTGGCTCATCAATAGCCAACAGTCGCTCCTGATCACCGATCTGTTGCCACATCCCTTGCAGCACCCTGTGGGTCATTATTCCTCTAGTCCTGGCGTCAACTCCTGAGACCGGGTCTTCGATGACAGTCGCGCCCAGGCGATAATTGGCAAAGGCGCGAAACGGACAGGCCGACTGATCCGCCAACAACCGACTGCCACCGGGCAGATGGGTTCCCGGTAATAGTGGCGGTGCGTCGTTGTCGATAAGCTCTTCCATTTTGCTGGAACCGAATCCAACTCGGCTGATATCAACTATCAAGGCTAGGTCAAGGTCATCCACAGTCACCAATGGAAGATGGGCGACCAACGGACTTACCCGAAGCTGATTTACTCCATCTGTTTCGGCGTGGCTAACTACTATCTCACTGGCGCTCGTAAGAAGCCTTTGGGTGATGACTGAGGCATATTCCAGTTCACGTTGGGGTGAAGCGTGTGGCAGTCTCAATTCACGCTGGACAGAGATAGGCAGCAATGGGTTAGGTGCCGCAAGCTCAGGCCAGGTAGTATCATCCAGACCGACTACCCAGAGATGGTCGAATCCCAGACCGGAGGACTCCAGGGTACCGACGATCTGAATAGGTGCATCGCTGCCTTGTGATTGAAACAGGGTCTCTTGGGCGATGTTATGTAGGCGATCGAATGCTTCTTGCCGATGCATAGAGTCTTGCACCTGCCCTAACATCTGGAAAGAGGCCATGGCCTGGTTAAAACGTTCGACCTGCTGGTACTCGACACTGCTCATCTGCTCGTAGCGTCCCCAACCCACGGCATTGAGCAAGGCCTGAAACTCTTCGGTCCACTGTTGTGGTGACTGCCTGGCCGGCATCTGATCCGCTCTGCGTCTGAAGTTTTGCAGCGATATCAGGAGAACCGGGCAGGCGTCGTCATCGTGGTTAAACGAACCGGCCTGACGAATCAGGGTATCCAGGGAAATAGTGTGTTCTCCTACTCTGCTGCGTATGTATGCGTCCAGACGTGCCCTGCGTTCCCGCTCCTGAGAACTACCGAAAAGAAATGGAGAACGCAACAGACGACTGATATCACCACTGGGAAGTTCGCCGCCTGCCAAATCCATGAGTAGAAACGCATCAGCCACCAGAGGGCATTGGACTAGTGGGACACCCAGTGAGATATTGTAGAGTTTCTGAGTATCCGATACATCTTGAATGATTGCATCTGGATGTAGAGAACGCTTGAATATAGCATCGACCCTACTACGCAGCTTTTCCAATTTCGGTACCACAATACCGATCCTGGTATCGCTGTTGACCATCAGGCGTTTTATGGCCCATGCAGCTGCTGACTCCAGTTCCTGAGTAATATCTACAGCATGCAGCCTTGCAACGGATACAGGTTCAACGATGTTTGTCAGGAGGCTTGTTCCACAACCCATGTCTCGTAGCAAACTCAACAAGAGTTGTTGTTGCGGAGTGATTTCATCGAAACCAGCCAATATGATCTCTGCAGGAGGTTTTAGAGTTCCCTCAGCCAGACAATGTAAGACTATATTTGGAATCTGCGCCGGGTCGATCCAGTTATTACTCTTGCAGCGTGCGCGAAATTTTTCAGCCCAGAACAAAAAACGTTCGGTCTCATCGGTTGCAGCATAGGTAAGTTGATCCTGTTCTATCAGCCATGTATGGACAAGTGTCCAAGCATCCTGGGCCAGCCTTGCGGCGTTTGCTGTGCGCAGGAGTGCTACATCTCTGTCTGCCTGGATGATCTGCTCCCACACTATATGAGCTTGGTCCGAGGTCAATAACGTTAGATGAGATTGGCCATGTTCTACCAGTTCCAGAAACTGGTCGTGAATCCAATCGCGCCATGAAATCGTATTGGCGCTCTCCCAAACCGGCAATCCGAGCTTAAGTTGTCTTTGATTAAATTGGTTCCTTATCTCAAGGGAGAGACGTCTGTTAACAGTCAGAATGATGCTATCTGGAGAGATGGTCTCCAGAATTTTTTCCATATCTATAGGTTTTATTGTGCTACCGCCCATATCAACTATATTCATGATTTTGAGTGATTATGCAGGATAGCTTCTGAACAGAACAGACCGAATAGGCAATGACATAAAAAATGCCGTCAGGAACAGGCCCTGACGGCATTGATCGTATATGTTGGTACTAAATCACTACACCTTGAAGCGCTGTACTAGCTGGGCAAGACTTTTACTCAGCTCAGATAATCTTTCGCTAGTATCAGACACATAGGTAGTTTGCTCAGCTCCATGCTCCGCCAGGTCCGATATCTGAACGATGTTTTTATCAATCTCTTGTGCTACAGCTGACTGCTCTTCGGCTGCGCTGGCGATCTGGGTATTCATATCAGAGATGATTGCAACCGCTTCGGCAATCTTATTTAGTGATTCAGCAGCTTCACTCGCCTTTTCCACTGTTTTCTGAGTAGTTACACGACTGCTTTCCATAACCTGTACTGCTTCCCTGGAACCAGTCTGCAATTTTTCGATCATCTCCTGGATCTCTTGCGTGGACTGCTGAGTGCGGCTTGCCAAAGTACGTACCTCATCTGCCACTACAGCAAACCCTCTACCTTGCTCCCCAGCCCTAGCTGCCTCAATGGCTGCATTCAAAGCAAGCAGATTAGTCTGCTCAGCAATGCCGCGAATAACATCTAAGACTGACCCTATTGCCTCACTCTCATTTTCCAGACGATTAATCACTTCAGCCGACTGTTCAACTTCTGAGGCCAGCTTATTTATCGTCTTGGTTGCTTCACCAATAACATTTTTCCCTTCGATAGCCTCGTTATCTGCTTCTTTTGCAGAAACAGCAGCTGACTCTGAGCTCTTTGCGATCTCTTTGACCGTAGATGCCATTTCAGTAACAGCGGTAGCTGCCTGTTGCGTTTCACCGCGTTGTTGAATCATGCTGTCATTTGTTTCACTAGAAACCTTGTTTAGCTCATCAGAGGATGAAGTAAGCTCACCGGTTGCTTCCTGTACGCGGCGTACAATGTCATGGATCTTCTCTGTGTATCGGTTGAAGGCCTGAGAGAGTTCAGATAACTCATCATTTCCACTATTATCCAACCTAGCGGTCAAGTCTCCCTCTCCTTGGGAGATATTATCCATAGCAATTGTGGTTGTGTGCAGTGGAGAGATAATACTTCTGGTGATAGCAAATGAAAGTCCAGCCAGAAGTGCCATTAAACAAACAACCGTTATGCCCAAGGTCAAAAACTTTTTCTGGAAGGCGGCTTCCACATCATCTATATATATACCCGAGCCAATGATCCATCCCCAGGGTTTAAAGCCTTTAACATATGAGAGCTTTTCTACAGGCTGGTCAGATCCAGGCTTAGGCCAAAGATACGGAACGAATCCGGCCCCATCCTTTTTTACCGTGTTAACAAATTCCACGAAAAGCTTTTTCCCAGCAGGATCTTTAAATCCGGAAAGATCTTTGCCATCTAAAGCTGGTTTGATCGGGTGCATGACCATCTTCGGATCCATATCATTGATCCAATAATAGTTGCTACCGTCATAGCGGATTGCCTTGATAATTTCTAGTGCCGAGGCCTTGGCGGACGCCTCATCCATTTCACCTTTGGTAAATAATTCATATTGCTCCACCAGAATACTATGGGCAGATTCAACCAACTTGCGTGTCTGATGCTCCTTCTCTACCAAAAGAGCCGAATGGAACATGGCCAATGAGATCCACGCAACAACGAGAACCCCAACCAACGCCAGAATGGTGAGGAACCACAGACGTAGTTTTATCTTATAATTTCTCAATATTTTCATTAGGTTATCACTCCTCAGGTATAGTGATTTACTAAACGTCCATTGTCTGTTGTTATAGTTTGCATCTAATAGCGTCCGTTAGCGCTGTTTCTTTAGAAAAATTTGAGGTTTATCAATAATCATAAGAAGCCAATTTGAGTCTATTTTATATACATGAGTTATGTGCTTGCTATTGATCAGGGGACTCAATCTACCCGCGCAGCTGTCCTAACTACGCACGGCGAAGTATTGGCCATGGCATCATGTCCTATTCCATCAACTAATCCTAAAGCCGGGATGATGGAACAAGATCCCGTACAGATTGTTCAATCTGCATCATCTGCAATAGACCAGGTTTGGCGTACACTTCCGACAACAATCAGGTACTCTATCGAATACTGTGGGATAGCAACACAGCGCTCTTCAGTGCTTTGCTGGGATCAACACGGCCATCCCAAGTCATCTGTATTGAATTGGCAGGATACCCGTGGTGAGACTGTGCTAGCCAACTTGCATGATCATGCGGATGAGATAAGGCAGATAACCGGTCTCCCCCTATCTGCTCACTATGGTGCTACCAAACTACGCTGGCTCATTGACAACAAAATGAACGATAACGACAGGACAGGCCCCATCTCCAGCTATCTGTTATCCAGGCTAACTAATACAGATAACAACGCGGTAGATCATGGCAATGCACAAAGGATGCAATTATTGGATTTAAAGACGATGGATTGGTCAGAAAAGCTATCAAATCTGTTTGGCGTTCCATTATTTTTCCTGCCTGCATCCAGGCCTATCTATCATAAGTTTGGTGAGTTAAGTTCTTATGGTATACCGATCACCGCGATGAATGGTGATCAAAATGCCGCGTGGTTCTGTTCTGGGAAACCAGAAAATGGTACGGCTCTGGTGAATATCGGCAGTGGTGCATTTATCATAACCACAAAGCATGAAGATACTCCTCTACCACAGCTCTTGAACACTATCAGTTTCAGCGAAGAAACGGATTGTGAATACATACTAGAAGCCACGGTCAATGGCGCAGGTAATGCACTACAGTGGTTATCCAGTCACTTCAAGATCGAAGAATATCGTACGTTTCTGCAACAATCACTCGAACAGGTTGAAGATCCACCCATCTTTATTAATACCGTGGGAGGATTGGGATCGCCGTGGTGGAAATCTGGATTGGATCCTGTTTTTAATGGAGATCCAGCCAGTTATTCTCATTTCGAGATGCTGGCGTCAGTTTGTGAAAGCATACTTTTTCTCATCAATCACAATATTCAGCTAATGCTACAATCTAAATCGATCACTGAGCTCCAACTGAGTGGTGGTCTTTCAAGGGTAGACCAAATATGCCAAAAACTGGCAAATCTGACTAATCTTAAAGTAAACCGTATTGATGACTCAGAAAGCACTATCAAAGGTATTGCCTGGATAGCCGCAGGTCAGCCGAAAACATGGCTCACAAGTCAAAATGATGCGTTTCTGCCCCAGGATGAATCTGGACTAAACTCTCGCTTCAAACTATTTATCGAATTACTAACCAAGTACATCGAAGAAACAAATAATGAATAATCAAAAGATACCAAAACTCGTAGCACATCGCGGTTACATGGAAAGGTATCCAGAAAATAGCTGGTTAGGACTGAAAGCGGCGATAGATGCTGGAGCCTGCTGGCTTGAGTTCGATATACAGATGTGCGCGGACGGACAGTTTATCCTCATACATGATTCTGACTTTATGCGAATAGCAGATACAGGCATATCTGTCTTTGAGACCAACGCTGATGAAATAAATAGTATCAGTGCGCACGAGCCAAATAGGTTTGGAGATAAATTCTATCCTCTACAGATATCAACGTTGGATAGCGTGCTGGAAAGATTATCTGGCTACCCACAAGTCAACTATATGGTGGAAATAAAGGAAGAGAGTCTAGAACGTTGGGGTGTTGCCATGGTTGTAGATAGGCTGCTAGATATACTACAGCCTTATAGCGAAAGCTCTGTTCTAATATCATTTAACTATTCAGCCGTAGAGTATGCCAAAAACAACAGCGATATCAGGATCGGCCTGGTGTTGAATAAGTACGATAAGAAGCATAATGAATATGCTGTTTCCCTGAACCCAGACTTTCTAATATGCAATTACAGAAAATTGCCGGCTAACACGCATCCTTGGGATGGTCCCTGGGAATGGATGTTATATGAAATAAACACACCACATGTAGCATTGAAGTGGTGTGAACAGGGAATCAAATATATCGAAACGGGAGATATTGGCCTCATGCTGGAGAACCAGATACTGTTCACACAGGCCTGCACAAATGGATTATGATCTTACGATAATTGGTGCCGGCATACATGGCGCTGGCGTCGCCCAGGCCGCTGCAGCAGCCGGCTACAAAACACTCATAATCGAGCAGTATGAGAAACCTGGTCTCGGAACATCCTGCCGTTCTTCCAAATTGATCCATGGTGGATTGCGTTATCTCGAGACGGCTCAGATCGGGTTGGTTTGGGAATGTCTTCGAGAACGTCGTCTGCTACTTAAAAATGCACCACATCTGGTACGACTAGTACCTTTTTATATACCAGTGTATGAACAAAGCCACCGTGGACCCTACATCATCACTGCTGGCTTGTCGCTTTACGCACTGCTTGGCGGCAAGGGATTTCAAAGGGTTCCAAGATCAAGCTGGGACCAGCTTGACGGATTGAAGACAGAGGGACTAAAGGCAGTTTTCCAATATTGGGATGCGCAAACAGATGACCAACTGCTAACCCAAGCTGTTCTCGAATCCGCCTCCCAGATTGGAGCAGTTGTAAAACTTGATTGTAGATTTCTGCAGGCGACCTCAGGATCAGATGGATGCATTCTAGAGTATGAGCAACATGGGAAAACCGGCTCTATTAAATCCAGAATGCTCATAAACGCCACTGGGCCATGGATCAATTCAACACTCAGGAATATCCAACCCACACCACAGCAACTTGCTATCGACTTAGTTCAAGGATCACATATTTTGATTTCTGCCAGACAGAAACATGGTGTGTATTATCTGGAGGCGCCACAGGATCAAAGGGCGGTTCTGATAATGCCATGGGATAATGATGTACTAATTGGGACAACAGAGATGAGATTCCAGGGAAACCCGGCAGATGTCACCCCATCAGAGGTAGAGATTGATTATCTGTTAGATGTATATCGAAGCTATTTTTCACCTGGTGCCGCACGATCCGATATCAAGAGAAGTTTTGCCGGCATCAGAGTATTAAAGCAAGAGAGCAAATCTATATTTCACCGCTCTCGTGAAACAATTATATACAGAGACAATTATAACAACCCGAGAGTGTTAAGCATTTACGGAGGGAAATTGTCCTCGTATCGGGCTACTGCAGAGAAGGTGATTAAAAAAGCAGCAAGTATGTTGCCGCAAAGAACAGAAATTGCAGATACTAGGAAACTAAAATTACCATGACCAGGGATATGCCGAGTATCTCAGTCTGTTTCACCTAGCTGATCCATCAATTCAAACATTGCATCAGCCAAGGCGCTGGCAGAGGTTATTGAATTCTCATTTTCTCCATCCGCAGGGTCACGTTCTTCAGTGACCTTTATGCTGCCATTATCTGTATCTTGGATAGTAATTGTAATTTTCATGTTTGGCTTTCGTACATCGTCAGGGTAGTGGTTAGGTAATGTTCGTCCAATATCAGCAATCAGGCCGACATTAAAGGAATCATTCTAGATGGGCGATATAATGCCATTATCCGAATAAGTTTTCAGTTTTTTCTAATTATGACGATACATATTTATGACATAGATAGATAACCACATATAATCCGAGCACAATATCTACGCATGAAATTAGACAGCATTTTCAAAGAGTTAAGATTTTTGATCGTCGATGACTTTGTCGACATGCGTAGTGTCCTGAAAAATATGCTGACATCATTCGGTGTCTCCAAGATTGATATGGTAACCAATGGCAAGGAAGCCATAAGGATTATTGAGCAAAAACGCTTTGACGTTATATTGTGTGATTACAACCTGGGGCCAGGCCGTGACGGCCAACAGGTTTTAGAAGAAATAAGACACCGAAAATTGATAGGTGTGGGCACCGTATTCGTTATGGTTACCGCTGAAAATACCAGAGTAATGGTCATGGGAGCAGTGGAATACGAACCTGACTCATATTTAACCAAGCCATTTACCAAGAATTTGCTTGGGAAAAGACTAAGTCGTCTTCTTACCAAGAAAGCTGATCTAATCGAAATTGAGCACGCAATAAACAATCTAGACTACGACCTTGCGAACAGACTTATAGATAAAAAACTCGCCCAAAACACACAGAACAAAAATATACTCACCCGCTTAAAGGCGGAACTAGCTATCCTGGACAGCGAATTCGACCAGGCCGAGATTATATATCGCAGGGTATTAAGCAAAAGAGAAATGGCGTGGGCTAAGCTGGGCCTGGGCAAGGCGATGTTTGGAAAGGAGCAGTATGAGGAGGCAAAAAAGGTATTTTCTGATTTGATTGCCGATAACGAAAGATTTATGGCAGCTTACGACTGGTTGGCAAAGACTCAACAAATGCTGGACGAACAACAAGAGGCGCAAAAGGTCCTGCAAAAAGGTGTGAAACTTTCCGCCCGAGCTATACCAAGACAAAAAGCCCTTGGTGAACTTGCTCTGAGAAACGGAGATACAAAAACCGCTGAGGCTGCATTCAATAATGCTATTAAACTAGGGAAGCACTCGATCTATAAACACCCTTCGTTGTTTTCGAATATTGCCCAAATAAAGGCAAAATCCGGTCTGCATGATGACGCGGAGAGATATACACGGGAGATAGCCAAGAATTTTAAAGATGATCCAGAGGCAGAGCTTTACACCGCGATAACCAACGCCCTGATCCTGGAGGACGAAGATGCAGTCGCAGAGAACATGAAGACTGCAACCAGGCTATACAACAAACTAGGAGGACATACATCTCCTGAACTTGCAGTGGATATGGCAAAGGCCTGTTCTCAGTCTGGTGATGATATAAAGGCCAAGCAAATACTACAGCAAACCGCCAGCAATCATCATCACAACCCTGAAATTCTTAAAGGCATTAGTGATACCCTGGGTGATCTCAAACTTGAAGACGACCCAAAGTCCTTTGTTTCAAGAATCAGGAAAGATATTGTCAAACTCAATAACGATGGTGCAAAACTTGCCAGGGAAGGAAAACTTGAAGAAGCAATGAAACTATTTGAAGACGCAGCAGAAGGAATGTCGGCAAATATCATTGTTAACATGAATGCAGCACGTACATTTTTGATGTATATGGAAGAGCATGGCAAAGACGATGAATTGTCCGTTAAACTGGATAAGTATCTAAAACGGGCCGGCAGGATTGATCCAGATAACAGAACATTAAAGAATCTTAAGAAGCGCTACGAAGACTTACACTAAATTCTATAGGCCACTTACATGTTATTTTACGATATTCTCGCATCTATTATTCATGACATGAAGAACTCTCTAGGTATGGTTATAAACCGCCTTGATGAAGTTGTCGATGAACTTCCTGTTAATATGAATGAGTCTTCGAAAATTGCAGCAATACAGCATGAGGCAAAAAGGCTCAACAATAACCTTATCGAATTACTCACCCTATATAGAATGGAGAATGAACGCATCTCACCTGTTATTGATGAGGTTTATGTAGACGATTTTCTACAAGAGATAGTGGTTGAAAATCAGTCTGCCGCAGATTCAGGAGATGTAGTTCTATCTTGCGACTGTGATGAAGAGTTAAATGGATATTTCGATGAGTGCCTGGTACATGGAATCATCAATAACCTTATAGGTAATGCCCTACGCTACACTCAAAGCAAGATTGAAATATCGGCTGAAGAAAAAGATGGTTACTTGGTAATCAGTGTTGAAGATGATGGCGCGGGCTTCACAGATGAAATGCTAGAGGCACAAGAAGCTGATTCCGTAAACAATGATATAGGTGATGGCAGGACTCTGCTTGGCATTCATTTTGCCAAAATGATCGCGCAAATGCACCATAACAAAGATAAAATGGGGTTTATCAAACTTAGCAACAATAATAAGCTAAAGGGCGGTTGTTTTTCTATCTACCTGCCATAACAACAGTGGCCTAGTTTAACCAACCCCCCACTGCCTGAATTGGTGTCGGATCATCTTTATCGCTTAACCAGACAACTACTGCCCTTCTATCAGTATTAGCCGCCTTAAGGACAGGCCATGGCAATTCCCACTTAAACAAATCACCTTCGGTTGACGTTGAACTATCACCAAGTACGACAAAGTCTTCGGCAAGAGTTCTGCCAGAGTTTTCTCCCGCTCCAATATTACTCTGTATACCGAATCCAAGAACTGCTACATGTGCCCGTAGATTCTGTACGACCGTATCATGATTCGGTGTAAATCTGGCCATTACCTTTTTATTTGGGACAACGCGTGCTTCTAACCTACCTACCTGTTTATCTGACAATATATTGACCGCATTTCCACGGAACCAACCGCGCCATTCATTACCACCTACAACGAAGCCGGGAGTATAAACTGCTCGTAGTTTTCCCGAGCTACGGTATTCTCTTTGACGATTACTGTACTTCGAATTTGCAAAGCGATCTTTCCAGCCCAAATAATCCCAATAGTCTACATGGAAAGCCATAGGGATAACCTTTATCCAGAGATCCTTATGGTTTATATATTTTCTAAGCCAGGTATCGGCCGGAGGACAGCTGCTGCAACCGTGTGAGGTATATAGTTCAACTACGGTAGCAGGCTCATCAGAGCTCTTTAGTCTGAACTCATCTGCATAGGTAGTTTCGACAAATATACACATACCAATAACCAAGGCAGTATAGCTGTTTAATCTGATTTTATGTGCCAGACCCATGATTACCTCCAATAACGCCATTATTCGAGAACCTTTGGCCAATAGCTATCAGCTTTATCTATGTTTCCTGCGATGTCTTCTCTCCATTTTGCGCGTATATCTGCGTTGTAGTTCAAATAGAGTTTGCCATTATGGATAGTCCAAGCATTTGGATCTGTTGGGGCGGTAGATCCCTTAGACACTGCATAAGCACAATAACCCCCATACTGTGGAGTATATTTCTGCGGCGACTTTTTAAAGGCCTGTCTGTTTTTTTTAGATGCAAACAACCACTTTGCACCTTTATATTCGAAGGCATAAGCGCTTGTGCCTTTGATCGGTTTTCTTTCGGTAAAATATGCAACGGGATCATAACCGTCTATAGCTCCGCCATAGGTGGATGAATTTATTTCAGGTTTTGCGGCATGAGCTAGAGGCGAGAGAAATAGCAGGGTAAGTATGGGATGCCGAATCATATCAACCTCCGAATAAATGATGCTCGCAAAAAATTCATCGGCTATATAGACACCAGACAGAGTATCGATAATCAAGTTCCGTATATTTGTTTCGGTTTGGCTGACCAAACCAGGAATATTGTGGTGTTATTATGATTTTAGTGATGAATGAGTGTAGTTTAAAAAGATGGGAACGCTCTGTTATTGCAGTTCGTGATAACAGATTTTTATGAAATGGTGCCCAGGGCCGGACTTGAACCGGCACAGAGTTTCCTCCGGCGGATTTTAAGTCCGCTGCGTCTACCAATTCCGCCACCCGGGCATGGGAGCGAACAACTTACAGTTTAAATGGAGGCTGAGCCCGGAATCGAACCGAGGTCCACGGCTTTGCAGGCCGCTGCATAACCACTCTGCCACTCAGCCATAACTGTACAGAGGTGGGAAAGTATCATGGATTATCATTAAACTTTCCAGCCCTATACGCAAAAAACCCCTGCTTGACGCCCGGGGTTTTACGAAAATTGGAGCGGGAAACGAGATTCGAACTCGCGACCCCAACCTTGGCAAGGTTGTGCTCTACCAGCTGAGCTATTCCCGCATCGTTGGAACGCCGGCTATTGTAATGTTCCTGTATGCGCTGTCAAGAAAGAAGTGCTATTTATCCACCATCCGAATCCTGTTCATCATTAATCCTGAGATCAGCCGCCGGATCATTCATACTGGGCCATGCCGCCTTAATATACACCAACATCGACCACACCGTTAGTATGGCAGACACGTAGAGAAGGACATATCCTATTGTATATACAGGCAATTCCCATATTGTCTCTCTATAGATAAGCATAAGAATCGCAAGCATTTGTGCTGCGGTTTTAAACTTTGCAATAACCGTAACCGCTACTATTGCCCTCTCTCCCATCTCTGCCATCCACTCTCGCAGGGCAGATATAGACACCTCACGACCTACAATGATGATAGCCGGTATAGCCAGCGCCGGGGTGGGATCCGCTTGAACCACCAGAATAAGTGCGGTTGCCACCATGAGTTTGTCTGCCACCGGATCCAGGAACGCGCCAAATGCAGACATCTGTCCTAACCTGCGAGCAAGATACCCATCCAGCCAGTCAGTTATAGCCGCCAACGCAAATATTGAGGCACATACCTGGTTGGCATAAACCCATGGCAGATAAAAGATGATTATAAAAACCGGTATCAGTGCGATTCGCAGTAGGGTCAGGAGATTAGGGATATTAGGCATCATCTGCTTCTAGTCATTCCGAGATAATTCGTAGTGTAAAGAATTGAATGTAGAGATGGAAATATTCAATCATCACCATGAAAACAATGGTATATCTTTTCTGCCAGTTTGTGGCTAATACCATCTACCCGCTCCAGGTCTTCCACACCAGCTTCCTTAAGTTCCTGAATACCTCCAAACTGTTTCAGTAACCTCTGACGCCGTTTTGGCCCGACTCCATCAATCTCTTCAAGTATAGAGCTTTTGACAGCGCGTTCTCTTCTTTGACGATGTCCGGTAATAGCGAATCTATGCGCTTCGTCTCTGATTTGTTGCACCAGATGCATGGCTGGCGAGTCTGCAGGCAGTGTAATGGGGGTATTCTGGCCGGAGAGGAACAGCTTTTCCATACCCGCCTTTCTGGATCTGCCTTTGGCAATACCGATCAGCGTTACCCCGGTCATCGCCAGTTCATTCAATACCCGCTCGGCGGCGGCCAGCTGGCCCCTGCCTCCATCTATAAAAAGGATATCTGGCAGTTTGCCTTCTCCGGACTGTATGCGTTGATAACGACGCATCAGGGCCTGATTCATAGCGGCATAGTCGTCACCAGGTTGAATATCACTGATATTGAATCTGCGATAATCCTGCTTGGATGCCCCCTGTATGTCGAATACCACGCAGGATGCCACGGTCTTTTCTCCAGAGATGTGGCTGATATCAAAACACTCCATGCGTTGCGGTGTTTCGTCCAGATTGAAAGTTTTCTGTAACGCTAACAATCTGACTTCATACCCTGCCCTACTAGCCAATCTCGCATCCAAAGATAATCTGGCGTTTTGTTTAGCCATCTTCAACCAACGGGCCTTATCCGAACGCACGTTTGAACTCACCCTAACTTTCCGCCCGCTCTCTGAAGATAGCACCTGTTGTATCAACTCCAACCCCTCAGGTCTGGTACTAACGATAATCTCAGCTGGGACCTGCTTGCCTATATAATGCTGACACAGAAATGCTGAAAGTATCTCCTTCTCTTCCTGACCTTCTCTAATGCGAAGATTGAATGCCTTATTTCCCAGGTTTCGACCTCCTCGGATATAAAAGAGTTGGATTACAGCCATGCCTGCATCCGCTGCACAGGCTGCTATATCTAAATCACCTTTCTCACCACTGATATACTGTTTTTTCTGAATCTTGCGGAGACGCGCTATCTGATCACGGTATCTGGCGGCCTGTTCATACTCAAGACGGACTGAAGCCTGCTCCATACGTGCAACTAAATCATCTATAATCGAGCTGGTCTTTCCCTCCAGAAACAGTACTGCATCGCTTACATCTCGCGCGTACTCCCCAGCACTAACCAGATTTACGCAGGGTGCGGTACATCTCTGTATTTGATATTGCAGACATGGACGGGATCTGTTCCTGTAGAAGCTTTCATCACACTGCCGAACTGGAAACAGCTTCTGTAACAATTGCATGGTCTCGCGCATTGATCCTGCATTTGGATAGGGTCCAAAATAGCGCCCTTTCTTTACTTTTGCCCCCCTATGAAAGGATAAGCGTGGGAATGTGTCGTCAGATAGATAGATATATGGGTAACTTTTGTCGTCTTTTAATAGGATATTGTATCTGGGCTTCAGGTTCTTGATCAGGTGGTTCTCTAGAATCAGAGCCTCAGCTTCAGTGTGGGTTGCGGTAATATCGATATTTCGTATCTTAGAGACAAGTAACTGAATGCGGCGATTTTGTGATCTGGTAAAGTAACTACTGACCCTGCGTTTTAGATCCTTAGCCTTTCCTACGTATAGTACCTTACCGTTGGTATCCAACATACGGTAGACACCCGGGCTGTGGGTAAGAGTCTTAAGAAATGACTTGTGATCGAACTGTCTGTTTTCTAAATCAGGCTGCATGCCTGGAATTATATAGCTTCTGTTGGAGATTCAAGTAATTGTTTGGCATGGGCGAATACCTGCTGAAACATCTCAGGCGTAAGCCTTCGGGTCTGCGTGTTGTAGCGACTGCAGTGATAAGAATCCAATAGTTGTAGTCCTGGTTTGACCAAGTGCAGCCTGTTATGACCGAAGGGAAAGTCTTTTTGACGTAGCGTCAAAGCCTTTATCACCGAATTATGGGCGATGGACCCCAGTGCCAGGATAACTGATGCATCGGGCATAGCATCCAATTCCCGCCGTAGATATGAGTTGCAGTTATTTATCTCACTGCCTATAGGTTTATTTTGTGGAGGCAGACATTTGACCGCATTGGTGATGCGGCAGTTGGCCAGAATCAAGCCATCATCCTTAGATATAGAAACCGGAGCACTACTGAAGCCGTATTTGTGGATGGTTTCATATAGGAGTATGCCGGCGTGATCTCCGGTAAACGGCCTGCCTGTAGCGTTTGCCCCATGCATACCTGGAGCTAGGCCAACTATCAAAAACCTAGCATCCTCATCACCAAAGGGAGAGACCGGGCGTGCGTGATATTTCGGGTGTTGAGCCTTAACATCATCTAAAAAACTGGCCAGACGCGGACAGGCTCGGCATTCAATATCAAACACTAGTGTAAAACCTACTCTTTAATGTCGTTTTTCAAGGTTCGTACTCTGCAACCCCGTGGCGTATGGCCATAAGGGTTAGTTCCGCATCAGTCTGAATCCCAAGTTTTTCAAACAATCTATGGCGATAGGTACTTACGGTCTTCGGACTAACGCATAGAGTATCTGATATATCCTGGTTTCTTGCCCCCTGCACTATAAGCATCAACACCTGCATCTCGCGTTTAGACAGTGATTCAAACGGAAGCTCGGAATCAACACCTGATAGTTTGGCTAGTGAGAGCTTTTGTGCAACTTCGGCGGAGAGAAATGGCTTACCTTTCATAACCGTCCTGATTGCGTGCAATAACTCACTAGCAGGGCAACCTTTGGTTACATAGCCAAGGGCACCTGCTTCATGTAGTTTCGAAGGAAACGGTGCTTCAGAGTGAACCGTAACTGCAATTACGTTAGTGTCTGGGAACTTACGTTTTATGGTCCTGGTGGCTTCTATGCCCCCTATCCCCGGCATGTTTATATCCATTAAAACCAGGTCTGGTTTTACTTCTTGAATCTTCAGTAGTGCATTTTCACCAGAATCAGCTTCTGCGACCACCTCAACATCTTCAGCATCGTCCAAGATAAGTCTAAAACCGGTTCGAACCAGTTCGTGGTCATCAACAAGCATTACTCTTATCATTAGTTACTCGCTTTAATCCTTTGTAAAGCCTACGGCACACATTGTATAAGGAAACTCATCCAGACAACACAGATTGTTACAATATATTTGATAACGTCAAAATCGTGGCAAATCGATCACCTACAAGCCCAAAACATAGGTAACCAAACCGGTTTTATGCCTCTTTTGATCAACGAATAGCACATTTCCCGTGTGATTTTTATAATTATTCCGATCTTCCGTGGTTTTTACTCGGTTATTTAAAACACAATATATAGAGTTCACATTTTTTCAAAAAATATTCTAGTAAAATATTAGAAGATTCTGTATCTCTTTGTAATATATATATATTATATTTTATGTTTTTCAGTATTTTGGCTTGACATAATCCAAATAAATACATAATCTTTCACATACCAAACACAATATATAGTGTTTGGGGTAAAAGGGGATTTACCACACGTCAAATTTATACTGGATAGGCGTCAGATGGCTTCAGATTCTATCCAGAATCAAAGGAATGTTGGTACCCTGGGAGGAGGTTTTCTCAATTATTCATATCTTCCGCTGACAGATATGAGATATGAAAGCCATTAAATAACGACAATCAAGCAGGAAAACCACATAAATGAAAAGCGCCCGCCTAAAAGCTGTTCCTTCAAAGGTTCTTAACATACCGTTGCAAGACGCCTCACTGGACATATGGAATACCAAATATCGTCTTAAGACCAAAGATGGCACACCTGTGGATACAGACCTGGACGCTACCTATGTGCGAGTCGCAAGAGCCCTGGCTGAGATTGAGACAACTCCGGAGCTACAGGAAAAGTGGGAGGAACGGTTTATCTGGGCCTTACGCAATGGCGCCATACCTGCCGGTCGTATCACTTCCAATGCAGGAGCAAAGGAACACAAACCAGCCACTTCAACCATCAACTGCACCGTATCTGGAATTATTCAGGACTCTATGAACGAGATCCTGGGTAAGGTACACGAGGCTGGCCTTACTTTGAAAGCCGGTTGTGGTATCGGTTACGAATTTTCCACCCTGCGTCCCAAAGGGGCATATGTCAGCGGTGCTGGCGCATACACATCCGGTCCCCTTTCCTTCATGGATATCTACGATAAGATGTGTTTTACCGTCTCATCCGCCGGAGGTCGCCGAGGTGCGCAAATGGCTACTTTCGATATCGGCCACCCAGATGTAATGGACTTTATCCGGGCCAAGCGTGAAGCCGGACGCCTGCGTCAGTTCAACCTGTCACTGCTTATAACAGAAGAGTTCGTTGAGGCGGTAAAAAGAGATGAGATGTGGGCCCTGGCCTTCCCTCTGACAAAAAAAGAGATAGAGACCGACAAGATAGACATTGAAGACAAAAATCAGGTCGTTTGGCGTGTTTGGCCCCATGCTGATGGTTATGTCACTAACGATTCATGCAAGGTAGCCTGCAAGATATATAAGACTATTAGGGCACGCCGTCTGTGGGATGTGATCATGTCATCCACATACGATTATGCAGAACCAGGATTTATCCTTATCGACAAGGTAAATGAGATGAATAACAACTGGTTCTGTGAAGACGTAAGAGCCACCAACCCATGCGGAGAGCAGCCTCTACCGCCATATGGCGCATGCCTTCTAGGGTCAATCAATCTGACCAAGTTTGTCCGCAACCCATTTACAACCGAAGCCAGGTTTGATTGGGAGACCTTCCGCGAAGTGGTAAGAGTATTCACCCGCATGCTAGACAACGTTGTGGACATGAATGGTCTGCCTTTAGGACAGCAACAACAGGAAATCATGCACAAGCGACGCCACGGCATGGGATATTTGGGGCTTGGTTCAACCATAACCATGCTATGCATGAAGTATGGGGAAGAAGATTCACTGGAATTTACCGAGCGCGTCACCAAAGAACTTGCTCTAGAAGGCTGGCGTACCGGTCAGGAGTTAGCTGAAGAAAAAGGCGCAGCACCTATTATGGATGAGGAATTCACCGTCACATCTGGAATGCTATGTAAGCGCCCGGAAATGAACAAAGATAACTGGAAAGTTGGTGACAAGATCAAAGGCAAGATACTACATGCTAAATACAGCCGTTATATGCAGCAACTAGCCAAGGAGGCCCCGGAACTTGTTGATAAACTAGCTGAAACAGGCTGTCGATTTACCCATCACAGCTCCATTGCACCAACCGGTACCATATCACTATCCCTTGCCAACAATGCCAGCAATGGTATTGAGCCAAGCTTTGCTCACCACTACTCTCGTAATGTAATACGCGAAGGCAAGAAGAGTAAAGAAAAGGTCGATGTCTTCAGCTTTGAGCTCCTAGCCTATCGTGATCTGATCAATCCAGACGCCATGCCTTTTACTGAAAATGATAAGAACAGGTTGCCTGAGTACTTTATCTCAGCAGATGATGTTACCCCCAAACAACATGTGGATATCCAGGCCGCCGCTCAAAAATGGATCGATTCATCCATCTCGAAGACAGCTAACGTGCCTACAGATTTTCCATATGAAGAGTTCAAGGACATCTACTTATATGCCTACGATAAAGGATTGAAGGGATGTACCACCTTTCGCTTCAACCCCGAGGCATTTCAGGGCGTATTGGTCAAAGAGACGGATCTGGAAAACACCACATATCAATTCACCCTTGACGATGGCAGTACGGTAGAAGTCAAGGGTAATGAGGAAATCGAATACGACGGTGAAATACACACCGCCGCCAACCTCTTTGATGCATTAAAAGAAGGTTACTACGGCAAATTCTGAGTTAACATAAACATATCTGGACATTCACAGATGAATGTCTAAATTAAGAGGCAGAGATAATGGCTATCAAAATCGATAAACAAATCGTTGACTACTCAGTGGCAAAGGATGAAGAAGCTGTTTCCACTGAAGTTGCAGCAGTAGAAGAACAAGAGAGCAACATAATCCACATGCATGAGAAGGTCGAAAGGCCTGAGATGCTTTTTGGTTCTACCTACAAGATAAAGACTCCATTATCGGAACATGCCCTTTATGTAACCATCAATGACATCATCCTGAATCAGGGTACCGAATATGAGGTACGACGCCCCTTTGAGATCTTTATCAACTCAAAAAACATGGACCATTTTCAGTGGATTGTTGCTCTTACCAAGATCATATCCGCAGTATTCCGCAAGGGTGGTGATGTCACTTTTCTGGTAGAAGAGATGCGTTCCGTATTTAATCCTAGTGGCGGATATTTCAAGAAAGGCGGTAAATATATGCCCTCCCTGGTTGCCGAGATCGGCGATGTCATTCACTGCCATTTGGTGATGATAGGTCTACTGAAAGAAGAAGGACCGGATGAACATCAGCAAAAACTGATCAATCAGAAACGTGCTGAATATGAAGCCTCCATTAATATGAAAGATGCTGAACATTGCAGCGAATTTCCAGAAGGCGCTCAACTCTGCATGAAGTGCAACACCAAGGCGATGATCCAGATGGATGGTTGCCTTACCTGCCTAAATTGCGGTGAATCCAAGTGTGGATAACCTAAGATTATCCATATAAATGCAATGTTACTAACATGAGGATCGCCGCTTGGCGGTCCTCTTCCTTCAACATCTTCTGGTTGTATACATTCATAGATTTGTGTAGATATATGAGATCTTTTGTCTCACACTGGACCAATGTATTATCAGTATCCTGAGTGTTTTCGTATAGCAGAATTTGGAATCAAATATGAATGTCATTGAGTTTATTAGGGAAAAAACCGAGAATATTCAACAAAATAATGCGGAATTCATCGCCAAGCTTGAGCCAAAGTTCCGCAACTTGTCACACCTGCTTAACGACAAGATCGCCAATACCCTAAATAATCCATGGATATCACGTTTTAACCCGTTTGAGGATGATTCAACTGACGAAGAACTGGATTCTGTTGTTACTCTCGCTGCAGAAAATACCTACAGAGAGCTAAAAAAGAAGCTTGGACAGGAAACCTTCTTAGGAGATTGGCTCACCGTAGACCAAAACTGCATCAATAAGTTTGCGGAGATAACCGGAGATAACCAGTGGATTCATACTGATCCTGAACGCGCCAAGATAGAGTCGCCGTTTAAATCCACCATCGCTCACGGGTTTTTGACCCTTGCGTTGATACCAACCCTTACCGAGACAGTCGACCCTGAAAATAACCCATACCCAGAGGCCAAAATGGTCGTAAACTATGGCCTCAACCGTGTTCGCTTTCCATTCCCAGTCAAGGCCGGATCAAGGGTTAGGGCTAGGAAAAAGTTGGTTAGCGTAACACCGATGAAGCGTAGTATTGAGATCGTTAACGAAGTAAGCATTGAGGTTGAAGATCGTGTACGACCAGCATGTGTCGCAGAGACTGTCTTGAGACTATACTTCTAGGATAAGCGACCAAATAATTTTCCATAGAGGAGGATCCTGATGGGAACTGCGAATGATGTCCTGAAAAATGCCCTCGCGAATGAGATAAAGGCTGCGGCCTTCTATAATCTGGCATCTAAACGAACACCAGATGATGAGGCTCGCATGTTATTTATTGAGCTCACTGGACTTGAGCAGGATCACGCTAAGGAATTTCTAGATAAGGCTGAAGGGACAGAATTGACAGACGGGTTCGATGCAAAAGCGTATATTGCAGATCTTGAAAAGGATATGGAAGAAGCTGCTAAATCGGCTCATAACGAACTATTTGAAAGTGGTGATATGATGGCCATTCTAGACTTCGCTATAAATATGGAGATACATGCTCGCGATACCTATCAGGTTATGTCATCCATGGTTGAAAATCCGGCAATAAAACAATATTGTGACGAATTAGCGCTAGAAGAGGAAGAACATAGAAAGATGCTTGAACGGGCCAAAATATCTCTTTCTATGGACGAGGAAGACAGGCCTGTTCTCTAATTGCCATGATAGTCAGTCACGTCTAAAGAATGTGGAATAACTACCAGTGTAAGTGACAGCAAGTCCGTTTTCCGTATGTATCTCAGCATCAAGCTCAATTCTGGACCTCTTTCCCAGCTTTATGCTTTGGATAAATTCATCAAATATTCTACCATCCGGCAATTTGCATCTAGCCTTAATGTCACCCCGAACTGGTTGTAAATAATCGATTCTGGCACTACCTAATACAGAGTGTGCTTCAATGCCCTCTTCCTCAAATTTTAGGTGCAACATGCCCCAGCAGGTAACGGCGCAGATACTGTACAAGCTTCCACCAAATGCTGTTCCATGTATGTTTATATTAGGTTCAAAATCAGCATGCAGCACTAGCTCATTCTGGTCATGAGACTCAACCCGCATTCCCATCTGCTCGGTTAGAGGGACCTCAGTATGAAGTGTATGCTCTAGTGTCTTTATTGTGTCCATTATTTGCTCAATATAGCTAATTTGAGTGGAGTAAATTGGTAGTTTACGGTTAGAATCACACCCTTCTTAGATAAAACTTTTACAAAAGAATCGTTAAAATCGCATCGATAACAATAGAATACCATCCAAAAGGATATTTTGTAGAAATCAATTATGTTTCTTAATAACTATTACTCTGAATCTGATACAGGTATTTCGTTTACCCGACAACAGGCTAGCAACTTCGCCAAGCTCATCGCCGGTGATTTCAATCCTCTGCATGATCCTGACAATAAGATGTTTTGTGTTCCTGGAGATCTTCTGTTTTCTGTAGCCCTTGCCAAATTGGGTCTAAGTACACAAATGAAATTTACCTTTTCTGGCATGGTGGGTGATGATATCCGCATAAAGTTTCGTAATAGTAGTGACGATACTGTAGAGGTACAAGATGATGTGGGAAAGACTTATCTCTCAATCTCACAATCGGGAAGAACATCTCATGATGAAATAGCCATAATGAAGCTTGCTAAAGCTTATGTTGAGTTTTCTGGCAAAACATTCCCACACATACTGGTGCCACTTATGCAAGAAAAGGGTTTTATGATCAACCCGGATCGCCCCCTGGTTATTTACGAAAGTATGGAAATAGATCTAAAAGAGCTGGATATATCTCATCCAGAGCTTGAGCTAACAGACACATCATTTGAAGTGAATGGAAAGAAAGGTAGGGTAAAACTTGGATTCTGCCTAAAACAGGGTGAAGATATTATAGGTGATGGAATTAAATATATGTCCCTGCGTGGATTAAAGCCTTTTGTCCAGAAGCTTATGGATAATATTGTCGAGGACTATGTCCGGCGCAGAGATAGATTTATCTTATAACATCAAGATGTTATTGCATAATAATGCATCTACAAGGCCATTTTTGACTTAAAATTATACTATTACGTTCAGAAACCATTAATATAATGCAAATGTCGTCCAACGGGGTTACCTACCGATAAGCAATGGAAAATCTATTTGAAATTGGTTTGGAAAAACTCCTAATCGCCCGCCGAAATGGTGATGAACTTGTACTTGGCTATATCGACGCCGATGATAAAAATTTAGGGTTTTGTCCTCAGTTCCAAAATATACGCTTGGATGGTCCAATCGCACCTATAGGAGTACTTTCGAGTCCATTAGCCTCCTATTGCTGGGATACATTAACCTTCTACGGCGCCGCATATATCAAACAAAAGATTCCTCCAAAAATCAGTGGTCAACTCAAAAATATCCTAAATGATGATAGTGTATCTTTATGGAAGATGACTAGTTCCTACTATAAGGCCTATGAATTCCTGCTCAGCATCGGCATAACTCCAATAATAATAGATAAATGGTCCGATATTCAGGTACCAGAAAGAAATGGTAGTTTGCTTAAATTACGTGGGCCGGTTGTCTCCAATTTCCCCTTGCTGAACAAAAAAAGAGAAGTGCAATTCTATCTACAGAATAAGATACGAGAGGAAATTCAAACAATCAGAGTAAAAGAGAAGGATTTTTCTGAGGAAGAGATACTAGAACTATTCAAGGATTATCTCTAATATCATGTTGAAAATATTACATTAGATGTGAGAACAGAATGGAACTTGACCTAAACAAATTCCGTACACTGATCCCAATTAATGCATTGTACGAAAACAGTCTTATGCAACTGGCACGTCAAGCCAGGATCAGAAAACTCTCTAAAGGTGAGGCCGTTTTTTATCAGGGCGACCAGGACCAGAATTCTGTATTCTTACTATCTGGCTCCATAAAACTAACATCCTCGGATAATGAAGAAAAGGAGATAGTAGCTGGTTCAGATGATGCGAGCTATGCCCTAGCTGCTGAGACACCACGCAAATATAATGCGATTATAACATCTGAAATTGCCAGTATTGTTTGGATAGATCGGGTATTACTGGAACGTCTACTGGCATGGGGTGAATCGTCCGCTCATAATGAATCTGACGATCAGACAAATGATAAGGGACCATCAGCTCTTGATAGTGAATGGATGATGGCCATGTTACAGACAGAAACTTTTAAACGATTACCAGCCCAAAATATTCAGGAACTTTTCTCCAGAATGGAAGAGATAATCGTCAAAGAGGGTGACGTAATCGTTAGCTATGGAGAGGATGGTGGATTTTACTATATGGTAAAGTCTGGACGCTGTCAGGTAAGTCGTCCAACATCAGATGGCGCAGAAGAGGTATTGGCTGAGGTAGGAAGAGGTAGTAGCTTTGGTGAGGAGTCGCTAATATCTGATTCACCGCGTAATGCCACCATTACCATGCTTTCTGATGGTAGACTGATGCGTCTGGCTAAGCAGGACTTTATTGACCTTTATAATGAACCAATCCAAAACCTGGTTAGCATGGATGAAGCCAAGGTTATGACGGACGATGGATCTATCATCCTGGATGTTCGACTTGAAAGCGAATATCAGAATTCTCACGTCGATGGCGCATTGAATCTACCACTTGCCCAGGTGCGTAAACTTGGGCCAGAGCTTGACCCTGGTAAACGCTATATCCTCTACTGCGACACCGGACAACGCAGTTCTACTGCGGCATTCCTGCTAAGCGAAATAGGTCTTGACGTATTCGTTGTCAGAGGTGGAATATCTGGAGGTCAGTTCTAGCCTCTATTCCAACGCACTCTTACTGCCCTTACTGAGCGCCCTGAACTAAATTTATTGCAGACCCAGATATCCCCAACTGCTGCCAATTCACCATCAATCTTTATCAATGGAATCCTTTCCCTCTCCCAAGGAGGTATCCCCCTTTCCTGAAATAGGCTTTTCAAACTTTTGCTAACATCTCTACCAACAGGCCTACATCTTTCACCACCTACTCTAAAGCAAACGCTTATATCGCCATTTTCCCAAGCATCTATAGATATTCCATCATCTGCAACATCCACCGATATACTACCAAGTCCTGATGGGAGCTCTAAATCAGATCTACCATCCCATTTAATCTCTATATCGCTGCTAAATTCCTGCAACGCAGGCATCAAAAACATACGATCGCGATACCGTCGTATTTCCACACCTGACCAATCTACTATAGGATTCCTGTCTTCTCTGGCAGTCAATATCTCTAGCATGACCCTATCCATACGTGCGGTATCTGGCAGTTGTAATCCCGCATCCTTGATCCATGTGCGTATTACCGCACGAGCACGTGGAGGAGGAAGCCCTGCTAGTGCAGAAACACTCATGCTGACACTGGAATCAATATCCATTTTTTGCAGATCGATTCTGGCCTCATCTTCAATCAATCGTTGCGCCTCAGCACAATGGCTGGCACTACGCGATATAGTGCGATCAAGAGATGGCCATCGTTGCTTAAGCAGAGGAATTACTTCGTGACGCAGAAAGTTGCGATCGAAAGAGATATCCTTATTACTGAAATCCTCAACCCACTTCAGTCGATTATTCCGCGCATAATCTGCAAGTTCAGCACGGGAGATATGTAGCAATGGCCGTACATGAAAGCCTTTTCCAAAACCATTTATTAGAGGCATGGCAGAAAGCCCACTGGGACCACTACCACGTAATAACTGCAAGAGGACCGTTTCCGCTTGATCATCACTATGATGCGCAGTTAGCAGGATGTCTCCCTCACACATAAGACTGTTTATGGCTTTATATCTGCTTATACGGGCCGTAGCCTCTGGGCTTTCCCCCTTATTACTGCTGGCGTCAACCTCTAGAATGGTTATGTCAATATCATTAGATCTGCAAAACTTTGAACATATCTCTGCCCATTCTTGTGCATTTGCCTGTAGTCCGTGATTTATGTGAATCGCATGTATTTCGGTAGACAATTCATTACGAATTGATAGAAGTGCATGCAGTAAGACATGGGAGTCCATTCCACCGCTATAGGCCACTAGGAGTCGTTCACAGGAAGGTAGGTCAGAGAGAGTTCGCAGCAGCTGACCCGGTTGAAAAGCCATTATGGGCTTTACCCACTAAAGCTGCCGTATTGCATCAATCGCTGATAACGTTGCTCTAATAGAGTGTCTATCGGAGTCCTTGAGAGATTTTCCAATGTTTCTATTAGTATATGTTTAACGTTATTGATGGTTGTGGGTATATCTCTATGAGATCCACCTAAAGGCTCATCTATTATTCCGTCGATAAGCCCCAATTTTTTTAGATGCTGTGACGTAATAGCCATTGCTTCAGCTGCCAGTGAGGCCTTTTCAGCACTCTTCCACAAGATTGAGGCACATCCCTCCGGAGAAATCACCGAATAGGTGCTATATTGCATCATCAGGACCCGGTCACCCACACCTATTGCCAAAGCACCACCTGAACCACCCTCACCCATTACGGTACATACGATGGGGATTCTCAGGCCCGCCATTACCTTCAGATTACGGGCAATGGCCTCGCTCTGCCCACGTTCCTCAGCTCCAACGCCAGGGTAGGCCCCAGGGGTATCGATAAATGTCAAAAGCGGCATCTTGAAGCGCTCTGCCATCTCCATAAGACGCAGTGCCTTGCGGTATCCTTCCGGACGAGGCATGCCAAAATTGCGGAACAACTTCTCTTTGGTATTTCGCCCCTTCTGATGACCGATTAGCATCACAGGTTTTCCTTCCAACCTAGCAACACCACCGATGATGGCATGATCGTCTGCAAAGGCACGGTCACCGTGTAGCTCCTGGAACTCATCAAAAGCCCCTTCTATATAGTCCTGCATATAGGGTCGCTGCGGATGCCGTGCAAGTTGAGATATTTGCCATGGGCTCAGGTTGGCAAAGATGGATTCTGTAAGAGATTTACTCTTCTTCTCTAATCTCTTTATCTCATCCTGGATATTTATCTCATTATCATCACCAACCAGACGTAGCTCTTCGATCTTGGCTTGCAGCTCGGCGATGGGTTGTTCAAATTCAAGGAAATTCAGGTCCATGGGCGAAAATATACCGGATTCAGTCTAGGAATGACACTATTGCTAAGAGGAAGGATGATTCAACTAATATTGCTATATAAAACAGTATGTTATTAATTGTTCTGGATATATTCGTATGTCCAACACCAATGATATGCTACTTTTGGGTGCGCTGCACCTATTTAAGGCCTGTTAGCATAAATCATCTCGACCGCATCCTTGTCAAATAACCTTTCTAGCCTGCGCAATAACTCATCTGTTGGTGTTACCTTCCAGTCGTCACCAAACTCAATGATCCCGTAGGAATCCTTCCTTACCATGCGCAGCCGCACACTGCAGTTACCACCCTTGTATGTCTTCAATACTCCGTGGATTTTATTTAGCATATCTGGGGAAACAGAACCATTTAGTCTTATCGTATCCAGCTGTAATGCCCTGGCATGAAGAGCTCTAGCCTGTTCAAACTCCAATACCTGATCGGCCCTAATGCTCAGGCCACCACGATATTCATCGTAGTTTAGACTACCGGTAGCTACTAGAATCTTATCTGCTGCCAATAGCTCTCTGTATTCTTCGTATGCCTCAGAAAACAGTGTTACCTCAATTCTTGCGGTGCCGTCATCCAGGACTACTGTACCCATACGCCCTCGCTGAGTCATTCGATGACTGCTAGAAATGACAAGTCCGGCAACCATAACCCTGACACCGCCCTTTTTTCCATTCCCATTGCCTCTAGCACTACCATTCTCATCCAGAGAGAGTTCTGAAATGCTAGTGACACCAATACCAGGAAACTCGTCCAGGTATCTATTTATAGGGTGCCCGGTCAGATAGAGGCCAAGCGTCTCTTTCTCTCCCTGCAGTCGAAACTGCTCATCCCATTCATCACTGGCATCAGGTATTATTTGCTCTGGAACGGATTCTGCCGTTTCGTCTGACATGCCGAACAGGTCGTTCTGCCCTGCTTCCTGCATGGCGTGATGCTGCTCTGCCATCTTCAACGCCAGTGGAAGCTGGGACATAAGAGTCGCACGGTTTGGGCCCAACTCATCCATGGCCCCAGATCTTATTAAGGACTCAAGTACCCTACGATTAGCCTTACGCAAATCAACTCTACGACAGAACTCAAACAGATCTTGGTATAGGCCGTTACTTTTTCTCTCCTCAATGATGCTTTCTATTGCGGACTCCCCCACCCCTTTTATTGCTCCCAATCCATAGATTACGGTATCACCGCCATCCACCGTAAACCTATATTCGGAGTAATTTATATGGGGAGGATTGACCTTGAGGTGCATATTACGACACTCATCTATCATGACCACCACCTTGTCGGTATGATCCATATCTGCCGAGAGCACAGCTGCCATAAATGCTGCTGGATAGTGGGCCTTGAGCCAGAGGGTATGATACGAGACCAAGGCATAAGCCGCCGAGTGAGATTTATTGAAGCCGTAACCTGCGAACTTCTCCATCAGATCAAAGATATAGCTGGCCGTATCCTCATCCACCCCCAGTTCTACGGCTCCTTTACGGAAGATCTCACCCTGCTTGGCCATTTCCTCAGGCTTTTTCTTACCCATGGCCCTGCGTAGCAAATCTGCACCTCCTAGGGTGTAGCCGGCCAAGACCTGGGCAATCTGCATCACCTGCTCCTGATACAAGATCACCCCATAGGTTGTTTTAAGGATAGGTTCTAATGCAGGGTGAGGGTATTCTACTTTTTGACGTCCATGTTTACGTGCTATGAAATCGTCCACCATACCTGACTGCAACGGTCCTGGCCGAAACAGTGCTACTAGCGCCGTAATATCGTCAAAACAGTCCGGTTGCAGCTTTTTGATCAGATCTTTCATACCACGTGATTCAAGCTGGAACACAGCTGTAGTCCTGCAGGACTTTAGAAGATCAAAGGCAGGCTTGTCATCCATCTTTATCTTGGTGATATCGATCTCAGATTCGCCAGTCTCTTGGCGTTGGACATTTATAGTCTTCAAGGCCCAATCTACTATGGTAAGTGTACGCAAGCCCAGAAAGTCGAACTTCACTAATCCCACCGCCTCTACATCGTCCTTATCAAATTGGGTGACCAGATTCTCGCCGCTAGACTCACAGTATAGTGGGGTGAAATCGGTCAGGACTGTAGGTGAGATAACCACTCCACCAGCATGTTTACCTGCATTTCTGGCCAAGCCTTCCAGGCTCATGGCCATATCTATCAACTCAGCCACTTCCTCTTCATGTTTATAGGCCTGCCCAAGCTCCTCATTCTCCTCCAGGGCCTTGGCAAGGGTCATGCCTATCTCAAACGGAATCAGCTTGGCGATTCGGTCCACAAAGCCATAGGGATGACCCAAAACCCTACCCACATCTCTTACCACCGCCTTAGCCGCCATACTGCCGTATGTGATAATCTGCGATACCGAGTCCCGTCCATAGCGCTCTGCTACATACTCAATGACCCGGTCGCGTCCTTCCATACAGAAATCCACGTCAAAATCAGGCATGGAGACACGTTCTGGATTGAGGAAGCGTTCAAACAAAAGATCGTGCTCAATCGGGTCCAGATCCGTAATGCCCAATACATAAGCCACCAGAGATCCTGCGCCAGAGCCACGTCCTGGTCCTACTGGAACGCCGTTCTCCTTGGCCCAGCGAATGAAGTCAGCCACAATGAGAAAGTAGCCTGGAAAACCCATTTGAGTGATTACATCCAGCTCCAGCCTCAGTCTTTCTTCATACTCTTTACGTTTCTCCGCATAGTTTGGGGCAGATTTATCTAGAATCTGGTGTAAGCGAGACTCAAGACCACTTTCCGCCTCCTGAACCGTATACTGATCCACTGTCATACCTTCCGGCACCGGAAACTCTGGTAGGTAGTTTTCACCTAGGGTCAGCTCAAGATTACAGCGTTTTGCTATCTCTACACTGTTAGCCAGGGCCTCAGGCAGATCAGAGAACAGCTCAGCCATCTCCTCTGGTGAACGTAGGTATTGCTGCTGGCTGTAGGTTTTCGGACGGCGTGGATCGTCCAGGGTGCGGCCATCGTGGATACAGACCCGTACCTCATGGGCGTCAAAGTCCTGGGGCAAAATAAAACGCACATCATTGGTTGCTACCAACGGGACACCAGTAGCCAGGGATAGTCCGACACTGGCATGTAGGCAGTCCTCATCCAATGGTCTTCCGGTACGATTTACTTCAAGATAGTAGCGGTCTCCAAATAGCTTAAGCCACTTACTCAGTAGCTCTCGTGCCTGTTTTTCATTACCACTTAAGAGCTGACGTCCTACATCTCCCTCACGGGCACCTGAGAGAGCTATCAAGCCGTCGCTGTTACCATACAACCATTCCTGATTAATCATGGGACGACCTAGGTGCTGACCTTCCTGATAACTTCTGGATATCAGTCTGGTGAGGTTTCTATATCCCTCAAAGGACTGCACTAGCAGCAGGATCCGATTTGGTTGATTCACATCCTGTTCATTGTGCAGCCAACAATCGGCCCCAATGATCGGCTTTATTCCACCTGATATAGCAGCCCGATAGAATTTAACCATGGAAAACAGGTTTGACTGGTCCGTAACTGCCACTGCGGGCATACCTGCATCACGTACGGCAGTGATAAGAGGTTTTATTCTAACTATGCCATCGACCAGGGAGAATTCAGAGTGTACGCGCAGATGGATAAATGTCGGTTGCATAGTGCTGGTTATCATACCGAAATTGGCCATTCTGTGTCTCCACAGAAACCATAAAAACTAGGGAATTTTGATCAGATTGAGATGTCGATGAGTCGCTTTACCGGGCCAAATGATCTGCGGTGAATCCTAGACACACCAAGTTCATGTAATGCCTCTATATGAGCTTTTGTGGGATACCCCTTGTGTTTGGCCAGCCCATATCCTGGATATTTCAGGTCCAATTCCACCATCTCGCGGTCTCTGGCAACTTTGGCGATTATGGAGGCTGCACTTATCACCGGTATACTGCTGTCTCCACCTACAATCGCCTCAACACTACACGCGAGATCTGGGCACCTGTTACCATCTACCAATGCATGGGATGGTGGCACTTGCAAACCCTCTACTGCCCGTTTCATGGCCACCAGGGACGCTTGAAGTATATTTATCCTATCTATCTCTTCTACCTCAGCACGACCCAGGGACCAGGACAGAGCGTTTTCCCTAATGATCTGATCCAAGGTCTCACGCCGTTTCTCAGACAGCTTCTTGGAATCTGCCAATCCATCTATAGGACGTTCAGGGTCAAGAATCACCGCTGCGGCCACGACAGGGCCTGCAAGAGGCCCACGCCCAACCTCATCTATCCCTACGATGTGCATTATTGCAGGCATAGCAGGCTTACTTCCTTGCTCTATTCTTGGTATTTATTAATTTGAGCACGGCATCAGCAGCTTTGCTGCTAGCATTCAAACGTAGTTCAATATGCACTCTATCCCCTATCTCGTGAATGATTTGCGTGATCTCATCAGAATCCAGGATATCAGACAATGCTCGGGCCAAAGTCTGAGGCTGTACCTCATCCTGGAGGATCTCAGGGGCTATTTCTTTACCAGCAAGCGTGTTTGCCAGAGAGACAAACGGTGATTTGATCAGATTAAAGTGAGTGATGATCCAATATGTCAACCAGTGCATCCTGTATGCGATTACCATAGGTCTTTTATAGAGCAAGGCCTCCAGGGTTGCTGTACCTGACGCAAGTAACACCACATCTGCCGATTGCAACGCATCCTGGGCATTGCCATCTAGAATAGTAATTGGGAGATGCGGGGCTACTCTTTGCAAAACCTCATTGAACCTTATCTTGGCTTTACTATTGATCAAAGGAACAACAAACTGAAGGTCTGGATATTTCTCCTGGCATAGTTTGGCGGTCATAATAAAATCTTCAGCAAGATATCTGATTTCGCTCATCCTGCTACCGGGCAATATGGCCATGACCCTGCGGTTGCTATCAAGTCCTATACGTTCTCTGGCACCTGACTTATCAGGAACTAGGGGTATGGTATCTGCAAGTGGGTGTCCTACATGAACTGATGGAACATAATGGTTTTCCAGAAACCTTTTTTCAAACGGGAACAGGCTAAGAACCATATCGACAGATTCCCTGATCTTTTTTACCCTGCCAGAACGCCAGGCCCAGACAGAGGGACATACATAGTGAACAGTGGTTATGCCGGATTTTTTAAGATCATGCTCCAGGCTCAGATTGAAATCTGGAGCATCTACACCGACAAAGAGATCAGGCGGATTGGCGATAAAATGATTACGGATCTTACGCCTGATGGATAATATATCAGGCAGATGGGAAATAACCTCCACCAGACCCATTACAGAGAACTTCTCAATCGGGTAAAGCGATTTGCATCCCTGTTCTATCATGCAAGGGCCTGCAATCCCTTCAAATACCACATCTGGTATCCTGACCTTTAGTTCGCGCATCAATCCAGCTGCGAGGATATCGCCTGAGACCTCATTGGCGACTATACCAATCCGCAATGGTCTATCCTCAGCGCACAATACTTCTGTCACGACCGGAGAAAAAATCTGCCATTATGACTAGTTCAGGACACTCTTGCGCCATATCCTTGATAGCTTCGATGGCATCTTCCAATTTCATCTTCTTTTTATAGATGATTTTATAAGCCTGTTTAATCTTCTTAATAGATTCATCGCTGAATCCACGTCTACGCAGACCCTCTGAGTTTATCCCGTATGGTTTTGCCGGACTACCGTCGGTCAGTACATAAGGAGGGATATCACGCTTCACTGTGCTGCCCAATCCACTAAAGCTGTGAGCCCCTATTTGACAGAACTGATGTACACAACAAAAACCCCCAAGGATGGCCCAATCCCCCACATGAACATGTCCCGCAATGGATGCTGCGTTAGCCAATATTGTATTATTACCGACCTGACAATCGTGGGCGAGATGGCTATAAGCCATTAGAAGATTATCATTACCTAACCTGGTTACCATCGCATCTTGCGTAGTTCCACGATTGATAGTTACAAACTCTCTTATTGTATTGCGGTCGCCTATCTCCAGATAGGTCTCTTCCCCGGCATATTTCATATCCTGTGGATCTTCACCGATGGAGGAAAACTGAAATATCTTGTTGTCGGAGCCAATAGTGGTAGAACCTTTAATAACCACATGAGGACCAATTGTTGTCCCCTTTCCAATCTTTACCCCAGACCCGATTATACTAAATGGTCCAATGGACACATCTTCATCAATCTCGGCCTTTGGATCAATAATGGCCTTTGAATCTATCACTCGTTAGCGTCCCTTGATGTGCACATAATATCTGCTGTTGCAACAACCTTACCGTCGACCGTCGCAACACATTCATAAACACCTATGCCTCGCTTCATGTTTTTCAAAACCACTTCGATAAGAAGTTGATCACCCGGACCTACCGGTTTTTTAAAACGCGCCTTATCTATACCAACGAACAAATATATCGATGTGTCTGTTAAAGCTTCTGGGTTTGATGCTCCAGCCAATAGTCCTGTACCCTGTGCCATGGCTTCAACTATCATGACACCAGGCATAACGGGTTTTACTGGAAAATGACCAGTAAAAAATTGCTCGTTATAGGTGACATTCTTTACCGCCAACAAACGCTCATCCTTTTCAAACTCTATTACCTTATCTATCAATAAGAAAGGGTAGCGATGCGGCAATATCTTGAGCACATCCTGTATATCCATACTGACCAATTTGTTAACCCTCCATTCCCCTAATAATATGAATTCGATTCAGACTTCGTTTTTGTCATCAGACAACCTTGGAACTAGCTTTTCCAACTCTTTAATTCTCTTTGCCATTTCATCAAGATGCCTAAGGTTAGCAACAGTCTTGCGCCACTCTTTGTTGGGCATGGCGGGCAGATTCCCGCTGTAATATCCAGATTCACTAAATGATCTGGTTACTAGGGATTCTGCTGAAAAATGCACATTGTCACCAAATTCAAGGTGGCCAACTACAACCACTCCGCCACCAATGGTTGAATCCTTCCCAATCTTTGTAGAACCAGCGATACCGGTACAGGCTGCAATTGCGGTGTTTTCTCCAATCTCAACGTTGTGGGCAATCTGTATTTGATTATCGAGTTTGACACCACTATTTATTATTGTGTCGCGTATAGCCCCTCTATCAATGGTTGTATTGGCGCCAATCTCTACATCATCGCCAACTATTACACTTCCAAGTTGTGGCACTTTTACCCACTTACCATCATCGTTTGCTATGCCAAAACCATCGCTGCCTATAACCGCACCTGGGTGCACCAATACCCGTTCCCCTATTGTCACTCCATGGCACAAAGTCACATTAGCGACTAATATTGTTCCCGTTCCAATAGTTACATCTCTTGCGATAACGCAACTGGGACCTATCTGCACCTCCGGTCCAACGCTGGCTCCTTCTTCTACCACTACGCCGGGACCAATCCAGGCAGAAGGATCCACTGATGCATTTGTCGATACACAAGCGGTGTTATCTATTCCGTTCTTTCTCTCAAATGCGGGGTACATATGGGCGCTGATGCGCGCATAGGCAAGATATGGATTATCACACACCAGAGCAGCCACCGGACACTCATCGAGGTACTCCTCGGAAAGTATCACGGCAGTTGCACTGGTATTAGATAAATATCTTCGATATTTGCTGTTGCTTAGAAAGCTGATTGATCCTGGTTTTGCATCCTGCAATGCTGAAACAGAGTCTACTATTGACTCGGCGTCTCCCTTCAGTACGGCTCCGACTAACTCAGCTAATTCTCCAAGTAGATAGCCCAAGCTGGTATCTCCAGCATCAATACTATTTAGCGTTTGAGAGCTGCTTCAAAACCTTATCAGAGATGTCAACAGCAGGGCTGGCATATGCCACGCCAGCACTGAAAACAATATCTATCTTATCCTGCTTGCCAATACTTTGTACAACTTCAGATATTTTGCGCAGAAGCTTATTGATCTCTTCCGAGCGACGCAGGTTCAGATCTTCCCTAAACTCTGCACTAGAGGTGTTAAGATCACGCCTCTGGCGGCGTATATCCTGCTCAAGATTCTTGATTTCAGACGAACTCATGATGGCTCGATCTTTTGATAGTTTTTCTTCCAGCTTCTTGAGTTTTTTACGCTTACCCAAAAGCAGATCATTACGTTTCTTGAATTCTGCCTCAAGCTTTTTCATTATCGTCTTTGACTGAGGTGATTCCTTAACCACCTTTTCAGTATTCACATAGGCAACTTTCTGTGCCTGCGCATTACCAACACTGAAAACACATAGCAGGCATACTGCCACAATTAAGATTGCTGACTTTTTCAAAACTATTCTCCAGAATTTTATTAAAATGCTGTTCCAAAGGTGAATTGGAAATTTTCCGTTTCGTCGTCACCCTCTTCATTCAACGGTAGCGCAAAGACAATACCGAGAGGTCCCATGGGTGATAACCATTTCAATGAGAGCCCGGTAGAGTAACGCAATTCACCAATATCTACATCCCCATCCGTATCGTATACGTTACCCATATCAAAGAAGGCGCTCATACGTACTGTATCAGGTGCCAACCCAAGCGGTTCTGGGAAAATCACCTCTACGTTACCGAAGAGCTTCATGTTGCCGCCCAGAGGATCACCTGTGCCTTTAGGTTGACCATCAGGCGTATCACGCGGACCGAGACTATAGTCCTTATAACCCCTTATGGTCTTTACGCCCCCGCCGAAATAGTTCTTAAAAAACGGAAGCTTATCTGTTTTTCCATACCCGTCTCCATAACCGATCTCGCCATTCAAAGATAGGGTAAGAGATTCTGATATCGGAAAGTAACGTCTGTGAGAATACTCAATTTTATAGAACTCAAGATCACTTCCAGGCAGTGTGGCTTCTGCAGACAGTTTCTGCATTCCACCCCTTGAAGGAAAAAGAGCGGAATCACGTGAGTCACTACTCCAGCTTACACCGACTTGGTAATCCAGAAAACTGTCACCATTATCAGCAACAAATTTTTCTATTTCCTGCGAAACCTGAGATAGATCGCTATTAATATTAAAATCTGTACCAACAACCCTGAAGTCAAACCTGACCCGGTCATACTCATTCAGGGGCACGCCGAAGTTCACACCACCACTGGAAACGTCTGTCCTGTACTTGGCGGTGTCGACATCCTCAAAGTCGGTCTTTTTGTACATCAGGTCAAAACCACGGCTTATACCATCGACCGTGTAATATGGGTTAGTGTATCCGATCTGATAGTGAGTTTGAGACTGACTGTCGTTAAATGCGAATACTACGCGCTTACCAGTACCCAGAAAATTGTTTTGCGATATACTCGTATTAAACAGGATTCCATCCGATTTGGACCAGCCGATACCAGCCATAATGTTACCGGTCTGCTTCTCTTTGACCGTCACATTCACATCAACCTGATCGGTAGAACCTGGAACTGCGGGTGTCTCGACCGTTACTGAATCAAAGTAACCCAGACGACGCAGGCGCTCTTTGGACATCTTAACCTGCTCGGAGGAGAACCATGCAGACTCCATCTGTCGCATTTCACGCCGCAGCACCTCATCTCTGGTATTGCTGTTGCCGCGGAAGTTGACGTTTCTTACATAAACTCGTTTTCCTGGGTCGACGAAGAATGTAACCTCTACAGTCTTCTTTTCTTCGTTAATCTCAGGAATACTGTTTACGTTGGCAAATGCATAACCGTTTTTGCCCAGAAGACTACTTATTCGTTCCGCGCTATCCACCACGTCCTTACGGGAAAATATTGTGCCGCGGCTCAGGTGTATGAGTGGAAATATCTGTTCCTTTGGAACTGCCATCCTTCCAGCCAGTTTTATATCACTGATCTTGTACACATCACCTTCAGTAATGTTGATGGTTATATATATATCACTCTTATCAGGGCTTATAGATACCTGGGTAGAGTCGACTTTGAAGTTAATATACCCTCGGTCCAGATAATATGAGCGTAGGGTCTCCAGATCAGCGGAAAGTTTCTGCTTAGAGTATTGATCATTCTTGGTAACCCTGGACAACATGTTGCTTGTGCCAAGTTTAAACCGATCCAAAAGATCTTCCTCTTCAAACGAGGTGTTACCAACGATATTGATACGTTTGATCCTGGCGGCAGCGCCCTCTTTGATCGTAATATCTACAGCCACACGATTCCGCTCAAGCGGTGTTACCGTAGATTGCAGCTTCACACCATACTTGCCGTTACTGAAATACTGCCTCCTAAGTTCACGTTCTATTCTATCCAGTACAGATTTGTTGAATACCCTGCCTTCGGCAAGACCAATATCCTTCAGGCTTGTAAGCAGCTCCTCCGTATCCATAGAGTCGTTACCACTGATACTTATCTGGGCAATGGCTGGTCTCTCTCGGACAAAAATTATCAAGACATCATCTTCTCTCTCTAACCTTACGTCCTTAAAAAAGCCGGTTTGGTACAGTTCCCTGATTATGGATGAGCTCTGCTCTGACTCTATGCGCTCACCGATTTTTACAGGAATATGATTGAATACCGTTCCCGCGGATATCCGTTGTAACCCCTCAACACGAATATCCTTGATTACGAACACATCGGCCACCACCAGTGCAGGCAGAGACAAGATAGCCGTTATTAGAAGCGCCAGTAGTTTTCTGTTTATTAGCTGCATTTATTGTAACTTCTTGTTAATTAATGATTTTTCAGTCAAACCGCCCAATCATGATCGGTTCTGTTCGTTCGCCAATTCGCCACATTATAGTGGAACTTTAATTACTATCCCAGCATCCTTGAAATATCAACATAAAATGCTACTCCCATCAATAGTAAAAGGGCAATTATTCCTAATTTTTGTCCCACTATTTGTACCTGCTCAGATGGTGGAGAACCCTTGATTCCTTCGATAAAAAAGAAGAGAAGATGCCCTCCATCCAGGACCGGAACAGGCAACAGATTGAGCACCCCCAAACTGATACTTACAATCGCCAAGAACTTTATAAAAAATATAGGCCCGATGCTTGCGCTCTTCCCTGCAGTCTGTGCTATAGATATGGGACCTCCAATGTTGTCCAACGACGCCTTTCCGGTCAGCATCTTCCCCATCATCCTCAGCATAAATACCGACATGTCCCTGGTTTTCGTCAAGGATGCACCTATTGCGGCTATAGGGTTTAGCTTGACCACAGATCTGTATTCATTAAACAGACCTTCCGGAACCTGAACTCCAGCACCAATGCGCCCAATTATCTGATCCCCTTCCTTGCGCTTTCCTATTTTCAGATTCATGGTTTGAATCTGGCTATTGCGCTCAATAGTTATCTCTGCCGTCTGTTCCGGATGTTTTCTGACATAGGTGACAAAACTTGCCCAGTCAGCAACCTCTTCCCCCGCTATTGATAGTATTTTATCGCCAGTGAAAATACCGGATTCCTGTGCAGGTTCACCAGGGACCAGTGTACCCACTACAGCAGGAAGAATTGGGCGACGAACTCTCAGCCCAATCTTACCGATAAAATCATTATCTTCCATGAATAAAGATATGCGGTCTATCGGCAAAACGAGCTCGCGTTTGTTCTCTCTAGCGTCTCTCACAAGAACTACAACATCATCGTCGCCAGCTGCCTCTGATATCAGTGTGTACACGAAGGATTCCCATGTACCGGTAGCGCTACCAGATGTGGAAATAACCTCATCATCTACATTAAATCCGGCCTGGGCGGCAATGGATGCTGGGGTGACTTCACCTACAACCGGCTTAGTGCCGACATCACCACTAACAAAGACCATCCAATATGCGAGTATGGCAAAGAGAAAGTTAAAAAAAGGACCGGCGGCGACCACTGCCGTTCGAATGGATAGAGATTGCCGATTAAAGGCTCTGTGTAGCTCCTCTTCAGCCACGTCGCCTTCTCTCTCGTCCAGCATCTTTACGTACCCACCCAGTGGAATGGCCGCTACCACATATTCTGTATTATCAACATTACCTGTCTTCTTCCATAGTGCGGGACCAAACCCGATGGAAAAACGCAGCACCTTCACTCCAAGCCTGCGTGCAACCCAGAAGTGCCCAAACTCATGCACTGTAATTAGAATGCCTAGAGCAACCACAAAAGAAAGAATGGTGAAAAGCAGAGAATTCATGCCACAGAGACACCTATATTTTTGATTAATTCCATGGCAATGATTCTAGCCTTTTTATCGAACTCCAATATCTGATCCAAATCGCTGGCTGCAGTCGTATCCACCCGGTTCATCACGGATTCGATAACCTTTGCAATTGCTGTGAAAGGTATCTTGGAACCCAAAAATGCCTCTACCGCCACCTCATTCGCGGCATTCAGGACTGCTGGAGCACTACCGCCCTCCCTGGCGGCACGATAAGCCAGATTCAGACATGGAAAGCGGCTTTCGTCGGGATGCTCAAAATCTAGTCTGGCTACCGAAAAAAGATCTAGGCCAGGAACCCCAGAGGCTATTCTGTCTGGCCAGGCCAATGCATGGGCTATTGGGGTCCTCATATCTGGATTACCGAGTTGGGCCAAAGTGGACCCATCACTATACTCAACCAAAGAGTGAATAACGCTCTGTGGGTGCAGGACCACCTGAACCTGTTCCGGGGTGGCATTGAACAGCAGACAGGCCTCAATCAGTTCAAGACCCTTGTTCATCATTGTTGCTGAGTCGACAGATATTTTACGACCCATATCCCAATTTGGGTGCGCACAAGCTTGTTCAGGTGTTACCCCAGCCAGTTCCTCTAGCGGGGTACTGCGAAATGGCCCCCCTGATGCCGTCAGAAGGATACGTCTCACACCTACATTATCAAGACCACGCCTATAATCAGAAGGCATGCACTGAAATACAGCATTATGCTCGCTATCTATGGGCAGTATAGTGGAATTACTACGATGAGCCTCATCTAACAATAACCTACCAGATATCACCAAGGCCTCTTTGTTAGCCAAAAGAACTCGCTTTCCCGATTTTGCTGCCGCCAGGGTCGGCAGTAGCCCTGCAGCGCCTACGATCGCGGCCATTACGTACTGTACTTCAGGCAGTCGCGCTACCATATCCAGGGATTCAGGGCCGACTAAGAGTTCTGTATGAGGACAGAGTTGGGTGAATTCATCTAGAATGTCGGCTGCCGCCTGCTCGTCAGACAAAACCGCATATTTAGGAACAAATTCAGAACACTGCTGCAACAACTCCTGTGCATTTCTATTTGCTGTAAGTGCCGTGACCTGGAATCGATCAGGATGCATACGTAGCACTTCCAATGTGCTTTTTCCAATGGAACCGGTTGACCCTAATATGGTTATTCCTATCACGATCAGAATCCTGTCGTGACCTGTAGTCCAAACACAAATACCGGTGCAGCTGCGGTTAGGCTGTCTATGCGATCCAGCACACCACCATGTCCTGGCAGTAGGTTTCCACTATCCTTCATATCCATCATCCGTTTTAAGATGCTCTCAAACAGATCCCCTACAACGGACATCAGTACCGTTACGATGCAGACGGGCACCATCCATAAAGACCCCGCATCATCATGTTGATACCAGGCCAGAAACACACCGCAAATCAGGGCACCCAGTACCGCCCCGTATACCCCTTCCCAGGTCTTCTTCGGACTGATCGCAGGAGCAAGTTTGATCTTTCCCCAGCGGCGTCCCGCAAAATAGGCGCCACTATCTGCTATCCATATCAGAACCAGTAGAAACAGCATAATAAAAGGACCGCTCTCACCACTTCTGTGAATCAGTACAAGGGCTGCCCAAAGTGGGATAAGCACGACAAAACCAATCAATAAACGCCACAACCCTATCCCTGGCGCAGCTCTATCGATCTGCTTAAAGCTGAACAATACAAAGGTTACAGCAAACCACCAAATGGTGGCCAAGACAAATACCCAGTCTGTAAACCATGGATATGAGATCAGTACGTAGGCACCTGCCAAACATATTGCAACAGCCAGTACAAAGACTAATTTTTTTGGAATTGCAGTTATTCCTCCCAGGCCACTCCACTCATATCCTCCAAGCAAGGCAATTATTGCCATACAAACGGCCAGATATTCTGTTGGAAGGAATATGATTGCAGCAACAACGATTGGTATCAGGATGCCGGCAGTTAAAACGCGCTTGGCTAGAGTGCTCGTTGCCATGTATCAGCTACCAGACACTTGTTCCGCAACCATTCCGAACCGCCTCTGTCTGGAGGCATAAGACGCCATGGCTGCATCAAATTCAGACTCGTGAAAGTCAGGCCAGAGGGCATCAGTGAAATATATCTCGGTATACGCAGATTGCCATAAAAGAAAATTACTTAGACGCTGCTCTCCTCCTGTACGAACAAACAGGTCGGGGTCTGGAAGAGCAGAAAAAGATAGTTCGCTAGATATATGCTCTTCCTCTAACTCATCTGGTCTTATAGTGCCGTTTTCTACCTTCAGTGCCAGATTACGTACCGCCTGCGTTATGTCCCAACGCCCTCCGTAGTTGGCCGCAATTTGAAGTATAAGCCCGTCGTTTTCTGCTGTTTCTTTCTCAGCCTTGCACATCGCAGTCTGTAGCTCTTGGGAAAATCTTGATCTGTCACCAATGATACGTAGTTGGACATTGTTTCTACGCAGGCGCTTCACTTCTTGCTTGAGGACGAGCATGAACAGCTCCATCAACATACCAACCTCTTCACGGGGACGCCTCCAGTTTTCGCTACTAAAGGCAAATAGAGTCAGTATCTTAACGCCTGATCGTGCTGCATGATCAACTATCTTACGTACAGACTTTACACCCTCTTTATGGCCAGCATGGCGCTTCAAACCATGTTGCTGGGCCCAACGACCATTGCCATCCATTACGATAGCCACATGGTGTGGTATATTTATTACCGACCCGGAACTCTCTATGTCAGAACCTTCTTTTGTCACAGCGCTTCAGAGATCAAACTTCCATAAGATCCGCTTCTTTCTTTTCCAGCAATGCATCAATCTCTTTAATGTGCTGGTCAGTAAGCTTCTGTATATGCTCTTCTGCCCGCCTTTCATCATCCTCTGATGCCATCTTCTCTTTTACCAGGTCCTTGAGATGATGGTTAGCATCACGCCTAATATTTCGCACGGCAACACGGGCATTCTCTGCCTCCTGGCGCACGATTCTGATCATGTCTTTGCGCCGTTCCTCGGTCAGCGGGGGCATGGGGACACGGATAACATTACCTGCGGTATTGGGATTTAGTCCTAGATCTGAATTCATGATCGCCTTCTCGACCGGAGCCACCATGTTCTGTTCCCATGGAGTTATGGTAAGGGTACGCGCATCCTCTACATTAATGTTGGATACCTGACTCAAAGGTACGTCAGAACCATAATATGAGACCATAATATGATCTAGCAGACTTGGATGGGCGCGTCCGGTACGCAATTTGGCGAGCTCATGCACCAGCGACTCAACACTCTTACCCATGCGTGAATTTGCATCTTTCTGGATATCGTCGATCATCTCACTCTCCATTATCGACCAGGGAACCGACCTCTTCCCCATGCATTAGGCGCATGATGGCGCCCTTGTTATTAATATTCATCACACGAAGCTTCATCTTGTGATCACGGCATAGCATAACAGCCGTTGAATCCATGACCTTGAGTCCTTCATCAAGTGCACGATCATAACTGAGGTGGGGATAAAATTCTGCATCAGGATTGGTTACAGGGTCAGATGAGTATACTCCATCTACTTTGGTGGCCTTGATGAGCAACTGTGCACCTATCTCGATGGCGCGTAGGCTGGCTGCGGTATCCGTGGTAAAGAACGGGCTGCCGGTACCGGCGCTGAAGATGACAACTTGACCCTGTTCCAGATAATCCACAGCCTGATCGCGTAAGAATGGATCGCACACATGATCTATAGCCAGAGCTGACATGACCCGCGCCGCCTGACCTGTTTTTTGCAGTGCATCTTTCATAGCCAGACCGTTCATAACTGTAGCCAGCATGCCCATATGATCAGCGGTTACACGGTCGATTCCACCCTGAGCCAGACCAGCGCCACGGAAGATATTGCCACCACCAATCACCAGACCAACTTGGACCCCTGCATATGCAAGATCTCTGATTTCTCCAGCTACACGAGTAATAACTTCAGGATCGATTCCAAAGTCGCCCTCGCCCATGAGAGCCTCACCGCTGAGTTTCAACAAGATACGTTGACAGATCAATTCAGACATCACACCACCAGGTCAATTATGATTATGCAAACTACAAACCACGGGGAGAGTAACACAATACCGGCCTCCCTGCTGGGAGACCGGATAAAATATATACACTTTAGCCCTTAACTTGGGCCATTACCTCTTCGGCGAAATTCTCCTGCTTCTTCTCAATTCCCTCGCCAACCTCAAAGCGCTTGAATGCAGCAACTGTGGCGTTAGCACCCGCAAGCAGTTTTTCCACTGTAGTATCTGGATCTTTTACGAAGTTCTGACCCAGCAGGGTGATCTCGGACAGATACTTGCGAACGCGACCATCAACGATCTTATCCACGATATTCTCCGGCTTGCCGCTCTCCAGGGCTTGAGCCTTGAATATCTCACGCTCTTTTTCCAGCATCTCGGCCGGGACATCCGCCTCGCTGATACAAACTGGGTTGGAGGCTGCTACGTGCATAGCCAAGTCCTTACCCAACGCCTCATCTCCACCTTTCAATTCGACCACAACACCGATGCGAACACCATGCTGGTAGCTAACCAGGATGCCATCATCTGTATTAAAGCGCTGAAAACGGCGCACGTTCATGTTTTCACCGATTTTGGCGATCAGGGCCTCACGTGCAGAATTTACAGTAGTATCTTCTCCTGCGTGTAGCGGAGCATCCATAAGGGCATCCACATCTGCTACATCCGAGTTCAGGATACATCCTGCTACCGCATCCACGAATGAAGTGAAATTCTCGTCTTTCGCCACAAAATCCGTCTCACAGTTAACCTCAACCATAACTGCGCTCTTTCCATCATCGGTATACTTGATAGCAACAATGCCATCGGCCGCTGTGCGTCCAGCCTTCTTGGCCGCAGTAGCCTGACCGGATTTTCGCATCATCTCAATTGCCGCTTCGATATCACCGTTGGTCTCAACCAGTGCTTTTTTGCACTCCATCATGCCGGAACCTGTACGTTCACGCAGTTCCTTTACTAAAGAGGCTGTAATGGCCATGGTTTATATTTCCTCGTAATTTATGAATATGTATATGGACAGGTCCCCGCAGCGTAAGTAACACTGCGAAGGAGCAAGTCCAGGTTAAATTGATTGGCTTGAGGAGTTAGATAGATATATAACATCTATCCAAACTACTCTTATTCCGCCTCATCCTTCTTGGCTGCGGTCTTGGCCTTTGCTTTTGGCTTAGCCTTAGCCTTGGTCTTTGCCTTTGCCTTGGCTTTAGGTTTGGCCTCAGTTTTTACCTCTGTCTCAGCGTCTATATCATCCTTTGCTTCTGCTTTAACTTCTGGTTCATCCTTGGCCTCTGATTTGGTTTTTGCCTTCACCTTAGCCTTTGCTTTTGGCTTAGCCTTGGCTTTTGCCCTCTTAGGCTTATCAGAATCGTCATCGCTGAGACCAACGTGAGCGGCTGCACTGGCGCGACCCTCGAGCACCGCGGCTGATACGCCCTGAACATAAAGCTGGACGGCCCTGATAGCATCATCATTGCCGGGAATTATATAGTCGATACCATCAGGATCGTTATTGGTGTCCACAACACCGACAACCGGAATACCCAGTTTCTTGGCTTCGCTTACCGCGATCTTCTCGTGACCAGTATCGATGACGAATACCGCATCCGGCAGACCTCTCATGTCCTTTATTCCACCCAGGCTACGCTCAAGCTTTTCCATTTCACGTTCAAGGCCTAGAGCCTCTTTTTTATTGAAACGCTGTTCCACGCTGCCATCAGCGAACATTTCCTCCAACTCTTTCAGACGTTTTATGGATTGCTTGATGGTTTTGAAGTTTGTCAGCATGCCACCGAGCCAGCGGTGGTTTACATAAGGCATACTACAGCGCTCAGCTTCCTCGCGAACTGTATCGCGGGCAGCACGTTTAGTGCCAACAAAGAGGATCTTCCCGCCGTTGGCACTCAGGGTGCCCAGGAAGTTCATTGCATCGTTGAACATTGGTAGCGTCTGTTCAAGATTGATAATGTGGATCTTGTTGCGCTGACCGAAGATGTAAGAACCCATTTTTGGGTTCCAGTAGCGGGTCTGATGACCGAAATGCACGCCAGCCTCTAGCATCTGGCGCATAGATACTGCACTCATAGTGTTGCTCCGAATTGTATAGGGTTAGTCCTCCATGTACCCCGGTCGTCGACCGAAATTAACGCCTAAATTGGACCCGTTTTTATAAGATCACAACTAGCTAGGCCAGTTAAATTCAGCACCCCGGCAACCGTGTCGGTACATGTGTGTAATAATATCTGGGATGGCAATTGCCATTCCAGGGCGCGTTTTATACCATACGCGGCTTGTTATAACAATCACTTGAGCCATCCAAGATATTGGTTTTTCCTGTTTTTCCATCTTATTAGAGACCAGAATATGAGCATCGTAATCAAGACACCCGATGAAATAGAGAAGATGCGCATTGCTGGTCGTCTTGCGGCAGAGGTACTAGAAATGCTGGAACCGCACATACAGCCGGGGATAACCACAGAAGAAATAGATCGCATCTGCCACGATTATATAGTCAATACCCAAAGGGCAATACCTGCACCTCTAAACTATCGGGGATTTCCCAAATCTATCTGCACATCGGTGAACCACCAGGTCTGCCACGGCATACCTGGGAATAAAAAGCTTAAAAATGGGGATATCGTTAATATAGACATCACCGTCATTAAGGATGGCTTTCATGGCGACACCAGTAAGATGTACATGATTGGAGAACCCTCTATCCTGGCCCAAAGGCTTTGCACAATCACCAGGGAAGCCATGCATATCGGCATAGCACAGGTAAGACCGGGCACACATCTGAACGAAATTGGCATTGCAATCCAGAAATTTGTGGAATCTCACAACTATTCTGTAGTCAGAGAGTATTGCGGTCATGGTATAGGACGAGACTTTCACGAGGAACCTCAAGTTCTGCACTATGGTACTCATGACAAAGGACCTGAGCTAATGCCTGGAATGTGTTTTACCATCGAACCAATGGTCAACGCCGGCAAACCCATGGTGAAGCTACTCCCGGATGGATGGACCGTTGTAACCAAAGACCGCAGTCTATCGGCGCAATGGGAACACACCATACTTGTGACTGAAGATGGGCATGAGATACTGACCCTGCGTCAAGAAGAGCTGAAATAGATATGAAACGTGTCTTCACAGGAATTGACTTCGATCAAGCCCTATCCCAGACAAACAACCCATTAGCAGTATTCCGCGAAGCTCTGGCAGAGGGAACTAAAACACTAGCCCAAGGATTTCATGAGGGTGTAGCTGTATCAACACTGGTCTCACTGCGAGCCAAGTTAATAGACTCCCTACTTAAGCGTGCCTGGTTAAGGAATATGCCTGAAGATACCAACGCTGCTCTAGTAGCTGTAGGTGGTTATGGGCGGGGTGAACTACATCCTAACTCGGATATCGATCTGATGATCCTGGTCGAACCTAAAGAGCGCAAGCGTCTTACCAGCAATCTGGAGCAACTCCTTACTTTTCTATGGGACATCGGACTAGAGGTTGGTCATAGCGTACGTTCAGTGAAAGAGTGCGTAAAAGAGGCGAAACAAGACATAACAGTTACTACCAACATCATGGAATCACGCCTGCTAGCTGGCAATTCACAAATGCTACAGAAGATGCGTGATGCTACCTCACCCAACAAGATCTGGCCTAGTGACAAATTTTTCAAGGCAAAATGGCAGGAACAAAAGGCTCGATACGGAAAATATGACGATACCGCTACTAATTTGGAGCCAAACATAAAAGAGGGTCCTGGGGGACTCAGAGATATACAAACAGTAGGCTGGGTAGCAAAACGTTATTTTGGCTGCGAGACCATGCATGGTCTAGTGGGTCACAACTTTCTGACCGAATCGGAGTACGAGGCCTTGATGGACGGACGAGCCCTACTGTGGAAGATACGCTTCGCCCTGCATCTATTGACAGGTCGTCGCGAGGACCGTCTGTTGTTTGATTATCAACGCGCCCTGGCACACGAATTTGGCTTCATCGATCAGGGGCACAGCCTTGCGGTTGAGCAGTTTATGCAGCGTTACTATCGGACCGCCATACGTATTGAGCGATTGAATGAACGTCTACTCCAGCTGTTCGAAGAAGCCATACTACTGGAGAACCAACCAGCAGAAATACTCAATATAAACAAAAGATTCCAGGCCAGGAACGGTTTCATAGAGGTAACCAGCGACAATATATTCAGGCGTTACCCGTTCGCCCTATTGGAGATATTTCTGTTACTACAGCAGTATCCTGAACTGAAAGGCGTTCGTGCCAGCACAGTAAGGTTGATCCGCTCACATCGTCATCTCATAGACGACAAGTTTAGAGATGACCTACGTGCTAAGAGCCTATTCATGGAGATCATCAGGCAACCAAACGGAGTGACATCCGAACTTAGACGCATGAACCGCTATGGGATACTCTCCGCCTACTTGCCGGTATTCGGCAATATCATCGGACGTATGCAGTATGACCTTTTCCATGTCTACACAGTGGATGAACACACCCTGTTCGTAGTACGTAATCTTCGTCGTTTCGCCGTATCCTGGAGGTCACACGAATTCCCCCTGTGCAGCGAAATTATAAACCGTCTACCAAAACCAGAACTGCTCTATCTATCCGGTCTGTTCCATGACATAGCCAAAGGACGTCAGGGAGACCACTCAGAACTGGGCGCTGATGATGCCTGGGAATTCTGTAAAAACCATGGCCTGAGTGACTATGACAGCAAGCTAGTCGCATGGCTGGTTAAAAATCATCTTCTCATGTCTATAACGGCACAGCGCGAAGATATCCATGATCCGGAAGTCGTGCTTAACTTCGCCAAAAAAGTCGGCGTCATCGCACGCCTGGATCACCTGTATCTACTAACGGTTGCAGACTTCCGCGCTACCGACCCCAAGAAGTGGAACTCCTGGAAAGACTCACTCCTGAAAGATCTATATAACCTTGCCAGAAGATCCATGCTGCGCGGATTGGAACAACCTCACGACACCAACGAACTCATCCAAGAAAAACAGAAAGATGCAAGTGAAGAGCTACAGAGACAAAATTTCCCTATTGAAAGGATAAACAATCTCTGGAAGACACTGAGTGTGGACTATTTCCTCTACTCGTCAGTTGAGGAGATTATATCGCACACCAGCTTCATCCTTTCTATCCCTGAAGATACTGGTCCGGAGATAAAGCTACGAAGCAAAACAGGTCGTGGCGGATCGGAGGTGTTCATCTATTCAAACGACCGTATAGGACTATTTGCGGTAACTACTGCGCTGCTGGATCAACTGCGACTCAACGTGGTAGATGCCAGGATTGAAACCACCACAGATGGACGCTCACTAGACAGCTACCGGGTGTTGGAAGATGACGGCAGCGCCATTACTGACGAAAAACGCGAGCAAAAGATAATAAAAGCGCTCAAAAACGGCCTGAACAATCCAAACAGCATTAACTTTAGAGTTTCCAGGCGTATGCCTCGCCAGTTAAAACACTTTGAGATACCTACAGAAATAGACTTCAGTCAAGATACTGCTCATCAAAGGACAATATTGAAGCTGATAACAGCAGATCGACCCGGACTACTAGCGAGAGTTGGGCATGCCTTCGCCAATTGTGGTGTAAACCTAAAGGCAGCGAAGATAGCAACTATTGGGGCTGAAGCTGAAGACACTTTTTTCATTACAGGTGAAGATAAGAAGCAGATCGAAGACCCGGAAAAACTACACTGTCTGCATGATAGCATCTTACACCAACTAGAATCAGAAGCTCAGGAACCTAGTGTGATAACGGTTTAATCGATACTGTCCAGGCCGCCGGCTATGGAATATACTACGCGGCTTTATTTAGTTTGAGGCAAGAATCTCAAAGGATCGATTGAGGTATTAAATGATCAAGATTAACGAAAACTTCAACAAGCTCCAGGCGTCCTACCTGTTCTCCGACATAGCCAAAAGGGTTGCTGCCCACCAAGAGGCGCACCCGGAACAGAGTGTTATCAAGCTAGGCATAGGAGACGTTACCCGCGCCCTGCCCGACGCCTGCATCCAGGCCATGCATGCAGCGGTGGATGAGATGGCCAATGATGCAAGTTTTCGTGGATACGGCCCGGAACAGGGCTATGACTTCCTGCGCCAGGCCATCGCCCAGGGTGACTTTCAGTCCCGCGGCTGCAACGTGGATGCTGATGAGGTGTTCGTCAGCGATGGAGCCAAATGCGACAGCGGCAACTTCCAGGAAATCTTCTCCACTAACATCACCGTGGCCATACCCGACCCAGTCTACCCGGTCTATGTCGATACCAACGTTATGGCCGGACGTACCGATGATGCCGAGAATGGCCGTTATAAAGGTCTGGTATATCTGGAGGCAACCAAGGAGAACGGCTTTATCCCTGAGTTGCCCAACGAAGCGGTCGATCTGATCTACCTCTGCTTCCCCAACAACCCGACCGGGGCCACCATCACCCATGCCGAATTGAAGAAGTGGGTAGATTTCGCCCGCGAGTCCAAGGCCCTAATACTGTACGACGCGGCCTACGAGGCATTCATACAAGATGAGAGCCTACCCCGCTCCATCTACGAGATAGAAGGTGCTCTTGAGGTGGCAGTAGAGTTCCGCAGTTTCTCCAAGACCGCTGGTTTTACCGGTACACGCTGCGCCTACACCGTAGTTCCAAAGGAGTGTATGGCCTACACCGAATCGGGCAAGGCCGTTTCGGTACACTCACTATGGAATCGCCGTCACACCACCAAGTTCAATAGCGTATCCTATCCGATACAACGCGCTGCCGAGGCAGTCTATAGCGAGGAAGGCAAGGCTCAGGTAAAAGAGCTTATCTCCTACTATCTGAACAATGCCGCCTACATCCGCGAGAGGATGACCGAACTGGGTTATGATTGCATCGGTGGTGACAACTCACCCTACATCTGGATCGACGGCAAGATGGACTCCTGGGAATTCTTCGATTTGCTGCTGAACAAGGCAGGCGTAGTCTGTACCCCCGGCGCCGGTTTTGGCAAGTGCGGTGAAGGCTACATCCGCATCAGCGCCTTCAACAGCTTCGAGAATGTAGAAGAGGCGATGGATCGGATTAGTAAGAGTATTTGAGAAAGGTGAACTAACGATGCCAATGTCACAAGATTTTACAGACAGGCTGCTTCCCCGGCTGGACGAGATCGCCGAGTATTTCGGCACGCCGTTTCATATCTATGATGAAGCTGGCATCAGACAAACCGGTAATCATCTTAATGAGGTATTTTCCAGAATCGAGGGATTCCGTGAATACTTCGCAGTCAAGGCCCTGCCTAATCCGGCCATACTCAGTATTATGCAGTCCCTGGGCTTCGGCTACGACTGCAGCTCCATTGCCGAACTGCAGCTCAGCCGCGCAGCCGGAGGTCACGGCGAGGACATCATGTTCACCTCCAACAATACCAGCCAGGAGGAGTTCAACTGCGCCGACGCAGACGGCGGCAGCATCTTGAACCTGGATGACATCTCACTTCTGAAGAAACTGCCCCATAAGCCAGACCTGATCTGCTTCCGCTACAATCCGGGCGAACGCAGGACCGGCAACCACATCATAGGTCATCCAGAAGAGTCCAAGTACGGTGTCACCTACGACCAGATAGTTGACGCCTATCGTCAGGCCAAGGAGATGGGTATCCAGCGCTTCGGCCTACACACCATGCTGGCCTCCAATGAACTGAACTACACCTACATGGTGGAGACCTCGGACATGCTGCTGGAGATGGCCGAATACATCTCAAAAGAACTGGACATAACTTTTGAGTTCGTGAACATCGGCGGTGGACTGGGTATCCCCTATCGTCCTGAGGATGAACCACTGGATATAGATTCCATGGCCCGTGAGATCACCGAGCACTTCGTCCAGTTCAAACAGCGCAACGGCTATGCGCCCAAGCTGTTCGTAGAGAGCGGACGCTACATCACCGGACCCCACGGTGTCCTGGTGACTCGCGCTATAAATCGCAAGGAGATCTACCGCACCTACGTGGGAGTGGACGCCTGCATGTCCTCCCTAATGCGCCCAGGCATGTACGACGCTTATCACCACATCACTGTTCCAGGAAAAGAAGGTAACGAAGAGATAGTGGATGTGGCCGGTTCCCTATGTGAGAACAACGACAAGTTCGCACAACAGCGTCCCCTGCCTAAGGTGGAGGACGGCGATCTGCTGGTGATCCATGACACCGGCGCCCACGGTCATGCCATGGGTTTTAATTACAACGGCAGACTCAGGCCACAGGAGTTGTTACTGCGTGAGGATGGGACCGTTGAATTAATTCGCCGAGCTGAGACTCTTGATGATCACTTTGCTACGTTGGGTTTCAAGAAGAAGGTGCTTGGCAGTTAGACTGCCAAGCGCCTACTTAGGCTAATAAGTCAAACTGCTGTCCGCGTTAACCGCTCTCTCAACGAAGGTAGCCGCACCAACCACAACCGCACCCGCATGGAAATCCGATTCCGGATTAATACCGTAGGTCTTGACGCAAGGGCCACACACCAACATCTCGCCCTCTGCCTCGATATAGGCCTCTACCAGATCGGCAAAGGGCGGAAAATTGGGAGCAGAAATCTTATCGAGGTTTGCCTTGTCGGTCAGTTTCACACCCTCGGCCTGAAAGCCCATAACCACCTCGACATCCGAAGCCTGAGCTGCCGTAGCCATCACGAATGGAATAAGCGCAAGTTCTGGGTCTTCGGGACCGTGGGTGCACAGAATAAACATCGTCTTGGACATTAACGTCTCCTGAAATAGTCAGATTAAAGTACAAAAAAGCCTATGCGTCGTTGATATAAAACAACGCGGAGAAAAAAGTTGGATAGGAATTTATTTTAGAAACCGTTTCTATGGCGACACTTCTAACTTCTTATTGTGGTAAATCCATACCTGGTATAGAGACTCCTCTATCCAGGGAATATTTTCAAGCAATAAAATAATCAGGCGTAGGTATCTACACCCAGAAGATGACTTATCTGCTCTCGCTCCGCGTCAACCGCCTGTGTCTGGTAGGCCTGCACAGCTTGCCGGGCACGTGTGGTCAAACCGGCCATATCATCATCCCTGGTCAAGGATGCCGCCCTGCTGTTTAGTCGATCGCGCTGATCATCATCTAGGGTGGAAGCCAGACTGCTTCGCTCCACACGGTCCTCTCCCCGCAGTCGGTTGATCTCCTGCGGAAAGGCTAGCGCACGCTGCTGTTGTGCGTTTACCAGTGGAATCAAGGCACTACCGATGGTGGTCACGGAATTATCTGCCATTTAGTGTGGATTCACTCTATAGCATAGACTAAAAACAGGTCGCTGCCTTATCCAGGCGGCCACCCCATCTGCCTGCCTCCCAGCAGATGCAGATGGATATGATAAACAGCCTGTCCGCCATCAGAGTTACAGTTCATGACGGTACGATAACCGGTATCCGCCAGACCCTCCAGTGCCGCGATCTCTTTTGCCACCAGATAAAGCTTACCCATGATCACTGCGTCCGCTTCAGTTATATCGTTGGTGGTGCTTATGTGTTTTTTGGGGATGATAAGGATATGGGTGGGCGCCTGTGGATTGATATCACGGAAGGCCAATATGTCGTCGGTTTCCATAACCGTATCTGGCTGGATATCGCCCGAGACCATCTTGCAAAACAGGCAGTCTGTCATAATTCCCTCCCCCTTGTTCTCTAACTAATAACTAAATCTCTTGCCTACCGGCAAAGGCATGAGAGATGGTACTGCCATCCACATACTCCAGCTCCCCTCCCATAGGTACCCCGTGGGCGATGCGAGTGGTGCGCACCTTTCTGACGTGAGCCATCTCGCTGATATAGTGGGCCGTTGCCTCTCCCTCAACTGTAGTATTGGTGGCGAGGATCAGCTCTGCAATATCACCCTCATCCAGACGCTGCTCCAATAGATCCAGACCGATTTCCCTAGGTCCTATGCCGTCCAGGGGCGAGAGATGCCCACCCAGAACAAAATAACGACCACGATAATCGATGGCCTGCTCTATCACCACCAGTTCAGCTGGGGTCTCTACCACGCACAGCATGGAGTCGTCACGGTTTTTATTGGCGCAGATGGAGCAGATCTCGGTCTCGCTCAGGGTGCGGCAGCGATTGCAGTTGCCGATGCGCTCCATAGCCTCGTCCAGGATACGGGATAAATTGCGCCCACCGTCCCTATCCCGTTCCAACAGATAGAAAGCCATACGCTGTGCTGACTTGGGGCCTACACCTGGCAGACACCGCAGTGCCTCCATCAGCTGATTGAGTAAGCGCTGTTCCGACATCTGCTAGAACGGCAGTTTAAACCCTGGTGGCAATCCTAAGCCGCTGGTGAGTCCGGACATGCTGTCCTTGGTCTTGGCCGCAATCTTCTGCACTGCGGCGTTTACGGCGGCTGCTACCAGGTCTTCTAGCATCTCTTTGTCATCACCCATCAGGCTGTCATCGATAGTGACACGTTTTACCTCGTGCTGACCGTTCATCACCACCTTCACCATGCCGCCGCCGGACTCGGCCTCCACCTCTTCCTGGGCCAGTTTCTCCTGAGCCTTTTCCATATCGGCCTGCATCTTCTGGACCTGCTTCATCATGTTGCCTAAACCACCGCGCATATAATTACCTCACTATTTCAACTTGCTAATCTATGGGCTTGACTGACTCTTTGATCAGCCTGGCCCCAAACTGTTCTTCAGCAGCCCTGACTATCGGATCCTCGGTCATGGCCTGTTCCGCCTCCCTCTGGCGTTCAGCTCTTGCGCGCGCCTGCTTCTGCGCAGGAGTCTCCTGTTCCGGCTGTTCAACCTTGATCAAGAGTTTAACCTGATCACCAAGAAACTCTTCAAGGGCCCGGTGCAGATTCTTCTCTGAACTCTCCACCAGCATATGCTCGTGTGCCGGATCCAGGGTCAAGGTTACTCTTGAACCATCCATACTCTGATACTGGCAGTTTTCTGCCAACTGGCGCGCAATTCCCCCAAGTTTGAGGTTGGTGACAACCCCATACCAATTCTGCAGATCGTCTCTAGAGCCAGTTTGACTGGTGGGTTCTGGTTTTATTACAGGAGCAGGATCATTGACCTGCTTATGTGACGATGCAACCGCTGTTGTTACCGGCTTTTTTCCACCGCTTACCCCCTCTGCCTGTTCCGGGCGGAACGCCAGCATACGCAGCAACACCATCTCAAATCCGCTTCTTGGATCTGGAGCCAGAGGCAAATCTCGCTGGCCCAACAGCCCAATCTGATAGAATAGCTGCACATCCTCCGGCATGATCTTACCTGCCAGATTAACAATCTGTTCATAGTCAGCTTCGTTGCCATCGATTGCATCCGGTACAGCATGATACAGTGCAATTCTGTGCAACATTGCAAGCAGGTCCTGCATGACACTGGTGAAGTCAGGCACTCGCTCAGCCAATTCCGCCACCGCACCCATTACCTTTTGCGCATCCAAATCTGCCAAGGCATCCAGTAAATGGAAGATCTGTTCACTGGCCATAGTCCCAAGCATGGCCCGCACATCCGTCTCCGTCACCACACCGCCGCCGAAGGCGATGGCCTGGTCCATAAGACTGAGACCATCACGCATGCTGCCATCCGCAGCACGCGCCAATTGCAACGAGGCGGATACATCATGCTCTATGGATTCATCTTTAAGAATCTGCACCAACCTTTCCTGGATCTGATTTATCGGTAATCGCTTGAGATTGAACTGTAGACAACGGGACAATACCGTGACCGGAACTTTCTGAGGATCGGTGGTGGCCAACAGGAACTTTACATGAGGTGGCGGTTCTTCCAGGGTCTTCAACAGAGCATTGAAGCTGCTGTCGGAGAACATGTGTACCTCGTCGATTATGTACACCTTGTAGCGACCACGGACCGGTGCGTATGGTACGTTATCCAGTAGTTCCCGGGTCTGATCCACCTTGGTGCGAGATGCCGCGTCCACCTCTAATAGGTCGACAAAACGCCCCTCATCGATCTCGGTACATGATGCGCACTGCCCGCATGGTGTCGAGCTGACACCCTTTTCGCAGTTGAGCGATTTGGCAAAAATGCGGGCTAAGGTGGTCTTGCCAACACCACGGGTCCCTGTAAACAGATAGGCATGATGTAAACGCTCATTATCCAGCGCATTGGTGAGGGCTCGCACCACATGTTCCTGGCCTACCAGTTCTCCAAATAGACGGGGACGCCACTTACGGGCCAGGACTTGATAACTCATGGGGGGTTGTTTGTTCCAAATCGCTAAAAGATTCTATTCTAACCCTACTGGAACCAGTAGCCTAGTGCCGTCTTGTAACTAGACGTTCTTCACATCTCCTGACGCTTCCAGGTTGGATGTTCCCGGGATGAAGAGCGAATGATCTGGTAGACAAAATGGTTCTCATCCCGCGGTCCAAAAGGCTTCTGTCCAAAAATGGTGTTACTCAGTACAGGATCTGGCACATCATCAAACTCTTCCTGTATATGGAAATGCCTGATGGGTGAAAGATACTGTTTCACCCATCTTCTACCGCAAAATTCATAATGTAACAAAGGATCTTGGTAATTTACCGCCCTCAGCTTGTATGATCCCTTTATCTCTTCAGATGGTGAACCATCTACAACAGGCGGTCCTGCTACCACGTAAGACCTGCTCATGGGATCAAACCAGCGGCCGTTTTCTCGCAAGATACGGCGCGTGGTAAAACCAAAGTTGATTTCATTCATGTTATTTGGATTATCATGCCCTCCCTGTGCGTAGACCCCATCTCCCCAACTCTCTCCCCACGATTTCACCATATTGGCCGGACGACCTTTACACCTCTTACTCAAGCTGTAGCTGTGACTTGAGCGCCAGGCCTCGGCACGAACCAGGGCCAGGACACTGCCACGCAACGAGCCGCCATGGCTTTGCGCCAGCGCCGCCTCACGGGGGTAAGCTCGGCTTTTTGGTATCTCAACCAGCGTTACCCAGGCCCACTCCACCGCGGAGTTATCGTGTGGATCCAGAAATGCCTTGATGGTGACGTGATAATAGGTGGTGGAATATGCAGATATGGCTGGCAGCATGAACAACCACGCCAGGGCCAAGCGTATTGCTATACGACGTTTACTTTTGGCTATTACCAGTTTGATTGACATTCGCTAAGCATAACATGTTGTTGAAATTCGCTCATGCGAGTGCGAGACAAGGCGAAATCATCTGAAAAAGCGCAGTTTACACCATAGTTAATGAGCATTTTGAGTAGGATTTCAACGCCGTATCGTACCGCATGAGTAGAACTTAAATGGGTGGCGGCCCGTACCAGCCACACCCCGGCACACGATTCCACTGCTGCGGCTGCTCCCTTCCGGGCCTGACCGGGTTCACAGCTTCACGTTGCGAGGGGACCGATACAGGCCACCATAACGAAATAGACCAGGGTTGTCCCTGGTCTATGTATTTCTGTATTTTTTGGTCGAAGCGAGAGGGTTACTCACGCTACGCGTTCGTTCTGCGGACCTCCGGTCCTTGTCGAACCAACGTTTGAATCGGAGATTCGAATCATTTGTAACGTTTGAATCGGAGATTCGAATCATTTGTATTGTATAAAGGCCCAAGACCAGTGAAAACCCTTATTTTTATTGGTCGGAGCGAGAGGATTCGAACCTCCGACCCCCACAACCCCATTGTGGTGCGCTACCAGGCTGCGCTACGCTCCGTGAGAGCGCGCATACTAGGCTTAGAAGCCACGTATGTCAACGTCTATGAAACTCTACCTTTTGAGAATGTGTAGGATCTCTTCCAGCTCTGTTCGGAGTTGTTTGATGATCTCCTGGCTCTGATGATAATCCTCTTTGGCATCATTGCCGGTCAGTTGCTGCCTGGCTCCACCAATAGTGAAACCCTGTTCATATAGCAGATTCCTGATCTGACGGATCATGAGAACATCGTGTCTCTGGTAGTAGCGTCTGTTTCCACGCCTCTTCACTGGTTTAAGTTGGGGAAATTCTTGCTCCCAATACCTGAGCACATGTGGTTTTACACCACACAGCTCGCTTACCTCACCGATTGTGAAGTAGCGTTTACCAGGTATTACCGGTAGGTCAGCGGTACTACTACTCGCTTCCAGCATATGCCTCTACCCTCGCCTTTAGTTTTTGTCCTGGACGAAACGTAACTACTCTGCGTGCTGTTATTGGTATCTCAGCTCCAGTCTTGGGATTACGCCCTGGTCTCTCTCCCTTTTCACGGAGGTCGAAATTACCAAAACCAGACAGTTTTACTTGAGAGCCATGTTCCAATGCCTCGCGTGTTCTCTCAAAGAACAGCTCAACCATCTCCTTGGCCTCACGCTTGTTTAGACCCAACTCGTCGAAGAGCCTTTCGGCCATATCAGCCTTGGTTAGTGCCATAATTCTTATTCTCTCAGTTGTGCGTTGAGGTCGTCCGAGAGGGCATTAAGGATACGAGCCATCACACCCTCTGCATCTACATCTGTAAGATTGTGCGAAGTTTCCTGTAAAATCAAGCCCAAAGCGAGACTTTTTCGCCCAAAATCTATATTTTTTCCAGTATAGACGTCAAAAAGACGAATATCTTGCAAAATTTCGGGGGCAGTCCGCCTGATACAGTCGGAAACCTGTCTGAAAGTAACTCCCTCATCGACCAAAATTGAGAGGTCCCTTCGAATGGATGGGAACTTGGAAAGTGGTTTAAATGCAGGTAGTTGATCACCGAACATCAGATTGAGCTTTAACTCAAACACAAAGGTATCACCAGACAGATCCAGTTTGCCACCTAGGGCCGGATGCAGCATGCCAATCCAACCAACATGCTCGCCATTACGCAAAATCTTTGCCGACTGCCCTGGATGCAGTGATGGGTGCTCACCAGAAATAAATTCATACTCTTCGTGAGATCCGGTCATTCGCAAGATCGCTTCCAGATCTGCCTTCAGGTCAAAAAAGTCCGCATTTCTGTTCTCTTCACCCCACTGCTCAGACATAATTTCGCCAGATATTAGTCCGGCCAGCATGGGATCCTGCTTTATCTCAGACCCGCGCATTACAAATCTAAGACCAGATTCAAATATCCGCACCCTAGGCTGCTGTCTGGCCTGATTATAGATAGCGGTCTGCAGCAGTCCGGGCCACAGGCTAGTGCGCATGATAGACATATCCGCAGAGATCGGGTTTGCCAGCTCCACTGTTTTATGTCCAGGATCCATAAGGTCATGCATCTCGCTGCTTATAAAGCTGTAGGTGATCACCTCTTGAAAACCACGATCCACCAACAAATCTTTTGCCCGCTGCAGACTGAAGGCCATCTCTGGCTCTCCCTGCATGATGGTAGCTGCCTGGCTGCGATGCATGGGGATCTCGGTATAGCCATAGATGCGGCCCACTTCCTCTATCAAATCCTCTTCAATGCTGATATCAAAACGGCAGCTGGGGGCAACAACCTTCCAACCCTCATCCACCGGCTCCACCTGCATCTCCAGGCGTGTAAGGATATCCAGCACCATCTCATCTTCTATCCCCACACCCAGGATCTTGGCCAACCTGGCGCGTCTTAAAACCACCTCAGGACGCGGCTCTATATGCTCCTCTGAGGAGATAACCTCTACCGGCCCTGGCTCACCCCCTACTATGGCCAATAGCAGTCCTGTAGCTCGCTCTATCGCCCGCACCTGCAGTTCCGGGTCCACACCACGCTCAAAGCGGTGGGACGAGTCGGTATGCAGGCCATAACTGCGGGCCTTACCAATAATGGCAGTCGGGGCGAAGAAGGCGCTCTCAAGCAGGATATCTTTGGTCTCAGCACTGACCCCGGACTCCTCTCCACCCATGATGCCAGCCATGGCTATAGGTTTGCTGGCATCGGCGATGACCAGGGTGTCTTCACGCAACTCCTGTTCTTCTCCATCCAGCATGATCAATTTTTCACCAGGCTTGGCCATGCGTACACAGATCTTTCCATCCAGCCTGGCCAGATCGAAACCGTGCATGGGCTGACCCAACTCCAGCATCACATAGTTGGTGACATCCACTACCGGGCTGATGCTGCGAATGTCGCTTCGACGTAGTTTCTCCTGCATCCATAGCGGTGTTTGCGCCTCTGGATTGATGTTACGAATGATGCGGCAGGCATATCTGGGGCAGGCTTGTGGTGCCTCCAGACTCACGGGGAAAATATCTTCAATCTGGGCTGGAACAGGCTCTATCATAGGAGGGGTAACACCACAGCGGTTAATCACGCCCACATCGCGAGCAATACCGGCGACACTCAGGCAATCTCCCCGATCCGGGGTAAGATCTACTTCAATATATCTGTCATCCAAATCCAGATAGATACGCAGATCTTCTCCAACAGTCGCATCTGCTGGCAGCTGCATGATCCCATCTGAAGATTCTGCCAGCCCCAGCTCCGATGCCGAGCAGATCATGCCCAGAGACGGCACTCCACGCAGTTTGGCCTGTTTTATCTTGAATCCACCGGGAAGCTCAGCTCCCACCATGGCCACGGCAACCTTCATACCGGCAGCGACGTTTTTGGCTCCACAGACGATCTGCAACTGCTCATCCTGGGCCGCATCAACCGTGCAAACGCTAAGTTTGTCAGCATCTGGATGGGGTTCACGGATCAGTACCTCTCCTACCACTACCCCCGAGAAATCACCGGCCACTGGTCCTACGCCGTCCACCTCCAGACCAGCCATACTCAGCTGATCAGCCAGTTCTGAGGTGGTTATCTTCGGGTTGGTCCACTCCCGCAACCATGCTTCACTGAATTTCATCTTATTACCTATTCAATTGGTTTTTATTACGCAAACTGCCGCAGGAACCTCAAATCGTTCTCAAAAAACAACCTTAAGTCATTGATTCCATAGCGCATCATGGTGAGTCGTTCTACCCCAACACCAAAGGCGTAGCCGGTATATTTTTCACTATCGATGCCCACGTGCCGGAACACCTCAGGGTGGATCATGCCGCAGCCCAGCAGTTCCAGCCAGCCTGTCTGTTTACACACTCGGCACCCCTTGCCGTTACACATAACGCACTCTATATCCGCCTCTGCCGAAGGTTCGGTAAAGGGAAAATAGGAGGGACGGAAGCGTAACTTCAGGTCGCGCTCGAAAAAGCTGGTGAGAAAATCGTACAACACCCCTTTCAGGTCAGCGAAGGATACGTCCTCATCCACCATGAATCCCTCCACCTGATGAAACATGGGGGTGTGAGTAAGATCGGAATCACAGCGATACACCCGTCCGGGAGCTATGATCTTCAATGGTGGTTCGGAATTTTTCATTTCTCTGATCTGCACCGGCGAGGTGTGGGTGCGCAACAGCAGATGCTCATCGAAATAGAAGGTGTCGTGCATGGCGCGAGCCGGATGATGAGCCGGGATGTTGAGGGCCTCGAAGTTATGAAAATCATCTTCGATCTCAGGACCTTCCGCCACCTTAAAACCTGCGTTGGCGAACAGCTTGTTGATACGCTCTAGGGTCCTGGTAACCGGGTGCAAACCACCTGATTCCTGGCCCCTACCAGGTAAAGTAACGTCTACACTTTCCGAGGTCAGACGCTGTTGCAGCTCCTCCTGCTCCAACTCCTGCTTGCGACTGGATATGGCCGCCTCCAACTCCTGTTTGGCCTGATTGATGGCCTGTCCTGCGGCCGGACGCTCCTCTGACGGCAGTGCTCCGAGCTGCTTCAGTTGTGCCGTCAGCAGTCCGCTCTTACCCAGATATCTGACTCGAACATCATCTAGTTCCGCCAGTTTGCAAGACTGACTGATCTGTTTACTCGCCTCGGCGACAAGCCCTTCTATGTCTAACGGTGAATCAACACCCATTGTTGTTGTTCCTTATCGGAATAAATTAAGAGAACCTCTGATCAATTCAGAGGTTCTTGCGGCACAGGAAAGTGCCGCCATTTTAAATCGCCTTATGCGATTTAAAATGAAGGAAATCAAAAATCACACTTTTTGATTTCCGTGGTCTGAAAGTTACAGGATGTAACTGTTCAGACCATCAAATAAAAGGGGGAAAGGCTCAGGCCTTTCCCCCTTTGTGTGTCATTTTATATACCGACCCGAGCCGGTTGCATGACAAGCGATGTGGGACATCAGTCCCTATCAGCTGGAGAGATTGGCCTTGGCCTGTTCTGCCAGCGCGGCAAATGCCGGCTTGTCGAAGATAGCCAGATCTGCCAGCATCTTACGATCGATCTCCACGCCGCCTTTCTTCAGCCCGTTTATCATGCGGCTATAGGACATACCGTTCTCGCGGGCGCCAGCGTTGATACGGGCGATCCAGAGAGAACGAAACTGACGCTTCTTCTGGCGACGATCACGATAGGCGTACTGCCCGGCCTTGATCACCGCCTGCTTGGCAACTCGATAGACCTTGCTACGGGCACCATAATAGCCCTTAGCCTCTTTCAGCACCTTTTTATGCTTGGCGTGTGCTGCTACACCACGTTTAACTCTTGGCATGATTCAATCTCCAGTCCTGTCAGGCGTAGGGCAACATGCGACGGGCTGCTGCCACGTCGGACTTGTGTATCTGAGTCGGGCAGCGCAGCTGACGCTTACGCTTGGTGCTCTTCTTGGTCAGGATATGGCTACGATGGGACTGGCCACGCTTAAACGACCCGGCGGCGTTTTTCTTAAAACGCTTGGCCGCGCCGCGATTAGTTTTAATCTTCGGCATTTCTCATAACTCCGCATTTAAGTTTAAATTACATCTACTTTTTGGGGGCTAACACCATAACCATCTGCCGGCCTTCCATCTGGGCTTGCTGCTCAACCTGACCATATTCAATCAGATCGGATTCGATCCTCTTCAGCATATCCAGACCCAGCTCACGATGGGCATGTTCACGACCGCGGAACCGCATGGTTACCTTGGTCTTGTCCCCGTCTGTCAGGAAACGTATCAGGTTGCGTAGTTTTACCTGATAATCCCCTTCACCCGTCCCTGGACGAAACTTCACTTCTTTCACATGAACCTGTTTTTGCTTCTTCTTCGCCGCCTGCTGCTGTTTCTTCTGTTCAAAGATGAATTTGCCAAAATCCATAACCCTGCATACTGGTGGTTCGGCATTCGGTTGAATCTCTACCAGATCCAGCCCAGCTTCTTCAGCGGCTGCAATCGCCTCTTCTATGGATACGACTCCAACTTGCTCCCCTTCCTGGTCAATAAGTCTGACCTCAGGTACAGTAATTTCGTCATTCAGGCGATTCTTTCTTTTTACGGCGATAACAGTTTCCTCCGAAACAAGTAAAGCCTGCACCGCGTATCCGGCCAACCAAAAATGGCCGCTGGCAGCACAAGCTCTATCATTCTTTAATGACCGTTGCTTCCTTCTCCACCATCTCCAGAAGCGCCTCGACAGTCGTACTTCCGAGGTCTTCACCGGAGCGTGTCCGGACAGCTACAGTCCCGTTTTCCATCTCGCGGTCGCCTACTACCAACAGGTAGGGCACCCGTCTCAATGTGTGCTCGCGAATTTTAAAGCCGATTTTCTCGTTTCTCAAGTCCATTTCGGCTCTAAAGCCATGTTTTTTCATGGTTTGAGTCACTTTTTCCACATATTCGGCCTGGCGATCGGTAATATTCATCACCACCAACTGCTGTGGCGACAGCCAGAAGGGTAAAGCCCCAGCATAGTGTTCAATCAAAATACCTATGAAACGCTCAATGGAACCGAGGATGGCGCGATGCAACATCACCGGGGTCTGCTTGCTGTTATCCTCCGCCACATACTGGGCTCCCAGGCGACCAGGCATGGAGAAATCCAGCTGGATAGTGCCGAGCTGCCACACCCGATTCAGGCAGTCACGCAGGGAGTACTCGATCTTGGGACCATAGAAGGCACCCTCTCCTGGTTGCAGCTCCCATTCCAGCCCTGTTTCACCGAGGGCATCTTCCAAGGCCTTCTCCGCCTTGTCCCAGGTCTCGTCGGAACCCACACGCTTCTCCGGACGGGTGGATAGCTTTATCAACACATCGTCAAAACCGAAATCCTTATACACATCGAACAACAGATCATTAAAGGCTATGACCTCAGACAGGATTTGATCCTCAGTACAGAAGATGTGGGCACCGTCCTGCACGAAGTTACGCACCCGCATCAGGCCATGCAGGGTACCGGACGGCTCATTGCGATGACAGGAGCCGAACTCGGCCAGACGCAGAGGCAAGTCACGGTAGCTCTTCAGACCATGGTTATAGATCTGGATATGGGCCGGGCAGTTCATCGGCTTGATGGCGTACTCCCGGTTCTCCGACTGGGTGGCGAAGATCATGTCCCCGAACTTGTCCCAGTGACCGGACTTCTCCCACAGGGAACGGTCCAGTATGGACGGAGTATGCACCTCCTGATACCCATGACCACGTAACTTATTGCGAATATAGTCCTTGATAACTATGTAGATCTGCCACCCCTTGTCGTGCCAGAACACCATGCCCGGCGCCTCTTCCTGGGTATGGAACAGATCCTGGGACTTACCGATCTTGCGGTGATCGCGCTTTTCTGCCTCTTCCAATCTGTGCAGGTAGTCCTTCAGCTCTTTCTTGTCCTTCCAGGCGGTACCGTAGATGCGCTGCAGCATCTCGTTATCGGAGTTGCCGCGCCAATAGGCGCCGGCCACCTTCATCAGCTTGAAGGCCTTCAGCCTACCGGTGCTGGGCACATGGGGACCGCGGCACAGGTCGATGAACTCACCCTGCTTATACAGGGATAGGGTCTGATCTGCCGGAATATCTTCGATGATCTCGGCCTTGTACTCCTCTCCCATATCGCGGAAAAAGGTGACCGCCTCATCTCTACCCTTGACCATGCGCTCGACCGGTAGGTCGGCCTTGGCCAGCTTCTTCATCTGCTCTTCGATCGCGGCCAGATCTTCCATGGTGAAGGGACGCTCGAAAGAGAAGTCGTAATAGAAGCCATCTTCTACAGTAGGACCAATGGTCACCTGGGCATTCGGGAATAGCTCTTTTACCGCTTGGGCCAGTAGGTGGGCTGTGGAGTGGCGGATAATATCCAGGCCATCTTCATCCCGGTCAGTGACAATGGCCAGGTTGGCATCTGCATCGATAACATAAGATGTATCCACCAGGGCGTCATCCACACGCCCAGCCAGGGCCGCCTTAGCCAGACCGGTACCAATGGATGCGGCTACATCATAAACTGAAACAGGGTCATCGAAACTACGTTGGGAACCGTCAGGGAGAGTAATTACAGGCATATCTATCTACATCCTCATCAGTGGTGACCCCTACCAAAGGCCACTTGAAAAAAACCGGATCAATTGGACCCGGTGCGAAACTGGTAGGCGCGATTGGAATCGAACCAACGACCTCTACCATGTCAAGGTAGCGCTCTAACCAACTGAGCTACGCGCCTAGAACTACAATTTAAACAATAGTGCAACAATACATCCCTGTAGCATCGCTCCGGCCCAGCATCCCTGCTGGGCGTTCGGCAGAAAAATGATTCACAGGATCATTTTTCCTGGCCTCACCCAACTGAGCTACGCACCTAAAGTACTACATAACGAAGACGGCGAATAATACCGGGTTACCACCATCTAAATCAAGGTCAATCCTGTCCAATATAAGAAGCTGCATAGGACCAAGCAAAAAAACAGAAATTATTTGCCTTGGGTCATTACAGTTTTGTTACAGAGTTGTTAAAGTTCATGCCGCAGGTGTATTACTACTCCTCCATAACAACACTAGCAAAACAGACGTAACAATTAAGCAGTCACTTATATGGAACTCCAGAATATTGTAAAACTTGAAAAGGCCACTAATAAAGGCCGCAAAGAGCTATTCAGGGTAGGAATAGCTCTTTTATTCATGGTTGGAATTATGCTGTTCATCAGCATGCGCGGTGTAGGCACACCCGACCATATCATGCTGGTGATCGCTGCCATCATAGGCGGCTATATGGCCATGAACATCGGCGCCAACGATGTGGCCAACAATGTAGGGCCGGCAGTTGGATCCAAAGCACTAACCCTTACCGGTGCTATCGTAATAGCCGCCATCTTTGAGGCTTCTGGTGCATTGATCGCTGGTGGTGAAGTGGTCACTACCATAAAGAAGGGAATTATAGATCCTGACCTGATCGACAATGCGGATACATTTATCTGGCTGATGTTGGCCGCACTGCTGGCTGGGGCAATATGGCTAAACATAGCCACCGCATTCGGAGCTCCTGTTTCCACTACTCACTCTATAGTCGGCGGCGTTCTGGGTGCTGGTATAGCTGCAGGCGGGCTCGAGATAGCCAACTGGGGCAAGATGGGAGCTATAAGTGCAAGTTGGATTATCTCACCGGTCATGGGAGGAGTAATAGCAGCGGGTTTCCTTTATATGATAAAGCGGACCATAACCTATCAGAATGATATGATTGCAGCGGCTAAACGCATGGTGCCTGTGTTCGTGGCTATTATGGCTTGGGCCTTCATAACATACCTATTGCTTAAAGGGTTCAAACACGTCTGGAAGGTGGATTTTACAACCGCATCCATATTAGGACTGGCCTTCTCCACGATCATTTTCGCAATCATAAGGCCGTTATTGATAAAAGTCGCAGATAAATTACCCAATGAAAAACAGAGTGTAAATCAACTCTTTACCATACCTCTGATCTTCGCAGCCGCCCTGCTCAGCTTCGCCCATGGTGCGAACGATGTGGCTAACGCGGTTGGACCTCTAGCCGCAATCAATGATGCAATACTAAACGGCGGAATCAAGAGTAAGGCGGGTATCCCCATGTGGGTAATGATGGTAGGAGCTATCGGTATAGCCCTCGGTCTGGCCCTATATGGCCCCAAACTGATACGTACCGTCGGATCTGAGATAACAGAGCTAGACAAGATGCGGGCCTTTTGTATTGCTATGGCCGCTTCAATAACGGTAATCATCGCAACACAATTGGGGCTCCCGGTAAGCTCCACTCATATAGCGGTTGGAGGCGTATTCGGTGTTGGTTTCCTGCGAGAATTCCTCAAGGCCAGCTATGCCAAGATGATTGATGAGATTAAACACCATCATAGAAACGACCACCCAGAGGTGGTTGAGGCATTTCTGGTTGACTTTAAGAAGGCTTCATTGAATGAAAAAAGCATCATGCTTGAGCAACTCAAGCAGAGGAAAACAGATGCAAACCTAACCAAGAAGGAACGTAAAAGTCTGGTAAGCGTTTATAAACATGAGTTAGTGAAACGTTCTGCGCTTTTGAAGATTGCCGCAGCATGGCTCGTTACAGTTCCAGTATCAGGCATATTGGCAGCCCTGCTCTACTTTACTATCAGAGGCATTATGTTGCCCTAACCAAAAGGGGTAATTTACTTTTCCCGCTTCCTGGCTACCGGAACCACCAGTGTCGGTCTATCAGTGATATGTATAAGTCGCCGGACATCTGAACCAATAAAACCGCGATCCATACCTGAACTGGTGTGACTCCCTACCACAATCAAATCCACACCATGCTCCTCAGCTTGCCCTTGAATCTGCTCGGCTGTATTGCCACTTACAACCACGATATCAGACACCAGCTTATCTTTATCAGGATCATCAGACATCTCTTCGTTGTAAAATGCCTCCAGGCGTTGTTTCATCACGGCAAGGACCCTTCTCAAACCGTTCCCAACCCTTAGATTCAGATCAGTATCCTCAGGAAGATAAGCCTCAAGCGCCCATTTAGCAGCAGAACTTAAAGGTTCAACTACGTGCATCATTACAATGCTAGCCTCATACTGTTTGGCCAAACTTATCGCCTGGCGAAATACTGGGCGCATGTTTTTTCCTAGATCGGTAGCGTAAAGAATCTTGCTGTAGCTTGGGATGCCCATTTTATCCTTCCTAAATTGAAGTAGTTGAACCGCAGTGTCGCACAATAGTGTCCTGCAATTACGATTAGATCAGGTATCAGTTGTAGCCCTTCAGGTGATCGATATACTCAGGCAAAAATAGTGATATCTGAGGTATATATGTGATCAACATCAGGAAGATCAAAAGAAGCATTAACCACGGCAGAGCGGCCTTAATTACCCAGCCTATACTATTTCCGGTAATACCTGCGGTAACAAATAGATTCAGCCCAACAGGTGGCGTCAGCATCCCTATCTCCATATTAACGACCATGATTATGCCCAAATGAATAGGGTCTATACCAAGCCGAACAGCGATTGGAAACAGAATCGGAGCCATAATCAACAAGATCGCAGACGGCTCCATAAAGTTACCAGCCGCCAGTAAAAGTATGTTAACTACGATCAGAAACATCCAGGGTTCCAGGCCCATCTCAACTATGTGGTGAGCAATAGTATGTGGGATGCGTTCTGTGGTCAGCACATGAGCAAACAGCATGGCGTTGGCAATTATGAAGAGCAGCATTATGCTTACTTTGGCCGCATCCAGTATAGTCTTGCTCAGTTCCTTATCTCCAAAGCACTTGGGAAATGCCCACAAGATATGCCATAGATTGCGCCTGATCATCTTTCCAACTGACTCGCCTTCTTTACGCCATGGCACATTTTTCAGCGGACCCATATCGCGATAACCAAACACTGAAACAAAAAACGCATACACTGCTGATACTGCGGCCGCTTCGGTGGGACTGGCTATGCCACCATAGATAGAGCCCAACACAATAACGATCAACATCAGCCCACCTGACGCGCTAAAACCTGAGGCGAAAAGCTCTTTGAAACCAGGCCATTGCTGAGCGGGTAATCCTTTTACACGAGCGGCTATGTATATGGCGAGCATAAGCATCAAGCCCATCATAAGACCTGGGATAAAACCGGCCATAAACATACGCGCGGCAGACTCCTCGGTCGCTGCTGCGTATACAAGCATAACTATAGAGGGTGGAATCAGAATACCCAGCGTACCGGCATTAGCAATAACTCCGGCAGCAAACGATTCTGGATAACCTGATCTAACCATACCTGCGATCACGATAGTACCAATAGCAGCCACGGTGGCGGGCGACGAACCGGAAACAGCAGCGAACAGCATACACGCCATTACTGATGCCATAGCCAAACCACCGCGAATATGACCCACGCAGTCCACAGCAAAACGAATCAATCTCTTAGCCACGCCACCTGTGGAGAGAAATGAAGACGACAGGATAAAAAATGGGATGGCCAGTAAAGTGTAGTGCTCAGATAACGCTTCAAACAACTTTAACGCAACAGAAGAGAGTGAATCGTTAGAAAAGAATAGGATTGTAGTGATACTTGACAGACCCAGCGCAAGCGCTATCGGCATACCAAGAAGCATGCATCCAAAGAGTATGATAAACAGTACGGCGGTAGTCATCGCTTGGACTCCCCTTCTTTTTCTTCTGATGTCTGCGCTAACTCTTCAGCCAGATGCATACTCTCCTTGGCTTCATCTGAATGACTAAAGCCATCAGCCTTACCTGTGATAATGGCCCAAAGCAGTTGCAAAAGACGGTAAGCAAGAAATGATAATCCAATAAGCAGGATACTATGGGCAATCCAAGCTGGAATAGGCATATCTTCCAGTTCTATCCCAATCATTTTCATCTTTTCCAGATAGATCCAGGATCCATACAGAAAAAGGCCGCAATATATAAGGCTCCCTATAACTGCAATACCAGATGCTATGCGGTGCAAGAGCGGCGGAAGCAATTTTACAAATGCATCAACACCTATATGTGCACCAACCTTTAATCCATAAGACGCACCGAATAGCACAAACCAGGCTGAAATATGTAGGGTTAACTCTTGCCCCCAAAGGAAACCGCTGCCAAAGCCAAAGCGCATAACCACTTCAACAAATACCAGTAAGGTCATAGCGACAAGGAGAAGGGAAAGAATGGTCTCTTCCGCCTTGTTCAAGATACGTATAAGCATCTGAAAAATCCTAATTTAGTGGATAAGACAAACAGCGCTGGGCTATCCATAGCCCAGTCACTGTTATTACATCTATTATTATTGATTTGAATTATATGCAGCTTCAATCAAATCTTTGCCGATTTCACCTTCAAACTTTTTCCAGACAGGCTTCATAACCTCAACCCACTGAGCGCGTTGCTCAGGAGTTAGAGTGATAATCTCTGAACGTTTGGAATCTATGATCTTTTGCTTATCAGCAACAGATTTCTTCAGGGCAACGTCATTACCGAGAGCAACAGCCTCATCCATGGCTTTCTTGACCTCAGTCCTGATATCAGCAGGAAGGCTGGACCAGAACTCTTTTGAGGTTACAACCATGTAGTCGAGCACACCATGATTGGACTCCGTGATGTAAGGTTGGACCTCAAAGAATTTCTTGGAATAGATGTTAGACCAGGTATTCTCCTGCCCATCGATGGCCTTAGTCTGCAACAGAGTGAACACCTCCGAGAAAGGTTTCTTCAGCGGAGTTGCGTCAACGGCTTCAAACTGAGCGGCCAACACATCGGAAGACATGATGCGGAATTTCATATCTTTAGCATCTGCAGGCACCTTAAGCGGAGATGAGGCGGAGAGTTGCTTCATACCGTTGTGCAAATAACCGAGGCCTATTAAACCCTTTGAGTCCATTGAAGCCAGCATCTTCTGACCGGGCTCACTCTGCTGAAACTTATCTACCGCCTCAATATCTTTAAATAGAAAAGGCAGATCGTACAACTGCAGAACCTGAGTGTAACGACTGAACTTAGAGAGCGCAGGGGCAGCTATCTGCACATCACCCAGCAACATGGCCTCAAGAACCTTGTTGTCGCCAAATAGCTGGGAGTTAGGGAACACCTCCACCTTGACCTTACCGGCAAGACGCTGCTCCACCAGTTCTTTAAACTTATTGGCCATCTGACCCTTAGGGGTATTCTCAGCTACCACATGAGAAAACTTGATCACGATTGGATCAGCGGCAAAAACCGGAGCGGCCAGAACCATGGCCGTCAGGGCGGTTATCGCTGTAAGTAAACGTAAGCGCATATTAATCCTCCAAGTGTTTATGTTGAATGCGTTTGCACATCCGGGCCCTGGGCCAGGATCGTTGTAGTTCTGCAATATAGAGACCAATCCTTTGATAACAGGAAAAATCGAACTTAACTCGCTGATATCAATAACGATGCGTATAGGCGCACCTATATAGTCTAGTATAAAAATGTGTGGGAATCCGCCGATTCATCAGAGATGATGGGGTTTGGATTGGCGGGAATCCGCCGATGTGGGGGTTTAAATGAGATGGGAACTGGTGATTGAATGCATGGCTCGACTGATGAATGTTATATCTTGAAGTTCTGACACAAGCATTAGCATCTCGCCGTTATTGTTTATAAAGGCATTTCGAAAAACTTCCGGAGGTTTATGACTCGATACTACAAATACCCAAACAAGCCCACCAAATACAAATCTATAACATTTATGGCCATCAAGACGCGAAAGCGTAGGTTGAACAATCAGGTCTTTTACGTCTTGGTTATTGAATACGATCGGTGATAAAAAGAAACCATATTGATCAGAATTTCCTGGTCTATTGGCATGTACGAGCTGTCTAATAGATTCCTCATGATAGCCAAGAGAAACTTCACTAAAGAATTGCTGCTTCGATACCCCAGCCCGCCAAAGAATGGACAATCCAAATAGTTTGAAATGGTTATAATCAAGCTCTTCAATCTTTACAAGATCACCATTTCTTTTAGATTTAACTCTCATTCCTCCTGAAAAGATCAGGCTAACATATCTCTCATGCTTGGATAGCTGTTCCTCGCAATCCCCACAAAGAAGCTCTTCCCTTAGACCTTTCTGTTCCCGCCTATTACAACTCGTATCTGTAGAAGACAAAACATGAAACCTGTGCTTGTCGTCGTATAGAGAGCTGTACATAAACTCAGGTATTACGTGGGAGTTACGTAATGGCTTTTCTAGAAGACAAAGTTCGCATGTCATATCTTATATGTTTAGTTTGTAATTGCACTGTCCTGTCTCAGATTACCAAACAAACCCCAATTAATGTAAGCCTAA
>JBNKEE010000032.1:0-124378 GCA_050288625.1 Sedimenticolaceae bacterium | reverse complement strand
AAACACGATTTCATCGGCAGCGTTGATTGCGAACGGATCACGCACCACATCTTCGGCCGCCTGCTTGCCGATGCTGAGCGGAAAGCGGGATGCCAGGTCAGGAAAAACCGGTTTGCCCTTTAGTTCCGGGGCGAGAGCCTCGACCTCTCTGCGGTAAAAACTCCCGGCGGCCTCCCAGTTAAGTTCCTGAATGATCTTGCCGCTGGTTCGGGTGGCGATAAACGGTCCGGCCACCCGTTTCCAGCCATGGCGTACATTTACCGTGGCAGACTGCGGAAGCAGTATCAGCAAGCCGCCATGTTTAATAAAGCCGGATTCAGAAAAGATGCAGGGTGCGTGGCGCAGATCCCCGAAGCCTGCGCCCGCACCCGCATAGTGGATGGTTGTTCCGTATTGATCATAGATCGCCTCCATAAAGCCTGTGACCCCGGGCGAATGGCTGTCCATAAATAGGAGCGCACTGTGGATCTCATCAGGTGGCAAAGTCGGCAAGGGAGTAACCCATTTCACCCTATCCTGATCCAGATTCCCTGTAACCAATTGCGCTTTGCCGTCTAGAGGTATGGCAATGACCCCATCATCCCGGCGCTGGGTTGCGTCGATAAGACCAGGAAAGATACCGCCGCAAAGGCGTAGACCTTGATCTTTGGCTGCGGCAAAAAAGGAAGCTAATTCGTCTAGGTGCTGATCCGAGATGCACAGCAGCCAAAGGGTATCTTCGGTTTGTTCGGCACATAGCCTGTCAACTAGATTCGCGGCTGATGTGAACGGAATATACATTGCGATCTAAACTCTCCCGGCAACACCACCTTCCATGGCAAACTGCGTTAAGCTAGGTTTTTATATGGCTGCGCAAAAAACTTATATTTTAGATTGATTCTATATTGATTATAGACAGTCAACGGAAGGATTACTCGGGCCTATGGCCCTCACCCCTTTGGGGCCGCCGCAAGCGGCGTTCTTCGGACCTTTGGTCCTCGTCGAACCAACCCTTTTGATGTCGGAAGTTCGAATTCAACACGGGCACAATAAACGAAAAGGCCCCCATTCTGTGGGGGCCTTTTGTATATATGGCGCGCCCGGAAGGATTCGAACCTCCGACCACCTGGTTCGTAGCCAGGTACTCTATCCAGCTGAGCTACGGGCGCTTATTTCTTTTGGAGGGCGAATTCTGATTACTTTAGCCTTCATTGTCAACTCTAAACCGGTGGTAGTGCCCCATCAAGTAACAATTCGAACTCTTCCAGCTTAACAGGACGGCTGAATAAGTAACCCTGAAAGGTCGTACAGCCAAGCTGCTCAAGAAATTGCCTCTGTTCTTCGGTCTCCACCCCCTCGGCGATCACACTCTGATTCAAACTTCTTGCCATATTGACGATGGTTTGGGCAATCACAGCATCATTTTTATTATACGGCAAATTCTGAATAAAAGTTCGATCAATCTTAAGCTGATTCAGCGGCAATCTCGTCAGATAGGACAAGGAAGAATAGCCAGTACCAAAATCATCCAGGGTAAAACCCACGCCTAGCTGCCTGATAGTACGCATCTTCTCTATCGCATTTTCAATATCGTCCAGGAGTAGACTTTCGGTCAATTCAATTTTTAGACGCGCACCAGGGGCACCTGATTCCTCCAGAGCTTCCCGTACCTGGTCGGCAAATCCAGCCTGCCGGAATTGGTGTGCGCTTACGTTTATCGCCAATCCCAACTCGCTTGTACGCTGATCATTTGCCCAGACCTTGAGCTGATGGCATGCTGTTTTCAACACCCAACTGCCTATGAGTTGAATTAGTCCGGTCTCCTCGGCGAGCGGGATAAACTGACCAGGAAGGATGATCCCTTGCTCGGGATGACACCACCGAATCAGTGCCTCCGCGCCGACGATACCACAATCACTATCCACCTGTGGTTGATAAACAAAAGTAAATTGACGATCCTCGATAGCTCGCCGTAGAGCCGTTTCCATTGCAGCACGTTCCGCCAGTGCTGCCTGCATTTCAGGGTCGAAAAAACGTAGGGTATTGCGCCCCCCGGACTTGGCCTGATACATGGCAATGTCAGCCTGTTTCATAAGCTCATCCACAGAACCTTCACCACCAGAGAACAAGGCCACACCTACGCTTGGGGTACTGTGATGCTCCTGTCCGGCGATCGTGTATGGATGGTTAAGAGTGTACATTATCTTCTCGCCCACGGCTTTAATCTGTCTTACAGCTTCTAAATCATTATCCCCCAGATCACTTAACATCAGCATAAACTCGTCTCCGCCAATGCGAGATACTGTGTCGCCTTCACGCACGCATGTAATAAGGCGTCTTGCCACCTCAATCAACAACTGATCACCCGCATCATGACCCAGGGTATCGTTAAGCACCTTGAAGTTATCAAGATCGATGAAGAGTAATGCACCTCGGTGTTTACTGCGTCCTCCGGCTACAAGTGCCTGATGCAGCCGATCCAGCAACAATCTCCTATTTGGCAGCGTGGTTAAAGGATCCTGAAATGCAAGACGCTCGATCTCCTGCTCCGCCTCCTTGCGCCCGGTGATGTCATGAGCCACTGATAAGATATACGCCTCACCATGCAGGGTAATTGTCTTGGCAAAATCAATAACCGTTACAACCCCTCCATCCTTGCGACGTAGTGTTGTCTCAAAATCTGAAACATGCCCATACTTTTCCAATCTTTCAACAAAGATGTCACGATCAGACATGTCTGCCCAAATCGAGAGGTCAGTTGTGGTCTTTCCTATAGATTCTGAACGCGAATATCCAAGAATCTGCGTGTATCCCTCGTTGACTTCTACGATAGATCCATCGCTCATTTTTGTTATAGCGATAAGATTTGGCGACGCATGAAATGCTGCAGAGAATTTCTCCTCTGAATCACGCAAGTTATGCTCAGCATATTTGTGCTCTGTGATATCGCGTCCAATCGCCATAGCACCTGTAACTGTGCCATTTTCATCGCGTTCTGCGAGCACGCTCATCTGGAAAATCCTTGGCTCCCTGCCATCAACTTTAAGCGTTATCTCAAGCTCGCTATCCTCACCATTGGAAAGCGCCACATCAACCGCTTGAGCATATACTTCGAAGCTTTCGTCACTGTGAAATTCACGTACACGTTTACCCAATCTATCTTTTGCTTTAACACCCAGTGTGTTTTCCAGCACTTGATTCACGTAAACAGCCCTTCCGTCCATGCCATAGCGAACAATATTGTCCGGCAGGTTCTCCGCCAGGGTGCGAAATTCATATTCATGCTCCCGCAGCAAACGGTCCCTCTGCTCTCGTTCCAGCTCAGCGGCGGCACGAGTTGCCACGACTTGCAAAACCTGAGTAATCAGCTCACAGTCAGAAAGAGGTTTAACGCTTAACATGGCGATCAGACCTATAGGCAATCCTGAAGAATCCCATAATGGGATGCCTATATATCCTGCCACGTTCATCTCAGTTAACAGGGCATCATCTGGAAATTGCTGTTGTATGCCCTGCTTATATACACATAGCTGTCTCCCTATTACATTCTCGCAAGGTGTACCTTTAAGGGCATAGCGCATATTTGGCGCAGTCCCACCTTTTGCATATATTGCAACTGTCTCAGCATATTCCAGATTTCCATCTACTTTGTCGACGAGGACATAATCCATATTGAAGGTCTCGCCAAGGAAACGCGCAAGGGAATTGAAGAAGCTATCAGCACCTCCTTGCCAACCTCGTTGGGCAACGAAGAACAGGGCATCTTCCATGATCTTTCGATCGGATATGATTTTAGTCTCCATCGTTGCGTTCATAAGGCCCAATCACCTCCGAAGGTAGCAATGACTTTCGGTTAACACCCCAATAACAGCTGCATTCAGGGTGTCTTGGAGGTCCTCAGCGCTGCATACCATTTCCCGGTCATCAGGAATCTCGGAAAGTTGATAAATTGCTCTATCAAAATCCTACTCAGCGCGTCCATTGGTCCAGCAAAGGGGGCGCTGCGCACTTTTTCGCGGCTATGCCCATAGCTTTGAACCAGCAGTGAAACTGCCATCATCAGAACAAAGCTGACGATTTCAATGATTCGAAGATTAACTAAGGAGTAGATAAGCCCAACAATCCCTATAATGAATGTTGGTACTGCGAAAACATGGATAATCAGATTTAACCGAGATGAGTGTATAACACCGATATCGGCCCATTGCTGTTTTATTGTCTCTGAGATACCCATAATTAATAACGTCACCTTATCGAAATGAGACTCTGCTTGATAGCTTAATGGTTGGATTATACCACTAAGCCTGGTGTCTCATAGTGGATGGCGGAGAGCGAGGAATTACCGGGCCAAGTCCCTCTTACCACTGTGTGGTTCGTTCTGCACACCTCCGGTGTTTGTGTTTCGCGCCATTCTAGCGCTCACACCTTCGGGGCTCTGTCGCGACCGCCCAGGATGGCGGGAGTGCAGGTTTTGCAGGAGCAATAACCTGCCTTCGCTCCGGCGTCCTGCGGCACTCCGCGCCTGGTCGAACGAAGGGTTCTCATCAAGCAGCACACTCCTGATAAAACAAAAGGCCCCAAACAGGGGCCTTTTGTTTTATATGGCGGAGAGCGAGGGATTAGCTCCCTGCGGTCGCTGCTGCTACGCGCTTGTGCGCTGCGCAGTCGAACCACTGCTTTTGATTATCTCGGGTTCGAATTCCATATCCACAAAAACCAACAAACCCGCCATAAATGCGGGTTCTCTGGTTTTGGCGGAGAGCGAGGGATTCGAACCCTCGATGGAGCTACAAACCCCATACTCCCTTAGCAGGGGAGCGCCTTCAGCCGCTCGGCCAGCTCTCCAATATCATTCCACTATTCCAATTACCCGGAACTAGCCGATGCAATTCTATCAGCAGATGGATCAGTTACAAGTGGATATTGTCTGTTTGCAAAATAAAAGCAGCGTCCTCTCTATATTGAGAGGTCCACCGCTTTTAAACGTCTTATTCCCCAGACGCCTGCTGCTCTGCTTGCTCAGCCTTGATACGTTCGTAAATCTCTTCACGGTGTACCGAAACATCACGTGGGGCATTTACACCTATACGAACTTGGTTCCCCTTTACACCAAGCACGGTTACAGTGACTTCGTCACCAATCATCAAGGTTTCGCCAACTCGGCGAGTAAGTATTAACATAATCCAATCTCCCTCTTTCCCGTTTCCGGACGTAGATCAGATACCAGGTATTTAAGACCCTCCTTGAGTCACTCCCGATTCTCATCACTACGGCCAACCAAGCCCTTAATCCATATGATTTTTATGGACTAAGATTATCGAATTCTACCAGCAGGACATCCTTTTAAAAAGCTGTTTGTCCCACTTCCGTACTAATAATAGGCTATTTGGCATGGTTTTTTATTGTTGATTTTTACTATTTTCTAATTACTAATCAGAAACAGCCTCGCCAGACAGATTAAAGGCATCATGTAGAGCCCTTACACCTAACTCAAGGTATTTTTCGTCCACAACCACCGAAATCTTTATTTCTGAGGTAGAAATCATGCGTATGTTGATTCCCTCTTTGGCCAACGCCTCGAACATAGTGCTGGCAATACCTGCGTGTGAGCGCATACCAACACCCACCAGAGAGATCTTTACAATTGCGTCATCCCCCTTTACCTCACGAGCACTCAGCTTATCCGCAGTAACTTTAAGCACCTCCAAGGTCTTTGCATAGTCGTTGCGGTGTACGGTAAAGGTGAAGTCTGTTGAATCATCCTCACCGATATTCTGCACGATCATATCCACTTCTATGTTTGCATCTGCCACCGGCCCCAGTATCTCATGGGCAATACCAGGTTTATCAGGCACGCCTAGTATTGTCAGTTTCGCCTCATCTCGATTGAACGCGATTCCAGAAATCTTTGCCTCTTCCATACTCTCATCCTCAAAACTAATCAGGGTGCCCTCTCCTTCTTCAAAGCTTGAGAGAACACGCAAGGGCACGTTGTATTTACCTGCAAACTCTACGGCGCGAATCTGTAAAACCTTTGAGCCAAGACTTGCCATCTCCAGCATCTCTTCAAAAGTGATGCGATCTAATCGGCGCGCCTTAGGTTCTACCCTTGGATCTGTAGTGTAAACGCCATCCACATCGGTGAAGATCTGGCACTCGTCCGCCTTCAGCGCAGCGGCCATAGCAACGGCAGTGGTGTCTGAACCGCCCCTCCCAAGAGTGGTTATATCACCTTCTTCGTCCACTCCCTGGAAACCAGCAACAACAACAACACGCCCCGCTTTCAAATCGGCTCGCACCGGCCCGTCATCTATTTCTAGAATACGTGCCTTGCCATGCGCGCTATCCGTCAAAATACGAATCTGGCCACCAGTATATGAACGGGCTGGACAATCTATCTTCTTCAACGCTATGCAAAGCAAGGCAATCGTCACCTGCTCTCCAGTTGAAACCAGGACATCCATCTCACGCGGATCCGGTCTCTTATCGATGCCATTGGCAAGAGCGATCAGACGATTGGTTTCGCCGGACATAGCTGATACCACCACAATTACATCATCACCACGCTCACGCACAGCCTTCACCTTCTGCGCCACCGCTTCGATGCGTTCGATAGTACCTACTGAGGTACCGCCAAATTTCTGGACAATAAGCGACATATCTGTTTTTTAGCCCTTAGCAATCACAAACATCTGGGCCTGCCCCAACCAGGGACGACCAAGGCAAATAATTAAACACCAATTTATTATCTGGATAAATAGTACTCTTGCGAAATATTGATGTTTTCTTTATATCCTGGACTTAGCCACCCAACCGCTCCTCCAACCACGGCTGCACAGAATCCAGGGCCCGTGGTAAGGCATCTGGCCGGCTACCACCAGCTTGCGCCATATCCGGACGACCACCCCCTTTACCGCCTACCTGCTCTGCCACCATCTTAATTAGGTCGCCAGCCCTAACCTTGGCGGTTTGATCCTTGGTCACCCCAGCGATCAGGCTTACCTTTTCACCGCTAACCGTGGCCAACACTATAACTGCGGAACCAAGTTTATTCTTAAGATGGTCCATAGTATCTCGCAATGATTTAGGATCCGCCCCTTCCAAATTCGCTGTCAATAGCTTCACCCCATTCACGTCAACAGCATTGGCGGCAAGATCACTTCCAGCGGAACTGGCCAGCTTTGACTTGAGTTGATCCAGCTCCTTCTCCAGTTTGCGGTTACGCTCTACTAACTGCTCCACCTTTGTGTCAAGGTCATCTCGACTCGACTTCACCAGATCTGCGATGCGTTGCAGCCGCTCATCATCTGCCTCTATCCAGTCAATAGCTCGTTCCCCCACCACCGCTTCGATACGCCTAACACCAGAGGCGATTCCACTCTCCGAAACGATTTTGAACAGACCGATGTCGCCTACCGCCTTGGCATGTATGCCTCCGCAGAGTTCGATAGAGAAATCTCCCATACGCAACACCCTCACATGCTCATCGTATTTCTCACCAAACAAGGCCATAGCTCCGCTTTCTTTAGCATCCTCTAGCGACATGATCCTGGTCTCCACCGGTTCGTTACCACGGATCTTTTGGTTTACCAGACGCTCAATCTCTCTGAGTTGTTCCGTACCAACAGGCTCAAAATGAGAGAAATCGAACCTAAGACGTTCCGGATCCACTAAGGACCCTTTCTGCTGCACATGGTTTCCAAGCACCTGACGCAAGGCGGCATGCAACAGATGGGTGGCGGAATGATTTAATGCGGTCCGTAACTGCTTATCTGCATCTACTATACAAATCACTCTGTCCCCCACACGCATCACATCACCGCTAAACCTCCCGATGTGTACTATTACGCCACTGCCTAACTTCTTGGTGTCCTCGACCAGAAAACGCTTATCACCCAGATCAAGCACACCAGTATCTCCTACCTGGCCGCCGGACTCGGCATAAAACGGAGTACGATCCAGCACGACCATGCCTTGTTCTTGATCACCTAGAGTATCTACCGTTACACCTTCCTGGATTATGGCTATGACGGTAGCATCCTCTTGTTGCCGGTCGTAGCCAACGAATTCTGTAGTACCATCTAATGCGACAGAGGACTCATCCACGGCTCCAAACTGACTGGCCGCCCTGGCGCGTTCGCGCTGCGCATCCATCTCCCTCTCAAAGCCATCCATATCTACTCTAAGATCGCGTTCTCTGGCAATATCTGCCGTCAAATCCACAGGGAACCCATAAGTGTCGTATAGCTTGAAGGCAACCTCCCCAGAGAGCTCGTCTCCTTGAATATCAGCAATCGCCTGTTCAAGAATCTTGATCCCCTGTTCCAATGTCTCTGCGAAGCGTTCTTCTTCAAGCCTCAGTACCTTCTCAACCTGTTCTCTGGCAGTTACAAGTTCTGGATAGGCCTCACCCATCTCCGTACAAAGCGGGTCCACCAAACGATAAAAGAAGGCATCTTGCATGCCGAGCATATAACCGTGACGAATTGCACGTCGGATAATGCGACGCAGCACATAGCCGCGACCTTCATTAGACGGCAGCACTCCGTCCACGATCAGGAAGGCGCAGGAGCGGATATGATCAGAAATAACTCGGAGGGATTTGTCTTCAATGGTTTTGCAGCCAGTCACATCTGCAGCAGCCTTGATCAGGTGCTCGAACAGATCTATCTCATAGTTGCTGTGCACCTTCTGCATGACCGCAGCGAGACGCTCCAAGCCCATACCGGTATCCACTGACGGGTGTGGCAACGGCGTCATGTTACCCGCAGAATCACGATTGTATTGCATGAATACCAGGTTCCAGATCTCGATATAGCGATCCCCATCCTCATCCGGGGTCCCCGGCGGGCCACCCCAGATCTCAGAGCCATGGTCGTAAAATATCTCTGAGCAAGGTCCACATGGTCCGGTGTCGCCCATGGACCAGAAGTTATCCTTGGCGCCACATCTGGAAAAGCGGCTGGGATCAACCCCGATTTCCTGCAACCAGATATCCGCTGCCTCATCATCCTCTTCGAAAACGGTTACCCATAGTTTCTCCGGTGGGAGCCTCAAGTCTACCGTAAGAAACTCCCATGCATACTGAATCGCTTCACGCTTAAAGTAGTCTCCAAAACTGAAATTACCCAGCATCTCAAAGAAGGTATGGTGGCGGGCTGTATAACCTACATTTTCCAGATCATTGTGCTTTCCACCAGCCCTGACACAACGCTGTGAGCTGGTGGCCTTGCTGTAGTTTCTCTTGTCACGACCAAGAAAGACCTCTTTGAACTGGACCATGCCAGCATTAGTAAATAGCAAGGTGGGGTCATCATGTGGCACCAGCGAGCTGCTGCTCACCCGTTCATGTCCACGTTTTACAAAAAAATCAAGGAAAGCTTTACGAAGTTCTGCGCTGGTCATCATTCACTGTTAAATTAAGGTATTACAAAGGTGGAATGGTATGCAGAACTGGCCAGAAAGTCACTCTAGATATCAAAAAAAATGCTCTAATATGCCCCCATAGAGCACATATCAAGCGTAGACAACCAAATAAACTCTTCTATTGGTCAGATATACCGACAAATGGTATTGAAATTCAGGCTCTGATCATTTCTACTTTAACTGTCTATTGGCAATTATAATTAGACCAGAATGCTAGAAATGATAAAGCAAGATGGATCAAATCTTAGAAAATGCTCTTGAGTTCACAGGCATAACAGACACTGGTTGTTCTCGTGCCAAGAATGAAGACTGCATAACCTGGGACACTAAACTAGGTTTAGCCATACTTGCCGATGGAATGGGAGGAGCTAATGCTGGAGAGGTTGCTGGCCAGATAGCAGCTGAGACTATTCTCAAGGAGATTAGAGAAGGTATCGAAAACCAGCCCTATGATCTTGGGATGACAGATGGAGATAATACGTTCAACAGGGCCAGCCTTATGTTGTGGGATTCGCTGCAAAAGGCTAACAGCGTAGTCCTCAGGATTGCCCATGACCAGCCTGAATGTAATGGTATGGGGACAACAGCATTGGCCGTGCTTTTTTACGACAACAATTTATCGGTAGCACACGTTGGCGATTCAAGACTCTATCAATTACGAAACAGCCAGCTTACCCAGATAACCGAAGACCATACTGTATTGCAGGAGGTTTTGAATACCGGACTCTACAGCTCCGCCGAGGCAAAGGAGACCGTAAATAAAAATATAGTTACTAGAGCAGTCGGGGTTGCAGCAGACCTGAACATTGACATGCTTAACCTACCCACACTTCCGAGTGATCTATATATGATGTGCTCAGATGGGCTTTCAGACCTGATATCTGATGCAGAAATTCAGCAGATATTAACTGCAGAAAAAAAACTGGCTGATTTAGCAAAAAAATTAGTCAATTTGGCCATAGAAAAGGGTGGTAGTGATAATATTTCAGTTATATTGATAAGAGTATTAAAGCCATATCCGTCAAGGCGCAATTTTAGACAAAGAATAATGGACAGATTTTTTTGAGGGGGATCAAAATATGCCAAAGCTGGTGATAATAAAAGATGGAGAACCTCAAGAGGAAAGGGTAATAGACAATGAATACACTACCATAGGACGCGCTCCAGACTGCGACATAATAATTGATGACGGTGTCGTAAGTCGACATCATCTGAGGATAATATGCATCCTGGGTGACTGTTTTCTAGAAGATCTGAACAGCGCAAACGGTACCCTGGTAAATAACAGATTAACCAAGAAATGTCCTCTGGAACATGGGGATGTAATTTCTGTGGGAGATCATGAATTCAAATACGATTCTTTCCACCAAGCCGGAACATCTGAAGAAGAGTTTGATAAAACCCGCGTCCAATTGATCAAGCAGCTCAGCAAACCAGAAGAGGCAGAACCAGGGACAGCACCACCTGAATCATTCACTGGGGATCAAGACACCACTGTCATTACCAGACCGGACAATATCGTCGACCCTGAACCTGCTTGTGAGATTGGCAGCCCCAAAGAGTTAGAGGAAGAAACCTCAGTTGAGGCCACACAGTCAAGGACAAGAGCGGAAAACCCAAAAGACAGGATCGGAAACCTAACCATAATCTCAGGTAAGCGCCAAGGCCATAATATGATTCTGAGCAAATCTGTCACGAGTATAGACAAATCAGGTCAACGGGTAGCCGCTGTAACCAAAAGACCAGACGGCTACTTCCTGGTGCCGCTGGGAGACGGTTCTCCAGACAGCATTAAGGTAATGATCAATGGAGAAGAGATTAATCGTAAGATATTTCCACTCTGGTCCAATGACATTATAGAGTTAGGTGGGACTGAGATGGAGTTTATATTCAGGGATTGAGTACATAAATAATTGGTCCTGCCCGGTCATCCGTCATCCCATAGGTAGCGTCTGATCATAGAAACCGGGAAACCACGATACTCCAAAAAGCGCGCTGTCTTCTGCTGAGATCCGGGGTCAGATATGGCTGTAACACCAAATTTAGCAGCCGCCGCCTGCTGCATCAGTTGATACCATCCATCATCTTGATCCCCAATATATCTGGAAATAATCTCTTTGCTTATACCCCTCTCTCGCAGCTCGGCCGTTATCCGCAATGGACCATAGCCTTTGCGCCTGCGCCCATATACATACTCCTCTGCAAAGCGCTCATCACTCAGATAACCCTGCTCCTCTAATCCATCAAGTGTTGAACCTATAAGGATAGAATCGGCAAATCTGTTTTGAAGCTTTCTATAAAGCTCAGCACGTGAATGTTCGCGATTGGTGAGCAGGCGTAACGCCGCCTGCACTATAACATCCTGAGAGAGTTCTCCGCTCAGACCTCGGCCTCCACTGGTCTGGACTCTTCCGTCGACTCAACCACTTCCGGCTTGGGAAATACCACATCTCTAATCTTCCCCTCTATCTCCTGGGCAATACCAGGGTTCTCTTTTAAAAATCCTCGAACATTATCCTTGCCCTGTCCGATGCGATCGCCGTTATAGCTATACCAAGAACCAGATTTATCTACGATGTCATGCTGAACGCCCAGTTCGATAATCTCGCCTTCACGCGAAATACCTTCCCCGTATAAGATCTCAAAATTACACTGCTTAAATGGTGGAGCCACCTTGTTCTTTACCACTTTGACTCTGGTTTCATTACCAATAACCTCCTCTCCCTTTTTTATGGCGCCGGTGCGACGAATATCCAACCTCACCGATGAGTAGAACTTCAGGGCATTTCCTCCGGTAGTGGTCTCTGGACTACCGAACATGACGCCGATCTTCATGCGTATCTGGTTAATGAATATGACCAGACAGTTGGAACGTTTGATATTGGCAGTAAGCTTGCGCAGGGCCTGGGACATAAGTCTGGCCTGGAGACCGACGTGAGAGTCTCCCATCTCACCTTCTATCTCCGCTTTGGGTGTGAGAGCAGCTACTGAGTCCACTACCACTACGTCCACTGCGCCTGACCGTACGAGCATATCGGTTATCTCCAGCGCCTGCTCTCCGGTATCCGGTTGAGACACCAGAAGATCATCCATATTTACTCCCAACTTCTCTGCGTATATCGGATCTAATGCATGCTCAGCATCCACAAATGCTGCCGTGCCACCCAGCTTCTGTGCCTCAGCCACCACATGTAGGGTCAAGGTAGTCTTACCTGATGATTCCGGGCCATAGATCTCAACCACACGCCCTCGCGGAACACCTCCTATACCCAGAGCGATATCCAGACTCAAAGAACCGGTGGATACCACATCTATATTGCGTACCGAGCTCACATCCCCCATTCGCATGACGGAGCCCTTACCGAACTGCTTTTCAATCTGGCTAAGTGCCGCGCTAAGTGCTTTTTTACGATTTTCGTCCATCATACCCCCCAGTTTGCAATTATGTCTCTGGCCTCCAGCCACAAGATAGCGTTCTACAGATGTTCTCCATTATGGCACAGACATTTCTTGATGTCATCCCCGGGTTTCAACTCTATTCCATCCTATTGATCTGACTGAAATTATATACCCCATCGTTCAACGATCTGGTAACGAGGCAGAGTTGCGTGGTAGCAGGAACCGGCGAGAACAAACTCCTGAGGTCGCCATACTATTTGGGCATCCAGTGTTTCAACAGCAACAGGTATAGCTTTACGTACCAGGGTCACATGGGGCTTATAGTCACGCTGCTCTGGTTCAAATCCGCAGGTAACTAGGGCTTGCTGCAAATCCAATACCAGTTGTTTGAGCGGGTCTGGCGTCATATCTGGACCACACCAGTGTATGCGCGGCCTCTTCCAATATCCTGTCCTGGCTAGTTTTATGCTGATAGGCGTCACATCAACACTGTCTGCCACCCGTATGATGCATTCCAGCTGTTCAGATGTGACCTTACCCAAAAATACCAGTGTCATATGCAGATCTTCCTGATGCTGCAGTAACCCACACCGTCCGTAGAGGTCTTGTTGCAAACGAACCAGCTCATCTCTGACAGACCGATCCGGCCAGAGGGCAAAAAACAAGTTATTGAGTTTGGACTCAGTCAATTAGATCCAATAGCCCCTGCAGCGCCGCTACGCTTGACCTATAGCGCACATCTTCTCTGTCGCCAGAAAAATGCTCTTTGCAAGCGATAATCCCCCTGCCCCTTACCCCCCAGGCCAACCACACAGTACCGACCGGCTTCTCCTCTGTCCCTCCATCTGGGCCGGCTATGCCACTAACCGCTACAACCACGGTCGCCCTACTTCTCTCTAACGCCCCCTGCGCCATCTCTCGCACCGCGTCCTCACTCACAGCACCATGCCGCTCCAGAGTCTCTGGCGAAACCCCAAGCATCTCCTGTTTGGCCTCGTTACTATAGGTGACAAACGCACGATCAAAACAGCTACTACTTCCCGGCACATCTGTCATGGACTTGGCGATCCAGCCTCCGGTGCAGGACTCAGCGCTGACCATTACACCACCCTTGCTCCTAAGCCTGTGACTAAGTCCAACCGCCAGTTGCTTCAGTCTATCTTCCATGCATCTGAGTATTACCAAGAAATATGCTGAACGCAATGCAGCGAACAAGGCTTAAATCGGATAAACTGTGCAAACTTACCTGCAACTATACAAATAAATAAAGATTGGGAGGTAAAAATGTCAGAATTCAGTTTCGAACGTCAACCTTCGCCGGCCAAACTTGAGATTCTGGGCGTGTTCGATTGGGCCCTATGGGAAAAAGAGGAATCAGAGTTCCAATGGACATACGACAAAACCGAGACATGCTATTTCCTACGCGGCCAAGTGATCATCACCCCCGAGGGAGGTGATCCACTGGAGTTTGGTCGCGGTGACCTAGTGACCTTTCCCGCCGGCATGTCCTGCACCTGGAAGATTATTAAGCCGGTGGAGAAACTCTACACCTTTGGGTAAAAATCGGGTGATCTGTCATATAAAGATGACTTATTTAGTTGTATTCAGAAACTGGAAGTTTGTTAGTTTGTACCTAAAAGCCATGCCATTAAGCGATGCAGCACAATCCGCTACAACTTCCTTTACTTAATCTCCTCGTTTAATCATAGATACAAGGGAATAACCAAAAAGCCAGTTGGAATATAAACGAATATGACATACAGACCTGATATTGACGGATTAAGGGCGCTTGCAGTGTCCGTCGTTATTATATTTCACTTGAATCCAACATTTATGCCAGGTGGTTTTATCGGGGTAGATGTATTCTTCATTATTTCTGGGTATCTGATTACAAAATTAATTCTGTCGGAGATTCGTAAAACAAATACTTTCAATTTCGGTTATTTCTATCTAAGGAGACTAAAAAGATTATTTCCGGCACTCTTTGTAACTACAATCGTTACTTCTGTACTGACGTTCCTATTTTTTCCTGAAGTTCTGAAAGACACCTTAAATGAAGTAGTGTATACGTTTTCAGCTCTTTCAAATATCTATTTCTGGAGCAAACAGGGTTACTTCGATACGGAAGGTGCGCCAAAGCTGCTACTTCACACGTGGTCACTATCAGTCGAAGAGCAATTCTATTTGCTTTGGCCCGCCTTACTTATTACGTCTTATAAACTTCTCAAAAGTAGTAACAATATCGTTATTGTTATATTGATGGCTGGCCTTATAAGTTTTATCGTCGGCAATACTTATATAAACGACGGCAAGCATTCAACTGTTTTTTACTGGATGCCTTTTAGAACCTTCGAGTTTGCGCTTGGCGCAGCCACAATTTGGATTGAACGCTATAAAGTTCAAACACCTACAAACTCAATTCTACTTCTTCTCGGCGTGACTCTAATTGTATTGTCATCCTTTTGGATTAATTCTGGAACCAACTTTCCAAGCTACGCATTTCTGTTTCCATCCATAGGGACTATTCTTGTCATTTGGTGCGGACAATCAAAGGCTGGAGCTATTCTATCAAACCCTTTAAGTGTTTGGGCAGGCAAAATTAGCTACTCAGCATATCTCGTTCACTGGCCCATGATCGTATTCACAGGCCTCGCGGGCTATGCCATTGGAGTAACATTAGGCATAGTAATTTTCCTTGGTACTTTTGGCCTTGCCCTGGCAATGTACTTTATTGTTGAGCAACCCTTTCGTCGAATTAAGAGTGATTCAAAAACGTTCTCTGGGCCGCTTTCACTCGCCTCGGTCACCCTTATATGCGCAACCCTTGTGATTATATTCACTGTACGCGAGCAAACCAATAATACAAAATCAAGCATGTTTGGCTTTGAACAGATTGTAAAGGATGGGCATGGATATACATGGCGTGAATCTAAAAAGCTACCTCATGCATGGTCTAGTACAAACAATGAAAAGATACTTATAGTTGGAGATAGCCAGGCAGCTGACTTCATAAATGTCATTCTTAAATTTGATCCGCACCTAAAGGACAGTATTCGTTTTTTTTCCAGCTCGAAACACTGCCAAATCAAATACAGTGATAACTTTTACACGTCGGGAGAGTATCTTGATAAATACATCCCTTCTGACAAAGAACTTGAAAGATGTAAAGATGACCGCGTTAGATTTGCCAAGGACAAAAGGGTTGAGACAGCAGAGAAAATTGTTATTTCTTATGCATGGTTCACAAGCTCCCTAAAGTATCTCAAAAATGATATATCTGAGATAAAGTCACGCAATTCAAGTGCAGAAATATATATAGTCGGAAGCAAACACCTACCATTAAAAAGCATTAAATACTTGGAAATAGGTCTTGATCAGAACGAGGCCGAACTCGAAGCGAGAAGACTAAGCATGAAGGAAGTCAATGATATAAACACTTACCTATCCAGTATCCCAGGCACCACATATCTGAATACATATGGCCTACTTTGTGAAGCCACGAGGTGTAGAATTGCAACTCCATCCGGTTACCCGATCTTCTTTGACAATCGCCATTTTACCGAAATAGGAAGCAAGTATATTGCTCAATCACGGTATTTCTTTATATTGATAGCCAAAAAACTTGGTCTTAATGCCAGTTAACCCACACCCCTTGCAATATAGAACTCTTAAACATCGTAATGAAAAATAACCAGACAACAAAGAAGGTGTCAAAGGAAGACCAGAAGAGCAACCATACCCCCATGATGCAACAATACTTACGCATCAAAGCGGAATACCCAAACATGTTGGTATTCTACCGTATGGGTGATTTTTATGAGCTATTCTACGCAGATGCGGAAAAGGCGGCGCGACTACTGGACATCACCCTAACCAAGCGAGGCCAGAGCGCAGGACATCCCATACCTATGGCCGGTGTCCCTTACCACGCTGCAGAGAACTACCTGGCACGCCTGGTAAGGCAGGGCGAATCCGTGGCTATATGTGAACAAATCGGAGATCCCGCAGCCAGCAAAGGACCAGTGGAACGCCAGGTGGTGCGGGTTGTAACTCCCGGCACTATAACTGACGAGGCATTACTGGAGGAACGCAGAGATAACCTACTGGGGGCCTTGTTTGAGACAGATGGTGTCTTTGGATTAGCCGTTATAGATCTGTGCAGCGGACGTTTTCAGCTACAGCAACTTGATTCTACCGAGGCCCTGACCGGCGAACTGGAACGTCTGCGTCCGGCAGAGCTGCTACTGGCAGAAGATCATGGACTACCAGCTGGCATGCCGGAGCAGAGAGGTATAACCAGACGCCCCATCTGGCACTTCGATCTGGAGACGGCACAACGGCTCCTAACTCAACAGTTTGGCACCAGAGACCTAAGTGGATTTGGTTGTTCAGATCAAACTCTAGGCGTGATCGCTGCAGGCGCACTGATGCAATATGTTAATGAGACTCAGCGCAGTGCTCTACCTCACATCAGAGGCATCTCTGTGGAACGGCGCGAGGATGCTATCATCATAGATGCCGCCACGCGCCGCAACCTGGAGCTGGAACACAGTCTCAGTGGTCAGCCACATAACACCCTATGCGGTATTCTGGACCGCACGGCCACAGCCATGGGCAGCCGCATGCTGCGACGTTGGATCAGCCGCCCTTTACGCAACATAGATAAGATACGTCAACGCCATGCCGCTATCAGCGTTCTTCTGGAAAACGGCAGATTCAACGATCTGCATGACGAGTTGCATGGTGTGGGTGATATCGAACGCATTCTGTCCCGCATCGCATTGAAGTCGGCGCGACCGCGTGACCTCTCCACCCTTATGACATCACTGGCGCGCCTGCCGCAGCTACAGCAGTTGCTTGGCACTTTTGACTCTACACTACTTGAACAGCTGGCTTCGAACATCGGAACCCATCCCAAGATTGTAGAGCTATTGGAAAAGGCGATCATAGAGAATCCACCCATGCTGATACGAGACGGCGGAGTGATCGCCCCGGGTTATGACGCCGATCTGGACGAGCTTCGCAATCTGTCCAGCAACTCAGAACAGTACTTGCTTGATCTGGAGCAGAGAGAACGGGAACGCACCGGAATTCCCAGTCTGAAGGTAAGCTACAATCGGGTACACGGCTACTACATAGAGATAAGTCGCCTGCAGTCAGATGCTGTTCCGAATGAGTATGTGCGCCGCCAAACCCTAAAATCTGCCGAACGCTTCATCATCCCTGAGCTCAAGAAGTTTGAAGACCAGGTGTTGTCAGCCAGGGAACGTTCCCTGGCACGAGAGAAGGCGCTTTATGATGAACTCATGGAGAAGCTGCAACTCCATATCTCCTCATTGCAAACATGCGCCGCGTCTCTCGCGGCTCTGGATGTAATCACCACATTTGCTGAACGAGCTGAAAAGCTCAATCTAAAGGTCCCACAGCATAACGACCAGCCTGGCATCAGTATTCAGGATGGACGGCACCCGGTGGTAGAGATGGTAAACGACGAGCCGTTCGTGCCTAACCATGTGGAGTTTACTGACCTGTGCCGAGTTCTGATTATCACCGGACCCAACATGGGGGGGAAGTCCACCTACATGAGGCAGATCGCGCTTATCGTATTGTTGGCGCACGCCGGTAGTTTTGTCCCTGCTGCCAGTGCCAGGATAGGCCCTATCGACCGAATCTTCTCTCGCATAGGTGCGTCAGACGACCTGGCGGGAGGGCGTTCAACCTTTATGGTAGAGATGGAAGAAACCGCCAATATCTTACACAACGCCACGGAGAACAGCCTGGTCCTAATGGACGAGGTAGGTCGTGGTACCAGCACATTTGACGGTCTTTCCCTAGCATGGTCCTGCGCCGTTGAGCTGGCGACAAGTATTAGCGCCTACACTCTGTTCGCAACCCATTATTTCGAACTAACCACACTGCCGGATGAATATCCCGGTATTGCCAACGTACATCTGGACGCGGTGGAGCATGGTGATTCCATCGTCTTCCTGCATGCCGTTACCGATGGCCCCGCTAATCAAAGCTATGGCCTGCAGGTAGCGGCCCTGGCGGGTGTGCCAAAAGAGATCATTCAACGTGCCCGAACCCGTCTTAGAGAACTGGAACAGTCAGCACAACAACACGCGGAACAACAAATAAATCAGCTACCGCTATTCGGTGTCGATACGAACGATGTCGGTAATCTTAAGGAAAACCGAGTTCTGAGTGAACTCGAGATCATAGATCCGGACGAACTAACTCCAAAACAAGCACTGGAGCAGCTGTATCGGCTCAAAAAACTGTTTGCGGATAACGATTAAGATTTAGCTGGCAAAAGATATCTCAACAGCGTTCTCGCCCACCTCGACCATGTCCCCCTCGTTCAGCTTGATACCACCACCGACATCCACCTTTTTGTTATTGATGGTAGGGACAGAATTCTTTCCAATCTTCATCAGATAGAATCCTTGGGAGCGACGCGCGATGACCGCAACATCTCCACCCGGTTTACCCAGAGTGTAGAGAGAACGATCAATCTTTTCCGATTCGCCTTTCCTTGGGCCTCGAAAATACTTTAGGGTGGCAGTCTTAGGCGCAACACTTACCGGAGGCGGCGGCTGCTGCGGTTTCGGTGCAATCGTACGTATAACCTGGGTCTTTTCCGGGTCTTCATCATCGATCAGAAGTTCCGGTTCAGCACGTTCAAAACTCAACACGTACTCACCTATGCGTAAGAGATCGCCACTTTTGAGGATATGCTTTGTTACAGGCCTATCATTCAATAGGGTGCCGTTGGTGCTCCCCAGGTCTTCTATAAAATACTCATCCAGGGCACAGGACAGCAGAGCATGCCTTCTACTCACCGAAGGGTCGCCCAAGTGAATGCCGTTTTTTTCATCGCGACCAATCACAAGCTGCTGTTTATCTAGCTCTATTTCCTTGAGAACATGTCCGTTCTGAAGAATCATGATCTTGTCCATACATAACCTCCAGTACTAATAAATTCTATAGCCATCTCTAGAATAATCCCCATGGTTACTACCTATTGCGACACCGCGCAAGTATCAACGAAATATTGTCTTTGCCACCATTCTCCAATGCCAGCTTTGTCAGAAGATCAGCCGCTCCAGGCAAATCTTCCTGCAATGATTCCAACACAGAGTGAATCGCCTCATCCGGTATCATTCCACTTAACCCGTCCGAACAGAGAAGATAGATATCACCATCCTTTAGGTCCTCTTCTCTAAAATCCACCTCTATATCGTACTCAACCCCGAGTCCTCTAGTTAATACAGAAGAGGGAACACCAGCATCAACAGCCTCTTCTTCCGTTTTAAACATGCCTCGATCCAACAGCTCCTGTAGCATGGAGTGATCTGATGTCAGCTGTTCAAACTTTCCATCCCTCAATCGATAAAGTCGCGAATCTCCAACATGGGCAAAAGCGGCTTGTTGTCCACTAAAGACCGCTAGAACCAGGGTTGTGCCCATTCCATTGAGTTCAGCATTCTGCTCTACAGCATTAAATATAGCTAAATTTGATATCTCAATGGCAGACACGATCTCCTTTTCACCGATTGATCCATTCATCTTCTCCAGCACCGGCAAAAGCTCCGCCGCGACCGTGTCAATGACCAATTGGCTGGCAACCTCGCCAGCATTATATCCGCCCATCCCATCCGCCAATAGGACCAGACCCCTATCCGGATATACAGCTAGTCTGTCCTCATTGTGATTGCGTTTAAGACCAACATCCGTTCTGGAGACTATCTCCATTTCCACATCTGACATATAGCCCCCAACAACACTACATCCGCATCACATAATCGATATTATTGTCATAAAAAACCTGCATGGGACATTAATGGTTTCGGCCTCACGCCAGGATTCTTTAGATTCTCCATCAAATTATGCATAGAAACTGATAAAAGGCGCACATTTTTCCAGTGAAACCATGCTAAATGACAAGAATAGCCCACAACCACCTAGATTTTAAGGAGATTATTACCAAAAAATAAGGCGCCGCAATGCGGCGCCTTATTTGTTCTTTATTATCTAATCTATTCTTTACTTGGAAAGATACCTCTCAAGAGCATCGGTAATGATATCTACAGGTAGTGCACCAGTCAGGATCTCGCCTTTGAGGTTGCCGTTCTTGCTGTCGTATTTACCGATAACAAATGCAGGAGTGCCGTTGATGCCTATAGACTCTGCCACCTCCATGTCGCGTTCAAGGAGTTTGCGATATTTGTTTCCATCCAAACAGGCATTAAACTTTTTCGTGTCCGCCACACCTATTTTTACTGCTATTTTCTTTAGATCGCTGACAGACTGTCTACCCTGTTGTTGATACAGACTGGAGTGCATCTCCAGGAATTTCCCTTGCTCCCGCGCGCACTCTGCCGCTATTGCAGACTCATCCGCTTCCTGATGAAAGGATAGTGGGAAATGGCGATAACCAAAGGCCACCCGATCACGGTATTTTTTAACCAGATCGCGCAGCAATGGTTGCACTTTCTTACAGTACGGGCACTGAAAATCCGAGAACTCCAACAACATCACAGAACCGTTTTTTGCGCCTTGGATAAATGCCGTCTCCACCGGAATTGATACCAAGAATGGACCTGGATCTACCAACCTACTGCTGGCCTGACCCTTCTTTTCGGCTGTTTTATATAGTCGGTACTCTTCCCTGGCCTGCATCATCTGTTTTAGATACTGTCTGATCTGCGGTGCGAACTGTTCATAGCTCCCACGCATATTTAAACCATTGTCGTTATAAAACTTACGAATCTCCGTTTCCTTCAATGAAGGAATAGAGATTCCGTCAAACTCCTTATTTGTCTCCCTAAGACGCTTTATCGCCTCAGAGATAAAGGCGTTCTCTATCTCTTTATGCAGATCCTGACGAAGTTCATGTATCTTTTTATTCTGTATCTCACCCAGGGAGATCTCTTTTCCATTAACCGCACCAACCACACTAGAATCATTTGGCAATACAGAATCATCTGATGCTACAGCGACCTGCACTGAAATAGCGGCAAACAGTAAAACTAAAATATTTTTCATCGATCAATCCCGAAAATTAGTGAACTGAAGTGGTAAACCATAATCCTCTTCACGCAGTAGTGCTATAACCTGTTGCAAATCATCCCTTTTCTTACCGGTAACCCTGACTTGATCACCCTGAATCTGCGCCTGCACCTTAATCTTGCTACCCTTGATGTTCTTGACCATCTTTTTTGCGCTATCTGCATCGACGCCCTGTTTGATGATCACATGCTGACGGGCCGCATTTATTGTGGTTTCCGGATCCTTGATGTCCATGCTGGCAATGTCGACCTTACGTTTGACAAGTTTCTGCCGCAAAATATCCATCATCTGATCGAGCTGAAACTCAACTTCTGCAGAAAGCTTTATATCCGCATCTGTCAATTCGAATTTCGCGTCTACACCCTTAAAATCATAACGCGTACCAACCTCACGATTTGCCTGGTCCACGGCATTGCGCACCTCTTGCAAATCCACTTCTGATACAACATCAAATGAAGGCATTTATTGACTCCTGATTATCTGGACAGAACAATTATCGGGGAAGGCTATCACATTAGGAGACGAACTAGTAAGGAAGAATATACCTATAACAACTGTCGCACTCGTCCCTTCTCCCCATGGGGAGAGGGTTAGGGTGAGGGGGAAGTGTAGAACCCCCCTCATCCCCATCCCTTCTCCCCAAAGGGGAGAAGGGAGTCTATCACCCCCTCGGGTGATGAGTGGCATGCAACGACTTCAAACGCTCCTGAGCCACATGGGTGTAGATCTGGGTGGTGGATAGGTCGCTGTGCCCCAACAGCATCTGCACAACGCGCAGATCAGCCCCATGGTTAAGCAGATGGGTAGCAAAGGCGTGACGCAGAGTATGGGGTGAAAGATGTTTAGTTATTCCCGCTGTTAAAGCATGTTTTTTTATCCTGTACCAAAACGCCTGTCTGGTCATGCCAGCGCCTCTTCTGGTAGGGAATATCTCGTTACAAAACTGCCCCCGCAATATCTGCGGTCGCTTGTCTTTGAGAAAGCGGTCCAGCCAATCGATCGCATCTTCCCCCAGCGGGACTAGCCTCTCCTTGTCACCTTTACCCACTACCCGAACCACACCCTGGGCCAAACCCACCTGTTCCAATCGCAAACCCACCAGCTCTGACACCCTAAGCCCTGTTGCATACAGCACCTCCAACATAGTGCGGTCACGAAAACCCTCTGATGTTTTCAAGTCAGGGGCTGCTAACAACAACTCCACCTCCTCTTCGGTCAGTGACTTGGGCAAAGGCCTACCCAGTTTGGGCGCATCAATACGGCTGCTTGGATCAACCTGCACCCAGCCTTCGCGCAACGCGTGTTGGTAGAACTGGCGCAGACAGGATAGCAGGCGCGCCGTTGATCTAGGTTTCTTTGATCTCTTAGACTGCTCTGCCAGATAATTTAGCAGATCTAATCGCCTGGCCTGCTCCAAAGAGAGACCAGCATTATCATCTAGCCATGCGGCAAATTTGCTCAGATCAGATCTATAGGATGATAGGGTATTCTGGCTAAGCCCACGTTCCATCCACAAAGCATCCATGAAATTCTCGATTAAAGTGCCGTCTACCTGAGTATTCACAAAAAGACGCCCTCGTGCCGCAGTAACCAGCGTTTTATACTGATGCGCCTCCCGCTGGTTGTGCCAGCGAACCCGCCTATACCGCTGGCGGATACCACCCTGTGACAAGGTATGATCACGGGAATAGGATTGGCCCTGCAGGCATTCCCCACTGCTCTGGGACTGGTGTTCAGCTCCTCAGCTATGTCGCCGTATGTACGCACCGTCCCCGGCTCAATTTTGGACAGGATTCGCCACACCCGCTTTTGAAAATCTGTTCCTCGCAGATTCAGTGGAAGTGAAATGTTTGAACAGCTACCAGAGAAATATTGTTTAAGCCGTTCCGCAACCTCTACAGCAAAAGGGTCATCCGAACTAAACGGCTGTGAGCGCATATCTAAAAACTCAACCCCATCAACCCGACCCTGAGATGTATTTACACCTATGGGCCCGATAGCGCTAGCCACTACAAACTGGAATTTACCTTTCATCGACATATAGTCAGACAATGTACATGCTCAGTGGTTTTTTTTCAGCAGGTTAAGATTTTTTCTCCGCCAGGTTACGGCAACAAAAAGTATGAATATATGAATGTAACCAAATATAAATCTTTTCCACAGATCTTGTGGATAAAGTTGTGGAAAAGACCATTGAATTTAATCCAAGACCGTACTGCCGTTAAAACCAAAACAGATTGTACATTTTTTATACAACAACTTATCGTCCAGAATAATCAACAAGTTACAGACACTTTCTAAATAACAAATGTAAAATATCTACCTAGTACTCATGAAATACATAGCTTTAGGTCAGCTTGTGTATACAATCGTCCGGTACAATGCTGGAAAAAACCAATAGGATGTATTGAGTGTAACAATCCAAGCAACTCTCATATGGCATTTTTTCTGCTCCAAAACGGGTAATATATGCCTGATGAATAAGCCCGCATCTGAATTAACACCCAAGTTTTGGAAGGACAAACCGCTGACTAAACTAACAGAAGGCGAGTGGGAGGCGCTGTGTGATGGATGCGCAAAGTGCTGCCTGCAGCGCCTAGAAGACGAAGATAGCGGCGAGATCTACACAACCAACATTGTATGCCGCTACCTGAATGAAAAAGAGTGCCGCTGCAGCGACTATCCAAACAGGTCCATCAATGTTCCTGATTGCGTATCAGTAACCATCAAGCTTCTCCAGAACCCATACTGGCTGCCATCCACCTGCGCCTATCGCCTCTTGGCAGAGCGCAAGGAACTACCTGACTGGCATCCACTGATATCCGGCACTCAGGAAAGCGTAATCACCTCCGGGAACTCCATCAAAGGTCGTGTGGTGAGCGAAACCGAAGCAGATGATCCTGAGTATCATCTGATTAAATGGGCTGAATAAACACAATACATCTCTAGTCTTATATGACAAATCTCTATTCTTGGAGGTTGTGAATCTGGCATTGTGCTATTACTTAGTATTAAGATAAAAACTAGAAAATACAATACTAATAACAGGGTATTGCACCCGGTAATTGCAATGAGGAGGATCTATGCAAAAAGCTATAGAGATCTTTAAAAACGCCTTGGAACTGGAAGTACAGGCCGAGCTGTTTTACGAAAAAGCTGCAGAACTTACCAATGACGACGAGTCTCGCATGGTTTTTCTGGAACTAGCCGACATGGAAGATGGGCACGCACATCACATCGTAGCCCGCTTTAAGGATACTGCCTTTGGGGAGATGTTTGACGCAGATGGCTGGATGGACGAGGTAGAACGTGAAGACAACAAGATTCTGGATGTGGAAGCGGTTGATGTGATTGCCCAGGGAGACATGAGGGCCATACTTAAATACGCAATAACCATGGAAGAGGACGCTAGAGATAGTTACCAGCGGTTATCAGAAAGGTTTACCGACCCAGATGATATTGCCTACTGCTCAGACCTAGCTGAAGAGGAACAAAAGCACGTAAATTCCCTGTTGCAACTTCTGCGGTCCATAGACATGGAACCGGAAGATAGGCCGGAACTTTAGGATTTTAATTAAACCCTGGCATATCTGGCTGCAACACACTATTGACCTAGCATCCTGCGCCAGGATGTCTTCGTGCGTCTCACCACGTACATTGACCAGTGCACTAACTCCTCACGGGTTACCTCACCGGATTCGCGTCTGCGTTTGCCCTTACCTGCCACCACTCTATAGCCAATACTATCCTGCATGGGGTCTTCAGCCCTATGAACAGATAATACTTCTCGTACAGACCAATCAGCGCCATATCCTCCATTACTAAGGCAGACGCCGACCTCGATCACTTCTGGATCTAAGGCAGTGCGATGTTTATGCGCATTGGCTAATTCATAAATGCGCATCAAATCACTTTCCGAGACATCTAACAATGTCCCCATACCCTGTAATGCAGCAGTCAGATCCTGATTACTGATATCGCTATCACGGCGCTTTGGTCTCTCCACCTCTTCATAAAAAAACACATCAGACAGGGCTCGCGGGTAGCGACGCCAATGAAAAGGGGCATTAAAGATGATAGCAATCAATAAGATCACCGTAGTGTCAAGAAAGGCAGGGGTCAACACAAAACTCCAACCCAAGGCGCGAACGCTCTCCCCCCCCAATACCGCAAACATGGCAGTGGCACCGCCTGGAGGATGCAGGCAGCGGGCATAATGCATAACCACAATAGCCAGGGCCACGGCTACACCTGCAGCCAGATAAAGATCAGGTATAATATGGGCCACCGCAACCCCCACCAGCGCGGAAAGCGTGTGCCCACCAACAAGCGGCCAGGGCTGAGACAAAGGGCCGTGGGGAACGGCAAACAGCAGCACGGCGGAAGAACCGATGGATCCCATGATTAACACCGCAGCGTAGCCATCCAACCACCAACCTGTGATGTATGCTACCCCGACGATACCGCACAACCCACCCAGACCAGAGACGAAACGCTCACTATGGGTTACAGATGAGTCTGTGAGACCAAGGTATTTTTTAACAAATTCAAAAAACTCCACCGCTCTCCCCAAAATTGAAACTGGGTCAGGACAAAACCCGTGTGTCTAACATCATAGCAATAACCGCCTGTCCTAAAGAAATACCTCCATCATTAGCTGGAAAGATTTGTGGTGACAACACGAGCAAATCATGGTCGCGCAGTATACGGCTGGTGGCTTCCAATAGCAGTCGATTCTGGAATACGCCGCCACTTAGCACTACTGTCTGAGTGTTATGTTGATTACATAGCTCTGTCGCAGTTTGTGCCACGGCCGAGGCCAGACCGTGATGGAAGCGCGCTGCGATTACATCCTGTTCAACCTTATCCCTCAGATCACCCAGCACACCCTCCCACATAATTTTCCAATCCAAACAGCCTTCTCTCAACTCAAATCCATATGCATAATCAGACTGCCGCTCGAACTGTCGCGCCGCCAACGCCTCCAACTCAATAGCCGCCTCCCCTTCATACCCAGCCGAATCACGGCACACCCCAACTGCTGCTGCAACAGCATCAAACAGACGCCCGGCAGAAGAGGCAATGGGGCTGTTCAGACCTCTCTCCGCCATAGTCAGCAGGTTAGAGACCGGCTTATTCATAAGATACTTGATGATCTCCAGATCCGCATACTCTTCACATACCCGCTCCCACCCCAGACAGCTCGATAAATGGGCAAAGGTGCTGCGCCATGGCTCGTACATAGCCTTGCTACCACCCAACATAGGCACCTGCCGAAAGTGGGCAACCCGATCAAATCCTGCATAATCCGCCAGGAGAAATTCCCCACCCCAGATGGAGCCGTCCTCACCATAACCCAATCCATCCAGAACCACCCCTAGCACCTTGCCGGTATTCGGCGTCAGACCATATTCGGCCATGCAGGCGGCTATGTGGGCATGATGATGCTGCACCTCAATCAATCTAATACCACGCTCCATTGCCAGAGAACGACCAAATTTAGTGGAGATATAATCCGGGTGTTTATCAACGACGATCACCTGCGGGTCAAAATCAAACAGTTGGCGATAAAGTTGCTGGTTGTGTTGATAGTCCCTATAGGTAGCCACATCCTCCAGATCACCCATGTGTTGCGAAACAATAGCCCGGAGCTCTTTCAGCAGACAAAATGTATTCTTGAGTTCGCCTCCCATGGCCAGTATATCCTGCCCCTTGGCAAACCCATCCGGCAGCAAAATGGATTGAGGAGCATAACCACGCGCCCGTCTTAAAAACCTGGGCCTATCATCAGCAAAGCGCACTACTGAATCATCAAGACGATTCAGGATGGATCGATCGTGCAGCAGATAATAGTCGGCGATGGCATCCAGACGCTTGTGCGCATCCAGATTTTCAATACTCTGCGGCTCTTCACTGCGATTGCCGGAGGTCAATACGATGGGGCCATCCAGCTCCAGCATAAGCATGTAATGCAGCGGCGTATATGGCAGCATAAAACCCAGTGTATTCTGTCCCGGCGCTACCCCGCTGGCCAACTGCTCACCAGCAGCCGGCAACACCACGATGGGGGCCGCCCTATGTTGCAACATTGCCGCCTCTTGCTCGTCCACCTCAGCATAACGCGCAACCATGTCTATGTCTGTCGCCATAAGAGCGAATGGTTTGTGATATCGTTGTTTGCGCCCACGCAGGTTAGTAACCGCTGACTCATTAGATGCATCGCAGGCCAGGTGGATGCCGCCAATACCCTTGATCGCTACGATACAGCCATCCCGCAACAGGCGGGCGGCTGTCTGGATAGCATCCTTACCTTCATCCTCATCCATACGATTACCCGCGTTATCCTCCAGCCACAGCCTCGGGCCACAATCGACACAGGCGTTGGGCTGGGCGTGGAAACGCCGATCTATCGGATCTTCATACTCCTTACGACACTGTTCACACATGATAAAAGATGCCATGCTGGTGTTGGCTCGATCATAGGGTATGGCCAAGATGATGGAGAGCCTTGGACCACAGTGGGTACAGTTGGTGAATGGATAACGATAACGACGATCGTTTGGGTCCAGTATCTCCTTCAGGCATTCCGGACAGGTAGCCGCATCGGCGCTCACGGCAGTACGTGCCTCCCCATCCCTACTCAGGAAAATCTGAAAATCGTCAGGTACCGCATCATCATCCAGAGATGTTCTTATGATCTGCTCAATCCGGGATAGCGGAGGTTGCTCCGCCTCGATCCGCGAGGCAAACTCATTCAAGGCATCACTACTGCCCCAGGCATGGATCAACACCCCTTCAGCATCATTCCACACCCGGCCAACGATGCCGCACTCGCCGGCCAGACGCCAGACCGTGGGACGAAAGCCCACGCCCTGTACTGTGCCGGTTATACGAATCATCTCACCAGTCACAGTAGCCACTCATATAATGAAGTGCCCTAACAAATCCGCGGCAACTGCTCGCCCACCAACCAATCTACGATGCGGCTGCCGCCAAAACTGGTTTCCATCTGCACGAAACAGTTCCGGTCCTGCGCCACCTCGCCTATGATGGACGCCTCATTACCCAGCGGATGGGCCTGCATGGTCTCCAACAACTTTGGCGCATCCTCTTGCGCACAGATGCAGATCAGCTTGCCCTCGTTGGCCACGTAGAGCGGGTCCAACCCCAACAGTTCACAGGCCGCCTTGACCTGTGGTTTCATCGGGATGGCAGTTTCCTGCAACCGCATGCCCACGCCAGACTGACGCGCCAGTTCATTCAGGGTAGTGGCCAGACCACCCCGGGTGGGATCGCGCAGACAATGAATGGACGGAACCGCTGCCACCATATCGGCGACCAGTGTATGCAGCGCCGCCGAGTCCGACTCTATGCTGGTATCGAACTCCAGGTTCTCCCGGCTGGACATGATGGCCACACCGTGGTCCCCCAGGCTACCGCTGAGCAGGATGGCGTCGCCCGGCCGCGCCAAGTCACCGGAGATGTTCACCCCCTCCGGGACCACGCCAACACCGGTTGTGGTAATGAACACACCATCGCCCTTGCCCCGCTCCACAACCTTGGTGTCCCCAGTCACCACCGGCACCCCGGCGCTGTTGGCGGCCTTGGCCATGCTGATGACGATGCGCTCCAGGTCGGACAGAGGCAGGCCCTCTTCCAGGATAAAACCTGCCGCCAGATAGAGCGGCCTGGCTCCGGACATGGCTACATCGTTGATGGTGCCATGCACCGCAAGGGAACCGATATCTCCACCGGGGAAAAACAGCGGTGAGATCACATGGCCATCGGTACTCATCACCATACGCCCGGCCGGCACATCGAATGCGGCCTGATCGTTGCCCTGGCGTAATAAATCATTGTCCAGGTGCTGCACAAACAGCTGTTCGATCAGTTGCGCCATGGCGCGCCCGCCGCTGCCGTGGGTCATATCCACCAGGCCGTCTTTGGTATTCAGGGTCGCACTCATGACCCCGTCCCCTGATGCCGCCCATAACTCCAGTAGGCGGCGCATGCCCCTTCCGATGACACCATGCATGACCCCATGGGGTTGTCCGGGGTACATACCGTGCCGAACAGTTTGCAGTCGGTGGGGCGCATCATGCCGCGCAGGATGTTCGGGCATTCGCAACCCTTAATATCAGATACTTGCGCCGATTCGATTGAGAATCTCTTCTCCGCATCAAACTCGGCGAACTCCTCTTTGATCTGCAATGCGCTATCAGGGATCGACCCCAGACCGCGCCATTCGAAACTATCCCGTAGTTCCAAAACATCATCCACCATTGCCTTGGCCTTGAGATTACCATCACGCGACACCACGCGAGTATACTCGTTCTCCACCTCAGACCTACCCGCGTTCAATTGCCGCACCAGCATCAGGGTGGACTGCATCAGGTCCAATGGCTCGAATCCGGATATGACCACCGGCTTTTGATACTTTTCTGCGACAAACTCGTAGGGTCGGGTACCGATGATGGAACTAACATGGGCAGGTCCGAGAAATCCATCCAGGCGTACCGTCCCCTCATCTGCTGGTAAATTCAGCATATGGGTAATGGCGGCCGGGGTCAGTACATGGTTACAGATGATGCTGAAATTCTGCAACCCCATGGCCTGGGCCTGTTTAATGGCCACAGCGGTTGGGGGCGTGGTGGTCTCAAAACCGATGGCGAAGAATACCACCTGCCGCTGCGGATTATCCCGTGCGATATTCAAGGCATCCTGGGTGGAGTAGACCATGCGTACATCCGCGCCCTCGGCACTGACCTTGAGCAGGCTCTTGCGCCCACTGGCCGGGACTCGCATCACATCTGCATAGCTACACAGGATCACATCATGTTCCTGCACCAGCTGGATAGCGCCGTCGATACGACCCACCGGCAGGACGCAGACCGGACAACCCGGACCGTGCACAAACCGCAGATTGGTTGGCATCAGGTTTTGCACCCCATAGCGAAAGATTGCGTGGGTGTGGCCACCGCAGAACTCCATCAGGTTGTACTGGCGCTGCGGATCCGCCTCTTGTGCAATATCTTTGGCCAGCTTCTGCGCCAGGTCCCGCCGCCGAAACTCATCCACATACTTCATGGCTGCCCGTCTCCCAGAGAGGCCATCTGGGCGAACAGTTCCAGGGTCTTCTCCGCCTCCTCAGGGCTAAGCTTGTTGAGGGCGTAGCCCACGTGTACCAACAGATAATCCCCGATACAGACATCTTCCACCAGCGCCAGTGAGACCTCTTTCTGCACCCCATCCAGGGAAACAGTGGCCATATCCGTGGCTGTGTCTATAGCGACAACCTCTGCGGGTATGGCATGACACATGCCTTAGCCCCCAATCTGTGCCAGCTGTCGGCTGGCCTTAAGCCACTGGTACCAGCTATCCATGCCCTCCCCGCTGGTGGCGGAGACCTGCAACACCTTTATCTTTGGATTCACCCTCTGGGCGTACTCAATGCATTTTGCTACATCAAACTCCAGGTGCGGCAATAGATCTATCTTGTTCAACAGCATCAAGTCGGCGGCATGGAACATATCCGGGTATTTGATCGGCTTATCCTCGCCTTCGGTCACTGACAGTATCACCACCTTGTGCGCCTCCCCCAGATCGAAGGCGGCGGGACAGACCAGGTTGCCTACGTTCTCGATGAACAGCACACTGTCGTTGTCCGGCTGCAGATGCTCCAGGGCATGCCCCACCATGTGGCCGTCCAGGTGACATCCCTTGCCGGTATTGATCTGGGTCGCCTTGACCCCAGTTGCACGGATACGCTCGGCATCGTTGGCCGTCTGCTGATCCCCTTCGATCACAGCCAGACTTAGCTCATCTTTTAGGTCATTGATGCTTCTGGTAAGCAGGGTAGTCTTGCCGGAGCCGGGACTGGAGACCAGATTCAGAGCCAGAATCGCGCGTTCACTAAACCAACAGCGGTTAGCAGCGGCGTACTCGTTGTTCTTGCTAAGGATGTCCTGCTCGATCTGCACCATGCGGGACTCACTAATGCCGGGGGCATGGGTGTGATTATGGTCATGTCCATGGTGATGATGGTGGTGATCATGTTCGTGGGAGTGATCATGGGGGTGCTCATGGCCCTCGATCCGAACCTCGCCCTCACCGCAACCGCATGTCGTGCACATCACTCCACCTCCAGTTCTTTAACTTGCATCTGATCCCCGCCGGTTATCTGCAGCTGAAAACTGCCGCATTCCGGACAGGGCTCAAACCGCTGTTTCACTGTAACAGACTTCCCGCAGGGCATACACCAGGCCTGTCCAGGGACGTTAATGATCTCAAGTCTGGCCTGGTCAGCCAAGGTCCCCTGCATCACCACATCGAAACAGAAACGCATGGCCTCCACCTCAACACCGGATAGCTCTCCGATCTCCAGCCAGACCGTCTTGACCCGCTTGAAGCCTTTGTCCTTGGCATTGTCCTGCAAGATCTGCAGTACACCTTCGGTTAGTGACATCTCATGCATTGATTGTTAACTCATATCCCACACAAGGGTCGATAGCATTGATCAGCAAGCGCGCCTGTCGCTCTATCTGTTCCCGGTCGCCATTCAAGGTTCCCAGGGCCCGGGCCACCACTCCCTCTGGATGGAAGTTCCACTCTGTAGGCGCCAGGATCTGATACCTGGAAACAACTCCATCCTCCAGATCGACCCGATGCGCCAACCTCCCCCTGGCCGCCGCCACCTGGCCGATACCTGAATTATCAGACGTACTTGTCTTAGCAAAAGGAACATCTACATCATCCGGTACTATATTAGTAGATACCTGCGCGATCTCCGTAAGCCGCGCCACCAGTCGTACCAACAGACCGTTGCCATAAAGAGCACGTAACTGCTGTAACAACCGGCTGTCCACTCTGGTGAGAGATGTAGTCTCACAGCATGCCCCAGACCAGTGCGGTCGTTGGAGAAAGGCATCATCCTCCAGCGCCGCAAACAGCTGCTCCGGTTCCAGATCTGGTAGCGCCCCAATATCGGCCACCCCACAATTGGACCATCCGTTCTGTATCACATAATCCAACATGCGGGCTGCGGTCGTGGCCTTGGTTAAGGCCCAGGCCATAATCTCATCTGAATCGTCCATCTCCAGCCATTTTGCTGGAGCCATACCAAACACCGCTCGTTCCAGCAATCCCGCAATCTTCCGCTTCAGTTCGTCCGACATCTCAAGTTCGGCCCTGAATACACCACCCGGCTGCAAAAAAGGGTTATGATCGCGCGCCAGCACTGCACGAAACTCCTTCTGCATGGACAGGACCTGGGACATGCTCTCTCTTTGTGGGGGCTCATGCAGAAACTCAGGCCAATCCAGAAATATGCGCCACAGATGTTCCCGCAGGCTCTCCATCTGCACCAGCCCCAGACGTAACCGCTCTATCTCCGGGGTAGGTCTCATACCCAGCGCATCTTCACAAGCCCTAACTCCGGCACAGGCCTGGGCCGTACCACAGATGGAAAACAGCATGGGAAGCGTCCTCAGGGCCTCTTCGACTCTATTACCGTGAAATATACGTGAAGCGCCGACCGGACGGCTGGAACCTATCTCTACCGAGCAGACACGCCCCGATTTGGTACTTAGATCTATAGTTAAACGCCCTTCGATCTCCATCCGTAACACAATGCCATATAGAAGTGATAATAACTATGTATTTTAGTTAATTTTTAGCTGTATTTGATAACACACAAGATCACAGAGCCTCTTAAGATTTATTTAAGTTTTCATTGCTAGTATCCAATCATCACTAAGCATCTGGAACTAACAATGAAAAACATTTTCCTCGGCGGTCTGACTGCCACCTACCTTTCTTTATTCAGCACACCAACCCAGGCTCAGGATCATAGTTCTTACTATATAGGTTTCAAAGGAGATATCGCCAACGCCGCTAATTCTGATGTCAAAGGCGCAGTAACAGGCAAGGTCAAATATGACTTCAGCAGCGGCGGCGGAGTGGTACTGGGTTGGCAGCCAGAAGCATTTGACACAAATGATAGCGACGTGCGTTTCGAACTGGAGGGTGGCTTCCACGCATTCGGCCTGGACACTGTAAGGGCTAACACTGATCCGTCAGACGACCTAAAGGCCGCAACTCTCATGGCAAACATCTATTACGATTGGCATAGCGATGTCTCATGGAGACCATATGTAGGTATGGGACTTGGACGGGCCCATATGACCTTCGCCAATGATCAGGGCCTGGGAAATACGGGAGAAAGCGATGATGTAACCGCCTGGCAGGCCATGGCCGGTCTCTCCTATACCCACAGATCCATGCCGGACACCGATTGGACGATCGGCTACAAGTATATCGATTTCGGCCGGCCATCCTTTTCCTCAGCCGGAGGTAGTATCAAGCTTGATCCGGTGCATGAACACACCATAGAGCTAGGTGTTAATTATCATTTCTGATCCCAGTACTTAGTCAATCCCACTAAATTTTTAAACCATAAATACCCCTATAACCAAAGGAAATACAAGGCGTAAAAGTTGTTATCTCTGAACACATCTATCCGCACGTTTAATGGCTATGGTCTAGAATTAGACTTAATTGTAATTGAGATAACTGAATACGCTTGTTGGCATAACTGTCCGGTGGCAGTCTTGAGGCGTTTCCCAAGGGAGCTCTATTGAATGGCTGCTGCTGAAACCCTGATACTCGGCATAGGCAATACCCTGCTCACGGATGAAGGTACAGGCATACACGCACTCAATCTAATTCAGTCAGACTTTCCCCATATTCCACATGTAACATACCTAGATGGTGGCACGCTTAGTTTCTCTCTCGCAAGCTGGATCCAGGAGTGCGACAACCTTATCGTATTTGATGCGGCTGAATTTCATCTGCCGGCAGGTCAGGTAAAAACTCTCATCGGCACCGAGATGGACGCATTTCTTGGCGCCAGCAAACGCAGTGCGCATGAAGTCGGGCTACTGGACCTGATCGACATCGCCCGTTTAACCGATTCATTGCCATTAAACCGCGCCCTGATCGGCATCCAACCTTCCAAGTTTGACTGGGGTATGCAGCCATGCCCGGAGGTACAGCAGGCACTACCTCTGGCGGTCTCTGCAGCATGTGCACTGATTGAGAAGTGGAACGGAGTCGATTTAGCCAGGGGCAGTAAGATCTTGGATACCGACGTTACTTATATGAGTGCGGAACAGCGATGATGAAAGAACCAACAATCGAGCAGTTCAATATTCAGATAGGCAGTGAGCTTACCCATAACGTTCAACCTTTATTACACGAGATCAGACATGCTCTGAGAGAACTGTTGGAGGACGGTGAGCCTCATATTATCGACCTGCGCACGATTCCACTGTCGCCAGGCGAAGAGGAAAAGATAATCGAGCGTTTGGGCTGCGGTGAGGTACATGCGCAGCTCAATGCGTTGGGCCGAAGTGAGATCTATGAAACCGGATACACAGGTGTCTGGCTGATCACACACTTCAATACCGAGGATAGCATCGTGGGACGTTTTATCGAGATCACCCTGATGCCGGAAATACTCAAATCACAGCGGGAAGACATGCTGAGTTCGCTTACGCAACTTGAGACAGAACTTATAGCAAATGATGACGCCATGCCGGAGGTCAACTGATGGGAAAGCATACAACCGGAAACGATTTAACCCTGGGCGAGGCGCTTAGAGCTCGAGGCGTATCCCGTCGCGGTTTCATGAAGTTTTGTGCGGCCACGGCGTCGATGATGGCGTTGCCTCCCGCCATGATTCCAGCCATCGCCCAGGCCCTGGAACAGGCGAAAAGGCCGTCGGTTATCTGGTTATCCTTTCAGGAGTGCACCGGCTGTACCGAGTCACTCACCCGCGCACATACCGCCACGATTGAAAGCCTGATCTTCGATGCCATTTCACTTGATTATCACCACACCCTGCAGGCCGCCTCCGGACATGCGGCTGAAGCAGCGCGTGAGGCCGCCATGCAAGAGAACTATGGTAAATACCTGCTGGTGGTAGACGGTTCCATCCCGCTGGCCGATCCGGGTTATTCCACCATAGCCGGCGTCAGCAATCTGGACATGTTAACGGAAACGGCCAAAGGCGCGGCGGCGATTATCTCTGTTGGAACCTGCGCCGCCTACGGAGGCATTCCGCACGCCAATCCCAATCCCACCGGCGCGGTTTCGGTGGAAGCCCTGATCAAGGACCGGCCCATTGTAAACGTGCCCGGCTGTCCACCGATCCCCGTGGTCATAACCGGGTTGCTCACCCACTTTCTCACCTATGGCGTACTGCCAGAACTTGATCAGCTGGGACGACCCAAGGCCTTTTATGGACAAAGCATTCACGACCGTTGTTACCGGAGGCCATTTTATGACAAGGGCCTGTTCGCGGAGACCTTCGATGACGAAGGGGCCAAGGAGGGTTGGTGCCTGTATAAACTCGGTTGTAAGGGACCCACCACCTACAACGCCTGCGCCACCACCAAGTGGAACGCCGGCACCAGTTTCCCCATAGAGTCCGGCCACCCCTGTCTGGGCTGCTCTGAACCAGATTTCTGGGATGGCGGTGGTTTCTACCAGGCGCTGTCCGTACCGACTGCAGAGGTAGGCCGGGACGCACTCTATGCCGGAGCAGCGGCCGTGGCGGTCGGTTCTGCGCTCGGGGCAATGAATCGCGCCAAGAGCAAAAAGGCCAAAGGTGAACACAAAAAGGTCGGCTTGGAAGACCTGAACAAGGAGTCCGAATCATGACCGAGATTGAGTTTCTTGCCTGGGTGCGGGGTACAGGTTTTCAGATAGCCTGTGTGATATTTGTCTTCGGTGTGATCGTGCGGCTATTGGGAGTGCTGCTACTCGGACGCAAGGCCAGTCTGGCTGAGGCGAACGGTTCAGAGATGGCCGGTGGAGTGAGGACCATATTCACCCGGTTTGTCCCGGAAACTGATAGCGTGCAGCGCTCCAGGTTTACTATTATCAGCGGCTATATCTTTCACATAGGTCTGTTTGTCGCCATATTTTTCTCCGCCCCGCATATCCTGCTGTTCAAGGATGTGTTCGGATTGAGCTGGCCGGCGCTACCCACCCAGATCGTCGATGCCGTCACGGTAATAACCATGATCACCTTGCTGGCCGTGTTGGTGCGCAGGATTAGGTATCCGCTGATGAGGTATCTGAGCAATGGGCAGGATTATCTGGTCTGGGTGGTGACTATGTTGCCGTTGCTCACCGGTTATGTCGCCTTTCACCGGGTGGGCCTGCCCGCGCCTACGCTGCTTGCCCTGCATATACTCAGTGTGGAGATATTGCTGGTGGTCTTTCCCTTCACCAAGCTGATGCATACCTTCACCTTCATCTTCTCGCGTTGGTATAACGGCGCGGTGTCTGGTTACAAGGGGGTGCAATCATGAGCGCTACACTGGCCAAAGGCATTCAGGCCTTAAAAGAGCAGATCGATGCGCCGACCGCCTCCTTTTTCAGCAGTTGTGTTCATTGTGGGATGTGCGCCGACGCCTGCCTGTTCTACACCGAGACGGAAGATCCGAAATATACGCCCATCGTCAAGGTAGAGCCGATGCGCCGCGTCTGGCAGCAGGAGTACACCTTCTGGGGACGCCTGATGAAGGCGTTGGGTCTGGCCAAGCCGATCACCCATGACTTTCTTACCGAATGGGAAACACTGGTCTACGACAGCTGCACCATGTGCGGACGTTGCAGCATGGTCTGCCCGGTCGGCAATGATATCGTCTACATGATCCGTAAGACCCGTGAGGGCATGGCGGCATCCGGACATGCCCCCGAGGGCATTATCGGCGCCGCCACCCGCGCCATAGAGATCGGCAGCCCCATGGGAGTCAAGTTTCCCGCGCTGCAGGCACAGATCGCCCACGTGGAGAAGGATACCGGCCTAAAGATTCCGGTGGATGTGGTGGGTGCGGACTACATGTGTCTGCTCTCATCCATGGAGATCATGAACTTCCCGGAATTCATTGGCGCCATTGCCCGGATCTTCGACCATGCCGATGTATCCTGGACCATCTCCAGCAAGGCATTTGAGGCCACCAACAGCGGCATCCAGATCGGCGTATCAGATATCGCCGCAGAACTAGTGCAACGCATTGTCGACGAGGCGGAAAGACTTCAGGTCAAAACCGTAATCAGCCCGGAGTGCGGCCACGCCTACACGGCAATACGCTGGGATGGGCCTAACCTGGTCGGCAAAAAATTCAGCTTTAAGGTCAGACATATACTTGAGGTGCTGGACGGCCTGCGCCAGGAGGGACGGCTGAAGACAACAGGCATGGAAGAGGCGCGCCTCACCTATCACGACCCATGCCAGATCGGTCGCCGAGGCGGCGTGCTGGAACAGCCGAGGAATCTGCTCAACATGGTGCTGAGTAACTATGTGGAGATGCCAGACGCCGGCAAGATGAACTGGTGCTGTGGCGCTGGTGGTGGAGTCAGCGCCAACGAACGAGCGGATGAACTCAGGATCAAGGCGTTCCAGCGCAAGATAGACCAACTGGATACGGTGCGGGCGGAAGGTATTGTCTCGGCCTGTTCCAACTGCCGCATCCAGATAGAAGACGGACTGGAAGAGTATCACAAGGATATCCCTGTGCTCAGTTTGACGGAAACAGTGGCCGACCACCTGGCAGATGAGGATTGAAAGGGGAGAGCATGGATATGACAACAATCAGCAACGACATTGAATTCAAACAGGCAGTAGAAGGCATGGAGTACAGCAAACAACGCGAACTGGCCGGGCTGTTCGTGCAAAACGTAATGAGCCTCAGTTCGGACGACAGGATAAAACGCCTGATCAAGGTGGCTCTGGATACAGAGGCCGATGCAGACGAATTGGCCAGCGCACTCAAAAGCGCCAAGGCGACCATGATCGACTGCCACGCCCGTTGTGGCGCGGAGGGTGACTGGAGACATCAGGCCGGTTATTTCGTCGCGCGAGCCGTGACCTCGGCACTGACGCCGGAAGGACAATGCAGGCTGGGCGGCCCAGCATGGCAGGCGGCCATGAGCAGCAGGATGGCGCGAACCAGTATGGTGATAGATTCTGGAGACAACGCCGCCAGTGACGAAAGCGAACAGCAGTACCGCATCCTGTCCGATTATCTGAATTCACATTAGAGAGAACAACATGTCTGATACCGGTAATACAAGAATCGTGGTCGACCCCATCACCCGCATAGAGGGACATCTGCGTATCGAAGCGCAGATGGATGGCGACAGGATCGCCCACGCCTACTCCTCCGGCACCATGGTGCGCGGTATCGAAGTGATCCTGCGCGGACGTGACCCGAGAGACGCCTGGGCCTTTGCGCAACGCATCTGTGGCGTCTGCACCCTGGTACACGGTCTGGCCTCGATTCGCTCGGTGGAAGACGCCTTGAACTACTCCATTCCACCTAACGCCGACCTGATACGCAACATGATGAGCGGCGCCCAGTACATCCACGACCATGTCATGCACTTTTATCACCTGCATGCACTCGACTGGGTGGACGTGGTGTCTGCGTTGAGCGCAGACCCAAAGAAGACCTCTGAACTCGCCCAGTCACTGAGCAACTATGCGAAATCATCCCCAGGTTATTTCTCCGACATGCAGAAGAAGCTCAAGGGCTTTGTAGATGCGGGACAGCTGGGTATCTTTGCCAACGCCTACTGGGGGCACCCGGCCTACAAACTGCCGCCGGAGGCAAACCTTATGGCGGTAGCCCATTATCTCGAAGCCCTGACTTGGCAACGTGATGTAGCCAAACTCCAGACCATCTTCGGTGGCAAGAACCCGCACCCGAATTTCGTTGTGGGTGGTGTGCCATGTCCGATCGACCTGAACTCGGATTCGGCTATCAACGCCAAGCGTCTGGCGCAGGTACAGGACATCATTAACCAGATGCGCAGCTTCGTCGATCAGGTGTATGTACCGGACACCCTGGCCATTGCCGGTTTCTATAAGGATTGGGCAGCACGTGGAGAAGGCCTGGGTAATTTCCTCACCTATGGTGATTTCCCCTCCCGCGGCATGGCCGACCCGTCGGGCTACATGATCCCGTCCGGCGCCATACTCAATCGCGACCTGACCAATATTCAGGATGTGGATATGCACGCCGCGGACGAGATCCAGGAATATGTCTCCCACTCCTGGTATGACTATACCGGCGGTAAAGACCAAGGGTTGCACCCCTACGCCGGCGAAACCAACCTTAATTACACCGGCCCCAAACCACCATACGAGCATCTCGATGTTGAGCAGTCCTATTCCTGGTTAAAATCACCGCGCTGGAAAGGCCATGCCATGGAGGTCGGCCCTCTGGCTCGGGTTTTGATGCTATACGCGCGCGGACACGAGCAGACTCAAGCGCTGGTCAACATGGCCCTGAGCAAACTGGATGTGCCGGTTACTGCGCTGTTCTCAACCTTGGGGCGTACCGCAGCCAGGACACTGGAAACCAAGATCATGGCCGATGCCATGCAGGGCTGGTTGGATCAGTTGAATGCAAACATCAAGGCGGGCGACACCAAGACCTTCAACGAGGTGTTGTGGGAACCCGCTAGCTGGCCGCAGCAGGCGCGTGGCGTGGGCTTCATGGAGGCGCCACGCGGCGGGTTGGCCCACTGGATCGTGATCGAAGACGAAAAGATAAGCAACTACCAGGCGGTGGTTCCCAGCACCTGGAACGCCGGACCACGCGATAAGAACGGACAACCGGGCGCATACGAGGCAGCGCTGCAGGACAACCACGCCCTGCACGACTCAGAACAGCCGCTGGAGATCCTGCGCACCATCCATAGTTTCGATCCCTGTATCGCCTGCGCGGTGCACCTTACGGATCCAGATGGCAAGGAGATCACAAAGATCAAGGTGCGTTAGTCAGCCCAATCCGACCAGTCATCCATCACCATTTGCCGCATAAGCAGATAGCTGGTAATTTCGCCGGGAACAGACTGATTATAATCACCCCATAAGGTACACGGAATGAAAACAGTACTTGCCATTATCATGCTCGCACTATCCTTCGCATCTATGGCACAGGAAGTCCATATTGCCGATTCAGGTATCACCTTTGACGCACCAGATGAGTTCGCACCCTTGCCACAGGAGATCATTGATTTTAAGTGGCCTAATAAAAGAGCACCCCAATGGGCGATCGGTAATGCATCCGGGGCAACCACCATTGCCTATGACTTAAAGCCAAATAACATATCGGACGCACAACTTTCCGAATTAATAAAAACCTTCAAGCTAATCTTTGAGCGTACTATCCCGGGTATTCAATGGATCAAAAGAGAGATCATTGAGCTATCCGGTAAAAAATGGATGTATCTTGAACTGACTTCCAGCGCGGTCGACACAGACATACACAACATCATGTTGGCAACTAGCCATAGCGACAAGATGCTCATATTCAATTTCAACTCCACAAAGGAAGAGTTCCAGCAATACGAGTCTGAACTTAGAAACAGCATTCAAACCATCAAACTACCATATACCGACAAGTAAGAATGAGGAACCCAGATATTGCCAGCATCATCCCCTGATCTCTTATTCCAACAATACTTCGAACCAATAAAAAGATATTTGGGCAGATATGTCGGTGAAGCTTACGCCGAAGAACTGGCTCAGGAAGTATTCATAAAAGTCGCTAAAAACAAAGATAGCTTTAAAGGTGAATCCAGCATAAAGACCTGGATCTATCGTATAGCGACGAATACAGCAAAAGATTTCCTAAAGAGTCGCTACAAAAAAGATAGCGATGCAATCTCAGAGAGCGATCTGGAACAATATGATATAGAAAGTTTGGATAAAGATTCGCCCGAGTCCCAGAACATATCCACAGAGATGAATGACTGCATCAAGGAATTCATTCATCGACTGCCGCACGACTACTGCTCGGTATTGCTGCTGGGCGAAATGGAAGGACATACCATAAAAGAGATATCCGAAATACTAGGCATATCCCCAAATACCGCCAAGGTCAGATTGCATCGAGCCAGAGCAAAGCTAAGAGAAGAGATGCAACAAGGATGCACAGTCACTACCACATGCGACGACCGCATGATATGTGAAAGAAAATAATAATTCTTACCTTCTGTAACCTTTTAGCAAATCACATCGTCTATATGCATGATCACTCTTGATCGCACATATTATGAAAGAGGAGCAGACGATGTCAGAAACATTCGATAAAAAAACCGAAGAACTTGTAGCCATAGGCGCAGCATACGCCATAAACTGCGTTAAGTGCATGAAGGTCCACAAAAAAGCAGCGCTTGACGCTGGAGTAAGTTTGGAGGAAATACACAAGGCACTGGGTGCGGCAGAAGGTGTGGTTACCGGGGCAAGGGGTGTTACCAAAAAAGAGGCAGAAAGCATATTTGGTAGCGATGTGATCGCTAGCTTGTGTTGCCCCAAGGAAAGTGATTGCTGTTCTCAGCTCCAAATGCCTTAACAATACCGACCTATAGACGCCAGGAGGTATTTCATAGTGAAGCAATACGCCAAGGGGATTGAGACACTCAAGAGTCTTATCGGCACAGAACAAGCCGATAAGATTGCCTCTCGCTTCCATGAGCTGAGCCCCGCTTTTGAAAACGAAGCCATATCCGTTGTATTCGGACGCACCTGGTCACGTGATACCATCGACCTAAAGACGCGTTCCCTATGCAGCATAGGCATACTTGCCGCACTAGGTCGCCAGGGTGCGTTACGCATCGTCTTCGGTATAGCTTTGCGTAACGGCGCCACTATTGATGAGATCACAGAGGCACTGCTTCAGGTCGCCATTTATGCAGGCTATCCTGCAGCCTTTGACGCCCTTCCGATTCTGCATGAGATAATTGCAGAAGATAGGATTCAACAGATAAAAGAGAATGATCATGAATAAACCCATCTATAGTTTGATATCCATGCTCTCTTTTCTCATAGGAGGGGCATCCTTGTTCGCGTTCGGTGCGTTTGCCGTTTTCGGTCCATTAAATCTGATCGACCTCAATCTCGGCCATGCCGAAATAATACTGATAAACACCACACTTTCTTTGTCATTTTTCTTCCTGCACAGCGTGATGATCAGGGATTCAATACGCGACAAAATAACCAAGACAATACCGCAAGAGCTTTTTCCTGCAACCTACTCCATCGCGTCAGGAATAGTACTGTTTGTAGTGATCATCCTCTGGCAGGAGAGCAAAGCAATACTTTATTCCCTTACAGGACCGTATATTTATCTATCGAGAATCTTACAGTTCGCTTCTGTCTTGGGTTTTTTATGGGCAGCAAAAACATTGAGCGGCTTTGACCCTTTTGGCAACAAGAAGATTTCTGCTTTTTTCAATGACAAAAAAGAAGAAGCTGGGACCATTGTCTATAGTGGACCTTATGGCTATGTACGCCATCCATTCTACTTTCTTACGCTAGTGATGATCTGGGCCTACCCGACAACCACTCTGGACAGATTGCTATTCAATTGCATCTGGACGATTTGGATTGTAGTGGGCACGCTCCTTGAGGAAAAGGATCTCACAAAAAATATCGGCAACGAATATCTAGAATATAAAAAGAAGGTCCCGATGCTGGTTCCATATAAAATATTCGGTCACAAACAATGATTCGATGGGATCACTAACCAAGGAGCTTAACGCCTTCTCCCAACCTTGACATTCTTGCTGGAAAAATACCCAACAACTGCACCAACGCCAACTCCTAGCATCGATTTAGCAAAGGTTGCCGATCCGACAACCTCCCTGATCCCTCTCATCCCTATATGGCCACGGAAAAGGGCATCCCAAAATATCCGCCACCCTATCTCTTCAGTTGGGTCCAGGAAAAACCCCCGCACCACCAACAGTCCGAAAGCAGCACCGAGCAACACAAAGCCAATTCTTTTCACAACTATTCTCATTCGGTTTTTACGATTCTTATAACCCATCACTCCGTGAGCCATGCTTCCGCTTCTTCCCTCTCCCTGAACACATGTACCTCCTGTATAGAATCATCCGATACCGCTTCGTAAGTTCTTGCAAGACCAAATGATAAGTCATCTGGAGAATACACGGCCACTTTGATAACCGATTTAGACTTCTTCTTAAGGATAGCAGCAACAAAGTTGGCTAAACGCATAATGCCATCTAAGGTAATTCCATCCCCATCCAGTTCACTGATATCCGCTAGTTCATTCAAACCCGGAGCCCATCCACCCTCAGCCAAAAACTCTTTCCATGGCCCGATTAGATCATCATCACTCAACCTGCCAGCATATTTTGAGATGTAATAACCCTGCTCCGGGTTGACCGTAAAGGTAATAGGCATTGTTGAAGCTCCTTAACACAAACATTCCAATAGAAGGCTATCTGTCTTCTATCCATAGATTAAATAACTCAGTCCACATTTATCCCATACCGCTTACCCATTCTCATGAACTGCCATTTGTCGCAAGTTGTTGATATCACGCAGTGGTGGGGCACCGAATTGGCGACTGTAATCACGACTGAACTGAGATGGACTTTCGTATCCCACTCGAAATCCGGCGGTAGAGGCATCCAACCGATCTGCTAGCATCAGCCTCCGTGCTTCCTGTAGACGCAACTGTTTCTGATATTGTAGCGGACTTAGAGCGGTCATGGTGCGAAAATGGTGATGAAATGTTGATGTGCTCATCCTGGCCTGCTCGGCCAGATCATCGATACGCAACGGCTGAGAGAAGTTACCCTTTATCCACTCAATGGCGCGAGCGATCTGTTGGCTCTGGCTTCCCGAAGCGGCGATCTGACGCAGCCTCACCCCCTGATCGCCCTCCAGTATCCGGTAAATGATCTCCCGTTGTATCATCGGCGCAAGAATCGGGATGTCACGCTCATTGTCCAGCAGATCAATCAGACGCAGAATGGCATTCACCAAGGGGGGAGTTACTGCACCGATCGCCATACCGCGACCAGACTGCTGTCCACGTGGCGGCGGCAGATTACTGTCCGCCATCAATCTGGATACCTCGCGCAGATCAAAACTCAGCCTGAGTCCTAGATAAGGTTTGTCAACACTGGCTTCAATGATCTGCACCACAGTCGGTAGGTGAACCGATGTGAGCAGATAGTGCTGCGAGTCATACACATAGGTTTCATCACCCAGACGCACGCGCTTAGCTCCCTGAGCCACCAGGCAGATGCTTGGTTCGTACATACCGGTAAATGGATCGGTCGGCTCAGGTCGTCTAAACAGCGCCAAACCTGGTACAGCGGTTACGTGTAACTCGCCGTCTTCGGTCAATGAGGCAATTCTATCGCCCAACATCTCTACAGCAGCAGCGGTGTCATTTTTCTTAGAACACATAATAACTATCTAATCCTACAAATATTTCTCCTAACCTTCAAAGTAGCCAGAGTTCCAGTCCATTGCAACAGCAAATCAAATATTCGGAGAAATTGGCAATATTTGAACAGGATCGTTCTACTGCTCGAGGGCGAATTGGTCTAGTTTATACATATAGAAAATATCGCCCAACTACACATACAAAAGGATAGACCCATGCAAAAACGTCAACTTGGAAACAGTGGTCTCGAGGTATCTGCTCTCGGCTATGGCTGCATGGGATTGAGCTTCGGTTACGGACCTACCACGGACACTCAGGTAGGCATCCGTTTGATCCGATCCGCTGTCGAACTTGGCGTAACCTTTTTTGATACCGCAGAGGCCTACGGACCCTTCATCAACGAAGAGTTGGTAGGCGAGGCCCTGGCCCCCGTTCGGAATGAGGTGGTCATCGCCACTAAATTCGGCTTTGCCGGCGGGGAGCCTCAGCGCGGCATGGACAGTCGCCCGGATACCATCAAGCAGGTGGCCGAGGACGCGCTGAAACGACTAAAGACAGACCGTATCGACCTGTTCTACCAACACCGCGTCGATCCCGCTGTTCCGATAGAGGATGTGGCCGGTGCGGTGAAAGAACTGATCCAGGAAGGCAAGGTAAAGCATTTCGGCCTGTCTGAGGCCGGAGTGAAAACCATCCGCCGCGCCCACGCCGTGCAGCCGGTCGCGGCCCTGCAGAGTGAATATTCCCTGTGGTGGCGCGAGCCGGAGGCGGAGATCCTGCCGACACTGGAAGAACTTGGCATCGGTTTCGTCCCCTTCACTCCCCTGGGCAGAGGCTTCCTCACCGGCGCCATTAAAGAGGATGCGACCTTCGAAAGCAGCGATATCCGCAGCAGCATCCCCAGATTCTCACCGGAGGCCCGCAAGGCCAATCAGGCACTGGTGGAGCGTATCAGCACAATCGCATCACACAAGCAGGCCACCCCGGCGCAAATTGCCCTGGCCTGGCTGCTGGCACAAAGACCTTGGATCGTCCCGATCCCTGGAACCACGAAACAGCACCGTCTGGAAGAGAACCTCGGTGCGGTTAATGTAGAGCTGGATGCGGGTGATATGCAGGAGATCGAGAACGCCATCTCCCAAGTCCAGGTGCAGGGCGCGCGCTATCCGGAGCATCTGCAACAGACCGTAGATCGGTGAACCACGATCGCCGCCAAACGAATATATCTTTAGGAGAACGACATATGACTACGAAAGTCCTTGGTTACGCCGCCCACTCCGCTAGCGAAGATCTAGCCCCTTTCAGTTTTGAACGCCGCGAGGCACGTGCAGACGATATTGTAATCGAGATCCTATATTGCGGCGTCTGCCACTCGGATCTGCATACCGCTCGCAACGATTGGGAGAATACGATCTATCCCGTGGTGCCTGGACACGAGATCGTCGGCCGCGTAGTCAGCGTCGGCACGGATGTCTCCCGTTTCAAACCAGGGGATATAGCCGCGGTCGGCTGCATGGTCGACTCCTGCCGCCAGTGTCATGCATGCGAGCAGGGACTGGAACAGTACTGCGCGGAGTTCCCTATCCTCACCTACAATTCGCATGATCGCCACGACCATATGCCCACATATGGTGGCTATTCGGAAAAGATAGTCGTCTCAGACCGCTTCGTACTGAAGGTGCCGGATGGACTGGATCCGGCCGGCGCCGCACCGCTACTCTGCGCCGGTATCACAACCTGGTCGCCGTTACGTCACTGGAAGGTGAACAAAGACAGCAAGGTTGCGGTGGTCGGGCTCGGCGGACTTGGGCACATGGCTTTAAAGCTGGCCAATGCCATGGGTGCAGATGTCACCCTGTTCAGCCGTTCACCAAGCAAGGCGGAAGACGCGCACCGCCTGGGGGCACATAATGTTGTGATCTCCACCGACGAGGCGCAAATGGCCGCAGTGCAGGGACAGTTCGATCTCATCATCGACACCGTACCCTATGTACATGACCTCAATCCCTACATACCCTGCCTAACCACCAGCGGCACCCTGGTCTTGGTCGGCTATCTTGGACCATTGGAACCAATGTTGAACACTGCACCCATGGTACTGGGACGCAAATCAGTGGCCGGATCACTCATCGGCGGCATCCCCGAGACCCAGGAGCTATTGGATTTCTGCGGTAAACACGGCATTACCTCCGATGTGGAGATAATCAAAATCCAGGACATAAACAGCGCCTATGAACGCATGCTGAAAAGTGACGTGAAATACCGCTTTGTCATAGACATGGCATCGCTGCAGGAGTAACGACTGATACATAAGAAATCGTGGTCAGGGAGCACAGCATCTAAATTAGCAACAATTGCTCTCTGAACCGGGCTCGTCGATAGAGGCGTTTTGAACTTTATTAATCCGGGTTTGTCACCTAGAGTGTATATAGTTATAAGTGAATCTTAGTGAGATCTGTGTATGCGTCGGTTTCCTGAAAAAATATTGGCGATATTTCTTGCCATTCTTTTAGGAATGGCGCCGTTGCATAATACGATGGCCGGTTTTGCGGATCTCTCTCCGCACAAGCCTGTTGCGAATCAGTCAATCGATCTACACCATGACATGGTTATGTCGACTGTAGGGCATCCAGATAAGGCATGCGATCAGTGTGGCGATGAGGATACATGCCCTGATCATGCCTGTTCATCAAATCTATGTACCTCCTTCCCAGTGGCGCTGCTTTCAACCCTCTCGTTACCAGCAAACTCTGTTGTCTCGTCTGCACTCCTTCCAGCTGACGACGGCTTGGTAAAACGCCACTCTTCCCCCCTCTTTCGTCCGCCCAGGGCTTGATTTCCATATAGTCGGTCGCCGGTCTTGCGGCGACCATTCGATGACGATTTATTCAGTGTCGCTCGTAAGCCATGTTTGTCTGCTTTATGCATAAGGCGTACACGACAAGACGGAAATTAAGTAATGAAAAAAATATCACTGAGTATGATTTTATCTGTGGGCTTGCTATGGCTGTCTGGCTGCGAAAACCAGCCGGATGCCACAGCCGGCACCGATACTCAAAAGGTTAAGTCGCCGCTGCTGTCTCCAACTGAGCGTTGGTACAGCCAGGCGCAGGTCGAAAGTGGAGATACGCTATTCCAGAAAAATTGCGCCAATTGCCACAAACCAGATGCATCCGGAACCTTAAACTGGCGCAAAACTGACGTTTATGGAAAGTATCCGCCGCCACCTCTAAACGGTACAGCCCATACATGGCATCACCCCTTATCAGTTTTGCATCGGACAGTCAGAGTGGGAGGGATACCATTGGGCGGGACCATGCCCGGGTTTGGCGACAAACTGAGCGATCAGCAGATCTACGACATCCTGGCCTGGGTACAGTCCCATTGGTCTAATGAGATCTATCGTGTTTGGCATGAGAGGGATATTCAGTCCGACCGACACTACAGCAGACCATCTGACGCTGCAATGATGAACAAAGGAGGCAAATCATGACCATAAAAGAAGCCGCAAAGCAAAAGATATCTTTCCATAGAGGCAAACTGAATTATTGGCTACTGCTAGGAATTACTCTCATTTCATGGAGCGTGTTGTTTATGCTGCAACCTGTCAGGGCGGCGGATATAGAGGTTTACAAAAGCCCAACCTGTGGTTGCTGTAATGATTGGGTAGATCATATGCAGGAAAACGGTTTCTCAGTAGAAGTGCATAACCTGCGCAATATGAACCCGGTCAAAGTAGAGTTCGGTGTACCTCGGAACCTACAATCCTGCCATACGGCAAAGATTGCAGGATACGTTATTGAAGGTCATGTGCCGGCGAGTGAAATAAAGCGCCTGTTAAGGGGGAAGACTGATATTGCAGGTTTGGCTGTGCCGGGGATGCCGATGGGTTCTCCCGGTATGGATGGCCCACGCAAGGATCCATACGAGGTGTTGTCCTTTCAGTCCAACGGCAAGACATCTATTTACTCAAGTTACAACCAATAGGAGATGAACTATGTACGAAAAAACCTTTACCCCAATCATAGCTCTCATCATGGCTCTAACGTCATTCGCGGCGTATGCACACTCTCCACCTGATGGCGCAAAGGTATATTTCATCGGACTGAAAGATGGAGCAGTGGTTAAAAGCCCGTTCAAAGTGCAGTTCGGGATTAAGGGTTTCGGTATCACGCCAGCAGGGACAACCGGCAAACAACGGCATACTGCCGGACACCACCACCTGCTGATAGATCTGGAACAGTTGCCTGATATGGATGAGGCCATTCCTCGGGATTCACACCACATACATTTTGATCAGGGCGAGACCGAAGCGGTTATAAGACTGCCTCCCGGCAGTCATACACTGCAGTTGTTGCTGGGTGATGAAGAGCACGAACCTCAGGAACCGCCCCTGTTATCGGAAAGGATCACCGTAATTGTTGAATAGAAGAGAGATCCAGAATTCGGCCAAATGTTGGCGGGCGTTTAATCTAAAATAGGAGAAAAGCGATGAAGACTGTAAAGACATTCTTAGTTTCAGCCCTGGTTTCAGTTGTTTCATTTAGCACCGTATCAGTTTTTGCGGAAAACACCGGGACAGCAGCATCTAACTCCATGCCTATGATGCAGGGACAGCCAGGCAACATGCCCATGATGCAGGGACAACAGGGTTATATGCCTATGATGCAAATGATGCAGCAGAGACACCAGATTATGGATGTACATATGCAGAAGATCGAGACGCATATGCAAAATATTGAGGAGCTACTGAAACAGTTGGTTGAGTCACAGAAAAAGTAGCACCATAGACTTCGTTTCAATCTCTATGACAAGTAACGCCTGACACTGATACGTGTCTAGTTTTAATGAGGGAGAGACCAGAACAAGTTCAACGAATGCTTGAGGATATAGATGATTGGAAAAATAGACTGGAGAGCGCCATGCATACAGACGTTCCGATAAAACCCACCGGTGACTGGGAAGTCATACGCAGGATTAAGATGTCGACGCAGTCCGAGGAAGCTGATACAGAGGCGATAAAAGAGGCGCTGAGCGCGCTACCTGGGGTACGCAAGGTGATCGTGGACCAGGGTAGGCACCAGATCGACGTGCACTACGACACCAGCCAGACATCCTACCGGGAGATCATGCAAGCCATGGAAGGCGCAGGCGCGTCACCAGTTAACAGCTGGTGGAGCCGGATAAAGACGGGCTGGTATCAATACACCGATGATAATGCCCGCGACAATGCCAAGACCCCGCCGCCGGCCTGCTGCAATAAGCCGCCGAAATAGTCTCTGTGCAGAACTAGCTAGTTCGCACTCAGGGCCACAAATTCGCCGCCGAGTCTACCCGCAACCTGCCCCTCGTGTTCCAGCACAGACTCGACGGTTATCCTGGCCATACCTCTTCGTGCCAGCATGCGGGTAAATCTGGCCCAGTCTTCAGGCTGCTCCAGTGAGGATCGCGCCGTAAATTTACCGAATATGGGCTTGTCGTATTCCATGGTATTGCGCTGGACCACCAGACGGCAGTCGATCCCTTCCGCGAGCATTCGGATATGCAACAGCGACCATGCCGCAAGGATCGCCAACGCGGAGGCGCTGCCACCGAACACGGTCTCGCGATGATTGATATTGGGTTCCAGAGGTGCCTGCAGGATAACTGCATCTGCATTCGCAGACATAACGCGTACCCCCATATCCTTGGATAGAGGGATATGTTCATGCAGGTACTGTTCAAGTTCGGCCGGTTGCATTTGTTCTCCTTATTGCGGCCTAAAATTCACGCGATATTAAGGCATTCCCACATGAATTACGATCTTCCCACGCGCCCGTCCGCTTTCGCTCAGTTCGTGTGCCATATCGATATCTTTCAGAGAAAACTCGGCACCAACGATCGGACGAACGATCCCGCCGTCGATCAATGTCGCCAGCTTAAGCAGAATTTCAGCGTTGGGTTGAATAAAGACAAACTTTCCTATTGCATCCACCTCCAGGGCCTTCTCTTCAACGGGCGGCTGCACGATTGAAACCAGGATGCCCCCCGGTCTCAATACGGACCAGGAATCCTCCTGCACCTGACCGCCGATAGTATCGAAAACCACGTCAACATCCTTGACCAGGTCCTGGAATCTGGTATTGCGGTAATCGATGATCTCATTGGCCCCGAGAGACTTTACCAGGTCATAATTCTTTTCAGACGCTGTCGCATATACATAGGCGCCCTTCCATTTAGCCAACTGCACCGCAAGACTGCCCACGCCACCAGCGGCCGCATGGATAAGGATGGATTGGCCAGATTTGATCTCTCCGTGGTTTATTACTGCCTCCCAGGCAGTGATCCCAGCAAGTGGAATGGATGCCGCCTCGGCAAAAGAGACGGTCTGAGGTTTATACGCCACCTCGTCCGCCCGGACAGAAACATATTCCGCATATGTCCCGTTGCGGCTCAATTCAGGACGGGAATAAACCAGATCACCCAACAAAAAACCCTTAACCTCTTTACCCACACCTTCAATTATCCCTGCCACATCCCATCCAAGGGTAAGGGGGAATTCATACTGAATCATCTCCTTGAGATAACCTTCGCGCACCTTCCAGTCTACTGGGTTAACTGCGGCAGCGATCACCCTGATAAGCACCTCACTATCTGAAATCTCCGGCATAGGTGCATCTTCATAGCGAAGCACATCCCTGCCGCCATATTCATGGATACGCACTGCTTTCATGATCACTCCTTTTAAGAAAAACCGCCTCTCTAATTATTAGTGACAACCATGATCAGGCGAGGTTTCCAATTTAAACCGTATAACAATAAGCTTAGTCCATACCGGCTCCACGCCCGCCAGACGCAGCGCCCTACGGCCCTGTTATTAGCAAAAATTGCTCTATGGCCCACATTTACCTTGTGATATCCCTCCCAAAAAGCGTGTTTTTTCTTGCATTTTCAAGAGAGTTAGTACTACAATCGCGCCCAATTTATTAATTTGGCGCCTAACTAAAAGAAAAATAAAGGAGAATTTTTATTAATCAACATAGGTAGTAGAAGTATAGTGTTTAGAAATTTGATATTTATAGCAGCCATAACGGCTGTCGGAATCTTGATTGTATCTCCCATCACTGGGTACTCCTTCGGCGATCCCGAGCAAATCTGCCAGTCATCCCTCACCAAAGCCATCCCTAGTCGCACACTGGGTGCCATGAGCGCCTCCAGCTTTGTTGCTAAGGTACATGAGTCGAGCGGCGAGAAACGTGAGAAATTGATCCGTAGCCAGGTCATGTCCGGGAACATTCCAAAGTTTCTGCGTCATCTGCGCCCGGTAACCATCAAAAAGAGGATGCCTGACGGCAAGGTAACAGCGATCACCCTGTGCGTAATGCCCGACTATCTTGCAGTAGGATCAGATCGAGATTTCCTGCGCGTCCCTATGGGATTGAAAACCGCGAAGACCATAGCACAGAGGTTTGATTTTGCTTTACCCACTCCCAAGATAGTAGATGCCATCTACGACAAGGCCGATAAGCATCTGACGCCTAAGCCGATGACGCCAGGGCCAGAGATGACTTCGACCGAATACTATTCGCAACACAATCGTATAGTCGAACAACAGAGGCGGGCCAAGGGCATCAAACTCGGAACCTTGCTGGCGGGCCAAAAGAAAGACCTGGTGATCACCAAGCGTCTACGTGAAAAGCCCGGACGCGTAGCCATCTATGGCTGGCAGAAACCGAACGGCAAACCTATTCAGCCGCTAAGCACCGTGCACGGCGCCGAGTACGCCGACTACAGTCACGGCGTGCGTCTGGTCAGCACCACCGCCTATGTTAACGGCAAGAAACGTTCACTTTATGATCTACTCGAAGATCCCAAGCTTGCATCCATGCTCAGCAAGGAAGGACGAATCCCGAACGCCGAACGACTGTCCGCCGTAATAGATGGCATCTCTGCCAAACGACTGGCCGCACATCAATGGAGGGGCAAGGAAAATCCGGGTGGATAACAGCTAATAGGAACCTAAACGGGGTCGAACGGAAACGACCCTGTTGGTCAATTCCCAGAAAACCAGTTGCAGTCACATATCTTCAGGCTGCCGTCCTCTTCGATTACTGCAATGCTCACCGTGTAATCGTAGATCGCGACACCGTTGGGAGAATAAACGCTCACCAGCTTAAAGGATGACTCTCCAACCCGGGCGGAACGCTTTACCCCCTTGGGCAGTTTGATCTCGTCAAAGAAATTCTTATCCGACCCCTCTCCCGCATAAACGCTAAACACTCTCAGGTGATCGAAGAAATCAAAGCGGCCGTAGATAGCCTCCAGATTAGTAAACTTCTCCTCAAACCATTGAACACTGAACTTGTCAGACACCGTAGAACTGAAAAGCTGAGCCGCCGTTTCAAGTTCGCGCCTGATCAACAGACTGGCAAAATATTGCGTAAAGGCCCTGAGCCGCTCACAGGTCACGATGCAGTCCTGGATGTCACCAACAAAATTCACCACATCATAGTCCTTTAGTGTGACCATGTTGTAATACGGTTCAATCTCCTCAACATCTTCTCCCACTTCCATCTTATTCATCGAAGAGATATTTGCGTCGTTGGCAAGAAAGCCACGCAACCTGAGCTGATAGCGTTCCGGCTCGTTGAACATGTCTTCCTTTATAGACAGACCACCCGCATCCGTATCATTGCTATCGACGACTTCAAAAACACCCTCTCCCTGCAAGGTACGCAATGCAATAACCGCCGCCTGAAGGTTAGGTTTTTTACTCTGAGAGAAGAAGGTCTCCAGCACCTTTGTCAGATCACAGCTACCGTGCCGAACCAGCCAATCCAGCACCTCTTTTTGTTCTTTTGGATTTGCCGCCATACTCCCCCCTAGCAGTCTGCTATCTACGCAATAATACTATATTGAGCCATAACTCCTGAGAGCGAGTTCACGAGTTAAATATTGTGTCCCTTAAGTTATCTTAAAATTTAATTATTCTTTTTCACCGTTTCTTGATAACTCACGAATAGAAGCAGCTTCATCGGCAGCAATCCCTATCGATTCAAGAAAGTCCTGATGTGCCTCCGGGGCAGTCCTCTCAAACTCGACATGCCAATTCCACATATCCTCATCACTTAGACCAACCGCCCGCAGCATCGCCACCCACTTATCCTTGGTGAGGACCCTTGTCTCTGCAATAGCGCCCTGATTCTTTATAAGACTTAAAATAACAGCCTGCTGATTCCTAAGATTCTGTATCTCCCTGTTTATGGAAGAGAGCCTCTTTTCCAAGGCCATTTCCACATCATCCGCATCTTTAGTAAGAATCTCCTTGATGACAGACAAAGACAAGCCGGTATTGCGAAACAGGATGATCCTTTCCAGTTGCGCCAGATCATCTTCGGAATACATGCGGTAATTGGCGTTGGTCCTGCCGCTCGGCTGCAGCACACCTTTACTGTCATAGTAGATAAGGGTGCTTCTGGATAGAGAATATTTCTTTGCTACTTGTCCTATGGTAAACATCTTATGCATAATCCAGATTGATGCCGCGCAAGGTGATCGATGTCCCAACCACCCTGCGCAGTTTGCTAACTTACAGAGAACGGATCTGACTGATCTCGCTACCGGGGATATTCAGCCACTCCAGGAACTCCTGATGACCCTCGGGATTTTTGGACTCGAATGTGCGATGCCACTGCTGCATGGCCTCGTCACTCAGCCCGATATCACGCAACATATCGACCCACTGCTCTTTGTTCACATGCTTTGACCTCATTTTACGCTCCTAAATTGATTTATGCTCAACGGCCAATCGCCGTCGAACCTAACTATCAAGTATGAAGCTGTAGTCGGGTCAAGCATGTAAATCCAATCTGGTTGTATGGTCCATCATATTTCTATCGTGCCCTCCAGATATTTTACCGCTCTGCCGGCAATAAGGACGCGTTCACCAACCAACTCACACTGTAACATGCCACCCCTTTTTGATAACTGGGCAGCAGACAACTCATTCCTGCCCAGCCTGCCCGTCCAATACGGCATCAACTCACAATAGGCCGAGCCGGTAACCGGATCTTCATCAATCCCACACCTGGGACCAAAGAACCGGCAGACAAAATCCACATCTTCACCGCGCGCGGTGGCGGCAATACCTCTGCAATCTAACCGACTCAGAATAGAAAAATCAGGTGATAAGGATGCTATATCAGATGCATTTTCATAAACGGCGATATAGTCATCAGCCCGCCACACCTCGACCGGTTCTTTGCCGAATGCTTGGGTTATTTCGTCCGGGGTCTCACACCGTCGGATCTCCGCCTTAGGAAAATCCAGCTCTATCAACTCCCCCTTTCTCTTAACCCTCAGCTCACCACTCCTGGAGTGAAACAGGATCTCATCAGCTTCAAACCCCAATATCTCAAATATGACATAGGCGCTGGCAAGAGTAGCATGACCACATAGATCCACCTCGACCGTCGGAGTAAACCACCTGATGCGGTAACCACCTCCCTCTTTTACAAAGTACGCGGTTTCTGACAGGTTGTTTTCCTGAGCTATGTCTTGCAACACGGCATCCGGCAGCCACTCATCCAAGGGGCAAACTGCGGCCGGATTACCCTGGAATATGTTTTCAGCAAATGCATCGATTTGATAAATGGATAACTTCATTAAACCTCCCTATTGGAAATCAGAGTCAATGTAATTGATTTAAATATTGCCAGATAGATCAATCTGGTCTGACCTATTGATACAGATGGGTAAAACAGGTTTGAGATCTATTGATTCGTGTTAGAACTTTTCGCCCAGGTGAGATCAATCTTACGATGCTGAGCCACGCAATCTCGCAGATAAAGGTTAATCAGGCTCTGATAAGGAATACTGGTTTCCTCAGCCATGGCCTTGAAATACTCAATGACATCCTCCCCCATGCGGATGGTGACCTGCTTCTTAAGCCTTGAAGCATAGGGATTCTTTCTGGATTTCATTTTCGAAAAATCGTATTCAGCTTTCATAACACACCTCGCCGATAAAACGCGCGTTCTTTCTTAGTAGCCTTACGTGCTGAGATTATTCGAATGGTGTTCCCTGAATTTCGCTCACAATGACAAACAATTAGAATCCGGCTCTCATTGCTTATGCCCAGCATGATAAAGCGATCTTCACTGTCAGAATGCTCATCATCATAAAACTGGACCGCATACTCATCAAAGAACACCGACTTTGCCTCTGTAAAGGAAACGCCGTGTTTCCTTTGATTGGCCAAATCCTTAGCCCTATTCCATTCAAATCCTATCATACATACAGTGTATGTACAGAACACAGGATAGTCAATGTTCGAGTCCAAACATTTAATTAGCGATTGTGAGTAGACCCATGCCAAGAATCATCCGATTGCTCCGTCACCCCGCGACTTGATCGCGGAGAAGCGGTACAGGGAAGTACCGGTTGCGAACCTAAGGATGGATCGCCGAAGGTAACGGCAAAGCTAATCCAGTAGTTTTGCCTCGAACCGACACAGAACGAACACTAGGAAAGGGCTTTATTGAGGTTAAATCTAGTCTGCCCCATTGCTGTCCCACTTACTCCCTCTCCCCTTTGGGGAGAGGGTTGGGGTGAGGGGGCATTTGATAGATAACTCATTGATTAATATCTCCCCCTCATCCTGTCCTTCTCCCCACTGGGGAGAAGGGATTGCTGTTTTGGGTTTTTATGTTTATCTGATCGCGGAGTATTGTTTTATGCGTAACAATCATAGCATTACAACTAGTAGACCCACAGTTAATGGGACAGTAATGAGTCTAACCCCATTGGTCTCCGGGGACACATTTTAAATGTGTCCCCAATGATCGATATAAACTCCATTAGGCAACATCCCCCTTCCTTGTGCTAGGCTCAAAACATGACCTTTTCAAACAGCTATATCCCTCTGGGCGAGGTTTTTTACCAAACCATTCGCCCTGAACCAGTCAGAGATCCCAAACTTTTTTTATGGAACAGTGAATTGTCGAATGAGCTTGGGCTCCCGGATAAACTCGACCTGAGTGAGGAGAGTCTAGCGCGTCTGTTTGCCGGCAATGATCTGCTACCAGACCTGGAACCCATCGCCCTGGCTTATGCCGGACATCAGTTTGGCCATTTTGTACCGCGGCTTGGTGACGGCAGGGCGCACCTGATCGGAGAGACGAGGGATCGCCATGGCAGGATAAGGGATATCCAGCTTAAGGGATCAGGGCCGACCTCATTCTCACGCAACGGTGATGGCCGTTGCGCATTGGGGCCCGCAATCCGAGAGTACGTCATGGGCGAGGCCATGCATGCGCTGGGGGTTCCCAGCAGTCGCAGCCTGGCAGTGGTGACCACGGGAGAGAAGGTCTACCGGGAAACTCCCCAGCCGGGCGCCGTGGTTACTCGTGTGGCCTCCAGCCATCTTCGGGTTGGCACCTTCGAATACTTTGCAGCTCGTGAAAACCGCGAAGCCCTGAGAACGCTTGCTGATTACACCATCAACCGCCACTTCCCAGAGATAGAGGCGAGCGATCCCGAACGTTATTTGCTGCTACTCGAAAAGGCCATTCAGCGGCAGATAGAGCTGGTGACCGAGTGGCTGCGGGTCGGTTTTATCCACGGCGTAATGAATACGGACAACACCGCCATATCTGGTGAGACCATCGACTTCGGTCCCTGTGCCATGCTGGGCACCTATAATCCAGAAACCGTGTTCAGCTCCATTGACCATCAGGGGCGCTACGCCTATGGCAATCAGCCAGTTATTACCCAGTGGAACATGGCCCGCTTTGCCGAGACCTTGCTACCCCTGATCGACAGCGACCAGCAGCGTGCTACTGATGCCGCCTCTTCCCGAATAGCCGATTTCTCCGGCCAATTCAAACAGAGTTACCTGCAGATGATGGCAGACAAGCTTGGTTTGGCTAAACCCTCGACCCAAGACGAAGAGTTGATCTCGGATCTGCTCAATCGCATGCAGCAACAGCAGCTCGACTACACCATCACCTTCGACCGATTGACCCTGTCGCTCTCCTCAGAATCCCACGAACGGACAATGAATGAGGAGTTAGGCGATTGGTATCCACAGTGGCGGCGCAGGCTGAAAAACCAGTCTGATACGAAAGAAGACGCACAGAAACTGATGAGACAGGCCAATCCCCTGGTAATCCCCAGAAACCACCACATGGAAAATGTAATCCGCACATGTGTCGAAAGCGGTGCAGCGGATGCGGCAGAGGAGTTTGTAGAGGTGCTGTCATCCCCCTATGCCAAAACTGATAAGACCTGGCTGTTTCAGGATGCGCCTGAGGATGCCGATGAGGGCTATCAGACCTTTTGCGGTACTTGATTCTATGAGCGGGGGACCTCGCCGTCACCCCGCGACTTGATCGCAGGGCCCAGAGCCCTTTTACCTGCGATATCCAAAAAACCCTCGCCGTCACACCGCGACTTGATCGCGGGGTCCAGGGCCCTTTTACCTGCGATATCCAGAAAACCCTCACCGTCACCCCGCGACTTGATCGCGGAGAAGCGGTACAGGGAAGTACCGGTTGCGAACCTAAGGATGGAGTCCAGTATTTTTTGCCTCGAACCGACACAGAAGGAACACTAGGAAAGTGCTTTATTGGAGGGTGTTGGGGTGATATTCTCTGTAGATAGTAGGGTATAAGAAATAAGGCAGGATGCTCTTTCCTCAAAGGCATTCGGCCTTGAATTAATTTGAATAAGAATTGTTATTTATGCTGCATATTACGATATTGGCGCGTGCAGCATAATTAACTGTCAGAAGTAAATAAACATGAGTGAGATTGTAGAAATATTCAAAATATTATCTCCAGCCATACAAGCTGTATGCGGCGGTCTTATTGCTCTATTTGGGTCTGTAATAGTTCAGAGAAAAAGTCACAAGAAGGAAAGCAATAACTTTTATCGGGAAATAATTCAAGAATGTTATAGAACCATCCTAGAAATAGACGATTCTCTGGTAGATGAAAAAGTATCCATTCAACGCCTGTTACTGGGAGACGAAGATCAGGGTCATTGGCTAGAGGAAGTCAATAGGCATTCACGGGCTATAGATGATCAAATCAAAAGACTAGAGCTAAACGTAAACCTGTATCTGCCAAATATCACTCAAGCGTTTACAGAATACCACTCGGTTGTGACTGATATATATATGTTAGGCGCTAATGCAGTATCACAAAAAGGCACATACACACGAGAAAGTTACTGTGATTCATACAAGAAATACGAAGAACCATACCACGACATATACATAAACCTCCGAAGCAAGCTGGAAGAACAAGTTTCTAAATATGTATAGAACTTCTAAGGAGTTTGAGGGAGTTTGGGGTCAAGGGAGTTTGGGGTCAGTGTAAAAACTCTCATAATTGATACACTGACCCTAAATGCCCTATAAAACAAGAGGCTAGTAAATTGAATTCTAAAAATCAACAAGGAAGCTTAGAGCTTATACACGAAGAAATACTAGAGTTTACACATCCACTTTATTACCGGAATGAAAAAACTAGCATTGGGAGTTTATTTCATCTAGCTCTTGAAGCTGGTAATTGGACTTTCAACGCTGTCTACGTGAAAGATAGCATTTATAAAGTAACTAACAATTCAGGCGTTTCCTTCTTGGCTGAACTCAAGAATGGTATAGGTAAGGAGAAGGGTACCTATTCGATTAAAGGCTGTGTTGAGCATATTGGTGCGGATAAAGGTTCTTTTTTAGATAGCGTAAATATTAATGGTATTGGTAAAAAAGGTTGGAAATTAAGACCCGCCCAGTTAGGTGCAATCTACTCATTGATGTCTCATTGGTCTTTATCTAGTGAAGTGGCAACTATAGTTCTTCCCACGGGTGCAGGTAAGACTGAGACAATGCTTGCGACCTCTCTAGTTGATAAAGCTAAAAGAACCTTAGTCATAGTTCCTACCATTGATCTAAAAGATCAAATCGCTGATAAATTTTCAACTTGGGGGATGTTAAGAGATTTAGGCGTTATCCCGGATAGTGCTCCAAACCCAAAGGTTCTCGTTCTAAACAAAACACTCAATGGCAAAGAATGCGCAAAAACAATACAAGAAGTAGATGTGGTTGTTTCAACGCCCGGCTTATTAGCTAGAGCTCCGGTAGAAACGCAGCGTGAAATCAGTAAGCTATTTACACATATCTATTTTGATGAAGCTCATCATGTTGTTGCAAAAGAGTGGGATACTTTAAAGAGCCTTTTTGGTAGCGTAAAGATTGTCCAGTTTACAGCTACACCTTATAGAAGTGATCGGCAGCCTATCGAGGGTAAAGTTATATACAACTATCCGCTGTCTCAAGCCTTAAAGGATAATTGCTTTTCAAAAATATCATTGGTTGTAGTTGATGAGAAGCACCCTAGAAAAAAAGATAAGTCTATAGCTGATGCTGCGATTGAACGACTGAAAGAGGATCGTAATAATGGTTTCCAGCGTCATAAGATAATGGCGCGCGCGGACAATAGAGGTCAGGCTGAAGCATTATTTTTACAATATAAAGAGTGGTATCCAGATGAGCGTATTGTATTAATTCATTCAAATACCCCAGGGAAAAAGGGAATAATTAAAGATATAAAGGATGACAAATACGATATTGTTGTTTGCGTAGACATGTTGAAAGAAGGATTTGACTATCCTGATTTCAAAATAGCAGCAGTTCATTCTGTACATAAGTCTTTAGCTGTTTTGCTTCAATTTATCGGTAGATTTACACGTACTCAAGACGGATTGGGAGATGCATCATTTGTTGTAAACTATGCAGAAGAAAAGATTTCTGTTGAACTAGAAAATCTGTTCCAAGAAGGATCTGGCTGGGAAAAGGTTATTAGTGAGATAGCTGATGCTAAGAAAGCCGAAGCTGAATCATTACTTTCATTTCTCCAAGGGTGCACCCCTTTTTCTGGCTTTGACTCTCCAGATATAGAATTAAATCCGAAGCTTGTATATCCAGCTTTGAGTTGCCTGTGTTTTCGGTGTGATAAAGTTAACTGGGCAAGATTCAAAAATGCCTTTAACTTAAATAAATATGCATTATCCCAACCATATATAAACCCTGAGGAAAATATTTTTTACTTCACCACTCAAACAAGGGAAAAAGTGAAGTGGGCACGCACTGATGAAATGAAGGATCAAACGTGGAACCTTATTGTTATGCACTATGAGTTGGACAAGAAGCTACTCTACGTGGGTTTCTCTGAAAAACGATTGGATGTGAATGTCCTTGTTGAGGAAATTACTGGTGCTAAAGCCATTCCATTAAATGGGGACTGTGTTTTTAGGTCATTTGACTCGATTAAAAGATTGAGCATCGTTCATGCGGGCATATTCAAGCCTGCAAATCACCTTCATCGTTACTCTCGTTTGAGTGGAGCTGATGTGACTACGGAGCTTGAAAGGTGGAAAGCAGGTTCCCGTTGTCAAAAATCAGATTTTGTTGGAGTGGGTTTTAGAAATGGATTTCCGGTAAGTGTGGGAGCTTCAGTTAAAGGAAAAATATGGAGTCCTGCTCGTGTAGGGAGCCTAAAAGAATGGAAGCAATGGTGCTTAGAGATGGGGCGTTTAATTACAGACGAAAATATCGATTCTAATCAATTGCTCGAAGATTCCGCATCAAAAATTCAGTTGGATAATTACCCTGATGACTTAATCGTTTTAGCTACTGACTGGGCGGAAAATCTTTATGACAGGATGCATAAACTCACCATTGAAGCGCCTTCAGGTCAATCATTTATATTATCTGAAGCCACTCTTAAGTTTATATCCTCAGCGGCTAATCAAGCAGAATTTACTCTGACAATACCTGATGATGAGGTTTCGTTTTCTATCGTTCTTGGTGGTGAAAAAGGGCATAAAGTGGAAGGATTAGATACCTGCCAGATCACAGTGGAGGGATTAAAAAGCACTGCTTTATCGCTTAAGCAGTTTTTCCAAGAAAACCCACCAACAATGTTCTTGCTAAACGGGTGCACTATTTCTGGATGCATTCATACTGACTATGGAGAAAGCGGGACACAGATTATTCCTGCAGAAAGAGTTGAAATTCTTGATTGGAAGGATGTTGACTTAACAATTGAGTCAATTTATAAATCTGGCGCAAAACGTAATGGCTCCATACAAGAGTACATGATGAAATACTTACTCGATAAGGGAGCAAAGGTGGTTTTTAATGATGATAATTCCGGAGAGTCATCCGATATTGTAGCGATATTTATGGATGATGAGCATGTTCGCTTTGAAATGGTTCATTGTAAATATTCCAAAGAGAAAGCAGGTAAAAGACTCTCTGATTTATATGAAGTATGTGGTCAAGCTATTGTATCGTTACGCTACAAATGGAAGCCAGAAGAGCTCCTTAAACATATGGCTCGTAGAAATGGGGCTGGAGTATTAAAAGGTCTTAGGTTTTATCATGGCGGCGAAGTGGAATTAGAAGAGATCAAGAAAGCACTGAAATATAGTGAAGTTAGCTTCGAGTTTGCGATTGCTCAGCCAGGTGTGAGCACATCATCACTTTCAAAAGATATGAAAACGTTATTAGGCTCTGTCTATTCAACAATCATCGAAATGACAGAAACAAAGCTTCGTTGTTACTTCAATTTCTAGTGTCCGCTTATGGCCGTAAAGGACTAATGGGGTCAGACTCTGATTTTCCAGAGCTATCCATCAACACCCTGAACGACAATGTCCGTCGTGTCTTGATTATTTGCAACTGTATCCGAATCAATATTCATGCATATAACGTTGATGATTGTTACGATCTGATTTGCTGAAATCAGTGAAGCTGCACCAGTGAAGAATATGAATATAGATGTTATTAAATACCTGATCGCATTATTTGGGCTTTCTGGAATATCCGGACTAAACTTGATAGCAATCAATGCGATGAAGCCTATAATGAACATTTTGAACATCATTTGATGGATTTGAAAAAGGTTTCTGAGAGAGGTTAAATGGTGATCGCTATCCATCATAAAAACTGCCTTTATTCTTATGCCACGCTTCTTAATCCGGCGGCGTATATACTTTATGGAAAGTGTGAAGGTTACACTAAACAACGTAATGCCATACGCTAATGAAAACAGGAGCACTTCAATAATTGCAACGGTAACATTGCCGCTCCCGCTATGAAAATCACCCCAAACGGATTCCAAAAATGGAAAATAATGTTTTGTTAATAACAACAAAACAAAACCAGGAATTAGGAAGGTGATTAGTTGTGCCATATTGATAGCAGTAGAGAACATTAGCTTATCCTTTTGTTGTACTTTTAACTTATTGCTCTTGCGGGTAGGTTATATAGCAATCACTAATATTACGTTATATAGCCTCGATAGCATTTATCATCTGGATTAAAGATCAATTCGATGAAACAAGACACCATTGATCGAACCAATTCTCAAATATACGATTTGCCTGGACACGCATAGAATTCATTAAAGAAAAAACGCAGCAACACATACGCCAAAATAGCGCACACGAAATGTGTACAAGTGGATTCTTGATTAGTTTGCTCCGTCCCCGCTCTTTCATCCCGAAAGGCTTCCTTATATTTATTTTGAATTATCTTGTATTTATTTTAATTCGGTAGCTTTTTTCTTTTTAAATCATTTATACATAAAACGCAAGGTTTTAATCAATAGAGCAATAGAGGGTAAGACTCAATTGACATGTCGTAACATCCGCTCCGACCACGACCCACCCATTACTTCAACCGCCCTCCCCACCTACTGTTTCTTCCCCAACTCCCCAATCCTCTCCCTGCACACCCTGTCCGAGATGGCTTTCAGTTCCTGCACCCGATTGCTGAGGGTGTTAAGTTCGTGCTCGGTGATGGTGTAGGATTTGTTGTAGCGGGCGTCGACGTAGGCGCGGCGCAATAGGTCGAACAGGTGGCGTTCGGATTTGTTGTGGCGGGGGAAGACGCTGTTGAATTCCTTGTCGAAGCCGGCGGCCTGTTTGAGCAGGCGTTCCATGTCATGTTCTTTGGGACGGTAGCCGGTTTCGACCAGGAGCAGGCATGTGATGTAGCGTTCGGCAGACTGGTGCAAATCAAACGCCGCAATTTTTGGACGGCCCTTAGATTGGTTGTAAAGCGCACTGTCATGGAAACCATCTGCACTCTCCATCCACTCCTTAAAATACTCCTCCGATATGCGCAACATCAGTTCCGGCTCCAGTTCCTTGGGCGGCCGGGCCAGCATGAACTGTTTGCTGTCGTGCAGCATGTAGCCTTCTTTGAGGATGTCCAGGAAGAAGAAGCGGCGCTCGGCGATCATCTGGTTGATGTGCTGGATGGTGTGGACGATGTAGCTGACCTTGGTGCCGTCCCGGTCCGGTTCCAGCGCTGCGCGCAGGGCGTTGTCGTGTTCGATATTGCGCTCGCTGTCCTTGTCGGCGGTGACGATGAGGATGTCGTAGTCGGAGCGGTATTCGTAGGTGATGCCGTCTTCTTCGTACTGGTCTTCCACCCAGTCGCCTCTAGCATAGGAGCCGAAGAGGATGATCATCTCCACGGCGTGGTGGTCTAGGATGGTGTCGACCACCGCTTTGAGTTCTTTCTGTTTGTCCGCCGGGAGGTGTTTGGGGTTCTTTTTCATTTTGTACCAGGACGGCAGTCCCTGCATTTCCTCATATTCTTTGACTTTCATCGCCTGCCCTCACACTGGTCGGTAAGGGGGCTGTCCGCATTTTCCTGCACGATGCGTGCGAGCCGGGCGTTAATGTCCCGGAGTACCAGGGCCAGGGCTTCCGGGTCTACTCCCTGGAGGTTGTTGCTTTCCATTGTAAGATCGATGAGCAGTCGCAGCTGCGCGTCGATCAGGTTGAGCTGATCTAAAGTCGGGTCGTGCTTTTCCATGTGTCATCTCCTGACAGTCGTTCCCTGTACGCAGGTGCATCTCCTTGGATGCGCCGATGTGCGTACTCCGTCTATCAGGTGCGGCAGGCTTGTTTCCCTTGCAGGGTTTTGTATTACACCCTCGCCCGGACCGACTTCACCGGGCGCAGCAGCCGCCTGAGATGGTTTAATCCTAGCGGAATTGGGTGGGTTTTCAAAGGGTCGGAGTCAGAAGATGGAGTGAGATATATCCTACTTCCCCCCTCACCCCTGCCCCTCTCCCCAGAGGGGAGAGGGGAGAGAAGGTGTAAGTATGTAATGGAGTCGTCTCCCCAGAGGGGAGAGGAGGTCATACGGCGCAATGCCCGTTGGTTATTGCGCCCTACGGGGCTAGGTATGGCACAATTACCTAACATAGTATCCCCTCTCCCAAGATTGGTAGACGACTCCAGGGATGGAGGAGTTAGAGCGCCGCAGGAAGCCAAAGCCGAGGGTGAGGGTTGAGGAGTAACAGGAGTCCGACCCCTTTTATTTTCTCCTGTTTTGTACCTGTTGTTGCGTGTGGGTTTTGATGTCGAATAATGGTTAGGTGTTTATGCGCCCGACATCTAGCATGTTTCACCTTACAGGGTGCGGAGGATATTTCATGAAAAAATGGATCGTCGCAATAGCATTGGCTTTTGTTACCAGCGTGGCTATCGCCCACGGTGGCGGTTGTCGCAAGAGCTCTCCTCCCGGGCAATGTTGTCATATGGACAATAGCACAGGCATCGTTCATTGCCATTAAAGTTGTACCGTCATGAGATGGCATATGGATATGCCATCCATGATAAGTTAATCCGGAGAATACAATGGATACAAATTGCATAGCATGTGGTATGCCTATGAGTGCTCCAAGTGATTTTGCGATTAGTGACAGCAGTAAGAATTATTGTAAATTCTGCTGCAACGAAGATGGCAGCATGCAATCTTACGCAGAGAAACTTAACTCAATGACCCGATTCATAATGCAGGACCAGAACAAGGATGAAGACTCGGCGCAACAGATGGCCAGGGAAATAATGTCACAGCTACCCGCCTGGAGTGATAGATAAAAATATCCCGGCGTTCTTAGGTAAAACGTCAGGTCCGCGACTTGGCTTAGTAAAAATACAGGAAGCAACATGAAGAAAAGATTCGATATGCTCGGTTTGTTTGTCACAGATCTGGCAAAAATGGTGGATTTCTACAAAGATGTTATCGGGATTGAAATTGAATGGAATGGCGAAGGCCCTTATGCCGAATTCCAACATGAGGGGATACGCTTCGCAATGTACGAAAGGAGAATGCTACCGGAACTTTTGGGCCAGACGCCAGAATACACAAATAAACTGAACGGCACTTTCGAGTTGGCGTTAAATGTAGGGGCACCAGAAAATGTGGATAAGGAATATGCGCGCATCGTTGAGCAAGGCGGTAGATCCGTCTACGAACCAAGAGATGAACCCTGGAAGATGCGATCGGCAATGATAACGGACCCGGATGGAAACCTGATTGAGATCGCATCTGATTTCTGGGAGTAAAATCCGTACGATCAATATCGAATTACTCCTTGTCTTTTGAGCCGCCAGCCTTCGTTTGGCTCAGTGGCGGTAAGAGATAATATTCACTAACCCTTGCAGAGCGGGATTGGTTGTGGCGCTGGCTTCGGATGAGCTTTTTTGTAGCGTTCCAGCAGTGGTTCAAGGTAATCCTTAGACCAGAATTTCGGTGCTTTGATTTGCTTCAGGCAGGATGCGTTCCAGTAGGGTTTTGTCTGGGTCTGCGGCTTGTCTGGTTCTTTTTGGAACTGTGCGACGGCTTCGATATCGTCAGCCTCAGGATAGATGTAGAGTGTTGTCGGGTGGTATTTCACCATGGAGATGATTTGCTTGGCGTCCGATCTTGACCAGGTTGTGCATCCGCTGCTGCGGCCGCCAACATAGTCCGCCAGATGACCCAAGAAGACATAGCCCTCAGAGTCGGCATAACGACTTTTCGGATCTTTTAGCCGGCACATGCCCCTTAGCAGGACCGCCGCATGTCCGCCGATCTCACGCTCTCTGGCGTTATCTGTTTCACCTTGTCCGTCGAACTGGATGAACGTACGGTGCAGAGTGGATTTTTGTTTCCCGGAGCTTCGGTAATAGCCTTTAAACGAAGTTTTCAATTCTGCAGTTATATAGGCTCCGCCGTCCGTCAATTTTGAATCCAATGCGTTGGAGAAGTTTTTTACGCAGCGCCGTCCATTGGTGAATTTTGGTAGGCCTATCAGATTGCGACCGCCTCCGTGTCCCGCCGGTATGGCGCGAAACGACTGTTTGGCTTCGCAGATAATGTAGAACCGGCGTCCCAACTGGTTGTGGCCATTGTCATGGGGGCGTGTCGCATCCATGGCGAAATAACAAGGATTCTTGACCTTGCCTTTGCGCACTTCCTGCAGGTAAAGCGCACGCGACCGTTGTAACACCGTCGCTGCGATCTGGCCGTCGCCAAGACCAACATGACGCTGCAACCAATCTGGAATGTCCGGGGCCTGTTTCGCGGCGAAAGACGGAGCCGAGAGGATTAAAACGAGGATGAACGGTACAAGGGCGCTGGCCTTTATATGAAGAACAGATTTAAAACTCATTAATGCGGATCCTCAATCCCATAGCAACCGTTCTGAGAACAACCAACCACTCACGACCCCATCCTGGAAACAATCAACGCCTCCGCACCGGAGCTGCAGATCTGGACTGCAACAGCAACCAGCATGATCGACATGAGTTTTATGGTGGCGTTCGAGCCCATCTTGCCGAGTTTTTCGGTCAGGGATCTGGGATATTTAAATACGAAATACACGATTGCGCAGGCGACCAGGATGCCAATCCCTACTGCTATCTGGTAGGTCCAATGCGGCACCGTGCTTTTCAACGCCATGACCGTAGTTATGGTACCGGGCCCGGCGATTATAGGAATAGCCAAAGGGACCAACGCAATGTCGTCTTGCTTCTGTTCTGCATCTTCCAGATTTTTTGTTCTGTCCTCCCAGCGGGATCCAGGCGAGAAAAACATTTTTATGCCGATCAGCAGGATCAGTATGCCTCCGCCCAGTTGAAAGGCCCCGGATGAGATGCCAAAAACCATCAGGATGATTTCGCCCATCAGCAAGAATAGCAGCAGAACCAGAAAGGCATATTTTATCGCCCGGAACGACAATTCTCGTCTTTCTTCTTTTGAATAATCGGAAGTGGCTGCCAGGAATGCGGGCATGATGTAAAGCGGGTTCATGATCGCTACCAACGCCACGACCGCCTTGATCGTATACTGAGCAAAAGGTATTAATTCTAGTGCATTCACGTTAGCCTCGTATAAATTGCTGACTTTCAGGAATAGTATACATATTTCTGCCATACCCTACTTTGCCAACGGGTATACTGTCACCAAGATTCACCAGACAACGGTAACAACATGACTCCAGGAATAAATACGGCCAAGAAGGCAGGAATACCCTACAAGGTTCATGAATACACTCATGACCCATCCAATACATCTTATGGGGCCGAGGCGGCCGAGAAAATGGGGGTAGCGGAAGAACAGGTATTCAAGACGCTGGTAGTAAGCCTGGATGGCAAAGAGTTAGCGGTAGGCGTGGTTCCCGTATCATCGAAACTCAACATGAAACTTATAGCCAAGGCGGCCGGGGCAAAAAAGGCGGCCATGGCAACAGCACCTGATGTTGAGAGAGCTACAGGATATGTTCTGGGAGGCGTAAGCCCCCTGGGGCAAAAGAAGAGATTAAAGACACTAGTGCACTCGTCAGCGCAACAGTATTCCACCATTTTCGTAAGCGCCGGGCGCAGGGGCCTGGAGATCGAGCTAAAGCCTGATGATCTAATAAAACTGACCTCAGGGAAGTTTGCAAAGATATGTCAACGGGATTAAAAGATCATACGGCGCAATGCATGTTGGTTATTGCGCCCTTCGGAGCTGTGGCTCTTTGTATTTTACAAAAGAAACTATTCATCGATTGATGGTATAAAATTCTCACGCTCCAACATCTGAATTAAACTGCGCATCAGATAATTATTATTAAATGCAACATAATACTCCCTGCCATTTTCCTTTAGCGGCCGTATCATCCCATTGGATTTGAGCTTCTGTATCAGATGAGTTTTCTGACGTGGTTTAAGTTTCGGTAAGGCTTTAGCCACATCTGAAGCTTTAAATGACTGACTCTCAATACCCATTTTAAGCACTATCTCTTCATTTTTATTTATCAATCCACGCTCACGACCTATAGCTATAGCCGGCTTGAGGACATTACTCGACAAATATTTGTGGTCCAATAGCAAATTCACTTTGGATATTTCTTCACATATACCAGTTAAGACATATTCACACCATTGAAGTAATGAATCATCACTTCCTTCATCGGCAATAGAAAGATATTCATAGTATTTTTCGCGATCATTGCAAAATACTGCCGTAGGGTTAAGTAATTGCCCGTCCTTAACTCTAAATCCATATTTAATCAACAATGCATATGTTAACAATCTAACAACACGTCCGTTGCCATTACCAAACGGATGAATCCAAGTAAACCGATGATGTATTATAGCTATCTTAATTAAGTCATACTTTTTATTGTCTTCATGATTCATGAATTCAATCAGTTCATCCATATATCCTTGAACTAAATGTCGTTCCGGTGGTAAATGGTTAGACTTATTAATTTCAACTTCCCATGTCCTATATGCGCCTGGAGTTCTATCGCCTTCATCAGTTAAGTTTTCAACCGCAAGTTGATGCAGCTCACGTATAAAATGGTGTGAAATATCTGAACCAGAATCAATTTGCTCCTCTATATAGGTCATTGCTTGTTCAACGTTAGCTATTTCTGAAAACCTTTCAGCAGAATGTTCCTTTTGTTGAATCTTTTGCTCAATATATTCTGATATCGTAGTTCGATTTCCTTCAATTCTTGCAGAACCAACACTTTCTAAAAGATGAAATATTTCTTTAAGCTGAAAGAACAGCCATGGCGCAGTCGAGCCATATAACCTTAATTTTCTAAGGTGATCTAGCTCCATGAGGGCATCCATTAACTTTGAATCAAAGTCTGGACTAACCAATTTAAGATCAATGTGCTTAAATGATGCCGGCATATTTACAAATCGACAGGTTGATTATTTACAATATTCTAACATAATATGTTGTATATATTAGTATAATTAGTACCAGTATGGTACATAATAATTACATAACATTAGTGGAAAATATACAAATAATATCTGCCAAAAGTACAAAATTGCACCCAATCTATAGAATAACAACGCAGGTTTACTGAATACCCGTTCAAATCAAACACATGGTTAGTACTAGTGTTTTGCTATTCATCCCGATACAAATCAATAAACACATCCTTGTTGTCGTCGTTGGCGACCGACCAGGCGGTCAGGCTGGCGAGCAGGTTGATCTCCGTAGGAGTCAGCTCGGTGTTCAGGGTGTCATAGTTTGGAAACTTGGCCAGTCCATCCAGCGCTTTTTTTACGTCGACGTTTAATTGGCTTTCCCAAGCGGTGACGGTGCTGGTATACACCCAAACACAGGTGATGGGATTCTCCCTTGCTGCTACGCCGAACCAGTCATTCTCTATTACAGATAGTTCCTGTTTATATATAGCCGGTGTGCTGGAACCACCGGCCGCATTCCAGATGCCGCTCAAGAATTCCGCGAATGCAGCACTCAGAAAGACCTGGTTGTGTACGCCCCATGCGGTCTTTTTGCTGATATTGGAACCGCCGTCATAGGGTGTATATGTGCCCTCATCCTTGGAATATGGTTGATAGCCGAACAGTGGTGGTATCTGGCTGTCCACCTCGATCTCGGTGGTGATCACCTGCGTTGCCTGGTCCACGATCACTGCGGGCGACGGATTGGCGCTGGCCGGCGCCAGCAGAGTGGTGGAGTTGATGAAGGAGATGACATTGTCGATATCGCAGTAACTCAGCATGGAGGCAACGCCGGTATTCTCCAGGTTGCCGCCATCCGCAAACCTGGTGGGCTGGATATTCGGGTCAGGGGTTGCGCTGGTAACCGGCCAGTAGCTGTATTGCGGAACTATATCGGTCGCGATGCTGCTCAATATGTCTGGCAGATCTCCCCTTGCCAGCTTGTGCTGCGCCATTCTCTGCAACAGTGTTGCGTGGTCCATATCGGCAGTGCGGATGTTGGAGATGCTTTCCAACCATTGGTTTGCCGCTGCAGCCTGACGGGGCTCCATCCCACCCTGGATGAACTGCATTGCCCGGCCTCCACGTTGTTGCAACTCCTGCACAAGATGGGCGGTATCGGCCTGCCACTGGGAGAACAGATTGACCAGGGTCTCGGCAAACGCCGCACTGCTGGCTCCCACGCTATCCATGATCGACCATGGACGCTGCTCGCCGATGGTTACCTCTGGTTGATTGTTGGCGTTCAGGATCGAGTTGAAGGCAAACGAGGTTACGCCACCACCACCGGGGCTCTTGCCGTTGGCGTCGGTGCCTCCGGGGCTGCCGACAATCCCGGTAAAGAACGGGGTGCACTGCACCGGGGCCAGATATTGGTAGTCTCCCAGTTTCGGCTCTGCGCCCTGTACGAACATGGCGGTATTGCAGATGAAGTATGGTCTGACGGCGTTGTTGCTCAAGGTAAGGAATGGGGTATCGACAAGGGCCGGGTTCTGGTTGGGCAGGTTCAGGATGTTCTGGACTGCAGCGCTATCATAGGAAAACGCCAGAGTGGGAGCGTTGCCGCGTGTCGGCTGGTAGAGTCCGTACGGTGACAGGATATGTTTTCCGATCACCGTCTGCCATAGCATATCCGCCGGCGTGTCTGCGAACAGATAGCATAACAGCGCCTGCAGCGCGATATCCGCAACCGAGAACTCCTTTGTCACCTGCTGTCCGATATTACCGTTTGGCAAATGCTCGATTTCGGTACGCGTCAGATCTGTGGGATTTTCTATATAGCGGTTTAAGAATACGTCGTCGGATACGCTCTTCTGATATTCATAGCTGATCCCAAGCCAAGACCCTCCTGATACAGTTGAGATGGCCTTGGTCTGACTCAGCAGGGTCACGCCATCATCGCTACACAAATGATGCAGTGCGCGCAGTTGCCCCATGCCGGCACTCAATGCCCGTGACCCACCGCCACACAGGCAGACACCGACATTCCCCGGGGTCGGATGTCGGCCGCCGGTAAGATCATCGATGGAAAGTTGGGAACCAGGATAGAGCGTGGCAGTGAAATTTCCTTTTGGCATTGTATTCTCCTTAATATTGTCGCAGCTGATACCTTAAAACCAATAAGGCCGGACTTGCCGTTTTCTCTTTGTAAATATAGTCGAATATGTATTTATAAGCGCTGCTTTAGTATTCACACAACACGGAATTGCAGCGGGACATGAAATTGCAGAAACAGAGTAAAGTCATACCTGTGAAGGTAGGTATCAAAAAAACCGGGTTAGAGAGAAGGAGTTTTGATATTTACAAAAATTTCTTCTCTTAACCCGGTCTTTCAATTAGATGTAATTAAGGTTTATACACTAATTTGGGATCAAGTTTATACGTCCAACTGGCATCGGCATTCTTCCAGCCGTTAACAGTCCTTCTACCTTCTTTAGATTTATCACCCTCAAATCCGTCGGTAACAGTGTACACATTCTTAAAACCGGCCTTGGCCAGAAGATTGACCGCCTTTGCACTTCTTGAGCCTGATCGGCACATAATCATAATGGTGTCAGTTTTTTTGAATTTCTTGTTAACCTCTGCCACGAAGTTTTGATTTAGCGGCATAACTGGTTTTTTGGTCTTTTGATCTGTTTCACCATTAAACAACTTAAGGGGAATATTTGTCGCCATATCTGCATGGCCAACAAATATATACTCACCTGGCGTTCTGACATCCAATATCTTTATTGCGCCTGGATTTTCCTGCCATTTTGCAAAGGCTTCGCTTGCTGTAATGTAGAGACCCAGCTCAGTTTGTTTTTTCTCCGGAAGGCTTGTGTCTGCCCACGACGTAGCTAACAAACCGAAAATCAGTGCTGGGGCAATCAATGTTAGAAGTAACTTCTTGTTCATACTTTCTCCATATTTCCTAAAATATTAAACACTCACGAGTTGCGAAATATACAATGATTTGAGTATCAATATTGTGAGGAACTTCCACATTTGCTTCACCACCTCCCTAACAGGTCAAATGAAAACATCCAGCACAGCCCCTGCCCTGCTCTGACATCATATTGAATTCACGCACTGCCTGAGTCGTAGGCAGGATGGCTAATTTAATGCCCTTGGACTCGACCCTGGACACAAACTCCGCATCCGGTTGCATCATACCTGGGCTGCCGGTGCCAACAACGAGATATGTTGGCCTGACCTCCAAGATATCTTGAATATCAGAGACAGTAAGTACATGACCGTCTGCACGACACCAGGGTGAACGAACAGAGCCATCGGGGAAAATCATCAGGTCCCTGCTATAGGTTTTATTATCTATCTCTATCGTCCCGAAAGAGTAACGCGTTATCATCGTTTCCCTACCGTAATTATTATCAAAACCATTCCTGTTCTGCGATATTGCCAGCTATTTATTGATACATCAATTGATACAAGTATCAGGCTTCCCTCCTCACCCCACTTCCAGGTAACACAACCGCTCAGCGGCCAGCAGCCGAGCGCGGTACCGTATCAGGTGTTGATGGTAATAGATCAGCAAAGACAAAGCCGTCTCTATGTACCGTCTTTCCCACATTCACTTCGATTGGGTTGCGGAACATGGGACCGGCGAAGGCAAAGCTGTGGAACTCACCATATTCTCCACAAGGGTCAATCTCTTGCGAAATATCGTCCAGAAAAGATGCGTTGTACTCCCTACCGGCAAATTCCTGCGAAATGTGTTTTGGGTCAACACAGGTGATAATGGCCTTTAATCCAGCGTCCACCATTTCTCTGGAAAGGTCCTGTGTAGGAATATCCCAAAGGGGAAAGATCGGTGCTATGCCACTACCCGCCAGGCGCTCCTCACGATATCGTCGCACATCTTCCAGAAAGAGATCACCAAAGGCGAAACACTCAATGTCATCTTCCCTGGCTGCAGCAACGAACTCTGTCATGGCGAATGCATACTCACTATCGCTACAAGGATATGGAATCTCGATTACCTGTAATGGCAGACCAGCACTCTCTGCCTGTTGTTGCAGCAGTTCGAGCCTCACGCCATGCATAGCCACGCGTTCAAACTCCTTGTTGATGGTGCAGAACAGCCCGACCACATCAACACTCTGGTCTTGTCGTAAAACATGCAAAGCCCACGCACTGTCTTTGCCACTACTCCATGAAAGAAGGGTTTTTCTGCTCACATATTTTTCCTTAACCTAGAGTAAAGTTAAGCACAGCGCGTTTAAGTAATGCTCGCTGGCTTTATTGATACTGCCAGCTAACGATTGGGACATCAATTGATATGAGATGTGAAGTGCATGTGACGCAAAGCAGGCTTAGACTTCTCCCTCATCCTCCCCCTCACCGGCGGGGAGAGGGAGCATGAAAGAGGATAGGAGAAAAGAGTGTTTAACTAGGCAATCGCCAGATAGACTCCACTGAGTGCGATGGCGCCACCGGCGAAGCGAGTAAGCGCCGGTAGTTTTATCCTGGACACAAACACACCCAGACCCATGCCGGCCAGGTGCAGTATAGCGGTGGCTAAGGCAAAACCTAGTGTATAGGATGCAGCCGTTATCGCAGCCGGCATCTCCGCTCCGTGGGCATGGCCGTGAAATATAGCGAAGAGTCCAACGATCATGGCGCTGTATACCAGCGGCAGCTTGAAGGCCCCGGCGATCAATACCCCCAGGATCAGAACCGACAGCAGTATCCCCTGTTCAATGAAAGGCACTGGAACACCACTAAACCCGAGGATGCCGCCAAAGATCATAACGCCTACGAAGGTGCAGGGAACCACCCAAAGGGCACGTCCACCAATCTGCGCGGCCCAAATACCAACAGCAATCATAGCCAGCAGGTGATCCGCCCCGCCGATGGGATGCCCCACTCCATGCATAAACCCAGTGGTCTCTCCCACGCCAGTATGAGCCAGGGCCATACCAGGCAACAAAGAAAGCAGCATGATTATCTTCACTATTTTTTGCCTCATCGAATCTCTCCTATCATAAAATAAAAATGTTCGGCGCATGCCGACCATGATTAATCATGTCTCTTCTAAAAAATCACCCCGTAACAGATCTCTGCGTGAGATCTCCTTTTTAACTCGCGCACGCTCAGGGCATGTCTTGGATATCCCAGGTGTCGAAGCCTCTAATTGCTCCACCTCTGCAAAATCGTCCAGATCTATCTCAGGCACCTCCTCGCCGCGCATGATCTTCCCCAGCAGATCTTCATCGATCACATCTGCCTTATGTTCTGGTCGCACCATGAGCAGATCAAGAAAACTCTTGGCTGCGGCCACTGCATGGTCCTGGTCATAAAACTCGTTCATAGGTGAGTATAGTGAATTGCTCAGACAGCGACCCACCCCATCTATCTCATTCACCAGAAAGGTATATGTGTTTGCAGGAAACTCATGTTTCTGCTTATCTCCTAGTTGCAGATCGTCCCAGTTATCGTTCTCCCCAGGCAGCATAATCAGGTTCATGAACCAGGGGGTTATTATGATGCCGATGATCCGCCCCTGATACTCACGAAAACCCAACGCCTCCACACGCAACAGAGGATTGAGCAGCGGGATATCCTGCATCTCCTCCTGTTGGATGCTTTCGAAGGCCTGAACCAGACTATCGGCTACCGCTTGCGGATCTTGCATCAGGCCACCTCCGCCGTCGGTCCCAGTCCGGGAAAATAGCTGTCGATATCCACTTCATCCTCACCCTGCATGATGGCGACGAGCCCGTCCAGGGCCTTATTGATATGGTCGGCATCGGTTTCTGTGAGCACCTCGCGCGCTGAGCCTAGGAAATTCAGCACCCAGGTGCCGGCCGGCTGCGGACCGATCAACATCATATTGACCTGTTCCCGGCCGTTGCGCCCCTCGCACAGGGATACGAACTCGCCAGGCTCTATAATCTTGACCGGAACACCTATGCACATTGCGCCTGCTCCTTATCCGCCTGTTTGCGCCACTGACCAGCAACAGGCTCGCTACGCTCTTCCAGGTCTATACCCAGATCTGCCAATTCCCTAACCAGCATGGCGACCATGCCATCCAGACCTTTAGCCGCTTCCGGGGTCAGGCCCAGTTTATTGTCCAGAGAATGTGGGACCATGCCTATGAGCACCACATGCTCTGGGCCTTCGCCCTTGATGGTAAGCAACCCCAGCAGATCGGAGAGACCCAGCTGATGATTGGATATCTTGGTCTGAAAAAAGGCCGGTATCTCCTCATCGGCGATGCGCACTAGGGACCCATAGGGTGCCCCGGTGTTTACCGCATCGGCCACGATCAGATGATCGCAGTGACGTATGGGATCGAACAGCTCCATCCCGGTGGTACCGCCGTCTACCACCCGTACATGCTCCGGGATACGGTAGCGGTTCTCCAACTCCTCCACCGCACGCACACCCACGCCCTCGTCCTGCATCAGGACGTTGCCCATGCCTATAATCAAGATGTTTTTCTCATTACCACTCATGGCTATTAACTCTCTACTCTAGGGTCGGAGCCACAATAACACTGACCCATCGCCATTCCACTCCCCCTCTCCCTCTGGGAGAACACCCTAAAGGGCATAAAGGTCGGGGTGAGGGTAATCTGAAAAGCTAGAACTTCTATTTTATTGCCCCCCTCATCCTCGGCTTTGGCTTCCTGCGTCGCTCTACCTCCTGCATCCGTGCAGTCGTGTCCTTCTCCCATAGGGACCTCGGTACCCCCTTGAGGGGTGGAAGGGACGCACTTTGTTGCTCTATCCCCATGAAGCTCCAACTACAGCGCCTGGACCTTTACGATCTCCTGCTGTTCGGTATCCACCATATGGATGGCGCAGGCGATACAGGGATCGAAGGAGTGGACGGTTCGCAACACCTCCAGCGGATTCTCCGGATCGGCTACCGGGTTATCCAACAGGGCGGCCTCGTACGGACCAGGCTGATCGTCGGCGTCGCGCGGACCGGCATTCCAGGTACTTGGCACCACTGCCTGGTAGTTTTTGATCTTGCCATCTTCTATCACAACCCAGTGCGATAGGGCTCCACGCGGGGCCTGATGAAAACCCACTCCCCTGATCTCGCCCTTGGGAAAGACCGGGGCATTGAAGGTATCCAGGTCGCCGCTGGCGATATTCTCCATCAGTAGGTTCCACTGATCATGCAGAGTATCGACCATCACACCACAGCGCACGGCGCGGGCGGCGTGGCGCCCTATGGTAGAGTGCACCGCAGACAACGGAATATTCGGGTTTTGCGCCACGGCCTTCAGGGTATCCATCACCGTATTCAGGTGCTTGGTGTAACCCTCATGCCCGCCGGCAACTCCATTGAGCACATCGGCCAAGGGGCCAACCTGGGCGCGCTTGCCATAGAAGGTGGGGGCCTTGACCCAGGAGTACTGTCCGTCGTCCTGGAAGTCGGTGTATTGTGGTTCGGTCTCGCCTTCGAACGGATGCAGCGCCTTATCGCCCTCATACCATGAATGCTTGGCGCTTTCGGCCACGCCCTCACGGAAATATTTATCGTTGGATGTCTTGATCGGTTTATACGAGTTCAGATCGGCGTTTTCTATAAAGCCGCCAGGCAGGGCGAACTTGGTGCCCTTAGTATCCAGCGGGCAGTCAGGCACGGTCAAATAGTTGGTGACACCGCTGCCGATTCCGGCCCAATCCAGGTAGAAGGCGCCTACCGCCGGCACATCTACCATGTAGGTGGATTTAACAAAATGATCCAGCTTATCGATAAAGTTCTTGATCAGGGTTAAGCGCTCTATATTCAGCACCGATGGCGCATCGTGTCCGATGGAGTTACTCACACCGCCTACAGCGACGTTCTGGATATGCGGAGTCTTTCCACCCAATATGGCCACCACCTTGTTGGCCAGGATCTGCACATCCAACGCCTGTAGATAGTGCGCCACCGCCAGCAGATTCACCTCAGGTGGCAGTTTCATTTCGGGGTGACCCCAGAAGCCACTGGCAAACGGTCCTAGCTGACCGCTACCAACAAAGGTGCTCAGGCGTTCCTGAACCGCCTTCATCTCATGAGGACCGTTCAATGGCCAATCCGACAGGGATTCCGCCAGCTTGGCTGTAGCCACCGGGTCGGCCTTCAAGGCAGACGTCACATCCACCCAGTCCACGGCCGAGAGATGATAGAAATGTACCATGTGATCGTGTACCGCATGGGCGGTCTGGATGATGTTGCGGATCAACTGGGCGTTGAGCGGCACTTCCAGTTGTAGTGCGTTCTCCACGGCACGCACTGAGGTAATGGCATGCACCGTGGTGCATACGCCGCAGAAGCGCTGGGTGTAGAACCAGGCCTCGCGCGGGTCGCGTCCCAGCAGGATCTTCTCGATGCCGCGCCACATCTGGCCGGAAGACCATGCCTTGCTTACCTTGCCATCGTCATTCACCTCCACATCGATACGAAGGTGCCCTTCAATTCTTGTAATTGGGTCAACTGTTATACGAGTAGTCACAACTATATCTCCTCAAAATAATTCTTGTTACGCGCGCTCTTCACTATGCAGCACGGGCATGGTCTTGATCACCACCAGGTAGATCATCAGCTCCAAAGCAATAATGCTAAAAGTAATCATGATCTCTGGAGCAGACGGGAAGTAGCTATATCCAGGACCTGGGTTATAGGTGATAAGAAATGCGTCGAAGCGATACAACGCCCCGGCCAATAACATACATACAGCTGCGATCAACAATTGACCGCTACGACTCTTTCTAGACGGCGAAAGCAGGATTACCAGGGGCACGACAAACAGGGCTGTCTCCAGAATAAACATTACTGACCCAAAGTCGAAGGCAAAGATAAGGCCTAGTTTTCCTTGCACAGTCAGGGTGACAAACCTGATCACTAAATATGCGGCTAGTAATCCCGCGGCCCCTTTACTCAATCCTGACAATAGTGGAGATTCCGCCTTGCGAGCGAAATTTACTGCCAAGGTTGATTCCTCATACACCACTATGGAAAACCCCATGATGATAGCGGTGATCAGCGCCAGCAATGGCTGCATATGCAGAGACTGCCACAGCGGATGTACCTTGTATCCCATATTGATCAGCATGGTCCCCAGAGAAGATTGATGCATGGTGGGCAGCAACACACCCAGAGCTATAAGAAAGAACAGAACCTTGTTCAGACGCTTCAATAGATCCAGCTTACCGAATCTTTCTAATACTACCGGAGAAAATTCCAGGGTCAGTACAATGATGTAGCTGGCCACACAGAGGCCTACCTCTAGCATCACCGAGTTGAAGTTCCAGTTACTGGGCAGGAATATCTCGTAGAACTGCCAGAAGCGCCCCATATCAAAGAAGGCGCCAAATCCGCCCAGGGCGTAGCCGAGCAGACTGGCCAACAATGCAGAACGAATCAATGGGTGATATTGACCCTTGTTTAACACATAGACCACTATGGCCAGAGCGTAACCACCACAAGCGAAGGCAGTGCCTACCACCACGTCGTACACTACCCAGATACCCCAAGCGAAGCCACCGTTTAGGTTACTCACCGCCCCCATGCCGTCCATGAAGAAACGCTGCACGCCGAACATGCTGCCAATCAACCATATAACCAGCAATACCAGAAACGGCTTGGTTAGGATGCGACCACCTAATGCCTTATACCCACTCATGAGTCACCCCCTTCATCTTCATCATCAGTGTTACGGCGGACCACATAGGTGAGTCCAGCCAACGCTATCGCAGGAAGAGCCATGAAGCTATAGAGCGAGTGTTGAACGGTTTCGGAGATAGATGCGTAGGAACGCTCACCCAGTGGAGGCATACCCAGCTTATCGAAGGAGATGGAGGATATATGCATGACATTGGTACCTCCCGCCTCTTTCTCACCCCAGATACGTTGGTTGTATTTGGGGACCGCCTTTTCATGGTAGCTCTCTGGTTTGCTGATATCGCCGCGCGGGTAGTTGTATATCTCACCTGGCTTTAGGGCCATACGCTGCTTGGCCTCTTGCAGTAACAGCTTACGTGGACCAAACAATGTGGCCCCGGTGGGACAGGCCTCGGCACATCCTGTCATCTGCCCTTTATCGATGCGTTCCAGGCCTGCCTGGTTGCACAACTGGCATTTTTGGATCTGTCCGAACAGTTCATTGAACTCAAACTGCGGAACATTGTAGGGACAGGAGACCATACATGTACGGCACCCTATGCAGACATCTGGATGATGGGTCACAATTCCGGTCTTGGGATTACGCCGCATGGCCGTACACGGACATGCCGAGACGCACCCGGGATCTACACAGTGCATGCAACTGCGTTTCTCAAATGCGTATCCGTCAACTTCAGAGTCCTTTACCTTCGCAGTACCGTTCCTGTATACCTTGATGACATTCAATGTGTCGTCAGACAAGCCGCGCGCAGAATCCCATTGCGCTTCACCGTCCCTGATCACTGGCGGCATGCCATTGACCTGTTTACACATACTTACACAGGCCTTGCAACCTATACAGAGAGTGGAGTCGTACAACATGCCGACCGCATTCTCTGCAGGCTCAAGATTAGGCCGCGCCTGGGCGGTACCGGCACTCGCGAGCGTTGCCGTTCCTCCGAGGGTGGCCTTAAGAAAGTCTCTACGTTTCATAACGCCCCCTCAGCTCTGATCGCTATCTTTCTGATCCAGCTTTCTCGCTCCGGCCGCAGTTGCGCCCACTGCAACACCTACAGCAGCGCCGGCCAAGGCGGCCGCCCCTGCGGTGATGCCGCTGCTGCCCGGACGATCATCAATAAACGGGAACATATTGGGAGGTGTATGGGTTTTGACATCTGCCAGGCTGAACATGGGCTTATTGAAGCCGACCCCCTGTTCGGAACATCCTACGCATGGATGCCCAACGCCAACCGGCCAGACTCCGCCGCCGACATTATTAAACTCCAGGCTAGGACAGTTGTTATAGGTCTCGGGTCCCTTACAGCCTATCTTGTACAGACAGTAGCCCTTGCGATGACCTTCATCCCCGAACTGCTTGGCGAAGCGTCCCGCGTCAAAGTGAGGTCGCCGGTAGCAGTTTTCATGGATGAGGCGTCCATAGGCCCACTTGGGACGAGCCTTTTCATCGATCGGCGGCAACTTTCCGAAGGTCACAAAGAACAGCACCGAACCGAGGAAATTGGCCGGGTTGGGAGGACAACCTGGGATGGTTAGTACCGTCTTATCTTTTAGAAACTGTGGAGCACCGACCGCTCCAGTGGGGTTGGGCGAGGCGGACTGTACGCCACCCCAACTGGCGCAGGAGCCAAAAGCCACTATCGCCGCTGCATTCTCCGCTGCCTCGCGGGTTATATCGGTCATCTTCTCGCCACCGATCTTGCAGTAGATACCATCATCAGCCAGGGGGATAGCACCTTCTATCACCAATAGGTACTTCCCTTTATTCTCCTGCATGACCTTTTTCTTAAGTTCTTCCACATGGTGTCCGGCACCGGCATCCAGGGTCTGATGATAGTCCACGGAGATCATATCCAGTATCAGATGCTCAAGGTTGGGTTGCTCAGATCGCAACAGTGTCTCGGTGTTACCGGTACACTCTTGTCCGTGTAACCAAATGACAGGGGGGCGTTTTTTGGGATCGGCCACCGCTTGCGCCATTGCCATGCCGGATCCTGCCGGTAGACCAAGGGAGGCAGCTACGCCTGTACAAAACTTCAGAAATGTTCTGCGGGAGACCCCCAACCGCTTCTCAACACTAGAAAAATCGAATGCATTCTCCGCCATCAGCTTTCCTCCAGGGTGGACTTTTTTATTGTGCATTTATATGCACTTATCAAACTGGGATTAAGGCAAGTCGCCAAGCTATATCGTCTACTTATCTTTATTATTGACTGCCTTAATGGTAATAAATCACATTATGGCATGGATAAAGCCGGTCGATGGCTATCTTTCCACTTTTTCAAGTGGCTGTAAACAACAATATTTATACTGGAATAGATTAGTATGATGGAGCAGGCACAAATCTGTCGCCCAAGACTTTTCGAATTGAGGAGAAAATATCCTGGACCTCGGTTTTGGAGTATGGCCTGCGCCCCTCCGCGCCCCATACCACATTAGGCCAACAGTAATCGCCCTCTACCCGACCCACCACATGGATATGCAGCTGACGTACGATGTTGCCGATGGCGGCTACGTTGACCTTGTCTGCAGAGATGTCCTGCTTGAGATAGATTGAGATGAGGTTGATCTGTTCCAACAACTGTAACTGGACTTCATGCTGCAACTCGTGAAACTCGCTGACTTCGACATCAGGCACCAGGATAAACCAAGACACCAAAGCATTATCCATCAGCAGAAGCAGGGTGGAATCCAAACGGCCCAGGATATGGCAGTCGTTTTTGAGTCTGGGGTCTAGTTCGAAGTCACTTGGCATAATGATAACCCTTACTCTCCCCTCTCCTACAAGGGAGAGGGAGTATTTAAATCCATCATCCGAGTAATCAACCCCATCTCGCCGCCCTGCGTCGGCAGATGGATGCGCACCTGATAGCCACCGCCAGGAACCTCGGACATGGCGTGACCATAAAGATCCTCGATCTGTTGTAGCTGGAACAGGTGATTGCCAGACGGGGTTAGCAGTTGCAGCTTATCCTCTACGGCAAACTTGTTCTTTACATCGATCAACGCCATCCCGGAATCGGCATCCTGTTCCAAAACCTCGCCTACGAATATCTCGCGTGCACTCTCGGAGCTGTTCTGGCGATAGTTCTGCAGCTCCTGGCTGGGATGACGCTGGTAGAAACCGTCGGTATAACCACGGTTGGCCAGACCTTCCAGGTCTATCATCAGTTTAGGATCAAACTCACGGCCGGCCACCGCATCGTCGATCGCACGGCGGTAGGCCTGAGTAGCGCGGGCCGTGTAGTAGTGGGACTTGGTACGCCCCTCGATCTTGAAGCTATCCACCCCGATCTGTACCAGACGCTGTACATGCTCTACCGCCCGCAGATCTTTGGAGTTCATAATGTAGGTACCGTTCTCGTCTTCGAACACCGGCATCAGCTCGCCTGGACGCTCCCGCTCTTCTAACAGGTATGACTGGTCTGCTGCCGGATGCCGCTCCTGCCCGGATTGGGAAAGATCAGATGAATCATCATCCCCTGTACCCAACTTGTACTCCCAGCGGCATGAGTTGGTGCACGATCCCTGATTAGCATCGCGCCGATTGAAATATCCCGACAACAGGCAGCGCCCGGAATAGGCTATGCATAGCGCACCGTGGATGAACACCTCCAATTCGATATCGGGGCACTCCTGCCGTATCTCAGAGACCTCGTCCAGGGACAATTCCCGCGACAGGATAACCCGGCTCAGACCCATCCCCTGCCAAAACTTTACACTTGCAGCATTCACCGTGTTGGCCTGGACCGAGAGGTGCAGCGGCATCTGCGGCCAACGCTCCCGCGCTAGCATGATCAGGCCCGGATCGGAGAGTATCAGGGCGTCCGGACCCAACGCCACTACCGGTTCCATATCACGCATGAATGTCTTGAGTTTGGCGCCGTGTGGCATCAGATTGCAGGTCAGAAAGAAGCGTTTGCCCTGTGCATGAGCTTCATCTATCCCCAGGCGCAGATTTTCTCCCAGAAAGTCATTATTGCGCACCCGCAGACTGTAGCGCGGCATGCCAGCATAGACCGCATCCGCACCATAGGCGAAGGCATAGCGCATGTTCTTGATGGTTCCTGCGGGGGAAAGAAGTTCAGGTGTTTTCATCTACAAATTTCCAGTCTGAGCTAGCTACATTGTCACACACTGAGTGTTATATATTAAGGACTGGAAACAACCGAATTGGTACTACTTGAGCATATCTGAAGGTCTGGTTATTGATTTCAGAGATGCGCATCCATCCATAACATCTCCCCAGTTACAAGATAGAGTAAACCAGGCCAAGGTAGCTGTTGGCATCAACTTTCCATCCGCCGGCATCTGTACCTTATCATCAGAGAGATACTGCACCATATCCTCGAAGCCTGGGTTGTGTCCCACCAGCATCACTCTAAAAGCATCTTCTGGACAACCTTGCAGCACCGCCAACAGATCTGAAATTCCCGCCCCGTATAACCTGTGATCCTTTACTATGGAGTTGGCATCAAACTCCATGTGTTTGGCGGCCCTACAGGCGGTGGAGTATGCACGCGTAGCCGGAGATGAGACTATGTAGTCCGGCACACCGCCGCATCCATACAACCAAGACCCGGCGTGTTTGGCACCGCGCTTGCCTCGTTTGGTGAGCGGACGATCATAGTCACCTGAGAATACCGACCAATCGGACTTTCCGTGGCGTAATAACATTAATTCATGTGTCATTTGTAGTTTCCCTATTCCATCTATAATATGCCCTAGAACCCACGGCTCTGTAACGAACGTAACAACACTGCAGGATTAAAACCTGCCTGCTCAATCAACACACAAATATGTTAAGCAACAACTCATCTGAACTGCCGAATCCAGTATTCCTGGAGAGCTGCCTGAGAACCCCAGAGCTGGGGCCATGCGCCCTGTTCTTCAGTGGCGGGACAGCGCTGCAAGAGATCAGCCGCATACTGAAACAGTATAGTCACAATAGCATCCATTTGGTCACACCATTTGACTCTGGTGGGAGTTCGGCCAAGCTGCGCCAGGCATTCTCCATGCCGTCGGTGGGTGACCTGCGCAGCCGTCTAATAAGCCTCTCGGATGAGGGCTTTGATAATCATATATACATATACAATCTGTTCGTCCATCGACTACCCACAGACAAACATAACGGTGAATTGAAAGAAGAGCTCGATTCCATGATCGATGGCAGTAACTCATTGGTGCAACCCATAGCCGAACCTATGCAGCAATTAATATGCAGCCAACTGGACCATTTCCGGAGATTCATGCCGGAAGATTTTGATCTGCGCGGCGCAAGCATCGGTAATTTGGTCCTGACTGGAGGCTATCTACATCATCAAAGAGAGCTAGACCAGATTACATTCATGTTCACCAAACTGGTCGGTGCCAAAGGTATAGTCCGCACTACCATAAGCGATGACCTGCACCTAACTGCAACTCTGGAAGATAAAACACAGATTACTGGCCAGCACCGCATTACCGGCAAAGAGACAAACCCTATCACATCGCCCATCAGTTGGGTGGCGTTATCCAAATCTGCGGACAAATTCGCGCCGGCAACGGCTCAGCTAAGCAAGGCCAACAGAAAGCTTATCGATATGGCGGATATTATCTGCTTTCCTCCGGGCAGCTTTTATACCAGCCTGATCGCGAACCTGCTGCCACATGGAGTAGGCACCGCAATCGCCAACAACTCTGCGCCCAAGGTGTATGTACCATGCCTGGGGAATGACCCTGAACAGCTCGGTATGTCTCTAAGCGCCACGGTAAAAACCTTACTGAAATATCTCAAGATGGACGCTGGCGAAGACTGCCCTAACGACAGCCTGCTCAATTATGTGTTGATTGATAGCAAGAACGGAGACTACAGCTCTGCTTTGTCTCAGGATTACCTGGATGATCTGGGGATACGACTTATAGACACAACTTTAATAACCGAGAAGAGCGCTCCATACTATGATCCAGAACTATTGGTCGGCGCGCTGCTCTCCCTCACCTAAAGTCTTTTCCGAAAGCTGCCGCTATAATCGCTAGCTTAATCCCGAGTAGCCACATGCGTAAACTGATCGCCCCTCTAACTATCATTGCCCTATCAGGCCTGTTCATGCCCGGATATTGCCTGAGCTCGTCTGTTACATATTCCTCGAGTGCGCTTTGCGGCAACAGCGCCGGAGGCTTTAACCAATGGCGCATAGCTTTCAAAAAGATGGCCCTGAACCATGGTATATCACAGACTATTCTGGACGATGCCTTAGATAATCTCGTCTACAACAACAAGGTTGCCCATCTGGATAGGAATCAAAAAAGTTACAAACTAAGCTTTGACCAGTTCATGAAAAAGCGCAACGCGGACTACATAGTATCCAAGGGCCGCAGACTCAAGACACAAAACCTGAATCTGTTTAAACGCATACAGAAAAGATATGGTGTTCCACCTGGGATACTATTGGCGATCTGGGGCATGGAGTCATCTTTCGGCAAATATACGGGCAAGATGAACGCCATACGCTCGCTGGCCACACTGGCCTATGACTGCCGTCGCACCGCATTCTTCACCCGCGAACTGATCGCGGCGCTGAAGATAGTGCAGAATGGTTACATGCGTCCAAACCAGATGGTAGGCGCATGGGCGGGAGAGATGGGGCAGACACAGTTCCTGGCAACCAACTATCTAAAATATGCCGTGGACTTCGATGGGGACGGTCGACGTGACCTTATCCACTCCAAGGCGGACGCCCTCGCCTCGACCGCAAACTTCCTGGCCTCATTCGGCTGGAAAGCAGGTAAGGGTTATCAACCAGGACAGACCAACTATCCAGCTATAAAAGAGTGGAACTACGCTGAAGTGTATCAAAAGGCCCTGGCTACCATCGCCAAACGCATAGACTCCCAGGAGTCCCAACCTACCCCAACGCAAAAACCCGCGCTGTTTTTTGATCGATTATCTAATCAATAAACTACTAGGCAGTCTACTCGGCATCCAAATCGGGGATATCTTGGGGATGACTGTTTAGAAATGCCTGCACCCTTTGCTCCAACATCTGGGGATTGATCGGCTTCAGAACAAAGTCGGTTACCTTATGCTCCAATATCTCAATGACCTTGTCGCGATTATTCAGGGCCGTCAGCATGATAAACGGAATCTGATTAAGTTCCTCATCCTTTTCTACTTCGTCCAGCAACTCAATACCGCTCATCTTTGGCATCTCTACGTCACAGATCACCAGATCAACATTTTTTGCCCGCAGAACCGACAAGGCCTCCGAACCATCTCCGGCCTCCTGCAGATTCTTAAATCCCATATCCGTCAGCACCTGCTTAACTATGGAACGCATGGAACGCATGTCATCAACAATCAAGACCGATAGATCCTGCATATTCGCCGCCTTTGCCAATTAATCTAGGGATATGAGCACCGCCATAATTATGGCCCAGTCGCCCTGAGAAGTGAAATCCGCTCAGCTGTTGTTGCCCGACTCAAGCAGTTCCCAACGGGCATAGGCATGCTCTAAATCTTGCTCCAACTGTTCCAGACGCTTGTTGGCCTCAGCTATGGTTGCTCCATCCTGATGATAGAATCCTGGTTGTGCAATCGCATCCTGTGCCGACGCCAGCTCAGCGTCAAGCTCCTCTATCTTCTTGGGCAGACCATCCAATTCAAGCTGATCTTTATAGCTAAGTTTTTTCGACTTGGGTTTGGGGGCCTTTGTTGCAGCTTTATTCGCTACGGAAGCAGCCTCGATTTCTGGCACGACAGATAATCGCTGACGCATCCAGTCATCATAACCACCTACATACTCCATAACCTTGCCTTTGCCTTCAAACACGAGAGTACTGGTTACGACATTATTCAGAAAGGCACGGTCATGGCTCACCAACAACAAGGTTCCGGTAAACTCCAGCAACATCTCTTCTAATAGTTCTAAAGTCTCCAAATCCAGATCGTTGGTAGGTTCATCCATCACCAAAATATTAAACGGGCGAGAAAACAGCTTTGCCAGCATCAAACGGTTACGCTCTCCTCCTGAGAGCGACCGCACCGGCTGTCGCGCCCGATCGGGGGTAAATAGGAAATCTTGAAGATAACTTATGACATGCTTGGTGACTCCGTTTATCTCGACCTTGTCACTGCCATCGGCCAGATTATCCTGTACAGATTCATCCTCCTTGAGCGTGCCGCGCAATTGATCAAAGTAGGCGATCTCCAATTTTGTACCCAGTTTCACCTTGCCCTGTTGTGGCGCAAGGCGCCCCAATAACAGGTTGAGCAACGTAGTCTTACCAGAGCCATTGGGTCCAATGATACCTACCCTATCTCCACGCAGTATACTGGTGGTGAAACTGTCTATTATCGCTTCCCCTTCCCAGGCATGGCTAAGGTTCTCCACCTCAACCACCAACTTGCCTGATCTCTCTGCATCCTGCATGGACATGGTGGCCACAGACTCACGTTCCCGACGATGACTTCTCTCTTCCCGCATCTGCTTCAGAGCCCGCACTCTTCCCTCATTCCGGGTACGGCGCGCCTTAATGCCCTGTCTTATCCATACTTCTTCCTGAGCCAACTTTTTATCAAATCGTTTGTTGGCCTTTTCTTCAGCGTGCAGCATTTCATTTTTGCGACGCAGGAAATTGGCATAGTCCCCAGGCCAGTCTGTGAGCGACCCTCGATCCAGTTCGATAATTCTATTAGCCAGTTTCTGCATAAACACTCTGTCGTGAGTCACAAACAACAGAGTGCCGCCATAAGAACGGAGAAACTCTTCCAGCCAATCTATGGACGTAATATCCAGATGATTGGTCGGCTCATCCAGTAGAAGCAGATCCGGCTCCTGCACCAATGCCCGAGCCAACATTACCCTGCGTTTGAGTCCGCCTGAGAGTTGGTCGAAACGCAAATCTGGATCAAGAGACAAACGGGAAATAACCGCTTCCACTCTTTGTTCGGTCTTCCATCCATCCGCTGCTTCAAGTTCATGCTGCGCACGAGCAAGCTGTTGCAACAGGTTATCGTTAACACCGGCTTCCATCGCAGAGCTTATTTCGTGATAGCGTTTTACCAATCCACCCATTTCCCCCAGACCATCCGACACCACCTCGAACACACTATCTTTAAAATTTTCCGGAACCTCCTGCTCCAACCTGGCTATACGAGCACCATGACGTACCACCAGTTCGCCGTCTTCAGGTTGTATCTCCTGGGCGATGATCTTCATCAGGGTGGATTTTCCAGTTCCGTTACGACCCAGCAAACAAACCCGGTCGCCCGTATCTATCGATAGACAGACATCTTCCAATAAGGCAGGACCGCCAAAGCCAATTTGGATCTTACGTAGAGTGATTAACGCCATTAATTCTATTTCCGTTGCTGCTTTTTGCCTGTCTCCAGCTACAATTGTAACCTCAATCAAACCAACTCGATAAGTCGACAAACCATTGCCGGTAACCACGGGTTAAACTTGCACAGCACAATTAAATATTACCCACTGAATTTACATGGGAAAGCAGAAACAAATTTACTGAATCCCCATTATATGGCAGGCTACGGTGCTGGCTGCAGCATACCTTGCCATTAGCGAGAGACATGCCATAGATTGCACAAATGAAACTAATATCAGATAAAGAAGCGTGGGAAGGACAGGCGGACTGTATCAGTTGCGCCATAAGAAACTCAGTTCTTTTTGGCGGTCTGGATGAAAAGGATTTTGAACAGATACATCAGCCTATAGATATGTATAACCTGCCGATTGGTTCGACCCTATACCGTGCAGGCGACAAAGGCGATCGACTTTTCACGATTCGCACCGGCGTACTCAAACTCGTGCAATATCTCCCTGATGGAAACCAACGCATTGTACGACTAAGCAAATCTACCGATGTAATCGGTTTAGAGGCACTTCTTGGGCACCCATACCAGCACGATGCTGTAGTCCTACAACCTACCCAAGCTTGCAGCCTGCCGGTAACCATAGTGCGCGCCCTGTCTGAGACTAACCCTAAACTGCATAAAGAACTATTATCCAGATGGCAACATGCCCTCACAGAAGCGGATGCATGGCTGACGGAACTCTCTACCGGATCGGCAAAACAGCGTGTCGCCCGCCTGTTGTTACGCCTGGTAAAGGACGAAGAGGCCAGTGAGTGCGATCTATTCAGTCGCGAAGATATGGGCGCCATGCTGGGAATCACCACCGAAACCACCAGCCGCGTAATCGCAAGCTTTAAACGCGCGAGCCTGATTGTAGAAACCGTACCAAATCACTTTCTGCTGGATATCCGCAACCTGGAACATATCGCAGAAGACTGATCTCCCGCTCTTTTACACCAACTGTACGGCGCTCTCACTATTCCTTAGTACGAACAATGGAAATTGCGATTTTTCAATGCAATGGCCTGGTGATTTCTCTAGCCTTGCTTTTACGGGAGACGCAGTGTCTGCACCGAACTGTTAGCGGAACAACCGCTTATGGACGAGACCAAAGATAACGGCAAATGAAACAAACTCTGATACAAGAAACATATCCGGTCTTTACCCTTGAGATAGACAAGAACGAGACCACTTTCAAGACCGTCGATGAGGTTCTTGGATTTCTAAAAGAGAAGATAGAGGCTAATCGCGCCGCCACCTATATAGCCACGTTCGACCACTTCGCCCATACCAAGTCGCTTGAGGAAGGGAAGGTTGACAAATCGATCCTGGACGCAAAAAACATAGTCTTCTGCTTTGGCTTCACTATACCCAATCCGCAGGTACTTGGGCTAAGGCCACGTTCAATAGGTGTCTCTGAACTTAAAGACAGCTTCGTCATCAGCTTCATGGAGGCACCCATGCCTGTTGCCAATGTAGCCATGGAGACCTGGGCTCAGGCTATCCGCAACAACATGGTCGACGCAAAAATGCCTATGGAACAGATGGCTACATAAGATCTCTATCTACTGTAGTGCGACTGCACATAAGCATCTACGATATTTTGAAAATCATGAGCAATCCGCTCACCCTTCAAAGTCACAGTCTTAACCCCATCTTCATACACCGGCGCCGCAGGCTCCTCTCCTGACCCAGGCAGGCTGATACCTATATTGGCGTGCTTGCTTTCCCCAGGCCCGTTCACCACGCAACCCATTACCGCCACGGTCATCTTCTCCACCCCAGGAAACTGGTCGCGCCACCGTGGCATACTCTCACGCAGGTAAGTCTGTATCTCCATAGCCAACTGTTGAAAGAGGTCGCTGCTGGTACGGCCACAACCGGGACATGCAATCACCATCGGGGTAAAAGAACGTAGACCCATGGACTGCAGGATCGTCTGTGCCACCACCACCTCTTCCGTACGCGCCCCACCCGGCTCCGGGGTCAGAGAGACACGAATGGTATCGCCGATCCCTTCTTGTAACAGCACTGCCAGAGCGGCGGTGGAGGCCACGATGCCGCGCGAGCCCATGCCCGCCTCGGTCAGGCCCAGATGCAGTGCATAATCAGACTGTTCCGCCAGGGCACGGTAGACAGCAATCAGGTCCTGTACCCCGCTCATCTTGCATGAGAGGATGATGCGATCCCGTCCCAGTCCGATCTCCTCCGCCTTGGCTGCACTCTCCAGGGCAGAACTCAGCATGATGCGGCGGATCATCGCGTCATTGTCCTTTGGGTCAGAGGATTTGGCGTTTTCATCCATCATCCGAGCCACCAGTTCCTGGTCCATGCTGCCCCAGTTGACTCCTATCCGCACCGCTTTGCCGTAGCGACAGGCCAGCTCAATCATGGAGGCAAACTGTTCGTCCCGTCTGGCGCCGCGTCCCACATTGCCCGGATTGATGCGATACTTGGCCAGGGCCTGAGCGCATTCCGGATATTTGTTGAGCAGACGATGGCCGTTGAAGTGAAAATCACCGATCAAAGGAACATGGCAACCGCGCCGTTCCAGCTCTTCCCTAATCGCCGGCACCGCTTGCGCCGCCTCTTCAGTATTCACGGTGATGCGCACCAGTTCGGAACCGGCCAGAGCAAGTTCTGCAACCTGCTCCGTTGTTGCAGTAACATTGGCCGTATCGGTATTGGTCATGGACTGGACCACGATGGGCGCAACACCACCTACAACAACATCACCCACCTTGACCTGCGCTGTACGCCTACGCTTTACCTGATATTCGGACATAACATCATCACTTTCTACAAAAGGGGCTATAGGCATAATCATAACCAAAATATCTAATCCGGTCCCCCGATATGGAAAATCATGTCCCTTCTCCCCTGCGGGTAGAAGGTTAGGATGAGGGGAAAGGTTGAATCCAAATCACAAGCAACCACAACCATTATTGGCTAACATTAAACAAGTATGGATAAGGACACCATCAACATCAGCTATAGATTCGATCTCGGCACGCATGGCGAAGAGATCTTCAACTTGTGCCTGGATGCAAAAAACCTGGAACTGATACCACAACAAGAACGGGAGCTACCCGCATGGACTAACCTATCGTTTCACCAATGCCCACACTGCCCTTTAAACCATAATAAACAACCAAACTGCCCCATTGCCGTCAGCATATCCCAAGTGATCTGGCGCTTTGACGAGGTGGTATCTCACGATGACATTGACCTAGAGGTAACCACCGATGCCAGAAAGGTCTCCCAGCACACCACCGCGCAGAAAGGCATAAGTTCACTCCTAGGGTTGCTGTTCGCCACCAGCGGATGTCCACATACAAACTACATGAAACCCATGGCCCGCTTTCACCTGCCACTGGCAACAGAGCAAGACACCATCTTCCGAGCCGCCGGCATGTACCTGCTAGCGCAATACTTTCTTAAGCGGGAAGGACAAGAGAGCGACCTAGAGCTGTCTGGGCTTTCTGAGATATATAGAAATTTGCACATTGTTAACACCAGCATTGCAGAACGCATCAAGAGTATTGCCACTACCGACTCTTCAACCAATGCCGTGGTGATACTGGATACTTTTACCAACATCATGCCATTCGTCATTGAAGACCATCTGGACGAGATACGCCACCTGTTTTTAGCTTATCTATCCAAACAACCGGCTTGAGAAAACAGTGATTGTGTGCTCAAGTTAAAGATTGGTCATCTATAACTAACAATAAGACCGAATATCCCAACCCCAAGGGAAAAGGGTTAACGCAACAACAGCTAAGCTACATATGAACAACCAAAGCGAGAGAGAGATGAAACTAGAGTCACTGGCACTGCATCACGGGTACAAATCAGAACCTACCACCAAGGCCGCCGCCGTACCAATCTACCAAACCACATCCTATACATTCGATGATACCCAACACGGGGCCGACCTGTTTGACCTGAAGGTGGCTGGCAATATATACACCAGGATCATGAACCCGACCACGGCGGTGCTGGAGCAGAGGCTGGCGGAGATGGAGGGCGGTATCGGTGCTTTGGCCGTGGCCTCCGGTATGGCGGCCATCACCTACGCCATCCAGTGCCTGGCCATGGCAGGTGACAACATCATCAGCACTAGTCAACTGTATGGCGGGACCTATAACCTGTTCGCCCACACCTTTCCGCAACAGGGAATAGCGGTACGCATGGCCTCTTACGATGACTACGAAGGTATGGAGAGGCTAATCGATGAGCGCACACGCGCCATCTTCTGCGAGTCCATCGGCAATCCGGCGGGCAACATCGTAGATCTGGAAAAACTTGCAGATATAGCTCATAAACATGGAGTACCTCTTATCGTGGATAACACGGTGGCCACTCCCTATCTGTGCCAACCGTTCCAGTTTGGCGCGGATATCGTTATCCACTCCCTGACCAAATATATCGGTGGTCACGGCACAACTGTGGGGGGCATCATTATAGACTCAGGCAAGTTCGACTGGGCAGAAAACAGCGAACGTTTCCCCATGTTCAACCGGCCAGATCCTTCTTATCACGGCGTTATCTATACCGATGCATTCGGCGAGGCCGCCTTTATCGGACGTTGCCGAGTAGTGCCGCTACGTAACACCGGCGCTGCGCTCTCTCCCCACAGCGCCTTTCTAATCCTACAAGGTCTGGAGACCCTGGGTCTGAGGATGGAGCGCCATTGTGAGAATGCCATAAAGGTAGCGCAGCACCTGCAACAGCACCCGAAAGTGGAACGGGTAAACTATGCGGCATTGGAGGAGAGCCCGTTTTACGCAACATGCAACAAGATAACCAAAGGACAGGCATCCGGTATCCTGAGTTTTGATATCAAAGGCGGCAGCAAGGCGGGCGGTCAGTTCATTGATGCCCTGCAAATGATACTGCGCCTGGTGAATATCGGTGACGCAAAATCACTGGCCTGTCATCCGGCATCAACCACTCACCGGCAGCTTAGCCCGGAAGAGTTAAAGAGCGCCGGTGTATCTGAAAGTCTGGTACGCATATCTGTAGGAATTGAGCATATCGATGACATAATCGCTGATATCAATCAGGCCCTGGAAAAGGTTAGCTAGGCTAGATAATCTCAAGCAAATGAGTATTAGAACCGCACCTGCTCTGTTTATTATTTTGCTTCTGCTATCAGACAGTACATTCTGTCAGATATACAAATGGGTGGACGAAGATGGCAAGACCCATTTCTCCAGCAGCCCCCCTCTGCAAGGGGAGGTAGAGACGGTACAGCCGCAAACAACCAATACCTATTCCAGCCCTAACCTCCCTGAATCGCAGGATAGCAGCGTAAAACCGATCTACAACAGAAAGAAGGTTGTTATGTATAGCGCCGTCTGGTGCGGGATATGCAAGAAGGCCAAAAGATATTTCAAAAAAAACAGGATACCGTTTAAGGAGTATGATATTGAGACAAGCGCAAAGGGGAAACGCGACTATAAAAGACTAAATGGTTCAGGAGTGCCAATAATCCTGGTCGGCAAACAGAGGATGAATGGTTTTAGTGCAAGCAGGTTTGAAAGCATGTATGGAGGGTAAAAAATCTCATCAATTTCCAACAAGTTACGCTAAATCCAGGTCGCGGCCACCCATAGCCTCACATTGGCAATCCCCATAAACCTGCTATCTTCAGAACTAATAGCCATAAAAAAGGAGAAGGCACAAAATGATCAGAATGAGAGATATACTTGCCAACAAAGGCCATGAGATCTGTTCAATAGGTCCTGATAGAACGGTTTTTGAAGCACTTGAGTTGATGGCGGAAAAGGAGATAGGTGCGCTATTGGTTATGGAAGGAGACAGGGTTAAAGGACTCTTTTCAGAACGCGACTATGCCCGCAAGATGATCCTACATGGTAGAACATCAAAAGAGACTAAAGTGAGCGAGGTAATGACCGACCGAGTAATATGTAGCTCTCTGGACAACTCTGCAGAAGAGTGTATGGCCGTAATGACTGAAAAGCGGGTCAGACACCTACCGATAGTGGAAAAGGATGAAGTAGTAGGCCTTATATCGATAGGTGATATCGTAAAGGCCGTTATATCTGAACAACAATTTACTATTGAGGTGCTAGAGAAGTACATTACCAGTTAACGGGATGTACAGAATAATCCAATATCATAGTCAGGTTTCTAGCCTTAACGAAAACTAGAGAATAAAGCCATGCGACGAGTCACTATCTACACGCTACTTGCACTTATTGTCTTCATTGCTTTGTACGATCCTGTGTTGGCTGGCAACAAGTTCACTAAGATTGGTGGTGGGGTAGTAGGCTCCAGCAATGAGAAGATTGAGTTTCTGAAATCCTTGCGAGGAATATTTGGCGGTTTCCTAGTCCTGCTTGGCATACTGGCTTTTGCCACTCGCTCCAGATTTGAGGGACTTATCGGTATGGTAACAGGCAAGACTTTCGAGGCGGTTACGGTGGTTCCGGTTGTTCTGATTATATTTGGCAGTCTGTTGATGCTATCCCAACTCCTTTAATCAAAAAAATACATCTGGATCAGGCATGCTGTCTGTTTTTCCTCCTCAGCCACTTCCATAGAGAACCCTCGGGCCTGGACTCTCCGGTCATTATATAGCTAAGCACCGTCTCATCCATCATCCCCCATCGCATCAGATAATCTGAAGATCCGCGCCCACAAAAGAGAAGTTTATCGCCAACTTTTATAGAATGATCTGGCTCCGGCAAAAGTACCCGCGTTCCCCTACGAATATGCATTAAAGGGATACATAGCAACTGCCTGTCCTTATCTTTTGGCATCTGCAACAGATGTTGTAATGTTATGCTTTCCCCTGCCGCAATGGCATTGCAATATGCCGGGGCACTCTCCTGATCAATCTCAATCTCCCAAACTGCCGGCACCCATTCTTCTACCTGACCAGCTATCCTGCTAACCAGCTGACAGGCCCATTCATCATTGTTAAAGGATGCCAATTCAAGAAAATCAGCAAGCACCGGGGTAGAGAGCAGCATACGTATCCTATTGGCAATAATAGAACTTGGATGCATCAGCATATCTTTGTGAACCCCACTAAACAGGGCCTGATTCTCTAGCAAATTCTGACGCGCGATAACAAACAGATTCGAATTCAACTCAAGCGCCGTCATTATGATAGATAGGTTGTTAACATCATCATCCGTTCCAGCCACCAGACCAATCGCGTTTTCGATTCCAGCTTCCTGCAGCGTCACCGCCTCGGTCCCTCGCCCCTTGACCCATTGGCCCTCCGGCTCTCCGGTTAGTTCCGGGCACATCTCGATCACCACCGTATCAATGCCTTCATCACGAAGACGTTTATAGACAGCCTTACCAAAGCGTCCGTAGCCGCAGATGATCCAACGCCCATCTTTTGGTGGATACAGAGGTTCTTCTAATAGGTCACTGGAATGCCCTAAAAACCACTCGGTTATCAGATAAAGACATGGGGCTTGAAACGCCGTAGCCAGATATACAGAGAAAAGGTCAAATGGATCGATAATATGGTCTGTGCCAAAAGAGGCCATGTTGGCCTCCACATCATGCGAGTCAGCACGACAAATAACCTGTATGTCCTTATGTAATAGCTTTGCCGTAATAGCGGTCTTAAGGTTCACCTCGTTATTGCTGGAAAGGGCCACCACTCCGGAACACTGGGAATGGTGTAACCCGGCCTTTAACATATGATCAGGATTTCCCGCATCACCGCATAATCCAGGGACAAACTGACGCAGGTTCTCCATATGCAGGGCATTTATACGCTCCATCTTCTCTTCAACCACCACTGCACGCCTATCCCGACTAGTCAGGGAGCGAACCAGTTCTCTACCTGTCTCACCGTAGCCGCAGATGATAAAAAACTTTTCTTTTAGTCTCTTTACCTGTGATGCAAAGCGACGTTCTCTGATGGCCTGCCTGAAGGCGGGATCTTGCACCAGGCCGATTATGGTTCCGATAGAGTAGAGCCAGACCACAACGGTAAGATAGATGGTTATGGTCACCCATAACCGCTGCGCAGCAGTAAACTCATATGGTATCTCACCAAAACCGGTGGTGCTTGCCATGAAGCTTACAAAATAGAAGGCGTGGAGAAAATCCATGTGCCAGACATTGCCGGCAGGATCTTTTCCTGGGATAAGGACCAATCCCAGGATAGCAATGGAATATGCACTTATAAGCAGGATAAGCGGCGCCCGCATACGCCGCATTACAATAAAGAGTATATTATCCATTGATTTTTCTTGAATTAGCGACGACGCAGCATCGCTGTTTCAATAACCAGTAGTACCACCGAAACAACATTGGCCAACATGGCGCCACCTGAGAGAGAGACAATACTTGCCATCATCGATGCGGTCATGCCTGAGTCACTAATGTGCTCTGCCACCACCCACACCAGCACTGCAGCAAATAGCTGTAACAGGGCAACCAGACTGGTAGCCAGCAGCAAGGCACCCATCTGAGTACGTTCACCGAACTTTAGTATGGTGGCTATCAGGTTCACCACGACCACTGCAAACAGTTCGTACACGTGGTGATGATCCGGATTGTGAATCTCCCCCACGAAGAAACCGAAGTTCAGGGTTAAAGCCAGTACGATGAAAAAACCAAAGACGACCTTTTCGAGGTTCATTATCTACTCCTTGGACCGGTTATTATTCTCTAGACCGATAATAGACCTATTTCGCAGGAACATCATGTGAGGAATGGATATCTAGTTGATATCATAGTATTGTTACAATACGTAACAATAAACAAGCCTGCTCCTATGCCCCCAATCAACGACCCTGACAAACTAAGAGAACACAGCGCACTACTGGGCTTGCTCATATTGTTCCTGTTTGCAACGCCACTGACCCTGTGGTGGGCCACGCCAACACACCCTTGGTTTCTGCCCTACCTACTCTGGCTTCTGGTTATATTCCTGGGGGCTGTAATAAGCTACAGGTATCGCGGCCATGACCTATGATCTGGAGCTCCTGTTCGGGGCCAGTATCTGTTATCTGCTGCTCCTGTTTTTTATCGCCTACGCTACTGATAGCGGCATAATCCCTGAACGCCTGATAAAACACCCCCTGGTGTACATCCTCTCTCTCGGGGTCTACGCCACCTCCTGGAGTTTCTATGGAAGCGTTGGCTTCGCCGAACGTGAAGGGTTCCAGTTTCTTACCATATACCTCGGAGTCACATTTGCCTTTCTGCTGACCCCACTGCTGCTTAAGCCGATACTGCATATCACCAGGGATTACCAATTGACCTCCCTGGCGGACCTGTTCGCATTCCGTTATCGCAGCCAGTTGGCAGGCATATTGGTCACAATATTCATGTTGGTTGGATCCCTGCCCTACATCGCTCTGCAGATTCGGGCGGTAAGCGAATCTCTACAGGTCCTCACCCAAGAAGCCACACCAAATGCCATAGCGCTCTGGTTCTGCATCATGCTAATACTGTTCGCTGTGCTGTTTGGTGCCAGACATATTTCGCCCAGAGAAAAACATATGGGGCTGGTCGCCGCCATTGCATTCGAATCCGCAGTAAAACTGATTGCAATATTAGCTGTGGGTGGGTTCGCTATCTTTGGTGTCTTCTCCGGGCCGGGCGACCTGGCAAGATGGCTTTCAGAGAACCCTGAGGCAACAGAGGCCTTGTACAAACCCATGCACGATGGACCATGGCTAACCCTGATGTTCCTGGCCTTCGCGGCATCCTTTCTGTTGCCACGACAATTTCACATGGCATTTACCGAGAACCTATCACCACGTTTCATGGACTCGGCCAGTTGGGGCTTCCCTCTATTTCTGTTGCTTATCAACCTGGCTATCCCGCCCATACTCTGGGCCGGACAATACCTCAATCTAGGGATAGACCCAGACTATTATGTTTTGGGAATAGTAATAACTGAGAAACCGTCTTGGCTGCCGATAATGACCTTTATCGGGGGTGTATCGGCTGCCAGCGCCATGGTGATTGTAACCACCCTGGCCCTCTCATCCATGTGTCTAAACCATCTGCTATTGCCTGCCAGCTACCCTGACCCCAAGGTAGACCTGTATCGCTGGCTGTTGTGGGGACGACGCCTTCTTATCACCATCATCATCTTCGCTGGCTACGGTTTCTATCAACTCTTGGAGCGTAATCAGGGGCTGGTGCAACTTGGGCTCATCTCATTTGTGGCTGTAGCCCAGTTCGTACCAGGGATTGTCGGCGTGTTGTTTTGGCGCCGGGCTACCAAACTTGGATTCATCGTGGGGCTGCTTGGAGGTGTGGCAGCTTGGTCTGTAACCCTGCTGATACCACTGCTTGAGAGATCCGGTTTTATCTCCACCGGTATAGACCTGCCGGCCTTGCGCCATATCTCGGGATTGGACTATTGGGAATTTGCTACCTTCTGGTCCCTGGCCATAAATGGGTTGCTGTTCGTAATGGTTTCGCTTCTCTCCACCCAATCCAAGGGGGAGCAGGATGCGGCCCTGGCCTGTCGCAGCGGGGCACCAGGTCAGTTATCTGGCGTAGTAACAGCCAGCTCACCGGAGCAGTTCATGGATGGCCTGGCCGGGATCATCGGAAAAGAGACGGCAAATAAAGAGGTTGCGCAGGCGCTGCGAGACCTGAAGATGTCTCCCCAAGAGACCAGATCTAGTGAACTGCGTCGATTAAGAGAACGCATCGAGCGCAACCTATCCGGTTTGGTTGGACCCCACATGGCCCACATGATCATCAATCAGCGTCTAGAGATGGACAGCGCAGCCAAGACCGCTCTGGCGGATTCTATGCATTATGTGGAACAACAGTTGTCGAAGTCCCGGTCACGTCTGCGCGGTCTTGCCGCCGATCTGGATAATATGCGCCGCTATCACCAGCAGATACTGCTGGATCTACCCCTAGGGGTGTGCGCTATAGAGGCCGATCACTCTGTGGTGATATGGAACCTGGCCCTGGAGACCATGAGCGGCGTACCAAGCCATCAGGCGGTCGGCAGAGACATCAAATCACTTCCATCACCCTGGGATGGTCTACTGACAGGATTCGCTCTGGCTCAAGACTCACATATCCATCATATGGAGATCACCCTTGACGGGCGCCCACGATGGTTCAATCTACATAAGGCTACTGTGCTGGATCAAGACCAGAAACAGATGGAAACAGGTAGCCGCACCAGTCTGGTAATGCTGTTGGAAGACCTGACCGACCTGGAGATACTCGAAGCTGAACTGGCCCACTCTGATCGTCTGGCATCCATTGGGCGACTGGCCGCAGGGGTTGCCCATGAGATCGGCAACCCGGTTACCGGCATACACTCTCTGGCACAAAACCTAAGGGAAGAACAGGACCAGGAGCAGATCAGCCAGAGTATCGAGGCCATATTGCAACAGACCAGACGCATATCCAACATCGTGAAATCCCTGATGAACTTTAGTCGCAGTGGCGATATCGGAACAGATCATCATGAGTTCATCCTGGCAGAGATAATTGAGGAGGCCGTGCGTCTAGTCCAGCTGACCCATAAGAGCAATCAGATTGAGTGGCAAGTAGATTGCCCGGCAGATCTGAGCCTAGTTGGAGACAAACAGCGACTGTCTCAGGTCCTGGTAAATCTACTCACAAACGCATGTGACGCTTCTGGGGCGAAAAACTCCATTGAAATCATCGCCAAGAAGCAGGATGCAGAGGTAATCATTGAAATCATAGACCACGGCAAAGGGATACCCTCTGACGTCCAAGAGTTTATGTTTGAACCATTCTTCACCACCAAGGCCCCGGGAGAGGGTACCGGTTTGGGTCTCTCAATGGCTCATAAGATAATCCAAGAGCATAACGGTAAGATCATTTTTGATTCAGAACCTGACGTGGGAACACGAGTCGAGATACATCTACCACAAACTAGTGACCAAGCATAAGTGAGAAACCTGAAATGGACCGCATACTGATAATAGAAGATGAAGAGGTGATACGTCAGGCCGTCCAGAGGCTTTTGGAGAGACACAACTACAATGTTGAGGTGTCGGAATCACTGGAGGACGCCGAATCCAATCATGACCTGAATGGTTTCAAATTGATCATCACCGATGTCAGGCTTCCCGGTGCTCCGGGGACGGATATTCTCAAAAAAGTGGAGGATGTGCCTGTACTTATCATGACCAGCTACGCCAGTGTACGTTCTGCTGTGGATGCTATGAAACTAGGCGCTGTTGACTATATAGCAAAACCATTTGACCACGATGAGTTGGTGCTGCTGGTAGAGCGGACACTGAAGAGAGAGCGTTTGGAACGACAGAATGTTGCCCTGAAATCGGAACTGGAAAAAAGCTACCCGGTGGAAGGAATGGTGGGGAACTGCCCCCAGATGCAGGCCATCTTTAAGCAGATAAGCAAGGTGGCTCCAACAGACTCTACGGTACTGATCCTGGGTGAGTCAGGCACCGGCAAGGAACTGGTGGCCCGCGCCCTGCATGAACAGAGCCATCGCCGCAACGCCCCCATCGTTACCGTTAACTGCGCTGCCATCCCTGAATCCCTACTGGAATCAGAACTGTTTGGCCATAAGAAAGGGGCGTTTACCGGAGCAGATACGGACCGCACTGGCCTGGTTGAGAGTGCAGACTCAGGCACGCTATTTCTAGATGAGATAGGAGAACTCTCTGACACCGCCCAATCCCGTCTGCTAAGGGTGTTACAGGACGGAGAAATCCGCCCGGTCGGATCGGAAAGATCCCGTAGGGTGGATATACGGCTCATCTCAGCCACCAACAGAGACCTAAAACAGATGGTGCAGGAAGACCAGTTTCGCAGCGATCTCTATTTCAGACTGAGGGTTTTGGAACTAAACCTCCCTCCCCTGCGCGAACGCGGGACGGACATCCCAGAACTGGCTAAATTCCTGCTTAACAAGGCTTGTAGCAAATTTAACAAGCCGTCGGCCAGCCTAACCCCAGACGCCATAGAGGCCATCTGTAGATATGAGTGGCCAGGTAATGTACGTGAATTGGAAAACACCATGGAACGTGCCGCGATACTGAGTGAACAAGGAGAGATTACAGCCGATATTCTGGCCATAGACCACAAAGGCGACATCAAACAAAATGGGAAAGATAAGAATCAACAGAATCTCTCTCTGGAGGAGTATTTCTGCCAGTTCGTGCAAGAGCATCAGGATCAGCTAACCGAGACCGAGTTGGCCAAACGTCTCGGCATCAGCCGCAAGACCCTGTGGGAGAGGAGGCAGAGATTTGGGATTCCACGGAGCAAATAACTTATGAAATAGAGACCAATCCTCTGGGCGATATCTATATCGATCGCAACCGTTCCCGAACATCCTGTTTTTCATGGCACTCGCAAGTCCATGTGCTTCGCGCAGGAGCAGGACCACCGCAATGTTACTTTTCTACACATGTCACGTTACCCTGGGTAACACTCTAGGCACCACAAACAGCCCAAACAATCACATCACTCTGATTTGTAAGCAATTCTGTAATTGGCACATATTTCGCTAATAGTATTTCAGGTTTAGGCCACTAATTCTGTTAATAACGGATGTGTGGCCAAAACGTAAACTGGCAATCTGTCAAAAATAAACTTTAACAAGGGGGAACTCGACAAATGGACCCTAAAATCGTCTGGTTGTTCGTGTTCGTTGCGCTGTACTGGTCATACTGTATCTTTTGGGGTATCAAAGGTGCACTATCTGCCAGAACCGCCAGCGACTACTTCGTAGCCGGTCGTTCGATCTCACTGTGGGTGTTTATCCTCGCAGCGACGGCGACCTCGTTCTCCGGTTGGACCTTCATGGGTCACCCGGGTCTCATCTATCGTGATGGTTTCCAGTACGCATATGCGTCCTTCTACGCCATCACCATCCCATTTACCGGCGTTATCTTCCTGAAACGCCAGTGGATGATCGGTAAACGCTTTGGATTCGTTACCCCGGGTGAGATGATGTCTTACTACTTCAAGTCTGACGCCATCCGCATCCTGGTAGTGATTGTGGCGCTGATCTTCTCAGTACCATACCTGGGTATCCAGCTACGTGCTTCCGGCTTCCTGTTCAACGTGCTGACTGACGGCATGCTGGGCGTAGAGGTTGGTATGTGGCTACTCTCCATAGTGGTTATCATCTATGTGGCTTCAGGCGGTCTGCGTGCTGTGGCCTATGTGGATTCGGTACAGGCCATCCTGCTTGCCGCTGGTATCGTGATTATCGGTATCATCGCCATGAGCGAGGTTGGTGGTTTCGGCGCCCTGAACGAGCGTATCGCCGCCCTGTCCGAGATCGGCCCCGATGGTAAGGCCCTGTTCGGCAAGACCACACCCGACGGTTACTCTTCCTATATCGCCATCCCTGGTGTAATCCAGTTCGGCGCTGGCCTGGGTACGGAAAGTGCTCCGGTTGGTGGCGCATGGACCGGCATCATGGTTCTGACCTATATGTTTGCCCTCATGGGTATTCAGTCAGCCCCGGCCTTCTCCATGTGGGCCTATGGCAACAAGAACCCAGCTCCTTTCGCTCCGCAGCAGGTATGGGCCTCTTCTTTTGCTATTGGCTTCATCCTGATGGTCTTCACCGCCATGCAGGGTCTTGGATCTCACTTCCTGGGTGCTGACACCAAGTTCATGGCGGCTCACCCAGAGTTGGTAAACAACGTTATGGCTGCCGGACTACAGGGTAAAGACATAATGGAGTCCGCTGGTAAGCAGGGTATGTTGGTTCCGCAGCTGATCCATCTGCTGGCTGACGCAGCTCCTTGGCTGGTCGGTCTGTTGTCTGTATGCGCCTTGGCTGCTATGCAGTCTACCGGTGCTGCCTACATGTCCACCGCTGGCGGCATGTTGACCCGTGACCTGCTGAAGCGTTACGTAATGCCTAACGCCACCCACGCCCAACAGAAGTTCTGGGGTCGTGTAGGCGTTATCATTATCGTTATGGCGGCCCTGGTTGTTGCTACCACCGCTACCGACGCTCTGGTACTCCTGGGCGGCCTGGCTGTAGCCTACGGCTTCCAGATGTGGCCTGCCCTCATCGCCGTATGCTGGTGGCCATTCCTGACCCGTCAGGGCATCACCATTGGTCTGATCGCTGGCCTGGTCGCGGTCACCCTGACCGAAAGCATCGGCGCCCAGTTCATGCCTTGGGGTCGTTGGCCAATGACCATCCACTCCGCTGGCTGGGGTATCCTCTTCAACCTGGGTCTGGCCGTTATCATCTCTGCTGTAACTCAGAACGATGATGATATGGAGCACCGTATGACCTTCCACAACTTCCTGCGCGAACACGCCTCTCTCTCTCCTGAGAAGAAGGGACTGGTACCTGTCGCCTGGATCATCACCCTGTTGTGGTTCCTTATCGGCATCGGCCCTGGTGCTGTTTGGGGCAACTGGATCTTCGGCGATCCGACCGACGCCAGCACCTGGCTGTTCGGCATGCCGTCGATCTGGACCTGGCAGATCCTGTGGTGGGCTCTGGGTGTAGGCATGATGTGGTTCCTGGCCTACAAGATGGAAATGTCCACAGTGCCTAATAAAGAAGTTGAGGCACTCCATGAGGATATCGGTGATATCCAGATGGATACAGATTCACCTTAGAGGTTAATCGGTGACATAGGGGGAGGGTTCGCCCTCCCCCTTTTTTTGCCGCGACGTTTGAGTTTTCAGCTCTGAGTGGCCAGAGATAGATAATCTATTTAAACTAGCCCTTCACAATTGATAATTCGATGTTGGTAACAATATGTCCCTATTTTTTTATTTTTCGGTCGTGCTGCTTGCACTGATGCTCTATTTCCCTGTCAACAAGCTAATCTGGGTAACGAGCATAAGACGCCTGCAAAGAAAACTGGAGCGTGAACTATCTTCTGAAGAGATTGAGGGACAGAAGAGCAGAGCCAGGTTCATTACAGTACTAGTAGTAATCGTCTTTTCATGGTTTTTTAACTTACAACTGCTGGGCGTCACAAATGGATGATAATGTTTACAAAATACTGGTACGCATAGCCATTGCCATTACCGTTGTCTGGGTGGGTTGGAGCATATACGACGGGTTTCTGGAAGAAGGGGTACCTGGCGCGCACTCGGTTCAAGCGGCCGCTAAATACCTGGAAGATGGACAGAATGAAGACGCATTGCGGGAGTACGAATCCCAACTCAAGGATAACCCGGATAACATCTACGCCCTACGAGGTAAGGCTCAGGCCCTGATGCAGATGGGCAGAAATGAAGATGCGCTTGAAAGCTACAACTACGTTATCAGAAAAGAACCTGAATTTGGCGTTACCTATGCAAACCGCGGCATTCTGCGCGACCGCATGGGGGATTATCCAGGCGCACTGAGCGACTACGAAAAGGCCCTGCAGTTAGAACCGGAGACCGCAGAAGGCCCAGAATGGATGACCAGATTTCTGAGAAGGCAGGCAGAGCGGCCGCCTACTATAGCAGAACGAGCTAAATATCTTAGGGAGCAGCTAGCGAAACCAGAATCCGAGAGGGTTCTCAGGGTGCCGGAAGAAGATGCTAAGCAACGTCCCTATAAGATGGATAAATAGAAACTAAAAGACCTTGAGTATATCGACCAGGAGAACTCGCATAAAAAATAGCAGCGCTATTGAACCAAACAGCATGTGACCGATATCGTTTTCACCGTCTTCATTACGGTGGGTCAATGAGTGAAAAGCAACTGCGCCCGTTATTATTAAAAATACCCAATCAATCATTGGTGCCCCAACAAGCTAATATTGATAAAGAGAAATAAATCATGTATCCGGCAGTCGCAAATAATCCATCTAAACTAACTGCAAAAATTGATTTGTTTAAGTTAACAGCATTTTATCATCAGAAACAATATATACCCTGGCAATCTTGTAACACTGAAACAGCGGAGAGCGCAACAGGTGAATGACAAAGGTACAAGCGAAGTATCCATTGTCGAGATACTCTCAGGCACTCCCACGTTCAGCAATGTGGATAATGATGCATTACATGCCTTGATTAGCAAATCCAAGATACACAAGATGGGCCCAGGAGATGTACTGTTTCGTCCTGGCGATGAATACCGACACACTATTTTTATCCCGTATCTTGGAACCATGCGTCTGCGACGCAAGACCGGACAAGAGGACATAATTAATCCAGGAGAGTTTATCGGACTAGCAAACTACCTGGACAACGCAACCTACGCCTCTTCCGCAATAGCCGCCACTTCCGTCGGCGCACTGGAGATATGTGCTGATGATTTCCACCAACTAGAACGCGATTACCCTTCCCTGTTCGATGCCCTCAACCGCGTAATAGCATCCAAATTGCGTGAACGCAGCCCTGAGCGCGGCATAACTTCAGGCATATTAGCGCAACCAATCAGTAGCATCATGAAATCACCAGTGGCCACCTGCACCCAGGAAACACCACTGATGGAAACCTTTCAAACCATGAAGAGGCGAAAGATAGGAAGCCTGGTGGTGACGGATGATGATGGCCACATGATCGGCACCGTCAGCTTTCCCGGTCTCGCCGAGGCCATGCTGGAAAAAGGGGCCAAGGCCACCGATCCTATCTTGGACACTGCGTGTAGACCGGCAATTGCCCTGGATCCTGACACCCCGATCTGGGAGGCGGAGGAGATTCAACGCCAGACCAACGAAAAACAGATGATCATCCAGGAGCATGGTCTGCCGATCGGGATAGTGTCTGTTACCGACATCATGCGTAGGCTTATATCCAGACCCAGCGCCCTGATGACACAGATACCTCAGGCCGTCAGCATCAAGGAACTATCCACCCTCTTCGGCCTTATGAAGGAGACAGCAGCAGATGCCCAAGATGAACACCATAGACCAAGCGCTGCAGTACGCTATCTGAGCGACACCCATCTGGCTCTGCAGCGACGCACCATTGAGCTTACGTTGGATTGGATGGAATCGGAAGGCTATGGCAAACCTCCTTGTGGTTTCGCCATCCTGATAATGGGTTCAGGCGGACGCAAAGAGATGATGTTGGATCCAGATCAGGATAACGGCATCATCATTGAAGACAGCCCTCAATACGAATCCAAGCAAGCCAAGTCCTGGTTCAATCAATTCTGCGAGCGCATGAACCAGAATCTGGACCAGGTAGGATACTTCCTATGTCCTGGCGATATAATGGCCAGAAACCTGATGTATAAAAAGACTCTTAGTCAATGGAAAGGCCAGATTACCAAAACCATTGAGCAACCCAGCGAGAAAGGCGCGCGCTGGTCCAATATCTTTTTCGATTTTGACACCCTGTATGGTGATGACAATCTGACATCAGAACTACGCCGCCACATATTTAAGGAAATAAAGCGCAACCCCAAGCTGTTACAGATGATGATGGAACATGATGCAGAGGGTGCGCCAGCGATAGGTATGTTTAACCGCCTGATAACCACTAAGACAATTGCATCAGGTATGGACAAAGGAAAGACAGTCGAGGTAATTGACATAAAACGCAATGGTCTGCGCATAATCGCGGACGCGGCAAGAATCTTTGCATTGCAACAAGGCGTCGCAGTGCAGAACACGACAGATCGTCTCACCGCCCTGTCACGCATCGGAAAGATGTCCAACGACATGAGGGTGTCGGTAAGTGAGGCATATGAAGAGTTGCTGGATATACTACTAACTCACCAGATTGAACAGGCGGAAAGAGGTGAAAAACTGGACAAGTCGATTAATCCTGAAGATCTGTCAGCACAAACCAGGAGTACACTACGCATGGCCATGCGTGCAGTGAAACGCCTCCAAGATTCGCTCCAGGACGAATTCACCGCTAACCTATTTTGAGAAGACGTAATATATGCGTGAACTACTTACTAGCCCAAACGCAAAACCTATCTACTGGGTGTTGTTTGCCATACTGTTTTATAACTCAGGACAGGCATTCACCATCTGGTTATTGCAACCAGAAAGCTTTGAGGGAGGTATAGATTGGCTATGGCTATCCATTTTCCCACTGCTTCTGCCTGCATTTTTTATCGTTAATAAATATTGCGGTTGCGCCAGCGGCCAATGCAGCGGCGGCAGATGTGATTTGTAACTCGCTCATTTACATGCGGAAGGAGTATTGAACACATATCTAGTAACAATTGATAAATAGAAACGTTAAATCTTGATAGATATGCTAGGTTAAATAAATTTTTTATCATTTAGAGCAACACGGCGGCTATATGCCTGCCAGTAAAGATAAATACGGCAGTAAGCCGAAGGAATAATCGAAACATAATACCGTTTTAGGAGGCACAAAATGTCCGAAGATAAAATCTACCCAGTCCCCGCAGATTTTGCGGCTAAGGCCAATATTTCTAAAGAACAATATGAAGAGATGTATCAACGCTCAGTTGATGACCCTGATAGCTTCTGGGCCGAACAAGCAGAAAATTATCTCACATGGTTTAAACCTTGGGACAAGGTCACAGACTGGAGCTTCGATGAAGACGACCTGCATATCGAGTGGTTCAAGGGTGGCAAGCTCAACGTCTCCTACAACTGCCTAGACCGCCACCTGGACAGCCGTGGCGATCAGACCGCCATCCTGTGGGAGGGCGACAATCCAGAAGAGAGCAGGAAGGTCAGTTACAAAGAGCTGCACGCAGATGTCAACAAGTTCGCTAATGCGCTCAAGGCTCGAGGCGTTAAGAAAGGTGATCGGGTATCTATCTATATGCCTATGATCCCGGAAGCAGTGGTCGCCATGCTGGCTTGTACCCGCATTGGCGCTATCCACTCCATCGTATTCAGTGCCTTCTCACCAGACGCCCTGGCCAGTCGTATCCTCGACTCCGACTGCGAGTGCCTGATCACCGCAGACCAGTCCATCCGTACCGGCAAGGCTCTACCTCTGAAGCAGAATGCGGACAAAGCGTTGGAACAGTGCCCCCACGTCCACACTAACTTCGTGGTCAAGCGCGGTGGCGAGCCGGTCGACTGGAATGATGAACGTGATGTCTGGTACCACGAGGCCCTGGAAGCCGCCGATCCGGTATGCGAACCGGAACAGATGGATGCGGAAGACCCACTATTTATCCTCTACACCTCCGGCTCCACCGGTAAGCCCAAGGGCGTGCTACACACCACTGGCGGTTATCTGCTGCAGGCGGCCATGACCCATAAGCTGGTGTTCGACTACAAGGATGGCGAAGTGTTCTGGTGTACCGCAGATATTGGCTGGGTCACTGGACACAGCTACATCGTGTACGGCCCACTCACCAATGGCGCTATCAGCCTGATGTTTGAGGGCGTACCCACCTACCCAGATGCCAGCCGCTTCTGGCAGGTGTGTGACAAGCACAACGTGGCCAGCTTCTACACCGCCCCCACCGCTATCCGTGCTTTGATGGCTTGCGGAGAAGATATGGTGAAGAAGACCAGCCGCAAATCCCTGCGTCTGCTAGGCACAGTTGGTGAGCCTATTAACCCGGAGGCCTGGGAGTGGTACAACCGGGTGGTGGGCGATGAGCGTTGCCCGATCGTCGATACCTGGTGGCAGACCGAGACCGGCGCACACATGCTGACCCCGCTACCTGGCGCCACCCCGCTGAAGCCTGGTTCCGCCACCAACCCGTTCTTCGGTGTAGAACCGGTGCTGCTGGATGACCAGGGTAACGAGATCGAAGGCAATCCTGCATCGGGCAACCTGGCTGTCAAACGTCCCTGGCCTTCTCAGATGCGTACCGTTTACGGCGATCACCACCGTTTCTACGAGACCTATTTCCAGATGTATCCCGGATACTACTTCACCGGTGACGGCGCCAAGCGTGACGCGGATGGCTACTACTGGATCACCGGACGCGTGGATGACGTACTCAATGTCTCAGGACATCGCCTGGGTACCGCAGAGATCGAATCCGCCCTGGTGCTGCATCCAAAGGTGGCCGAAGCAGCGGTGGTGGGTTATCCCCACGAGATCACCGGCCAGGGCATCTACGCCTACGTAACCCTGATGTCCGGCGAAGAGTACGTGGATGAGCTAAAGGATGAACTGGTTCAGATGGTGCGCACGGAGATCGGCCCCATAGCCAAGGTCAACATCATCCAGTGGGCACCTGGACTACCCAAGACCAGGTCTGGCAAGATCATGCGCCGCATCCTGCGCAAGGTCGCTGCCAATGAAATCGACAGCCTGGGTGACACCTCAACCTTGGCTGATCCCACGGTAGTAGATGATCTTATAAACAATCGCGCTAATAAATAATTAGCCATGCAACCTAAAAGGCGGATCCTCGGATCCGCCTTTTTTTTGTTGTGTCATTGGCGAGATATGATGTAGTTTAAGGTTGGTTTCAGGTGTTAATCTACTCTTACTTAATTATTATCGCTGGAGATCTTATTGAATACATCACTGAAGGTTGGCGTCTATGTTGACGCAGAAAATATTAAATTTAATGGTGGTTACCAGCTGCGCTACGATATATTGAGACGATTTGCAGCACGCAATAGAGGCACCCTGATACGCCTAAATACCTATCTTGCTTATGATCAGGACAGGGCGAAAGAGGACCCGGACTATGCAAAAAAATCCAATGTATACCAACAGATGGTGCGGGACTATGGCTGGAAGATTATCGTCAAACCGGTACGCCGCTACGTTGACGACGAAGGCAACATAACCACTAAAGCCAATGCCGACCTGGAGATGGCCGTAGACGCCATGCTACAGGTAGAAAACCTAGACCTTGTACTGCTGGTTACAGGAGACGGGGATTTTCTGCAGGTGGTAACCGCTCTACAAAACCGCGGCTGTCGGGTAGAGTTGCTTGGCTTTGAAAATGTATCCAAACAGTTGCAACGTCAGGTCGATGCCTTCCACCGCGGTTTCCTGATACCGGATCTGCTGCCTTTCTCCCATGAGCAACGCAACGAATGGGGCCAGCCAGAATCATGTGTGCGTGGTGTATGCACCAAATGGTTCCCGGACAAAGGTTACGGCTTTCTTCGCTACATACGGGAGATATCGCCTAATCTATGGATCACCGACCCCAGGGACCCAAACTCCCCTTATGAAAGCGCATTCTGTCATGCCAATGAACTGGCAGAAGATGTCAACATTGAGGCCCTTATGGACCGGGAAACCATCCTGGAGTTTTATCTGAAAGAGAGTGAACAGAAAGAGGATGGATACATGGCTACCAATGTACGCCTAGTATACACACCGAGTAAAAAGACACCCTATTAAATGGGCAATGACCACCAGTCGATAGTTGAAGCCGTCGAGGCCGCCGAACACGGCGGCAGACGGCCTAAGGGCCTGGCCAATAAAATCCTGCTGTCCGTAGCCGTCCTCTGGTCACTATTTCAGTTATGGGTGGCAGCACCATTCTCCTATGCGATCGGTCTCGGCGTATTCAACAACGCAGAGACCCGTTACATACATCTAACCCTGGCCCTGTTTCTAGCTTATCTCTCCTTCCCCAGATGTCAGGGAACGATCAGCCACCGGATACCTGCCCAGGATTGGATTATGGCACTGGCCGCCGCCGTGTCTGTAATATATCTGTTTGTTTTCTATGACGACTTGGCAGCGCGTTCTGGATCTCCTACCACGCTGGATGTGGTCACATCCGTTATTGGCGTAATACTCTTGTTGGAAGCCACTCGACGCGCTTTGGGTTGGCCACTTACCATCATCGCATCCCTGTTCCTGCTCTACACCTTTGCCGGGCCCTGGCTGCCTGAGTTAATGGCCCACAAGGGCGCCTCCCTGGAACGGGTAGCCTCTCATCAATGGTTGAGCACCGAAGGGGTATTTGGAGTACCTGTGGGGGTTTCAGCGGGTTTTGTATTTCTGTTCGTCCTGTTCGGTAGCATGTTGGAACAGGCCGGTGGCGGCGCCTATTTTATCCGGGTCGCCTTCTCGCTGGTTGGGCATATGCGTGGCGGCCCGGCCAAGGCAGGAATCCTGGCCTCCGGGCTAACCGGCATGATCTCAGGCTCATCCATCGCCAACGTGGTGACCACCGGTACCTTTACCATACCACTGATGAAAAAGGTGGGGTTCCCAGATTACCGTGCCGGCGCCATCGAAGTAGCGGCATCCACCAACGGCCAGATTATGCCGCCGGTTATGGGGGCCGCAGCCTTTCTCATGGTGGAATATCTGAACATATCCTACGTGGAGGTGATCAAGCATGCCTTCCTGCCGGCAGTCCTCAGCTATATCACCCTGATGTACCTGGTGCATCTGGAGGCCCTCAAGGCCGGCATGCATGGCTTGAAGCGACCAGATCTGGCGCCGCTGAAAATACGCCTTCTGCGCTGGGGACTGGGGATATCCGGCATCGTTATCTGCGTCTATTTGATATGGCAACTGCTGCAGATAACCACTAATCTATTCGGTGATTTATCTCTCTATGTGAATGGCGCCCTCATAGCCATCACCTATATCGGCCTCCTGGCCTGGGAAGCCCACCTCCCGTTACCGGAGGACTTTGATCCAGAACATATTCCCACGGCCAACCAGGCCTTGCGAGGTGGGGTGCATTTTCTTTTGCCGATCGTAGTACTGGTCTGGTGCCTGATGGTGTTGCGTCTCTCACCCGCCCTCTCCGTGTTCTATGCCACCTTGCTGATGATAGTGATCATCCTTACCCAGAGGCCGTTGCGCAATCTATTTTCCAGACAGCGAGATGCCGGTACCTGGAAGCGGGGATTGCATGACCTCATCCTCAGTCTGGAAAACGGTGCGCGCAACATGATAGGAATAGGCGTGGCCACGGCCACCGCCGGCATCGTTGTGGGCACGGTAAGCCTGACCGGAGTCGGACAAGTCCTGGGAGAACTGATAGAGACGCTCTCGTTCGGATCAGTAATAATGATGTTCTTGCTGACAGCACTGATCTGCATGGTGCTCGGCATGGGCTTACCCACCACAGCCAACTACATCGTAGTATCCACCTTAATGGCACCTGTTATCGTACAGTTCTCTGCCGCCCATGGTTTTGAGATACCGCTGGTGGCAGTACATCTGTTTGTATTCTATTTTGGCATCCTGGCCGACGATACCCCCCCGGTGGGTCTGGCGGCATATGCCGCATCCGGAATATCGGGGGCAGATCCGATCAAGACCGGCATCCAGTCATTCATGTATGACATCCGCACCGCCATCCTGCCCTTTATGTTTATCTTCAACACCGATCTATTACTGATAGGTGTGGAGAACGCCGGTCACTTTTTGTTGATTGCATTGACTGGTCTGGGCGCCATGTTTATGTTTGCCGCCGCCACCCAGGGTTGGTTTATCACCCGCAACCGTTGGTGGGAGACCGTACTGCTACTGCTTGCATCCTTCTCCATGTTCCGCCCGGATCTATGGCGGGATCAGCTCTTTCCACTCTACCAGTCCCAACCGGATAAAGAGTGGTTCGTCCTACCTTCAATCTTACTTGGCATATTGATAGCTTTGGCACAGAAACGCAGGTTGAGAACCGAAGAATAAATATACTAAGATCGAAACCAGCATTGGTATTGAAACGGCAAAGGAACCTTTTATATATGTTTCACTCAAGATTTATCGCAGCAACGATAATTACCCTCTTCTTCATTCTATCCGGCTGCACCGGCATGCAGTCCCATGACGCGAACAGACCCATAATGGAACTAAATACCGATCGCCCTGGATCTGATATAAGCACCATACCTCTAGAAAAAGCCAAACCAATACTATGTAGCGATGCATGTCGATCTAACGAAAAATGCGTAGCCTGGACCTATGTAAAGCCCGGCAGAATAGATGCGCGCGCCCACTGTCGCATAAAAAGCGAGATACCAGATCCCAAACGTAGCAGTTGTTGCATCTCCGGAGTGAAAAAAGACAAGTCCGGATAAACATACTATATTTTTATAGATTGAGTCATTACATCATATGGCAGGGGTGCAAATAGGCCTTACGGGAGAAGAGCATGTCTCACTCTGACAAGCAGGAAAAAAACAAACCGGGTAAATCCGAGCCCAGTTCCAAAGTAATAAAGATAAAAAAAAGCGTCTATGAAAAAGAGCTGTTCAAGTTACAGCTGGAGCTGGTTAAACTGCAGGAGTGGGTGAAACACGCCGGACTCAAGGTTGTAGTAATTTTTGAGGGACGCGATGCGGCCGGCAAGGGTGGAGTAATAAAACGCATCACTCAACACCTCAATCCCAGGATCTGTCGGGTAGTCGCACTACCCGCGCCTACCGAACGGGAAAAGACCCAGTGGTATTTTCAACGCTACGTGCCACACCTGCCAGCTGAGGGTGAAATGGTTTTGTTCGATCGCAGCTGGTACAACCGCGCTGGAGTGGAACGGGTAATGGGGTTCTGCACCGATGATGAATATAACGAGTTTCTACGCACCTGCCCTGAATTTGAAAGGATGCTGGTGCGATCAGGGATTATCCTGATCAAGTACTGGTTTTCTGTATCGGATGAAGAACAGGAACGACGTTTTCAGAGTAGGCTGGAGGAACCACACAAGCGCTGGAAGTTGAGTCCGATGGATCTCGAATCAAGATCACGCTGGATCGAGTACTCCAAGGCCAAGGATCAAATGTTCGCCCATACAGATATAAAACAGGCTCCTTGGTATGTGGTTGAATCAGACATCAAGAAACACGCGCGACTTAATTGTATCGCTCATCTGCTAACTATGATCACATATGAAGACCTGACCCCGGAACCGATTGAACTACCACATCGTGAGGATAGCTCCGGATATGTACGTCCCCCGATCACGGATCAGACTTTTGTCCCTGAGATCTACCCAAAAAAAGAGAAGCAATCAGATTAAACCTCTGATTTATCCGATGGTTCAAGGAAGACGCCTAAACGCAACATGACCAGGGTGCAACCCTCAAGCCAAGAAATGCCTGCCGCATCCAATCTCTGCTGCAGTTCCTTTGACTCCGTACCCGGGTTGCATATTACGCGTCCCGGATTCAGATTTAGAATCTCATCAATCATAGGGGTAATGCGCTGCGGTCCAACATATAGGGACAGGGTATCCACCGGCGTATTGATATCGCTTAGGGAAGCAGCAACCGGTAGACCCTCGATCTCCTCGAACCTGGGATGTACCGGTGTTACCCGATATCCATGTTCCTTTAGTAGGCGCACTGCCTGATTGGAGTAGCGCTCAGGTTTTGTGCTGGCGCCTAGTACGGCCACATGATGATCTTCATGTTTATTACTATTGTCACTCATATCAACAGATCCAAAATAAAACTGTGTTAACTATGCTCGATCTAGAGGGAAGGCAAGCACCTCTCGAATGCTACCTACTTCGGTCAAGCGCATCAGAAGACGGTCTATACCCAGTGCAACACCAGAGCAATCAGGCATCCCATAGTCCAATGCGTCCAGGAATCTTTCATCCATAGATACCTGTTTGAGTCCATTTTTCCGCCTATGTTCCAGATCGCACTCAAAACGCCTTCTCTGTTCCTGTGCCGATGTCAGTTCATGAAATCCGTTGGCCAACTCAATACCTTCCATATAAAGCTCGAATCTTTCAGCCACAGGAGGATCACCCGGCCTTATCCTGGCCAGGGAGGCCTGGCTGACAGGATAGTCATACACAAAACAGATACTGTTCTTTCCCAGATGGTGTTCTATGCGATGGGTCAGTAGTAGATCCAACCAACCATCGCCATCCGACAGATCAAGGGATTCGGCACCAGATATATCCAAACGCAACGCATGGTCACGCAATTGCTCGGCAGTGCACGCATGAGGATCTAGGCCCAGATGGTTCTGAAACATATCTCTATAGCTTACCCTCACCACCGGCAGCGGATCTGGAAAAAAGCCATTAATCATCTCAGCCACCTCATCCATGAGACGATGATGATCAAACCCAGGTCGGTACCACTCCAGCATGGTGAACTCTGGATTATGCAACCGACCCAACTCTCCATCCCGTAATACCTTGCAGATCTGATAGATAGGGCCGCTTCCCGCCGCCAACATCCGTTTCATGGCAAATTCAGGGGATGTTTGTAGATACAATTCTTTGCCCCGAGACGCGCCCGGACCGTTGAAGCTGGTAGTAAGGCTTTCCAGGGCTGAATCTGTAGTCGCATAGGCGGAACAGATCGGGGTCTCCACCTCCATAACGCCCCGTTGCTGAAAGAATGCGCGAATAGCGGCAAGTAATTCTGCCCGCGCCTCTAACATTCCTTTGCTTGCTACCGGAGCCCAAGAGGGTTGATCAGTCACGCCGGCAAGCAATCACTCTTTGGAGCGGGAGACGTATTCACCGGAGCGGGTATCCACCTTGATGGCCTCTCCGATTTGCACAAACAGCGGGATGCGCACCACGGCACCGGTCTCTAGGGTGGCTGGTTTACCGCCACTGCCGGAGGTGTCGCCTTTAAGCCCTGGATCGGTATCGGTAATGGTTAGTACCACAAAGTTCGGGGGATCCACGATAATCGGGGTACCATTCCACAGGGTGACGGTACATAGATCCTGTTCCTTGAGCCATTTGGCGTTATCACCGATAGCGCTTGCATCTGCAGTAGATTGCTCAAAGGTCTCTGGGTGCATAAAATGCCAGAATTCACCATCATTGTAGAGATATTGCAACTCCACCTCCAAGACATCGGCAGATTCCACGGTCTCTCCAGATTTGAAGGTGCGCTCGATTACACGCCCGGTCTTCAGATTGCGTATCTTTACCCGGTTGAATGCCTGGCCCTTGCCAGGCTTTACAAATTCGTTTTCAATAATTGAGCAGGGGTCGCCATCTAGCATAATCTTGAGACCACCCTTGAACTCATTGGTACTGTAACTCGCCATGTCATCCTCAAAAAGCAATAAGTCGAATCTGCATATGATAACCCGAACCGTGCCTTCTTGGCATCAGTCACTCATAGATGCATTCAGAAAACCTGAAGAATTAATGCAATATCTAAAAATAGAGCCATCTGATCTACACCAGGGATTCATACAAAATGCCGATTTCCCTATGCTGGTACCACGTGGATTCGCTGACAGGATGGAAAAGGGCAATCCTGGTGATCCCCTGTTGCTTCAGGTCATGCCAAACATAAAAGAAGCAAATCTAAAATCCGGTTATTGCTCAGATCCGGTCGGTGATGCTGCCGCCACCATAACCCCTGGTATTCTGCGAAAATATAAAGGACGTGCCCTGCTCATAGCGACCGGGGCCTGCTCCATACACTGCCGATACTGTTTTCGCCGCCACTTCCCCTACTCCGATTCTGTAGCATCTGGTATTAACATAGACCCGGCAATCAGATATCTAAGGGACAATAGTGATATAACCGAGGTTATACTAAGCGGCGGCGACCCACTTATGCTAAGTAACTCAGCCCTGCAGAACACGATGGAAAGACTGGGAAGCATTGAGCACATTCAGCGCATACGCATACACAGCCGTATGCCGGTAACACTACCTGAAAGGATAGACCGGGAAACGATACAGTCACTGACCACAAGCAGAAATAAAGTTGTATTTGTCATCCACTGCAATCACGTCAACGAACTGGACCAAAATGTACTCCAGTCCATAAACGCCCTTATTAAATCTGGGATAACCGTTCTTAATCAATCAGTTTTATTGCATGGAATTAACGATGATTTTAAAGAGCTTCAGTTGTTAAGCGAAAAACTCTTTTCCTTCGGGGTACTCCCATATTATCTGCACATGTTGGACAAAGTAACTGGAGCCATACATTTTGAGGTTACGGCCAAAAGGGCCATAGCCATTCACAAAAAATTACAGAGTTCACTCCCAGGATATCTTGTTCCTAAACTTGTATATGAAAAAGCCGGGGCAGAATCAAAGCTACTATTATCATGAATTAGGCCCCGTTTAGCGCCCAAGTATCCAATTATTAGGATAATTATGGTAATTAGGGGCATAGATATGTATAAATCTACCAATGCAACAAATTGAGGCCTGACAACAGTATGAGGATAATAAGGGATCATGAGTAAGACCTCCCCCCTCAAACTTATATTACCTGAGAGGGCACCTGCTCCAGCAGGCTCATTCTTTCTTGACGTTGCTGAAGTCGAATCCTGGATATCCAATCTCCCCCTGGCAAATACTGGAGAGACGTCAAAACAAACATTCAAAACTCTGGTTGATTTAAATCGCATTGAGATCTCTAATCTTAACCGCACAAAGATAGCCAACATGTTTCGCCCAGTTGTCAAGCATGTCGTATCTAATCTAAAGAAATATTATCTGGATGCCCCCATACCGCTTGCCGCCAAAAATCAGAAAGTAGTAGTTTTGTGCCGCGAACTGCACATGGAGCTTGCAAACTCTTACAAAATAATCATCGAAAGAATGGCTTCGGGCCAAGAAGAAAAATACGAACAAAAACTCATGATAGTCGCTCTGCACCAGGCCATACATTACCTATCCAGGGTGCTCTACTACTCGGTGATTGTGTATAACCCATATCCCGGCAATATATGGAGAGAGATTCATCAACTGTATCTATTTGCAGAGCAAAACCGTGTCGCAGATATTCATATTAAACAGGGGCGTGATGATCCCGGGGCGGCCTCTACCATTCGAGAGTTATATCAAAATGTCCTTTTACTATCACTTTCATCGCCATACGGGCTACGTCAAAAGGAGATAGAAAATCTTTTTGAAAATATACCTGATTGGTCCAAACATATCCGCTTGCTAACCCCTCGATCTGATACTGAGAGTGAGGGACAATTTTTTATAGATATGGATAACGATAATGCCCCTTACCACATCTCAATGCGTGAGGATAATACGAACAAATTTTGCTACCTGATAGATACAGTCAAGTTAGTACAACATTTACGAGAGGAATTAAAGGCCATATATTCGAGTCATGGGAAAGGTTCCATTTTCACGAAGGAGTTACAGACGACAGCCCCCCTAATCCGCAAGGTGATCAAATCTCTTACATATGAGCCACAGCGAGGGTTTATAAGAACTAATCTTAATTTTGAACTGGATACTGCTGTTGGGTTATCAAACATCCATTCACTAATAACTACCAATAAAGACAAACACCAAGACGATGAACCAGACCCAACAGATACTGCGCTAAAAGAACAGGGAGAGCTTAGAGAATCATCATTCCTTGATAGTTATTTTTCCGCCGATGATGACAGTATTCAGATCGTACCTTTGGATCATCCGGTGGATGAAGTAACCATGCCCCCTCCACAGGCATCCAGGTTCCATATTGAAGATGATGGCGCACCCGCCTGGACCAAACAGGCATCAAGTAATAAAAAAGACACTTTCTCCTGCAAAACCCTAAACGAGAGTGCTGGAGGATACTGCATAAATTGGAGGGGCGATGACGCCCCCAATATAAAGGTTGGCGAGCTGGTAGGCATCCAATCGGCAAGTGATCACTCTCAATTCAGCGTCGGTATCGTTCGCTGGCTTAAACATATACCTGAAGTTGGACTGCAGCTTGGTTATGAAATTATATCTCCAACTACAGAAGCGGTTACAATACACGCTGCGGCTAGAGGCCATCAAACAGGCACCACCCAAAAATGTATATTGTTGCCAAAGAACCGGGGGTCAAATCGTCCTGCCAGTCTGATTCTACCAATAATGAATATCCATGTAGGTGAGGAGATTTGGATTGAAGTTGATGGCGCAAAAAGGCATGCAAAATTGATCCGACTACTTGAATCAACGGGCACATTCAGCCAATATGAGTTCCTATATATGGATGAGGGCAATCCGTCATAACTTGCAATAAATCTAGCTTAACATACTGACCACACTGATATATTTCTGGACAAAGATGTGCCTGGTTCACAACACTTTGCAATATATTAATTTAGAATAAACGATATACGAAACATCATATTGAGTATGGAATAAATGGACAACAAGCTGCACCTAGAAAAGACCGTAAACCTTCTTATAGTGGATGAATCTCCAAACGATGCTGAAGAGTACGCGAACACCCTGCGCAATACCGGAATTGCGGTACATTCCAAGCGAGTAGAAAGAGAAGATAAGCTTATTGAAGCTTTGGATCATGAGAAAATTGACATGATCCTGTATACCAGTGGCGCCGCCAATATTTCTCCAGCACACGCAATATCAATATGTAATAGTCGGCTACCAAACGCACCTCTCATTATTATCTATCCTGACGAACAGGATCCTGAGCCACTGTTGGAAGCAATGCGTGCAGGCGCGCGTGATGTGGTTTCCAAAGGAGATATGGATCACTTGCAGATCGTAGTTTCCAGAGAAATTTCTGATCTGCAAACGAGAAGAGAGTTAGCCCAGGTCAAAAGACGGCTGGACGAATCAGAACAACGATGCAACATACTCGTGGAGAGCTCCAGAGATGCCATAGCATATGTGCATGAGGGAATGTACATACACGCCAACAAAGCGTACTTAGACATGTTCGGTTATGTTGAGATGGATGATATTGAGGGACTCCCCATTCTGGATATGATCGCACCTAAGGAGCATCAAAAATTCAAGGAGTTCTTGCGCTCTTTAGACCAAGAAGCAGGTACTACCTCACTTGACACCAACTGCCAAAGCAGCGATGAAAAGGTTTTCAAAGCCCAGCTTGAGTTCTCACCCGCCAGCGTGGATGGCGAGCCATGTACTCAGATAATCATACGTGACCAGTCGCTAGATAATGAACTTGAAGAGAAGATTCAACTACTGGCAAATCAGGATACCCAAACCGGTTTATATAATCGACGTTATCTTATGGAAGAGTTAGACTCGGTGACAGCTAGCAAAGGCAACAATCGACATAACCACTCCCTACATTACATACAGATCGACGGTTTTCAGAAATTAAGATCTGAGGTTGGAGTAATCAATAGCGACAAGTTACTTAAAAAAGTCGCTTATACACTTAACGATATTATCGATGACGGCGACCTTCTCTCAAGATTTGGCGATCATACTTTTGTCATTTTAAGCTCAAAATCAAAACTACTTGAAGCTGAGCCGTTTGCTGAAACAATCCGCTCTACAATCGAAAAGCGTGAGTTTGAGCTAGAAGATGAAGATGTTGATCTAACATGCAGCATTGGCATCAGCTACCTAACATCTGAAGACAAATCCAGCCAAGAGCTGATAAATCAAGCCTATAATGCCTGTGAGGCTGCCCGCGAAGAAGGAGGCAATATATTCCTCTCATATAATGAAGATGAGATGCAGCAACATTATGGAGAGGAAAAAGATGAATCTGAAATCGTGGATGCCGTTGCGGATGAGAAGACAGGGGCTGAGAACGAACACAGCAAGATCGACTATCTAATCAAGAATGCGCTGGAAAACAACAAATTCAAGGTCGTATATCAACCAATAGTGAGCCTTCAGGGCGATACAAGAGAGCATTATGCCGTTTTGACACGCATACTCTCCGATGACGGACCGGATGTAATGCCTGCCGAGTTCATTCCCCGAGCCAAAAAACTCAATCTAATGTGTGATATAGACAGATGGGTTATAAAATACGCCATAACCGAACTGTCTAAACAGAGAGGCCAGGGACACAAAACCAAATTCTTTATCAATATTTCTGAATCTGGCTTACAGGATGAGTCCCTACTGCTATGGATATGTGATTGCCTACGAGAACTAAACGCCAAAGGGGCATGGATTATCTTCCAGTTTCGCGAAGCGGACATCAGAGCGCACACCCAAGACGCCAAAAAACTCATTGAAGGTCTTAAGAAGATACGTTGCCAGATTGCGGTTGACAGATTTGGCCTCACGCCCAAGCATGAACTTATGCTAAAACATATGCCTATCGACTATGTGAAACTGGATCAGACTCTTACAGACGGACTCTGCCAAAGCCAGGAGAAGCAGGACAAATTGGGAGAAATCAATCAGTCCGTACAGAATTTCAATATTAAAACTATCGCTATGGGTGTGGAGGACGCCAACAGCCTGGCGGTCTTATGGACTGTGGGTATTAACTATATTCAAGGATATTTCATGCAGAAACCAACAGAAACTATCACATACGACTCAGGAGCCGCTTAACTGTTTGCAACGCCGTGGGGTACATGGCCCGTTGGAACATGCTGCCTAGCTGACTCACAGTGTCCGGCCTGATCATCGAAAAAGATATCTGCATTAAAAGAGCGCAGGAACTCACTCTTATTCATTCCTCCAAGAAAGAAGGCCTCATCAATACGGATATCCCAAGCTCTGAGCGTCCTGATCACACGCTCGTGGGCAGGTGCCGCCCGCGCAGTAACCAGCGCCGTTCTTATTGGCGACAACTCAGGTGGCACAGCCTTCTGGATCTCATGCACAGCCGACAAAAACACCTTGAACGGCCCTCCTGATAACGGCTTACGTGCCGCCGCCTTTTCGCTTGCTGTAAAAGCCTCTAATCCCTGAGTCTTATATATTTGCTCTGCCTCATCCGAGAAGATTACGGCATCACCATCAAAAGCTATCCTAAGCTGCCCAGATACCTTCTCATTCCCGCTCGTGTTTGAAGGCAATATGGTTGCAGCCGCAATACCGGATTCCAAGGCTTTACGCACGTCGTTATGATCTGAAGACAGAAACAGATGGGCTCCCAGCGCCGATATATATTCATATGGGTTTGCACCCCCGCTAAAGGCGGCCCTGGATATAGCTAGTCCATGGTAGTCAATAGAATTGAAGATGCGCAAACCTGTATCTGCGCTATTCCTGGATAATAGAATAACCTCTACTGCAGTGCCCCCAGAGAATAATTCATTCATCGCCAGGAGTTTTTTTACCAAAGGGAAAGCAACTCCCGGCTGTAGCACCTCATCTTCATGCTCTATCTGATACTTACAGTAGGCATCTATACCATCGGATTCAAACACCCTATGAGATGCATTCAGATCAAACAGGGCTCGCGATGAAATAGCCACCACTAATTTGAATCCACCCGCGTTATCCACCATTTCCTTTCAATATCCCAGAGTGCGCATTAAATATACAATATAGAGCAGAACGAGCATCAACGCTCATTTATCTGGTATTCCTACAGTCTAGTCAAGCCTGTAAAAGGTAACACCATATATTTTTTTAGATGGTTGTTTAAAGGCAGGCGGCCAAGGCGTGAAGCTCTTCACATTGGTCCATGAATTTTTCTTCGATAAGATCAAGTGCATCCGGGCTAAGTCCAGGTATCTGCAGAAGTACCTCATCCTCTCTAAGCCTGAGAGAATCTGAAGCGGCATTTGGCAGGTCTTTTAACCACTTAATAGAACTGCGCACCAAATTCATATCATAAGCCTCATCTGACACAAAATTAGGATCAGCCACAACTTTCATGGTATCCCCTATAAAATCAGGTAGATGCCAACGATCTACCAACCATTCCCCAGCCGAAATCCAGTCAACTCCAAGATACTCCCTCTGTAGAGATTCAAGATCAGCTTCAGGGTCTTCATCTACTATGGCAATTACGGTTGAAAGCTTGGAAGGAAATACATGTGCAAGAATCAGGTAACCGAGATTATGTAAAAGACCGCTCAAGTATATACGGTCTGGATCTGGGCGATCGTTAATAGGCACTCGAAGTGCCAACATTCGAGCCAGGGTGGCGCAACCTATGGCATCAAACCAGTACTCCTTGGTATCAAAACCAGGACAGTTATTCGCGTGAAACGCCCCGCTCACAGAGATACTTAATGCAAGGCTCTTCACCATATTTATACCGAGAACACGAATTATTGCCTCTTGCACGGTGGTTATTGGATTTCTCTGCCCAAAATAGGCCGCATTTGCCAAGCCTACGATACGACCCATCAATCCCGGATCATGATTGATAATATCCGCCAAATCGTCTACTTCCACATCCGGATCTCCCACTGCTGACAGCAAGCGTGTGGCTGTTATTGAGAGCGGAGGAAGGTGCTTGATCTCAAGAATCTCATGCTTTGCATTATTTGTAGTTGTTTTAGACATAGAATTCTCTAACGTATGAAACAAACTGTTCCCTGACTTATAGAGATAATTAGACCTATCAGATACATCAAAATCCCCAATAAAAAAATGCTCACAGAGATATCGGGCTAAACTCCGTCAGCCCTCATATCCCTGTTGAATTATGTGTTTTATCGACAAGACAGCGGAATTCTTTAGTAGTACTCCATAAATATCTTACAGATTTAGTAAATGTTTTGGGTTGAATAGGCTAAAGTGTGATATATT